>JBCCYY010000012.1:0-80786 GCA_039188575.1 Planctomycetota bacterium | reverse complement strand
TTCCGGGGTGGTGTGCATGCGGAGGTTGACCGAGCCGAGGTTGCAGACCGCGGTCTCGTTGTTGGACGTGTTGAGCAGGATCTCGGTGCAGAGGTTCGAGTTGTGGACGACGCCGGTGTGGTCCTGCGGGCTGCGGAGGTTGCTCGGGTCCTTGAACGTGATCCACGGGTGGCCTGTCTCGAAGACCATGGACAGCATCTTGCGCCAGAGCTCGACCGCCTCGATCGTGCGGTGCTGGTGCATCTCGCCGTTACGGGCCTTTTCTTCGTACTCGTTGTACTTGGCTTCGAATGCCTCGCCATAGAGGTCGTGCAGTTCGGGGACCTCGTTGGGCGAGAACAGGGTCCAGGTACCTTTCTCCGCGACGCGTTTCATGAACAGGTCGGGGATCCAGTTGGCGGTGTGCATGTCGTGCGTGCGTCGCCGGTCGTCGCCGGTGTTCTTCCGCAGGTCGAGGAACTCTTCGACATCGAGGTGCCAGGATTCAAGGTACGAGCACACGGCGCCCTTGCGCTTGCCGCCCTGGTTCACGGCGACTGCGGTGTCGTTGACGATCTTCAGGAACGGGATGACACCCTGCGACTCGCCATTGGTCCCTTTGATGTGGGCGCCGGTCGCACGGACGCGCGTCCAGTCGTTGCCCAGGCCGCCCGCCCATTTCGACAGCGCCGCGTTATCGCCAACGCACTTGAAGATGTGGCCCAGGTCGTCATCCACCGAGGTCAGGTAGCAGGACGACAGCTGCGGGTGCTTGGTGCCGGAGTTAAACAGCGTCGGTGTCGCGCTGACAAAGCGGAAGGTCGACAGCAGCTCGTAGAACTTGATCGCATAGTCTTCACGCTTGGCCTTGTCTTCCTGGATCGCCAGGCCCATCGCCACACGCATGAAGAAGAACTGCGGTGTCTCGATCCGGCGCTTCTTGATATGGATCAGGTAGCGGTCGTAGACCGTCTGGCTGCCGAGGTAGGCGAAGCTTTCATCGCGCTCGGGCTTCATCGCGGCGGTGAGCTTGGCGAAGTCGTAGGTGAGCAGTTCGGGGTCGAGCAGGTCGGCCTCGACACCGTCCTTGAGCGCCTGCTCGAACCTACTGAGGTAGACCGATTCAAAATCCTGCTTCGCGGGGACCTCGCCGAGCGCCTGCCGGTAGACGATATTCAGGACCAGCCGCGTCGCGACGGTGTTGTAGGCCGGCTCCTTCTCGATGTGCTGCCGGGCGATCATGACCATGGCTTTTTCGAGCTCGGTCGTCGTGATGCCGTTGTAGAGGTTGGCATAGAGCTCTTGGAGCAGCTCGTTGGGCTTGCATTCGGGCAGGCCGTGGCAGGCCTCGTAGATCCGCCGCTTGACGAGGTGGGTGTTCAGCGGTTCGGTCTTGCCATCACTGCGGGTGACGGTCACGTCTGACGCCTGCTGCACCGACTCCATGCGGAGTATGCGGGCGCGGTTGCGTTCCTGTCGGTAGACGATGTATCGGCGGGCGACGGAGAACTCGCCGGAGCGCATCAGCTTTTCTTCAACGACGTCCTGGACGCCTTCCACTTCGAGCACGCTGCCGGTCGAGTCCTGCTCGGAGCAGGCGGCGATCACCATGCTGGTGATGTTCTCGATGTGGCGTCGCTGCTCGTCGGAGAGCGGGGTGTTGGTCTTGTCGGTGTACTCGGCGGCGAAGGCTGCTTCGATGGCGCGCTGGATGCGGGCCGGCTCGAACTCGACGACTCGGCCGTCCCGCTTGGTGACCTGCAGCGAGAGCAGCGGTGCTTCGGTCTCGGTCAGGTCGGGGGCCAGTCGTTTGGTCGGGGTCTGGGTCAAGGCGTTACTCCGGGGTGGGGTTTGAGTCTGTGCTTGCCGTTGCCGGCGTCCGTGCGTTGTGGCGACCAGGCAGACCGATCGCGCTGAGGCCCAAAGCTCCGCTCTAGGCCCCCGTTTTGTTGCCCTCAGAGGGCTTCATATGTCAGGTCATTCAGCGATTGACCGCGACCGGCATGGACTCCGCCATGGGCCGCGACAATGCGTGGCCCCGGGCGGGGCCCAAGACATCAGTCGTCTAACCGGTCGGTGCCGGCGTGTGCAGCAAGGACCCCAACACGGGCTGATCCGCCACGCGTAAACAAGCCCGCCAGCTGTCTGACGAGCGGGTCCAACCTGAACAAGCCTTCATCGATCGGTTGGTCATCACGTTTGACCTCGAATCCTGTAAACCGAACTGAACCAGCACCGCCGCGCGGCGGTGCCCGAGCGTTTGGCAGCAAAGGGATTTTAGGGACTTGTTCGTATGATTCAAGGGCTAGCCCGCGAAATAGCCTCAGGGGAGGATGGTTCCCTGTTGGCGTCGGATCAGCTCTGATTGTCTAACAAGTCCCGTGCCGTAGACCGGACTTCCCTCTGACCTTTCCTACCAGATTCGGTAGGAACTAAACGCTCGACCACTATATGTAGGTGTATCGCACCGGTCAATCGGTTTGCTTGAGTTGTTTACAAAAAAATCGTAGAACGCTCAAAGCTGCTGTTTTAGCAACAGTTTATAGGGCTCCGACCTGTTCCATCGCATGTTGTTCACGCGGTGGAAAACATGGTTCAAAATGACGCCGAACCACCGGTGCAAAAAGTGAATCCGGGTCAATGTGTTTTTGATGAGCGTGCCTGCATCGCTTCATTTTGGTTAAGGCAAGCCCGGCGCAGACGTTAAACCCCTGCAAGCCATCGCTATCATGCCGCCGTGGCTCATCAACCCGAGCAAAATGGTTGGCGCGTTGGTGTCGACACCGGCGGGACGTTTACAGATGTGTTGCTGGCCGACCCGGCGGGCACGGTCCGGTCGAACTGCAAAGTGCTGTCCACGCCCGATGACCCCGGCCGGGCGGTGCTGGAGGGGATCGAGAAACTGCTGGACCGCTACGAAACGCAGGCCGGCGAGCGACCCACTATCGGCCAGGTCGTGCATGGCTCGACTGTCGCGACCAACGCGCTCCTGGAAAGCAAGGCCGACGCGGTCGCATTGATCACCACCGCCGGCTTCGAGGACCTGCTTTTGCTGGCCAGGCAGAGTCGGCCGGATTTGTATGCGCTCACACCCCAGCGCACCGACCCGCCGATCCCGCGCGACCACACGCTCGGCGTCAATGAGCGGATCGCCTATGATGGGACTGTCTTGACGCCGCTGATGCAGCATGAGATCGACTGTGTCGTTGATGCGCTCAAGCAGATGGGTGTCGCCTCGGTTGTGATCTGCCTGCTGCACAGCTATGTCAACGACGCGCATGAGCAAGCGTTGGCCGATGCGATCCGCGCGGCACTTCCGGGGTTGCACCTGACGGTATCCAGCGAGCTGCTGCCGGAGATGCGCGAGTACGAGCGCGCTGCGACGTGCGCGGCGAACGCCACCGTCGCGCCAGCGATGGCGCGGTACATCGGTGCGCTGGATCAGGCGCTCGGCGAGAACAAGCTGCGGATCATGGCCAGCGGCGGGGGGACGCTGCCGCCACGCGCGGTGATCGAGCGACCCGTCGAGACGGTGGTATCCGGCCCGGCGGGCGGGGTGATCGGCGCTTGGGCGATGGCACAACAAGCGGGCGAGTCGCGGGTCATCGGCTTCGACATGGGCGGGACCAGCACGGATGTATCGCTATGCGACCACGGCCCGACACGCACGACCGAGACCACGATCAACGGCCTGCCGATCCGCCTGCCCGTAATCGACATCCACACCGTTGGCGCGGGTGGCGGTTCGATCGCGTGGATCGATGAAGGCGGGGCGCTACGGGTCGGGCCTCAATCGGCGGGTGCCGACCCGGGCCCGGCGTGCTACGGCAAGCAAGGCAGAAACCCTTCGATTGCAACGGTAACCGACGCCCACGCGGTGCTTGGCCACCTGCGGGATGGCCGACAACTGGGCGATGCGCTAGCGGTGGATGCGAGCGCGGCGCGACAAGCAGTCGGCTCGATCGCCGGGCGATTAAGTATGTCGGTTGTCGAGACGGCCGAGGGGATCTTGCGTGTCGCAGACGCGGCGATGGCGCGTGCCATTCAACGGATCAGCGTCCAGCGCGGCCACGATGCGCGTGAGTACACGCTTGTCGCGTTCGGTGGGGCGGGTGGATTGCACGCGTGCAGGCTGGCCGACCTGCTTGGTATGACGCGCGTACTCGTGCCGGTGTATGGCGGGCTGCTCAGCGCGTTCGGGATGCTCGCCGCGCCCCCTCGCTACGCGTTTTCACACGCGGTGCTCGCACAATTTGATTGTGAAGGCGGGCGCTATACCGACCCGCTACAGGACGCGGGCGTTCAACAAGCGCTCGGTCTTCTGCACGAGCAAGGGGCGGCGGCGCTGGCGCGCGATGGTATCCGGTCGTCATCGCAGACCCTGTACACGGCCCTGGACCTGCGCTTCGCGGGGCAGTCTTATGAGATCACCGTGCCTTGCGAGGGCGATCAGCCCATGATCGATCGGTTCCTCGATGAGCACCAGCGGCTTTATGGCTACGCACCCAAAGGCAAGCCCATCGAATTGGTGACCGCACGTATTCAGGCGCTCGGCCCTGTACCGAATGCGCAGGCAGGCAACGAGTCAGAGCCCAGCTTGTCTGAGCCTAGGTCAGGCATCCACATCGAGATCCTGAGCACGACACGGCATAAATCATTTTGGAACCGTACGGATCGCGAGTTTCTAAGACGTGATGCCGATCTGCATGGATTGGCTGTTATCGAAGAGTATGCCGCAACCACCATGATTCCACGAAGCTGGAAGATGCACGTATTCGCAGATGGCCAGATCCTGCTTCAGAAGAAGGGGATACGCAATGCCTGAAGGCAACGCCATCGAGCTCGAGGTCTTTCGGCACCTGTTCGCGTCCGTCGCCGAAGAGATGGGCGAGCGGCTGATGCGCAGCGCGTATTCGCCAAACATCAAAGAGCGGCGGGACTTCTCCTGTGCGCTGTTCGATGCCAACGGCGAGATGCTCGCGCAGGCCGCGCACATCCCCGTGCACCTCGGCTCGACGCCCATGGCCGTCCGCGCGGTGATCGATGCTTTTGGTTTGGCTCCCTCTCCCTCTCAGGGAGAGGGCCGGGGTGAGGGTTGGGCGTCCAAATCAACCGCGGGCAACGGCAAGGTCTACGTCCTCAACGACCCCTACGCCGGCGGCACACACCTGCCGGACATCACGGTGGTTCAGCCGTTATATCTGCCGGGCGTCGATCCTTCCGGGGGTCCTGCGTTCTACCTGGCCAACCGCGCGCACCACGCGGATGTCGGCGGCATCAGCCCGGGGTCTTTGCCAATCAGCCGGCACATCGATGACGAGGGCCTGCGGATCACGCCGCGCGTGCTGGATGATGAAGCGGTCGACTGGATCGCCAATAGCTCGCGGACGCCTGACGAGCGGCGGGGGGACCTGCAGGCCCAACTCGCTGCACTGCGTGTTGGGGCGGAGCGCTTGCAAACGATGGCCGCGCGTTATGGGCTCGCCGTACTGACACAGCGTGGCAACGACCTGATCGCGTATACCGAGCGGATCGTGCGGCACTTGGTCGAGTCTTTGCCTGACGGCGTTTACGCGTTTGAGGATGTGTTGGATGACGACGGCTTCGGCGCGGTGGATATCAAGCTGTCTTGCACGCTACGGATCGATGGCGATAAGGCCTGCCTTGATTTCACGGGCAGCGCCGACCAGGTCGCCGGCCCGGTGAATGCGGTGCGGGCGATCGCGCTGTCGGCCGTGAACTACTGCTGCCGCTGCTTGTTGCCCGCGGACCTGCCCAGCAACGCCGGGGTGATGCGGCCGATCGAGGTACTGACGCGCGCGGGCTCGGTCGTCGATGCGGCGTACCCCGCGCCGGTCGCGGGCGGCAACGTCGAGACGAGCCAGCGGCTGGTGGATGTGGTGTTTGGCGCGCTGGCGAAGGTGCTGCCCGATCGCGTGCCGGCCGCGTCGTGCGGTTCGATGAACAACTTGACCTTCGGCGGGGTGGATATGCGCCCGGGTAAGGAGGGGCGGGCATTTGCGTACTACGAGACGCTGGCCGGCGGCGTCGGTGCCTCGCCGGGTAGTGACGGCGCTAGCGCGTTGCATACGCACATGACCAACACGCTGAACACCCCGATTGAGGCGTTCGAGCACGCCTACCCGGTACTCATCACGCGGTACGCCATCCGCAAAGGCAGCGGTGGGGCGGGCCAATACACCGGCGGCGATGGCGTGACCCGCGCGTACCAGTTCGATGCGCCCGCCACGGTCACGCTCCTCACCGACCGACGCACTTCAGCGCCGTACGGCCTGCAAGGCGGCAGCGCTGGCGCACCAGGACTCAACACCTTGACAGACGAACAGGGCAGCACAACCGAACTGCGGAGCAAGGCCACGCTAAACCTCGATAAAGGCCAGACTCTGACAATTCATACCCCCGGCGGCGGCGGGCATGGCCAAACTTAACGATGGTTTGCGCGGGATCCTGTGCGTCTCCCGCTAAACGGCTCAACCCGCCTTTTTGCGGAGGTCCGGGTCGGTCGCGGGGACCTGGTACTTCTCGCGCAGGCGGTCGAGCTCTTGTTTCAGCTCTGCCTGCACTTCGGCGTACGCGGGGTCGTTGTAGAAGTTCTTCTGCTCGAGCGGGTCTTTCACAAGGTCGATCAGTTCCCACGCGTTATGGCCGGGTCGGTCCGGGTGGGGGATCGCGTAGAACCGGATCAGCTTGTAGCGCTCGGTGATCACCGCGTAGTGGCGGTTGACCTGGTGCACAGACGGGAACTCGTAGTAGTGGTAGTAGTGGCTGGTGCGCCAGTCGTCTGGGGTATTGCCCTTGAGGACCGGGACGAGGGACCGGCCCTGCATGTCGGCGGGTTGTCCGAGGCCCGCGATCTCAAGGAAGGTCTGCGCAAAGTCCAGTGGCGTAACGAGATCGCTGTTGATACTTCCGGGGGCGACCTTGCCGGGCCAGCGGACGATGAGCGGGGTCTTGAGCGATTCCTCGTAGGCCCAGCGTTTGTCGTACCAGCCGTGCTCGCCGAGGTAGAAGCCTTGGTCGGAGCTGTAGATCACGATGGTGTTGTCGATGAGGTCGTTTTCTTCAAGGTACTTGAGGACCCTGCCGACGTTGTTGTCGACCGACTCGATACAGGAGAGGTAGGTGCGCATGTACCGCTGATGGACCCAACGGACGCGGTCTTCTTCCGGCATCGTGGGCAGGGCTTTTTCGAAGGCCTCGTTCTCCTCCGCGAACATCTCGAGGAACGCAGCGCGTTGCTCGTCGTTGAGGTTGCGTGGTGCGTAGCCCTTACGTTTTTCGTCGGGCCCGGGGCGGAAGTGATTGGCGAGGGACATCTCCGAGTCGCCGCGGGGCTTAACGCGCTTGCTGTAGTCCTCGAAGAGGGTGGCGGGCTCGGGGATCTGCGTGCCGCGCCAGTGTTTGTTGTAGACCTTGGGGTCCGGGTCCCACTCGCGGTGGGGGGCCTTGTGCTGCGACATCAGCATAAAGGGCTTGGACTTGTCGCGTCCGTTCTCGAGCCAGTCGAGGGTGAGGTCCGTGATGATGTCGGTGGTGTAGCCGGTGTGATTTTCACGCGTTCGCTTGCTGTTGTCACCCGTGCCGTTGCTGTCCTTGAGCATGGGCGGGTTGTAGTACGGGCCCTGACCGATGAGGACCTCCGAGTAGTTGTAGCCCTGCGGCGCTTGGTGTTCGCCGAGGTGCCACTTGCCGATGACCGCGGTCTGGTAGCCGGCCTGCTGCAGCATCTTGGGGAAGGTGGTCTGGTTGATCGCGTCGAAGCGGTTGCCGTTGCGTAAGAAGCCGTTGAGGTGGGAGTACTTGCCTGTCTGGATCACCGCGCGCATCGGCCCGCAGATCGAATTCGTTACCAGGCAGTTCTTAAACAGCATGCCCTCGCTGGCAAGTTTGTCGAGGTTGGGCGTGCGGACCACGTCCTTGAGGTAGCTGTCGTACGCCCCGACCGCCTGGAACGCGTGGTCGTCTGAGAAGATGAACACGATGTTGGGCGGCTGGGTATTGTTGTCTTCCGCCAGCGCAGGCGCAGCTAGTGTGAAGAGGCAGAGGACAAGCGAGCAGGCTCGGGAGAGGGTAGTCATGTCGTGTCTTTCTAATAATATTCTTGTGTTGTCAGAGCACGAAGCGTCAGCGCGTGGCATCAAATTTACAGAATTCATGGGGCGCTCGCTTGCGCTTTGTGTTCTGATGATGCCGATCAGTGCTTGTTCTGGCCGTGACTGAGGTTGGCCGGGTCCACGGCAGGGACTCTGTAGTACTCGCGCAGGCGTTCGAGCTCGGCGTGCAGCTCTGCTTGCACATCTGCGTAGGCCCGGTCGCCGTAGAAGTTCTGCATCTCGTGTGGGTCGACCACGAGGTCGATCAGCTCCCACCGCTTCTCATCGTTCTCCGGCTGGTAGAAGCAGATCAGCTTGTAGCGGGAGGTCGCCACCGCGTAGTGCCGGCTGACCGCGTGCCAGCCGGGCCACTCGTAGTAGTGGTAGTAGTGGCTCTTCCGCCAGTCTTTGGGGGTGTTGCCCTTGAAGACAGGCACGAGCGACCGGCCCTGCATGTCATCGGGCTGCTCGACGCCGGCGAGGTCGAGGAACGTTTGCGCGAAGTCGAGCGGCGAGACGATGTCGCCACTGACACTGCCGGGCTTGATTTTGCCAGGCCAGCGCACGATCAGCGGGGTGAGCAGAGATTCCTGGTAGGCCCAGCGTTTGTCGTACCAGCCGTGCTCGCCGAGGTAGAAGCCCTGGTCGGAGCTGTAGATGACGATCGTGTTGTCGGCAAGGCCGTTGTCTTCGAGGTACTTGAGCACGCGGCCGATGTTGATGTCGACCGACTCGACCGACGCGAGGTAGGTCTTGACGTAACGCTGGTGCACCCAGCGGATTCGGTCCTCCTCGGACATGTTGGGCAGAGCTGCCTTAAATGCCGCGTTCTCTTCGGCGAACATCGAAAGGTACGCGATCTGCTGCTTCGTATTGAGGTTGCTGGGCATCCAATCGACCTTGTCGTCGTAGCCCTTGCGGAAGTGTTTGGCAAGGGTCATCTGCTGCTCAGCCCTGGGCGACTTCTCGTCATACTCCTCGAACAGGTTGACGGGCTCGGGGATCACAACGTCTTTCCAGTTCGCGTTGTAAACCTCGGGCTTGGGGCTCCACTCACGGTGCGGTGCCTTGTGCTGGCTCATGAGCATGAAGGGCTTGGACTTGTCGCGTCCGTTCTCGAGCCAGTCGAGGGTGAGGTCTGTGATGACATCCGTGGTGTAGCCCTGGTGGTCCTCGGTGGTGCGCTGCGCATCATCACCGCTGCCGTTCGCGTCCTTGCGCATCGGTGGGTTGTAGTATGGGCCCTGGCCGATGAGGACCTCGGAGTAGTTGAACCCCTGTGGGACCTGTTTTTTGCCGAGGTGCCATTTGCCGATGAGCGCGGTCTGGTAGCCGGCCTTCTGGAGGAGCTTTGGGAAGGTCTGCTGCGAGCCGTTGAAGGGCGTGCTGTTGCGGTAGAACCCGTTAAGGTGCGAGTACTTACCGGTCTGGATCACGGCCCGCATCGGGCCACAGATCGAGTTCGTGACCATGCAGCGCTTAAACAGCATGCCGTCTTTTGCGAGCTGGTCGAGGTTTGGCGTGCGGACGACGTCCTTGAGGTAGCTGTCATAGGCCCCGACTGCGTTGACCGCGTGGTCATCCGTAAAGATGAAGACGATGTTGGGCGGCTGGCTGGCGTCCGCTTCTTCCGCGAGCGTGGGGTTCGCGGTCACGGCGAGGCAAGTCAGCAGCAGGCAGGCAAGCTTGATCAATCGCATAGCATCTCTCGGCAGGACTTGAATCGGCTGGCCCGTCATTCTACCGAGAGACGTTGTCATTCCCCGTGGTATACAGCGTCAATACGCGCACCGATACACGAAAACCGCCCCGACCGACGAGCGATCAGGGCGGTCCTTGAAGGAGTTGAGTTTTGCTTGATTACTTCCCTTCGACTTTTTTCTCTACTTCGGCTTCGGGCTCTTCCGCCTTCGGCGGCGCCTCGTCTTCGACCTCGTAGCCCCGAGCTTCAAGCTGTTCATCGATTGTCTTGTTGATTGCTTCGCCCAGCGTCTCGCCTTCCTTATCTGCGGCCTTACGGCGTTCGATGGCGATGTGCTTTTCGCGCTCAGCGGCGAGTGACTTAATCTTGCTTTGGATCGCCTTGCGCTGCGAGGCCATCTTCTCGATGTGGGTCTGCTTCTCCTCGAGCGTCATATCGCGCATCGCTTTGGGCAGCTCTTCGTTCGAGACCTTAGACAGGTCGAAGTCTTTTTCTTTTTGTGCATCGATCAGGTCCCAGTGCGCGTTGAGGTAGAGCCCGCTGGCCTTGGCCTCCGCGCGTTGGGCGCCGGCGTCGGCGGAGAGCTTGGTGTTGGCTTCGTCGAGCTCCTGCTGCTGCCGATGCAGAACTTCGCCCTTCTTGCCGTAGTGCAGGTAGGTGCCGTTTAGCTCTGTGTTGAGCCTGGCCAGTTCGTCGTCCTGTGGCGCGGCGGGTGTCACGAGCGAGCGGTCCTGGTTGATGGTCATGAAGCTGCCGCCGGCGAGGTGGGCGCCGTGCTGCCACTTGCCTGCGACGCCGGCCTGGTGCTTGCCGCAGTGGATCGTGTTGACGAGGACGCCCTTGTCTTTTGCACGCTTGCACACGCCGACGTAGTGGACATTGCCCTGGGTGAACGGCTCGTTGCCCGCGATATAGATCGCCTTGAAGTCGTTGCTCTTAGGCGACCAGGGCAGGCGGGTCAGCGCTTCGTCCATGACCTGGCCGCAGTACTCGTCCCCGCCGTTGGTGGTCAGTGCGAAGAGTGCCGCTGAGACCTT
Source organism: Planctomycetota bacterium (assembly GCA_039188575.1). Classification (GTDB taxonomy): domain Bacteria; phylum Planctomycetota; class Phycisphaerae; order Phycisphaerales; family Phycisphaeraceae; genus JAHQVV01. Next base: position 69,954 of record JBCCYY010000012.1, on the reverse strand, counting down.
GTCCAGGTCGCTGGTGAACGAGACGACCTGCTGGATGTAGCCTTCCTCGGCGGGTAGCGAGGTGTTGCCGTATTGGAAGAGGGCGATCTGGAAGTTCGGGTCGACGCCGTCGCGCTGGGCCTTGGCGAAGCGGTTGACGATCATCCAGAGCTGGGCCTTAGCCTGGTCGATGAGCCCGTCCATGGAGTTGGAGGTGTCGAGCAGGATCGCGATCTGGATGAGCGGGGCGGAGGCGGCCTCGGGGTTGGGCTTGGGTTCGGGGTCTGCGCCGGGCGGGTCTGCGAGCGGGTCGTGCGGATGGATGACCTGGATGGTCTCGGGCTGTTCTTCCACGACGAGCCGGGGGCCCTCGGTCGGGGCGGGCCCGGCCTTGCCACGCATGTCGGCGGTCAGGTCGATAGCGGGGGCGCCGTGCTCGATCTCGGTTTCGCTTTGAGCGGCGGTGGTGATGCCCAGCGTCATGGTCATAACGCCGGCCAGCAGGAGCGATCGGTTGGTCAGTTTCAGCATGGCCAAGTCCTCGTTTCAAGGTAGGAAAGCCGGGTCATGGCAACCCCGTCCCGCTTTGAGACGCATAGCCAGCGGGCTGGTTCCAAGAAAAATGCGCGGGCCGGGGCCAGCCTAGCCACAGGCGTGCGGTGACGCTTAGCCCCACTGCTGACTCGTCATATCGTGAATACGGCTAATCCATTGTCATTATTTTTCAGATTTCCCTGCAATTCTGATTCGTATTGTGGCTAACTAAGTAAGAAGGAGCGTGGTTCCTTTCTTCTCAGTTCATCTCGTTCAACATGATCCAGCCATCCTCTAATTTGCCAGAGCGCGAGTTTGCAAAATTGCTTGTCCAGCACCAGCCCAAGCTGACGCTTTACTTCCGCACATTCGTGTTCCGAAAGGCGGATGTGGATGACCTGACGCAGGAGACCGCGGCGAAGGCGTGGGAGCAGCTCGCGGCCTACGACGCCGCCCGGCCGTTCGAGCCCTGGCTCTTGGCGATCGCGAAGTACGAGTTGCTCAGCTACCTCCGCAACCACAAGCGCAGCAAGCTGGTGTTTGACGCGGCGATCGTGGACCAGCTCTCCAACACGCTCGAGGACATGCAGGCGAAGCAGGAGCTGCCCGAACTCGACGCACTAGAGCGATGCCTGGCCCGCGTGCCCAGCGAGGACCGCGAGCTCCTTCGGCAGCGATTTGAACTGAATAAGACCGGCAACGCGATCGCGGAATCCCTTGAGCTCTCCAGCGCAACGGTCAGCCGTCGCCTGCAACGGATCTATGCGCGGCTGCTGATCTGTATCCGCCGGGTCACGCGGGGAGGGGCGTCCGTATGAACCGGCAGGCCCCCGAAACCCGGCTCATCGAGCTGATCGTGCGGACCCGGCTCGACACGCCGAGCCCGGATGATGTCGTGGAACTGCAGTCCCTATTGCAGGACCCGCGGCTGCGTCGGCTGTACCTCGAACTCATGAACCTGCAGGGCCACCTCGAGACGGTGCACACCCGCCAAGCCGAACAGGCTGGTAACGATCGTCTGGCAGAAGTAGATTCGGAAGACATCCTCCTGGCGTTGCGTCAAACCGAAGAGGACGCACCGGTCGTGCGTTACCCAAAGTTTGAATGGGAAGCCGATCCCTCGACAACGAAGCATCAGGCCGACGGCTTGACCCTCCGCGCGACCGCCTCGGCAGTGTCTTACCTGCTGCGTAGCCAGGTAAAGAAACACCGGGTCTTAATCAGCTCGGTCGCCGCGGTGCTCGTGTTGGGCGCGGTGCTATCCCTGTCTTTGCTGAGCGGTCCCGATGAAACCGAGCCGCCCCCTGAAATAACAGGCACGCCGACTACGCAGAACGCAAAGCCCGTGGTCGCCACACTGACCGATACGCGCAACGCCTTGTGGTCTGGCTCGGCGGAGGGTGCTTTAGTACCCGGGTCGCTACTGCGGGCTGGCGACCGTTTCACGCTGAACCAAGGCTTCGCGACGATCACGACCCAGCGCGGCGCGATCGCGATCCTCGAAGCGCCGGCCACGATCGAGCTGATCGACCACGACAACGCGCTGCGTCTTCAAAGCGGCAGGCTCCTGGGTATTTGCGAGGCCCCGTCCTCGAAGGGGTTCCTTGTCCGTACGCCTCACATGGACATTACCGATCTGGGCACACGCTTCGGCGTCGATGCTGAACTTAAGGCTACCGAGGTCCACGTCTTTGAGGGCGAAGTCCAGGCGGCCCACCCCGAAGCGCTTGCCGACATCAAGCGCGTTACTCTCGTTGCCAGCCAGTCGGCTCGTACGTCTGAAGCCAGCCGCGAGATCGAGAGCATCTCTCATGACACGGACCGCTTCGCCGCGATCCGACGCGAGTCGGTCTTTGGTGGTTTGTTCCAAAACACGGTGGTCGATACGGATCTCAATGGCACCGAGTGGTTGATCACGACTTCCGAACCTCCCGGGACGACCACCTATGCCGGCAACGAAGTCACTTGCACCGTTGACAACAGCGGGTTTGATCGCACCGTTGTTGGTGGCAACGCCTACGGCTTTGTCCAGCGCCACACCAGCGGCGCGGGGGCCGGGCAGCCCGCCACCGCGACCGGGGTGTGGGCGTTCTCGAACCTGCCTGCGGGCCGATACGACGTTGCCACGGCGTGGGATAGGAGCGGGGGCAACGCGATCCGCTACACCGTCAATGGTGTCGAGGTGCTCGTCGATCAGTCTGCGACCCCGTCGGCCGATACAGGTCCGGCTTTTGCGGACAACATCCGCCGCCACTCCAAGACCGGTCTTATCCAGTTCCTGCGTATTAGATCGTCCGTGATCGTTCCCGAGGGCGGCGCAATCACGGTCACGATCGACAACTCGAACACCCCAATCTCCAGTCGGTCTCAGATGGACTCGGTTGCGGTCACACTCGTCCCGGAGGCTACTCAGGACTGATGCGGATGCGAATAGTTTTGCCACGGTGTGTTGCCGTTGGCAGCGAACGTTTGAATGATCCCTATTTCTTACAGGAGAACTGATATGAAGAATCACACTAAAGCTTTATTGGCTGCACTCGCTGCATGCACCGTTGTCGTCGCTAAAACGGCCAACGCCGCGACTATCCTCGAATCCGATCCATTGAATGTCGCGGGCTTAACGGAAGGCGATTCGTTCCAGCTGGTCTTCGCAACGCGCAGCACGACTAGACGCACAACAGAACCGGACGGGCCGGACGCAGCGACTGTCGTCGCGTTCTGGGACGGCTTGGTCAACACCGCCGCGGATGGCTCGACGATCACCGGTTTGGGCGGGCTAGAGTGGAAGGCAATTGTCTCGATCACCACCGAAGACGCGGTCTCGCCTGAGACGCTTAACGCCAGGGACCACGCGGTTGTCTCGGGGCTGGTCTACAACCTAAACGGCGCAAAGGTTGCCGACGACGCGGCCGACATGTGGGACGGTAGCATCGACAACCCTATCAATTATGACGAGGACGGAGACGTATTTGCGGTAAGCGGTCAGGCCCGGTTCGTGTGGACCGGCTCTCTCTCCGATGGCACCGCCCACCCGGCCCACCCGCTGGGTAACAGCGGGGAAGCCCTCCGAGGGAATGTGCTCGATTCGGATGGTGGCTGGCTGAATGACGGCTCATCTCAGCGACGGTCACCCGGCGACACCAACTACGTCTACGGGCTGTCCGAGGTCATCACCATCGTCCCCGAGCCCGGCTCGTTAGCGCTGCTTGGTTTAGGCGGCGTGCTCATCGTTCCGCGGCGTCGGCGTGGCTAACGCTTGATTCTCCTTCAAGGCGATGCGCTCTGAAAGGGGCGCACGGCTTTTAATGCGTCTCCCGCTACACCGCTCCTGCCTGTCTCTTCACTGGAATTCTCTATGCGTAAAGCCTTCACCCTTATCGAACTGCTGGTCGTCGTCTCCATCATCGCGCTGCTGATCGCGATCCTGCTCCCCGCACTCGGCAAAGCGCGTGAGGCGGCAAAGACCTCGGTCTGCCAGGCCAACCTACGCAGCATCGCGCAGGCCCAGTACGCCTATACCGCCGACAACGATGGCCAGTACACGATTTCTACTGAATGGGTCTGGGGCAAGGACCGGTACCCCGATGGTACGCCCGTCCCAACGGGCCCCGGCGGCATCGGGCAGCAGCTCGACCCCACTGTCTCCCGCAACATCGAGGAGGGCACCCTCTTTGAGTACCACGGCGTGTTGGAAGCCTTTGTCTGCCCGGTCGCGGTCGACAAGCTGCCTAAGCAGGACTGGTGGACCAACCCGACCATGGTGCGCAGCTATGTCCAGAACGGCGAGGCCGGCGTCTCGGCCGCGAAGGAGTGGTCCGACAAGGGCTGGACCGAAGAGGAGCAGGTCGAAACGGTGCGTCGCCCATCCGACTTCGCGCTCTTTGTCGAGGAGAACACCTTCGCGGTCAACGGATGGAACACGTTCAACGGCCGGGGCATGAACGACGCCTTGTTCCGGCTCCAGCCGTTCGACTACGATCAGTTCGGCTCGTTCCACAACACGGCCACATCTCTGAACCCCCCGGTCAGCGGCCTGTACCACAGCGCGGACGACCCGCTCGCCTCGGGCAACTCGAACGCGGCCATGGCCGACGGCCACGTGGAGGTGGTCGACTACAAGGGCCGGATCTCCGGCGGGCCCTTCAACAAGACAAAGTGGTCGCGGATGTGGTGCAAGGACGAGATCCCAGTGGAGCGGTGACGCGATAGAAAAACTAGGGTCCGATGCGATCCGTCTCCGCATCAATGCTCAAAGGGGTGTGGCCGCCGCGAACACTCACTGGCTGCGGTACGGCTCCTGGCTCGACTCGCCGGCGTACGAGCGGCCCTGATTGATTTTTGTCCAATCACAACCGCCCAATACCCCTTGCCCGTCCTGGCAGGGGTTTTGCTGCTGGCTCCGCATTTCTCGATTTACCGCCCATTTTCTGTAACGATTGAGAGAGGACCTGCGAACACCCTCTTGGCCTCCTTCTCTTTTTCAGGTCGCAGATGTCCTCTCACGACGCACAGATCGACAAGCTCAAGCGGCTGACCGTGCTCTGGGCCGATGCCCAGCCCAAGGTCACGGGCTTCGTCGGCGCGTTCATCCACCACTATTCGGACGCCCAGGATGTCGTGCAGGAGGTCGCCAAGGCCGCGGTCGAGGCGATCGATACGTATGACCTCGATAAGCCTTTTGGCCCGTGGGTGCTCGGCGTCGCGCGGTTCAAGGTCATCGACTACCTCCGCAGGCACGGCAGGGACCGGCACGTCTTCGACAACGACGCGATCAACCGCCTCGCCGGGGCCTACGCCAGGCAGGACGACCGGCTCGACGACATGAAAGCCGCCCTGGCCGACTGCATGCAGTCGCTGGGCAAGCGGGAGCGCGCCGCGCTGGACCTGCGTTACATCGACGATGCCAAGCCCGCCGAGGTCGCCGACGCGCTGCGCATCAACGCCGGTACGGCCCGCGTCATGCTGCACCGGATCCGCCAGGCGCTCGCGGACTGCGTGAAACGCAAGGTCGCCGAGCAGAACCCGGGGGTGGGCCCATGAGCAAGCACCCGACCCACGATCGTGACGAGGCGATCCTGGACCTGCTCGATGGCAACCTGCCCGACGAAGAGCAGGCCGGGCTGCGTGCCTGGCTTGACGCGTCGCCCGAACACTGGCAGCGCCTCGTAGAGCTGTCTTTTATCCACAGCCAAATCGCCGACCAACTGCATAACGAGCGTTCGTCGGCGGGGGTTCGCCTGGGCGCGGTCCAGTCCGTGCCGGAACTAGACTTGCTGCCGCCGCTGCCCCCACCGACGCGGCCTGAGTCGCCAGACGCGTTGACTCGGCAGCATTACGTCTCCGCCTTGACGTACGTGCTCAAGCACACCTTCACGCCGAAGCGCGTCGCGATGCTGGCCACGGCCGCCGCGCTGTTGCTGGGTGCCGTGCTGGCCATCGTGCTGTTGAGTGGCCCTGAAACACCCGAGCAGGTCGCGAATCAAAACGATCAACCCAACGTGTCGGGCGATACCAATACCACACCTGACGGCCCGATCACCCCGCCGGTTGTTGCCACCCTCACCGCCGAGCACGACGCGGTCTGGGGCCGTCGGCCGGGAGAAGACCTTTTTGCGGGCCAACGACTCGAACTGATCAAGGGCTCTGCTGAAATCACAACCTTGCGGGGTTCGATTGCCATCATTCAGTCCCCAGCAAAGATCGAGATGACCTATAGCAAAAATGCGGTATCGCTGCATCAAGGAAAGCTTGTGGGCATCTGTGAAACGGCGGAGTCGAAAGGGTTTCTTGTCCGTACCCCGCAGATGGATGTCAGCGATCTTGGCACACGATTCGGTGTCATGGTCGGATTGGATGGCAATGTGTTTGCTGAGGTCTTTGAAGGATCAGTCGAGATTGCAGTACCTAGCCGCATTGGTACGCAGCCCCGAGTCCTTGAAAGGGGCGACTCGATCGCGGTGAGTTCGGCCGGCGAGCAGACGCTACAACCAGTTACAGACGAAGGGGTCTTTAACGATCTCGTTGCTCGCAACGCTGGGATTGAAGAGTGGTCCGAACAATTATCCATCGTAACTAGTCGGCCCAAGCTTCTAGGCAGCACGGACTATATGAGCGATACACACGCGTTTGTGATCACCGAGTTCGACCGGCTGGTGCTATCTAGCGATATCGAGGTCTCCTTCAAAGAGCCCGGTCGGTATGACAAGTTCCGCACGAGAGACCTACCCGGCGGCGTGCTTCCAGCGGGAATGGTGGTTCGGTCTTATGTCATCCGCGCAAGCGCGATTTCCGAGGAAGTCTCGGTACAGGGCCGTCTGCGTTTCGATGGACCGATCCTCGGTGTGATGACAGAGCCTGCGGACTGGAACGCGTTTGCTTCGAAATTGCCGGACCAGACGATCAAAATTGCAGATATGCCGTCGGCCCTGCTGGAGGGCACGAACAAAGCAGCAGACGGTGTCGGCGACTGGTTATTGCTCCATCCGGACCGTAAGACAATCGAATTTAATTTAAACGCGAAGAACCCAGGCGATGACCACATTCGCGTATTCATCGCTGCCCCCCAACAACCGGTTGAATTGCCCACAAGATGATTTTCGCGGCACGCCTCGTTGGCGTGCCTTGCAACTGTTCCCCTCATTAGGAGGTTTTTTCGAAAACCACTCTTTCACCCCTCTCTCACGGAGAATACGACATGAACTGCTTATTGAAACAATCAACAATTAAGACCGGATTCGTCCTGAAGGCAGCCCTTGTGGCTTCCATCGCGACTGCAGGCTCTGCTTCGGCAGGTTTGGTCGGGCACTGGACCTTCGACTCGGATTACACCAGCACGACGGGTATGAACAACGCCACAGAACCAGTATCCGGCAATAACATCGACAACACCGATTTCCAGATCGGCGGCGGGTCCGCATCTTTCAGCGGCAGCGGCAACAGCGACGAAGTGGTCGTGGGCGATATCGATCTGACCGGTACTGGGTACACCCTCATGGCATGGGTGCTATCAGATGGCAATAGCCTCGGCAACGACTATATCGCCGGCAAAGAAAACGCATACCACTTGGGTATCCGTAGCTCTGGCACGGTATGGGGCAGCGTCCGTACGGATGCTGGTGGAAACACATTTACTCCAACTGGAGATAACGGGTCGACCATCGCCACGACCGGAAATACTTGGAGCCACATCGTGGTGGTTTATGACGGGACGAGCTTACTCCGCTATGTCGACGGTACGCTTACGGGTAATGCCGTAGCCAATTCAGGCAATATGCTACCGAATGATACGGACTTCAAAATCGGCAACGATTCTGGTAGCGCAAACCGCCTGTTTGTCGGCAACATCGATGACGTTGCACTCTTCGACGAAGCTCTATCGGCTGCAGATATCCTTGCGATCTACAACGGCGGTCTCGCCGGGCAGAACGTCGCACAGGTCATCCCTGAGCCCGGCTCGCTCGCGCTGCTGGGTCTTGGCGGCTTGTGTCTGATGCGTCGACGTCGCGATTGAGTTTGATTTTCTAATTGGTGCCCGGCCCTCACCGGGGCCGGCACCTTTCTCTCGTCTGACATAGCCCGGATGAGCCATTGCTGAACACGTAGGAGAGATGGCGACCAATTCGATGATCGATCAGGACGCCGCCAACGGATCGATGGAGTGCTTGTAATGCTTAAAAGAACTGTATTGAGAACTTCCATTGCCATAATAGGAATGGCCTTCTTCATGGGATTAACCCCATCGATACACGCCGATCACGTCAAGGTGATCCTTTTAGGCGGACAGTCGAACATGGACGGTCGGGGCGGCTCGGGCGGCTTGCCCCAGGCATTGAAAAGTCCCCAAAACGACGTGCGGTTTTATTATCGCGGCAACCCATCACTGACGACCCTCAGGCCCGGCAGTGGGGATGACTTTGGCCCCGAGGTGCAGTTTGGCAGGAACGTCGCGGACGAGTTCTCGTCTGACAACTTCGCATTGATCAAGCATGCGGTCGGCGGGACCGATCTGGACACGGACTGGGCCCCGAACAACGGTGGAACCTACAACGCATTTCGGAACACCGTCAACGCTGGTTTGACCGCGCTGACCGATGCTGGCCATACCTACGAGATCGTCGGCATGCTCTGGGCCCAGGGCGAAACCGACGCTAAGGACGGCCGAACCACCGCGCAGTACGAGGCGGACCTCAACGCGTTTATCGGCGACATCCGAACCAGGTACGGTGAAGACCTCCCGTTCTTCTTGAGTCGGCTCTCAAGCGGGCAGACCGATGTACCCGCCAACGGGCTGACCCAGATCCGGGCGGCACAGAACAACGTTGCGGCAAACGATTCGAACGCCTACCTGATCGATACCGACGGGTTTGGACTGAAAGATGACGACCTGCACTTTAACGCTGCGGGTCAGGTCGAACTGGGCGAGGCGTTTGGTAACACATTTATCAATGCGATCAATGTGCCGGAGCCAGCCTCAATGCTTGTATTCGGGGTGGTAGGGGCGTTCGTCATGGCCCGACGCAGGTAATCAGATTCTCCTTCGGGCGCTGCGCCGTATGTACGGTGCAGAGCCTTTTTAGTCCAAAACATGAGACCCAATGACTCCCATGAAAAGTTATCCCCGACCACAAGAGAGTCCCGTCATGCGTAGAGCCTTCACCCTCATCGAGTTACTGGTTGTTATCTCCATCATCGCGTTGCTGATCGCGATCCTGCTTCCAGCGCTTGGGGCCGCTCGACAAAGCAGCCGACGGATTCAGTGTGCGTCCAATCTCACTGGCTACTACAAAATCAACTTTACATTAGCTGTTGAGAACGACGGCCGGTTCCTTGGAACCTACCGTGACGCAAATAAGCAAGCAGTTTACTCTGCTGATCAGGGGGGCGGTACAGACCACGTGAGTTGGGTGTCAGAAGCGCTGGCCGAGATCTTTGTAGACGCTGGCGCGGACCTTGCAGAGTTCACTTGTCCCGAGCGCGGTGAGGACTATATCAGGCAGCATAGTTCTGGCAGGTGGCGGTATGGCTACTACCTGATGTTGGGGCGTGGCCCGGATGCGTTTACAGCGACCGCGGGCAAGACATGGCGTTCGCCTAGGGACATCGAAGCGCCTTCAGACCTCGTTACCACATCAGACGTTCTTGAATCCGGTACTTTTATTCCACCCGGCTCCTCCTTCTCGCACGGCCCGAGGGGTTTGATTAGTACCAGTGATCGGTCCGCTACGCCTGAAAGCGTTGGCGCGGTGGGTTCCAACATCGGACGGATGGATGGGAGTGTCTTGTTCGAGTCGACCAGCGACTTGACCCAATTTTCGGCTAGTTTTGATAACGCTGTGAAAGGCTATTGGCCAGATGCTGAATCGTACAACAACTGAAGTAATGGATGTTTCCTTAATTATTCGAAAGGCCTTTACCCTCATCGAACTACTCGTTGTGATCAGTATCATCGCGCTATTAATCGCGATCCTGCTGCCCGCTTTGTCAAAGGCCCGTGAGTCGGCCGTTTGGATAGAGTGTCTAAGTAAGCAAAAGCAGATCTTCACCTCTACGACAAGCTATGCGGTGGACAGTAACGGCGTTTTTATCGTCGCACGCGAAGACCCGCCGGCCTCGGCGTGGTCACAAGTAGGTTTGGATGAGTCGGGCTGGAGGGCTTTTGAGGAGTATGGTTTCGACGAATCGACTGATATCTGGAAGTGTCCTGGCCGCGAGTTCGAGCCGGAGTTCAACCCCGGTAATGACAAGTTCAACCACTCGTACCAGTACTTTGGTGGCTTCGAGACCTGGCACCGTTCGGGATCGGGCAGTGTCGAGGCACAGAGCCCGCGCACCCTGGAGCAGGCGACAAGTGAGATGGCGATGGTCGCCGATGCAACGGTCCAGCCTTCGGTTGGCAGCTGGCAACCGCAGGCCAACTCAAGCTATTATTTTGATATGCAGCCGCACGGCAGCACCAGCGACGATAACGCGCCGATCGGGTCCAACCACGTCTTCGGAGACGGTTCGGGGCAATTCATCGGCGTTGCGGACTTGCTCCCGATCCATACCTGGGGCAATGGTCGCCAGCCGTTCTGGTTCCAGGAAGAGCTTGGCGATTTTGAAGGTATAGTGAATTAACCCCTCGTTGGGTCAAAGTGAGGTAAAGCAAGCAGTGATTAATCCGGCTTTGATGGATCAACAGTTATAGAAGAATTGGTTGTATGAATGCTTCGAACGATTGATCTGCGCACCTTTTTTACCGCCTTAATACTACTTGCCGCGGCATCGGCTGCCTCATCGGCTTCTGCTCATCTTGAAGAGGGCGGGTCGGATCATCATGCTGGCTCGGCTATCGCTGCACCGACGTCGTATCAAGGGCAGGTAAGCGATCATCAGCCGCCGGTCACCGCGACGCGGATCGACGGGCAGCCTGATACCGAGGGCCTCGATCCACTGGTTCAGGAAAGCATCCGTTTCCATAACCGAGATAAGAAGATCGTGCCGATGACGTCCGTCGGCTTCGGGATGCACCCGTCATTGATCCGAGTACCCGACTGGGTGCCCGCGTCTGAGAGGCCCCATCCAAGTGCAAAGTACTACCTTTACTCCGCGGGTCATTCGGGCAAGAGCATCCACATGGCGTGGTCTGACTCGCTGACCGGTAAGTGGCAGCGATGGAACCCACTCGGGAGCGATGAACACGACGGGCGGGCCTGGGGCGTGGAGGGCAACAACACCGGTGCGCAAACACGAGGTAGAGGGGTTGTTGACTTAGATATTGGCCCGGTGGCTCCGCCTGTTACGGAGCCGAACGGCCGAACGGTCAACCCCGGCCACTACATCGACCTCGGCGATGTCGAGCTCGAAGGGCATATCTCCTCACCTGAAGTGATCGTGGACCACCACAACAAGCGGTTCATCCTGTGGATGCACGGCCATTACCGTAGCGAGTTCAACCCGGGTCAGGTCGGCCGTGGGCGTTACCACAGTACCGTTGTGGGGACTTCGAAGTACGGCTTGAACTTCAACATCGAGGAAGACGGCGGCGAGCCTGGCTACGGCCTTCGCGATCTCGTGATTACGGGCACCTACACGCGTTTCCTGCAGATCGACGCGATCATCGACGGGGAGAAAATCCTGCAGACGATCGGGGTGGATCGCTCCGGGATTCTCTACATGGCCCCGCTCTACACCGACGCGGGCGAGAACGCGACGCTCGCCAACGCGGACGAGCCGGGTGGGCTCTTCATGCCCGGCAAGGAATACGTCAACACCGGCGGCCGGTACTGGACCATGCTCCGAGACGCGGAGGGCCAGCTTGTCCGGCCCCATGCCGGCGCCAAGCGGCACCCGGATGTGATCCCGCCGGACGATCCGAAATTGATCCGCGGCGGTGGCAGGCACGTCGACATCTGGTACGACCCGGAAAACGACCGCGACACGATCTACTACTTCTACACGTCGACCGGTGATCGACCGGAGGCGGTTCTGATGACGCGCGTTTCGCTCGCGGGCTTATCCGAGGAGGATCGCATAGACCCGATGAAGTGGAAGCGGATCGACGACCAGGAGCACCTGATCCTGAAGCCGGAGCTGGTTTGGGAAGGTGCTCAAAAACCACTAAAGACCTCCGTTAGCGGCGCGAAGAGCCAGGGGAACTTCATGCGCAGCCCGCACGTCTTTTACGACGGAGACTCCGGCAAGCTCTACTTCCTCTACAACGGGGACGGTGAGAGCAAGATTGGTCTCGCGGAGTTGTCGATCAGGACGGCGCCCCGGGGAGATTAGGGTTGGCTGGCGAAATCGCCGCGCGGCTTGTGCATTGAAAAATCGGATGGGGTGTGCCGCGGGTTGCGCTAGCGCTTGCTTGTGTTGTGTGCTGATGCGGCTGCGCGTTTTGTGCGCGTGGGCAGGGGGTTGAGTTTTGATTGAGGGGACGGCCAAAACAGAGCCACGACGGTGTCGTCGGTCTTGGTGGAGAGGTGGGATCATTTGTGGAAGACCGCCGATGGTATCGGCGGCTTTTGGGGGTCTCTTGCACTGTGGTGCGGCGGATGTGCGCGCCTGGGTTTTTGGACCTTATTATCAGGTGCCGTGATGTACACCTTCTGCGCGACATCGCAGGGCTGGGGCCACCCTGGATGGATGAGGTCAGCCCTGTTTGAAGTAGATTGGCTGGGCGTAATCGGGTAGTGAAGAAATAGTCGTATCATTACGGCCATATTCACTCGAAGGAGCATACTCATGCAGCCGATCTCCCGACGTCGTTTCATCCGTGTTCTGGGGGGCACGACATTCACCTTCGCTGCGATGCCGGAGTTGGCTTCTGCTTTGACGACGCAGACGACGTCTTCGGGCGTGCTCGTGGAGTGCGAGTCGTTTGCGTACCCCGGCGGGTGGAAGCGGGATACGCAGTTCCTCCAGCAGATGGGCGGGGTGTACCTGTTGGCCCATGGGATGGGCGTGCCGGTGGAGAACGCGCGGACGCGTGCTGATGTGCCGGAGCTTGGCAAGTACAGGGTCTGGGTGCGGAACAAGGACTGGTGCCCTGGCGACTGGGACTCGCCGGGCCGGTTCAAGGTCTTGATCGATGGCAAGCCGTTGGACAAGACGTTTGGCAAAAGCGGCAAGGGGTGGCACTGGGAAGACGGCGGTGTGGTTGAGCTGAAAGGCGACCAGACGCCGAGGCTGCGCGGGGACGAGAAGAAGCGCGTCAAGATCGAGCTGCATGACCTGACCGGGTTCGGCGGGCGGTGTGATGCGATCTACCTGACTAAGGATATGGGCGAGGTCCCGCCGAACGAGACGCAGGAGCTGATCAAGTGGAAGGAAGCGGTGGCGGGTCGGTCGCCGCTGCCCAGCGAGACGCTGGACTTCGACGTCGTGATCGTCGGCGGGGGGATGACCGGCTGCGGGGCGGCGATGGCGGCGGCGTCGCAGGGGCTCAAGACCGCGCTGGTGCAGGACCGCCCGATGCTCGGCGGCAACGCCTCTGCCGAGGTCCGCGTCCACACGCTCGGCATCCACGGCAAGAGCGCCGCGATGATCAAGCAGTTCGACACCGCCCACTACCCCAACGGCCACCAGGACGCGATCTACGACCAGGACCGCCGGGAGAAGGCGATGGCCGACACCGATGCGGATATCTTCAAGGACCACCGCGCGGTCGGGCTCGAGATGAACGGCGACAAGATCGTCAGCGTCGATGCCCGTTCGACCGGCACGGGTCGGATCATACGGTTCCGGGCGCCGGTCTTCATTGACTGCACGGGCGACGCCTGGCTGGGCCAGTGGTCGGGCGCCGAGAAGCGGTACGGCCGTGAAGCCGCGAGTGAGTTCAACGAGTGGTGGGACAAGTACGGCGAGCGCTGGGCGCCCAGGACGCCGGACAACCGCGTCATGGGAACGAGCGTCTTGTGGAACAGCGAGAGAAGCGATAAGCCCGAGCCGTTCCCGCGGGTGCCCTGGGCGATGCCGGTCGCGAAGACCCACACAGCGACCAAGGGCGAGTGGTACTGGGAGTACTCGGATAACGATCTGGACCAGATCGATGACGCGGAGCAGATCCGCGACCACATGTGGCGGGCGATCTACGGCAGCTTCGCGAACGCTAAGAAGGACCCGCGTAACGCGACGATCAAGCTCAAGTGGGTCGCGTACGTCGGCGGCAAGCGTGAGTCGTTCCGCCTGATGGGCGACTATATCTTCAAGCAGGAAGACGGCACGAAGGGCACCCAATTCACCGACACCGTGGTTGAAGAAACCCGCGAGCTCGACGGCCACTACCAGCGCAAGTACGACGGTGCCAAGGAAGACTTCCTGTCCAGGGCGATGTTCATGAAGACCCCGAGGTACTACCTGCCTTTCCGCTGTTTCTACTCCAGGAACATCCCGAACCTGATGATGGCGGGGCGTTGCTTCAGCTGCTCGCATATCGGGCTGGGCGGGCCGAGGGTGATGAACACGTGCGCCCAGATGGGTATCGCGGTGGGCTACGCCGCGGCGGTGTGCAAGAAGCACGACGCGCTGCCCCGCGAGGTCGGGCAGCAGCACATCACCGAGCTGCAGAAGCTGATCGGGTACGCCTAAGGGGTCGTCCCGGAATCAGTCCTCACGGCCCCTCAGCGGTATTTTTTCGAAAGCCTGTTAACGTTTCGCCCCCTGACACGGATACTCGTGTAGGGGAGGTGTCTCTACACCATGGCTGTCGAACCTGACTCCGGACAACTCGAAACCGTCGCCGAGAGCTCGCTCGGCAGTGGGTCACGGTCCAGCCGACGGTCTCGGCGTACATCTGGTCGTGCATCCCCGACTTCCATGCGGCGGAGGACCTGCTGCAGGACGTCGCGGAGGACGTCGCTCCTCGTTTGACCGGTACGATGCCGATCGCCCGTTCGTGGGCTGGGTTTTGGGGATCGCCCGGTTCAAGGTGATTGATTACTACCGCAAAACAACCGGGACAAGCATGTCTTCCAGGGCGAGTCGCTTGAAAGGCTGGTCGCCGCGTTCGAGATGGTCTTCCCCGAGGTGGACCCGAAGCGTGAGGCGCTGGAGCAATGCATCGAGAAGCTGCAGGCCAAGAGCCGGCGGGCCCTGGAGCTCCGCTACGAGCAGGACATGAAGCCCGCGCAGATCGCGGAGGTGATCGGCAGCACCCCCGGCTCGGTCCGTGTGACCCTGACGCGCATCCGCAGCGCGCTGTCCAAGTGCATCGAGACCCGGCTCGGGAAGAAGGGGGGCGACCATGCCTGACACCCCCGACCGCTTCGACGAAGTCGATCGGATCGACGCCTACCTCGACGGCACGCTTTCCGAGGCAGCATCTGCGGACCTCCGGCAATGGATCGAGGCCAACGCTGCGAACGCGCAGGTGTTCGCCGAGCGCGCCGTCCTGCACCACCAGATCCACGGCATCCAGAAACGCAAGAAGCTTGAGAGTCTGCACGATCCGCAGCTCGTCTTGAAGGAACTGCTGGCGATGGAGCAGGGCTCGCAGCCGGTCTCGCCGAGGGACCTGCTCGACGATGCCCGGCGGCTAGGCGAAGCTGCGGCTTTCAAGCATCAGCAGGACCGGCGTCAAACAGATGTGGTGGGTCTGATCGGCTTCTGCTTGAAGCTCGCGATCCAATCCAGGCCCGCGATGATCGCCGGGGTCGCCGCGGTGCTGGTGCTGACGCTGGTGATCGTGTTCAGTAGCGGGGACGATCGGCCCGGTCCCATCGCGGATCAGGTTGACAATAACAGCGAGCCGGGCGTGGTCGGCTCAGACCGACCGACTATCGATCCGGTCATTGCGGCCCTGACCGCCGAGCACGATGCGGTGTGGGACCGCCGGCCTGGTGAGAGCCTATCCGCCGGGCAACGGTTCACTCTGATTGAGGGCTTCGCCGAGGTCACGATGAAACGCGGGGGGGTCGTGCTGCTTGAAGCGCCCTGCACGATCGAGCTGATCCACGACAACGCGATCCGCCTTGATCGGGGCAGGCTTGTCGGCATCGTCGAGTCCGAGCGGGCCCAAGGCTTCCTGGTCCGTACGCCTCAGATCGATGTGGTTGACCTGGGCACCCGGTTCGGTGTTGAAGCCGACCCTACAAGCGACCATTCAGCTGTAAGTGTTATCGAAGGGCTTGTGGAAGTCTCCGCGATAGAAACCGATAGCGGGCAACCCAGCGTCGTTCGGCTCGAGGCAGAACAGGGGCTGTTGGCTCGAACTGGCCAGGGCCTTGCTATGGCGGAGATCGATCCCATGCGGTTTGTCACCGACCCTGCGGTCTGGCCCTACATGATTAAGACCGACGAGACGGCAAAGTTCCTGGGCTTAGACCGACCCGCATCGCTTATGCCGGCAGCGCTAGAGAGCAGCGAGCGGATGCACGTCGTGCTGGAGCAGACCGGCGTGGAAGTCGTTAAGGGCGTCGCTGCCGGGATCACCAAGCCAGGCACCTACCGGTCGTTTGCCGGGCCGGGGGATCCGGTCGCATATGCGGGGCAGGTCGATAGCTATCTCGTGCACCTTGATCCGGTTGGTAAGGGACAATCCGTCACATTGTCCGGCGAGTTCACGTTTCCGCGGCCGATCGTCGCGGTGCTCGTGAATGGCCGGCAGCTCATCAAGACAGACGCCCTGTTCGCCAACCCTGGCACGGAGCTGTACCGCCAGCCGGACATGCCGTTCGGCCTTGACGGCACAGATATTACGCTTGAGGCGGACCAAACCGACGAGTTGGTCCTTAGTGAGGACCGTCGGACACTGCGCTACCGACTGTTCGCACTCGAACCCTTTGATGAGTTCCGGGTCCTGATCGAAGCAGCTGACCAGGAGCCCTAAGGCCACCACCTGTGTGGCAGAACGAAGCCTTTTCAACTCGGGCCAGCAACGTGCGTGCCCTATCACAACCCCTCTCTTTGGAGAATAAGCATGATGAAGAAGACCACCTTATCCGCATTGGCACTCACCTTGGCCGCCGGCACCTCGCAAGCCGCGGCCATTAGCTGGGGCACCGCCACCGACGTTAGTACTGGTATCGGCAACTCATCGGATGTCTCTACGGTTGGCACCCTGGTCGAGGCCTACAACGCCGTCAGTGGCGACCCCACCGTGAATACGACGGACCAGACCGTCAACGGCGTGTTGTTTGTCGCAACAGGTGACTTACTGGATAACGGCGGCACTGCTACCACAGACCTCTCGCCTTCAACGAACGGCGGCGACCCCGAATATGATGCTTTGGTCAGCCGCCCCGATTTCGGTAACGGAACCGATCTGGTGACCCTCACTCTCGGCGAAGGCGATGGCAATGGCACTGCCGATGGCGGCGGTGATCTGATAATCGGCCGAGAGTACCTGATCCAGATTTGGTATGTCGATGAGGTCTTTGACGACCGGGTTACTCCTGTTGGCGATGGCAACGGTAATACCGTGGACCTCAACGACCAGTTTGTGATCGGTACCTTCACCGCCGACGGCGATACACAGGACATCACTTTGGCTTCACCCGGTTTTGGTAACGCCCACATCACGGCGTATCAGATCCGCGAAGTCCCCGAGCCTGGCTCGCTGGCGCTGTTCGGCCTCGGCGGTCTGCTCATTGCCCGCCGGCGTCGCGTGTAACCTATTTGTTTCTCCTTCGCTCGGCTGACCCTTCGTTGTGTTGGTCGGGTTTCATCGATCATCCTCTTCTCTGGAGTTTGTCATGTATACCAAAGTGCGTGTTGGATTTACCCTGATTGAATTGCTTGTTGTCATCTCGATCATCGCGTTGCTCATCGCGATCTTGCTGCCTGCCTTAGGCTCGGCGCGGGAGTCCGCAAGATCGATCCAGTGCCTGGCCCAGGTGCGCGGGCTAGGACAGTCGTTTACCACGTACATGAGCGACAACGATGGTTTTGGCTTCCCGATTTTTGAAAACCAGAAACACTGGTCCGAGGTTGCCATCGAGTACCAGTCGGACACCGCCGACGGATTAGTTTGCCCCAATGCGGAACAGGTCGATGAGTCTGCCACAACACTGTTTGGCGGCAGCGCTGAGAATCGCAACGGGGGCCATAAGAACGCCTGGCGGTTCCGGGAAGATATTTACGCTCGGATTGCTGTTGGCGAGCCGGTCGAAGGGAGCTATACGATCAACATCTGGGTCCAGGACTTCCGCGAGGCGTTACAGATCAACAACCCTGTTTTCGGGGGTGTCGCGACGGATCTTGCCTGGGGCGGGACCACCAACGCGTTCGCGCAGCGTCCGGGCTCGGAGATCCCGCTGTTCGGCGAAGGGCTCTGGCACAACAGCGCCCCAACCGATACCGACAACCCGACATCCGAGCCGGCCGCCGGGCCCGGTTGGAACGGGTCGTTGATGGACCGCATGCTGGTCAACCGCCACCCGGGCGGGACGAACCTGGTGTTCGCGGATGGCCACGGCGAGAACGCACGCCACCGCGACATGTGGACTTATGAGTGGCACCAGGACTGGACGATCCGCGAAAACGTCGCGGTCCCCTGGGCGGAGTAGGGCCGGAGGCAATGACGGTCTCGGACAGAGCGTATTCGAAGCGCCTGCGTGTGCAGCGCCCTGGTTTTTGGCCCCGTGATCAATAGAGGCGTCAGGACATGAAGTACCGCACCTGTTGTTTGTTGGCGAGTGCCGTGCTGTTGCAGGCCTGCACGCTACTGAAAACGACAGCCCAGGCGGGGGATATCAGTTGGGCCAGCCCTTTGAACACCGGCAACGTGTCGGACATCTTTCTTACCGGCGGAGAGATTGTTTCCGCTCTGAATGGCGGCGGTGGCAGCGTCACGGTCGGTGGCGTCACGTTTTCTGCAACCGATTTGCTGATGGGTTCACCCACCGCTTTGGGGATGCTCGATGGGGCCAGCACGGGCAACGCGAGCTACGACGCGCTGCTCGATTCGGTTGACTTTGGCGGCGGCGCCTCCGCGTCGATTACGCTCGGCGCGGGAGGTCTGTTGACACCGGGCGAATCCTACACGCTCCAGCTCTGGTACACCGACCTGCGCGAAAACCGCACGATGCGCTATGGTAATGCGGCATCGACGTCGCAAACGGTGGACCTGATCAGCAACGCCGGCGGCTTTGGTCAGCACGTGACCGGCACGTTTACCGCGACCAGCACGAGCCAGACCCTGTTCCTAGAGCCCCAAGGCTTCGCCAATGCGCACTTCAACGCGCTGTTGCTGCAAAACACGAGCGCACCTCCGCCCCAGACCCTGCCGGCGAAAACGACACCCGGCTGGTCCATCAACACACAGGGCGAATGGTCCGCCGCCTACAACTCGGGCAGCTACAACACCCAGGGTGGCGAGGCGATCCCGATTGCTGAGGGCGCGGTCTTCGAGAGCAAGGTGCAGCAGTTCACGCAGAAGCAGCGGTTTGATTCGATGACCATCACACAGAACGCTCAGTGGGGCGCCGGGCAGTGGTCCAACGCGGGTAATCTCGCGCCGATCTCGGGCGGGGACGCGGGGGTCTTCCTCTCCCCGGCCGATGGCGACTACTGGTTCTTCAACGCGATGAGTAATGGGGGCCAGTACCACGCCTGGCAGAGCACGGACATGGAGAACTGGACGGCCTATGGCAACGTGACCGGGAAGGACTGGGTCACCAACGCCGAGTACGCCGACGGGAAGTTCTATGTCTACTACGACGAGCCGAACGACGAAGACCCGCATCTGATCGTGTTCGAGAGCGCTGTCGACCTTATAAACGGGGTGCGGACCGAGTACGGTGAAGTGTTCGACGACCCGTCCAATGGCTCGGATATCGCCGTGTTCCGCGACCTCGATAGCTCGTTCCACATTATCTACGAGGACTGGTCCGCGATCAATGCGCGGGAGCGGAGCTGGGACTCGCAGTACGCGGGTCATACCTCGAGCCCCGAGGGCATAAGCGGGTTTACCGCGCATGAACACACCGCGCCGATCGATTTCCGCGGTGATCCGACGGGCCAGTTCCGGACGTACGAGCACCCGTTTAACGGGACGCTGACCTACCAGGTGCATACCGATGGTGGTGCCGAGGCCTGGGGCGACTACGACCTGATCCGCGTCGGCGATACCTACTACCTGTTTGCCGATGATCACCCGCTTGGTGAAGACATCGGCTTGGGGTATTTTTACAGCGATGACCTGTACGGCGAGTTCACCTACGGCGGGATGATCGCGGATGGGTTCCACCCCGACCCAACGGTTGGGTTCGCGGAAGGCGAGTTTATCGCCATCACCCAAGGGCCCGATTTCACCAGCGCCGGGCCATGGGTAGACGGCGTCGAGGTGCAGGCCGGTGTCGATACCGATGGCGATGGGCAGATCGATGTCTGGACCGATTGGCAGGAAGTCCATGAGAGTTATGGCCGGATCGACGGCTTCGCCAAGGCGTTTTCGGTTGATCCGGCATCGCTAGACCTCGCTGAGCTGCCTGAGGGATATGGGTTCCAGTTCCGGATCCGGTCAGACGATACGGCGGCGGTCCTGGACGCGATCCAGATCACTTCGATCGGTATCCCGCTGCTAGGCGATCTGGATGGGGATGGCGTGCTGACCGATGCGGACATCAACGCGTTTGTTCTGGCGCTCACGGACCCGGCTGCCTACACATTGGCATATGAAGGCTTAGATCCAGACGTGCTTGGGGATTTTTCTGGCGACAATGTGTTCAACAACCTGGACATCGCTGGGTTTGTCGAGGCGCTCAATACTTCACGGATTGATAGCTCGTCGGTGCCCGAGCCGGGCTCGGTTTTGCTGGTGGGCCTGGGCGCGCTGATCAGCTTGCGGCGGGTTCGTCGTGATTAGTTTGTCCGCGAGCGTTGCGGAACCTGATCACATACTGGCGTTCATCGTCAAAGACATGTGCGGCGGCAACCAGGAGGCCGGCCCGACCGCGATGCTTTGCGAAGATGTGGGAAGAAAAAGTAAATTCAGCCCAAGCAGATGACCAACAACTAAGCGCATCGCGGTTTAGCGCATGGAGCTGAGCCGGGGCAAGAAAAAACCGCCGCCGCTGTTCCTCAAAAGGGCCTTAGCACGCGGTCAAGTGGTACTTCACGGGATCATCTTAAAAAACAACCTTTCTGGGTGACATCTTATGGGCGTTGCTGTTATATGCCTATAGACCCCTTTCTCGGGCGTCTTTTGCAGCCACCCCCTCTCGGATCCGCCGTGTCTGAGCCGCTTGGACAATCCGACGCGTTTGTCGTCCAGATCACCACCTGCCAGAGCCGGCTGTACGCCTACATCCTCACCCTCACAGGCGACCGCGAGCAGGCCCGCGAGGTCCTCCAGGAGACCAACCTCGTCATCTGGCGCAAGGCCGAGGACTTCGAGCCAGGCACGAACTTCATCGCCTGGGTCTTCCAGATCGCCCGGTTCCAGGTCATGGCCCACCGCCAAAAGATCGCCCGCGATCGGCTGGTCTTCGACGACGAGCTGCTCACCGGCATCACCGATATCTTCGACGAAAACGACCCGTATGACGACCGGCAGGAAGCGCTGTCCGACTGCATCCACGCGATCACGCCCAACCACCGCAACCTGCTGAACATCCGCTACCGCGACGGACTGTCCGTCAAAGAGATCGCCCAGCAACTCAGCAAGAGCCCGAACGCGGTCGCCAAGGTCCTGCACCGCACCCGGCTTGCGTTGATGAAGTGTATCGAGCAGAAACTTTCCGGGGGTGGCGCATGACCCACGACGACCCCAAGAAGGCCGAGCTGGGCGTGCTCGTCGCCGCGATGGTCGAGGGCGTGTTGTCTGCGACGCAGCGCGATCGGCTAGTCGAGCTGCTGCGTGACTACGACGAGGCCAAGCGTTTTTACCAGCGGTATCTTGAGCTGCACGCGATGCTGGAGTGGGAGGCCGGGGCCGCCGCCTCGCAGAGCGAACCGGCCGATTCGCTGGATGACTTGCTGCTTGTGGAGCACTCGGCCGAGGCCTTCAACCCCTTTGAGCCCGCTATCGATCTGCAGCAGGCCAGGGCCACCGATCCCAACAGAGTCACCCGTCATGACATGCTCGCCGCGGGCAGTTATCTGCTTCGGCACACCCTGACGCCAAAGGTGATCGCATCTCTGGTGACCGCCGCGGCGGTGCTGTTGGGCATGGTGCTGACGGTCGTGCTGATCAGTGGCACGGAGGACGATGCAACCATCGTGGAGGACCCGGGCCAGACGCCCGCTCCGATCGTGGTTGAGCGCCCGATCGAAGCGCCACAAGCCGTCGCGACGCTGACCGCCGAACACGACGCGGTCTGGGATCGTCGGCCGGGGCAGGACCTCTACGCCGGCCAGCGATTCACGCTGGCCCAAGGCTTCGCCGAGATCACAACCCTCCGCGGCGCGGTCGCGATCCTTGAAGCGCCCGCCACGATCGAACTGACCCACAGCCCCAACGCGATCCGCCTGCACGCCGGTAAACTCGTCGGCGTCTGCGAGACCGATACTTCAATAGGATTCCTTGTCCGCACGCCACACACGGACGTCATCGACCTTGGTACCCGGTTTGGGGTCCTGGTCGATATCGAGCAGGGCACGCTGGCCGAGGTGTTCGAAGGGGAGGTTTCGGTCGGGAAGGTCGGTCACGCTGGTCAGGGCCAATCATCCACTTCGCTCACCGCTGGCCAATCCATCGCGTTGGATCGGCTCGGCAATCGGGTCCCGCCCGATCAGGTCGCGGTCAACCCGTTTGGAGGTCTTAGCCAGGCCCTTGCGGGGATCAACGAGGTGTCCGGCCAGGCGCTGCTGCTGGCTTCTCCGCAGCCGTACATCGAAAGCGAGGACTGGCCAAAGGGCCTGCTGTGTGTCTTCGAAGACCGTTTGTCCCCCTTGAACTTGCAAGACGATGTAACCGTCACCATCCAGCGCCCGGGGCACTACAACTTCGACCTCTTTGAGCAAGAGTCAAACTGGTCAGGGGTCGTCCCCGCGCAAACGCTGGTCCGCTCGTATGTTGTCCTTCTAGGTCCCTCGCATGACAGGGATAACCTGCGGCACAAGGCCAGCATCCGGTTCGATGGCGAAGTGCTCGGCGTGATTGGAAACCCGCGGGATCATGACTCCTTGCAGGAAGCGTTGGGCCCCCGATCCGTTGGCCTTTTCACGCCAAAAGCCGTGTCTTTTTGGCCCGACGGTGGCTTGGAGGCCGACATCGTCACCCTGTCAGATGACCGCCAGGGATTGGATCTCGATTTTCGAACCGGGTCCAGGGGCTACGACATGATCCGTGTCCTCGTCCAGGCCAAACAACCATGATCCTTCGTGAGACGCTCTTACTGGTTTTTCTTTATCCCCTTTTCCCTTTTTCAGGAGATTTGACATGAAACGTGTTTTTGCAGCATCGGCCCTTATCGCCGGCCTGGGTGCCGGCACAGCGCAAGGAGGTTTGATTACCCCAGGACCCACCGATGCGTCTGTGAACTGGGTGACGCCCGGCACCGGTGCCGCCAGCGCCGCAGTCGAGTCAGGTGAAGGGGGCGTTCGCGATGAGATTTACATGTACGATGGCTCCGGCCTGACCCTCGTCGGCGGTAAACTGACTACTAGCAATGGAGGTGCTAACAACACCTCGAGTAATGTGACCAGCAGCACGGGGGGGCTTCTGATTGACCTCGGGGACACCTACGAACTGAACCTGATGCAGCTGTGGGGGTTCAATCGCGGGGTCGGCCACTTCGGGCCCACCCGGTTCGACTTCAGAGTGGCGACCGACCCATCGGCGGTACAGGTCGTTGGGGGATCATTGCTTGTCAATGACATCAGCAAGTTCACGACGATCGTGGACGATCAGGCCGCTACCGCCCCGTCCGAGTCGGCTGGCTACCTCGGCGAAACTTACACGTTCGACAATTTTGACGAAACAACGATCACAAACCTCGGCGACAACGACGGCAGCGTGGACAACCTCGGCACCGGCACCGTCACCGCCCGGTATGTGTTCCTCGACGATCTCCAAGGCGTGGGTGACTTCGGCGGCCGGACGGGCTTGTTTGAATTCCAGTTCTATGGCGTCCCCGAGCCCGGCTCACTGGCGCTCCTGAGCCTCGGCGGCCTGTGCGTCCTCCGCCGCCGGCGTGGTTGAAAACGGTTTTCTCCTTCAAGTGGCGGTGTGTTTCTGAAAAGGGCGCACCGCTATTGACAACCCAACCTCCCCTCTGCCCTCTTTTAAAGGAGGGTCGAGGCTTCGAATCACCTGTTTACGGAGTACACCCCATGCGTCGTGCCTTCACCCTCATCGAGTTACTAGTCGTGGTTTCCATTATCGCGTTATTGATCGCGATCCTGCTGCCCGTTTTGGGCGCGGCCAGGGAGAGCACCAGGGCGATGATGTGCAAATCCAACCTGAGGCAGATCGGGGTGGGTGTGCTCAGCTTTTCGGCTGATAACAAGCAGACCCTGCCGGGCGTGTCCCTGGGCGGCTGGAAGTCCGTAGAGACCCCCGGGGACGCGGGCTGGCTGTCGCGGGGGGGCACGACCAAGGAGATCTGGGAAAACGCACCGACGGAGGGGGTGATCTACGAGTACATGGAATCCAAGGACCTGTACCTCTGCCCGTCGGTCACGCCGAGCGAGACCGCGAATTTTTCATCGACCTCGCCGAACGGGCTCGGGAACGGTCATTTTGACTACTCGTTTTTTGTGAACTTCTCTGGCGCCATGGTCCATAAGATCCGCCAGACGTCGGAGGTGCGGGGTGAATCGACGCCTTCGCCACTGGTCGTTGAAGAAGACCCGGACTTCTATATCAACCGCGGGGTTCCGGACTCGGCCCACGGCAACAACGACCGGATGTCGGTCGTTCACAACGGCGCGGGGCACTATGTCGCGGTTGATGGCAGTGTCCATCCGGTCGAGGGCAGGCCGCGGGTGAAAACGGACTGGCGGCTGCAGTACTCGAACGGCGAGTTCGCTCCGCCGCCTGGGGTGTGGTTTTACGGTTACTGGAACACGGCGAAGCCATGAGTGGAAACACCAAATCAAGATTGCCGCTTGAGCGAGAAGAAACGGAGTTGGGAATCGTTTTTCTATGCCCCTGGCTCAAAATGCGGCGGATTGATGCTGGCCATTGCCCAACAGTTACGCAAGGATCCAAAAAAGCACTATAAACATATAAAATGTCATTGAAGTTATTTTAATTGGAGTTAGTATTAAATTGGCCTCTGTGCTGTAGCCCTTTGTAGGTAATCAGCCTGCAGTATTTCTAAACGCGTACGCAACTCTGTCACAACGCGATCTAACAACAAGGCAAACCGAAATATCTTGCCCACTGAGATGAGATCTAAATCGAGTGTCTCATGAACAAATTCCGCCGTGTATTCACGCTCATCAAATTGCCGGTGATGATCTCCATCATCGCGCTGCTGAGCATGGCCCTGCTTTGATTTTCAAAACTCGCCCAAGGTGCATGGATCTGAGCCGCATACTCGTCCATCCCAAACAACCCTGACCTTTCGTAAGACGCCCTTACCACTTTTTCTAACCTTTACAGGAGATTTGACATGACTGGAAAACTGACATGGCTCTACCACTCACTTTCATTCAGGAGATTAGCGATGCGAAAACATGTTCTATCACTTAGCCTGGCCGGCCTCCCGTGCCTGTTCGCGGGCTCGGCCCAGGCGGAGCTACTCGTCTACGAGGGCTTCAACTACGCAGTCGGCGACGCCGCGGGTAATTCCGGCGGCTTGGGCCTGACCGGTGGCTGGTCCACGAGCACGAACACTGGTGGCGAAAGAGTCGAAATCGCCGACGGAACCGACCCGAACCACTTGTGGGACGGTGTATTTACCAACGCCAACGTCACCCAAACAGGCCTTCACGCCGGCGGCTCGAGGGACCTAGACTCTTTTGCCGACCACGTCTATCTGAACCGTAAACTGGCTTCCTCGGTCACCGATAGCTTCACCGATGGTGCAACGACTTGGATTAGCTATATCCACGCTGCAAGCGACGATGCCAATGCTAATCGTGCAACCTTGGCGTTGTCCAGCTCCACCACCATTGCTTCCACGGGCGGTCCCGGTGGAAGCAGCCGCGGCCGGACCAGTGACGTTGATGCAATCGGTTTTGGTGGTGCCTTTAATGACGACAATGTCCGTGCCTTGACTTGGGATATCGGTGGTGCAACTCAGGTAAATCAGGTGGGTGGATCTCCGATCGCCACAATCACAAGCCCTCAGTTTGTCATCGCCAAGATCGTCTGGAGTGACTCGGGTGACGACACGGTCACTGTTGCCCGCTTTGGAGAGGGTGACACGATCACCGAGGCCGCATTCGACAGCGCTCCGCAGTCCACCGCTTCGATAGACCTGGACCAGTCACAGCTGGACACTCTGGGTATGGCCGGCACCCGCTATTACGTCGACGAGATCCGTATCGCGACGACGTTTGAAGATGCCGTGAGCGGCGTCCCCGAGCCCGGCTCGCTGGCGCTCCTGGGCCTCGGCGGCCTGTGCGTCCTGCGCCGTCGGCGTAGTTGAAAACGGCTTTCTCCTTTAAGTGGCACCGTGTTCCGAAAGGGGCGCGTGCCCTTTTGCGCCTTGCTTTCTTGATCTATGTAGAGGATCAATCCATGCGTCGTGCCTTCACCCTTATCGAGTTGCTGGTCGTCATCTCCATCATCGCGCTGCTGATCGCGATCCTGCTTCCCGCGCTTGGCCAGGCAAAAGAGGCAGCCAGAGCAATCAATTGCCTGGCCAATACGCGCTCGATCGGCCAGGCCGCTATGAATTATGCGGCGGATTACAAACAGAATCTGCCGGGGTGTAATGGCAGATCACTGGGTAACGGCAATATCACCTTCCCCGCATGGGCAACACGGCTGCTGGACTACAACAGCGACGCCTACGACACCTACTACTGCCCCACGCGCGGGGCGGAGAATCGATGGGAACGTGTCATGCAAACCGATCCCGACAAACCAGCTTGGGCGACTCACTTTGCGGACGAAACAACATCGCGTAACTACGGCCTGGATGAAGGTGAAGCCATACCCAATGGCAGCGGCGGCATGCGTTTCAGCTATGGCTACAACGACTGGGGCACCGTCAGTTTCGGCAGCTTTGGCACCCAGCCCTTAAAGTCAGGTGCCGGGGGGAATATGTGGGGCGAGTATGGAAACCCGCCCTCGAACCCCTACGTCAAGACAGATGATCTCGCTGCGCCCAGTGAGTTTTTCCTTCTGTCAGACCGCGGGGATGCCGATGATATTCTTCCCCCCGCAGCCTGGCGATGGAATATCGATCCGCTTAACCGCAACCTCAACAGCGACCCACTGTCACACAACGATGCGAGAGAAAACCCCGCGGCCTTGCACAAGGGCGGGTCCAACGTGACCTTCGGCGACGGGCATGGTGAAAGGGTCGATCAAAGCGACATGCTCCTCGAGGCCTCGTTTGGATTCGGCGGATTCGCGGATACCGAGGAGGAAGCCGAAATTGCGCGACATTGGAATGCAAACAATAAAGTCAACCCGACCCATTGATGGTTTGTGTTCGTGCCTGATTGCGGGCAGTATTGATCGGCAGCTAGTCGGGGTGGAGGCTTGTTTGGGGGATTCAAGGAAAGAGCGTCAAAGTGAGCCGGGCCGCGTCCGATCGGGCATGAGGTTTGTCAATGGCGGGCCCACGGCGTAGCTGCGCGGAGCCCTGCACTTAGCGGCGTGTGCACGGCGGCGCACCGATCATGCGCGCGTGGGGTTATGTGCCCGGTGATTCAAGGCGCGTGACCCGTATGTTCTGTGCCATAGTGCCGTGCTCTACGCCCGGCTGATTTTTTCGTCGTTGCGGTGCTGCAGCCGGTACTGGCGGGGGGTCAGGCTCTCGACGCGGTTGAAGGTCTGGTGCAACTGGCGCGCTCCGGCCAAGCCGACCTCGGAGGCGATCGTGTCCAGGGTGTAGTCGGTCTCGATCAAGAAGCGCTTGATGTGGCGGAGGCGGACGCGCTGGATCTCCTCGCGGATGGATCGGCGGAGGTTCTTGGCGAACGCACGCTTCAGGCCCGGGCGGGTCATGCGCGTCGCCTCGACGACGTCGTCTACGCCGATGGGCTTGTGGTAGTTCTCGGCGATGAAGGCGACGGCCTTGGCGACCTCCGGGTGGTCGGTGGCGACGACATCGGTGGATCGGCGGGTGACGACGCCGGAGGTGGGGAAGACTGCCATCCCCGGGTTGGCAGCCTCGCCGTCCATCAACGCGTCGAGCATGCGGCAGGCCTCGTAGGCCCAGGCCTCCATGTCAAGCATGACGCTGGACAGAGGGGTGGATAGCGATTCGCAGACGAGGGTGTTGTTGTTGATGCCCAGCACGGCGACGTCTTCGGGCACATTGAGCCCGACGCGTTGGCAGGCTTCGAGGACCTTGAGCCCCCACTCGTCTGAGAAGCAGAGGATCCCGATCGGCCGGGGGAGGGTGAGCAGGTGTTCGCCGAGGTCTTGTGCGGCCTGTTGCCAGGCTTTTTCATTGGCTTGGTTGGCGAACTCGGGGATGAGGTGGGCGTCGTGTCCTTGCTTGGCGAGGGTCTTGAGGTAGGCGTCCTTACGGATGCGGATGGGCGGTGTGTCTTTGTCGGGGAAGAAGGCGAAGTGGTGCAGGCCGCGCTCGAAGAAGTGATCGCGGGCCTTGGTGGCGATGTCATATGGATCGAACTCAAGGGAGGGCAGGCCGATGTCCTGGCCGAACACGGAGAGGTCGACAGCGGGGAGGTGCAGGTCTTGCACGAAATCGAGGTAATCGGGGTGGAGTTTGGTGCAGCCGAGCTTGCAGAGGATGCCGTCGCCCTGCCAGCCGTGGGCGAACTCGTTGGACTGCGCCATGGTCGCGTCGAGGTGCCAGCCGTGCTCGAGCGCGTAGCGGGAGGCCCCGATGTGGGCCCTGTAGTCGTACCACGCCAGCGCCAAAAGGACCGACCGGCGCGGTTTGTCCGGGGCGGGCGGCAATAGTGTCTTTTCCTCGATAGCCATACGACCCAAAATAGCACTGATTCGATCCAAGATGTCACTGTGGCGACAATTTTTTAATCTACTATGTATGTGCGAGTGAGATGGTGCATCCGTACAAGAGCGGTACCTACACTCAGAACCTGGACCTTTGTGACGCGACGCGTTGCTGGAGTATTGGGCAGCAGCATGAACCTAGAACAGGCCAACAAGTCGATCGTTTGGCAGCGCCTGCTGGCTCCTTTGGCGGGGTTGGCGGTGCTCGGTGTCGCGTTCGCGATCTTGCTGTCGCCGACGCATGCCGAGCCCGGTGCACCGTTAGACCCCAAGGTCCCACCGGCACCACAGGACCCGGATGCGATCGCATTCTTTGAGGACAAGGTCCGCCCGATCCTTGATAAGCGCTGCGTGCGTTGCCACGGCGGTGACAAGACGCGCGGCGGCTTGAGCCTGATCAGCCGGGAGGCAATGCTCAAGGGTGGGGTCAGTGGTGAGGTCGTCGATTGGCAGGACCATCTAGAGAGCCTGTTCGTCGTGGCGATCAACTACACGGACGTGGACTACGAGATGCCGCCGTCGGGCAAGCTGCCTGCGGAGGAGATCGAGACGCTGACCAAGTGGGTCGCGGCTGGGCTGCCTTGGACGCCGGGCAAGGAAGGCCTGCTCGCCGACCCGGGTGAGGCGGTGGACGATGGCCCGCCTTCGATCGAAGAGGGCAAGTCGTACTGGGCGTACAAGCCGGTCGTGAAGCCCGAGGTACCGGAGGTGGATGACCCGGCCTGGGCCGAGCATCCGATCGATGCGTTCATCTATGCCAAGCTCAAAGAGAAGGGCCTGGAGCCGAATGTGCCGGCTGATCGCATCGCGATGATCCGCCGAGCGAGCTACAACCTGACGGGCCTGCCGCCGACGCCGCAGGAAGTCCAAGACTTCATCAACGACGACCAGCCCGACGCGTGGGAGCGCGTGATCGATGGCTACCTCGCGTCCAAGCACTACGGCGAACACTGGGCCAGGCACTGGATGGACCTCGCGCGATACGCTGAGACTAATGGCTACGAGCGCGACGGCAAGAAGCGCAACATCTGGCGGTATCGCGACTACCTGATCCGCGCGTTTAACGCCGACACGCCCTACGACCGGTTTATCAAGGAGCACGTGGCGGGCGACCTCCTGCCGGACCGCGATGCTCAGTCGTATATCGCGACGGGATTCAACCGCCTACAGATCTGGGACGACGAACCGACGGACCGGGTGCAGGCCCGCGCGGACTATATCGGCGACATCGTTGACACGACCAGCGCCGCCTTCCTCGCGACGACGATGGGCTGTGCCCGCTGCCACGACCACAAGAAGGACCCGATCACGCAGAGCGACTACTTCGCGATGTACGCGTTCTACAACAACATCCAGGAGCAGCTCCGTGGCCGTGATGATGCGATCTCCAAGAACCTGCGCGACCCGCTAGACAGCCAGACGCAGCAGAAGGCGGACGCTTGGGATAAACAAGTCGCGGACTTGCAGAAGGCGATCGGCGAAACGGAGTCCGCCTTTGCCAAGGCCGTTGGTGCCGAGTTCCAGGAGAAAAAGGGCAGGCTGGCGCCTATCGCGCCGACCAGTGAACGCGAACTCCAGGAATGGCGTTACCAGAACACCGACCCCGGCGAGAACTGGTTTATCCAACAGTTCGACGACCGCGCCTGGCCGACCGCGAAGGGCGGCTTCGGCTACGGCGTCAACAAGAAGAATCTGCCGAACAACTGGAACAGCGACCACATCTACCTCCGCCGCAACTTCCGCCTGACCGAGGAGCCGCAGCACCTCACACTCAGCATCATGAATCAGGACGCGACCGAGGTACACATCAACGGCATCCTGGTGTACCAGCGAAAGAACGCAACGGGCCAGCGCTACCAACAGATCCAGCTCCCGGCCGAGGCGCTCAACGCGCTTGTCGTGGGCTCTAATTCACTGGCGGTCAAGTCAAGCAAGGGCAACCGCAACCAGTGGTTTGTCGATGTCGGTCTTTACACCGGCGTAGTTGATCCGCTCATCGCCAAGCGCGCGATGATCGACGCGAAGGGCGAGCAGGTGCTCGGCAAACAGCGGCTTGATGCTTACAAAGTCAGCCGTAGCGACCTGGACAAGCTCATTGCACGCCCGGTCGCTCGGCCGTATCCGGCGATGGTGCTGAACGAGCGTGGTCGCGACTTACCCAAGCAGCAGGTCCACGAGCGTGGCAGCGCGAATGCACTCGGCGAAGACGTGCCCGCGCGGTTCCCGCTCGTGCTCGGCGGCGCGGTGCCCGCAGTGCCCGAACTGCCCGAGGGCATCAACGCTAACGGCAGACGACTTGTGCTGGCGGACTGGCTGGCGAGCCCGGACAACCCCCTGACCGCGCGGGTCATGGTCAACCGGATCTGGCAGCACCAGTTCGGCCGGGGCATCGTGCGGTCGACCAGCGACTTCGGCGTGCTGGGCGAACGGCCAACCCACCCCGAACTGCTCGACTACCTCGCCGCAACGTTCATCGAACAGGGCTGGTCCGTTAAAGAGATGAATAAGTTCATCATGACCAGCAAGGCGTACCAGATGAGCAGCACCGCACAGAAGGCCGGCCTCGAGAAGGACTCGGGTAACGACCTGTTCTGGCGGTTCGACATGCGTCGTCTGTCTGCCGAGGAGTTCCGTGACTCGCTGCTGGCGGTCAACGGCTCGATGAACCCAAAGCAGTTTGGGCCGAGCATCTACACCAAGATGCCTAAGGAAGTGCTCGCCACCGCGTCGCGTCCGGGCAGCGCCTGGGGTGTGTCTTCGGAAGCCGAGCGTGATCGACGCAGCGTCTACATCCACATCAAGCGTTCGCTGCGTGAACCGTTGTTGGCGGCGCTGGACCAGGCGGAGACCGATTCGCCTTGCCCGGTCCGTTTTGCGACCACGGTGCCGACGCAGTCGTTGATCACGCTGAACAGCGAAGTCATGCAGGACGAAGCGATCGTGTTCGCCCAGCGGCTCAAGAAAGAGGCAGGCCCCGAACTGGCGGACCAGGTCCGGCTGGGCCTGCAGTTGGTCCTGACGCGCGAGCCGACGGAGAAGGAAGTGGAAACGAATGTCGCGTTTGTAGAGAAGGTGAAGAAGGAGCACGGCCTCGACGCAGAACGTGCATTG
Organism: Planctomycetota bacterium; assembly: GCA_039188575.1. Classification (GTDB taxonomy): domain Bacteria; phylum Planctomycetota; class Phycisphaerae; order Phycisphaerales; family Phycisphaeraceae; genus JAHQVV01. The sequence goes on along the minus strand of JBCCYY010000012.1, from coordinate 37,856 downwards.
AAGCTGTTCTGCCTTGTAGCGTACAACTTGAATGAGTTTGTTTATCTCGACTAAAGGTGGTTTTTGATGTCTGAGCAAAAGCAACAAAATTTCTGTGGCCGGACCCGGCGCGAGTTCCTCTGGCAGACGGCCGGCGGCTTTGGTGCCGTCGCGCTCTCGAGCCTGCTGGGCCCGGAGTGGCTGAGCCAGCAGGCCGTCGCCGCGGATGGCAGCGCGTACAAGAACCCGCTGTCGCCCAAGGCCCCGCCATTGCCCGGCAAGGCCAAGAGCGTGATCTTCCTGTTTATGTATGGCGGGCCTTCGCAGATCGATACCTTCGACTACAAGCCCAACATGTACGGCATGGATGGCAAGACGGTCGAGGTCAAGACCTTCGGCCGAGGCGGCCACCGCAACCAAGGCCGGATCGTCGAGCCGCGCTGGAAGTTCAAGCAGTATGGCGAGTCCGGCAAGTACGTGTCAGACCTGTTCCCGAACGTCGCCAAGCACGTCGACGACATCGCGTTTATCCACTCGATGTACGCCGACTCGCCGCTGCACGGCAGCGCGCTGCTTATGATGAACTGCGGGCGGATCCTCTCCGGCCACCCATCGCTGGGCTCGTGGGTTAACTACGGCCTGGGCACGGAGAACCAGAACCTGCCCGGCTATGTCGTGATGCTCGATGACAGCGGCGGACCGATCAGCGGCGCGAAGAACTGGACCAGTGGCTACATGCCCGCGAGCTATCAGGGTGTGGTCGTGAACGCGACGGGCACACCGATCCTGTCGCTGGATTCGCCCAAGGGTGTGACGCCCGCGCTGCAGCGCGAGATGATCGACCACCTCAACGCGCAGAACGCGGCGCACGCGGCGACCCGCTCGGACAACTCGAACCTCGCCGCGCGGATCAACAGCTTCGAGCTCGCCTACCGCATGCAGGCCGAGGCGCCCGAGGCCGTCGCGATCGACAGCGAAGACGAGAAGACCAAGGAGATGTACGGGCTGAACGACAAGCGGACGCAGCAGTACGGCCGCAAGTGCCTGCTCGCTCGACGCCTGGTCGAGCGCGGCGTGCGGTTTATCCAGGTCTACTCCGGCGGAGCGCACAACGACCACAACTGGGACGCGCACGGCGACCTCGAGCACAACCACAACCTCCACGCCGGGGCGACCGACCAGCCCATCGCGGCGCTCCTGACCGACCTCAAGCGGCGCGGCATGCTCGACGAGACGCTAGTTGTCTGGGGAGGCGAGTTCGGCCGGCAGCCTACCGCCGAGTACGCCAAGGGCAGCGGCCGGGATCACAACAGCTACGGCTTCACGATGTGGATGGCCGGCGGCGGGATCAAGGGCGGCGTCAGCGTTGGAGAGACCGATGAGCTCGGCAGCCAGGCCATCACCCACCGCTTCCACGTCAAGAACCTGCACGCGACGATCCTCCGGCAGCTCGGCCACGATCCGAATGCGCTCACGTATTTCCACAACGGCCTGGACGAGAGCCTGGTCGGCGTCGAGGGTGCGGAGCCGATCCACCAGATCATCTAAAAGCCCCAGATACACACCCCTGTATGATGGCTCACTGTCATCCGTCTCAACCTAGAGACTTTTCCCAGGGAGCCTGTTTATGCGCCGCCTACTCTGCCTGCTTCTGCTTGCCTTCGCGCTGCCTGCGTCCGCGGCGGACCGCCCCAACGTTATCCTGATCATCACCGACGATCAGGGCTACGGCGATGTTGGGGCGCACGGCAACACGATCCTCAAGACGCCCAACCTCGACGTCTTACACGGCGAGTCGATCCGCTTCACCGACTACCACACCGACCCGACCTGCTCGCCGACGCGTGCCGCGCTGATGACCGGGCGGTACTCGACGCGCGTCGGGGTCTGGCACACGATCAACGGCCGGTCCATGCTGCCCAGCGAAGAGCTGACCCTCGCCGAGGTGTTCAAGGCCAACGGCTACAAGACCGCGCTCTTCGGCAAGTGGCACCTGGGCGACAACGCACCGATGCGGCCGATGGACCAGGGCTTTGAACACGTCGTCTGGCACAAGGGCGGCGGCGTCGGCCAGGGGCCGGACTACTTCGGCAACGACTACTTCGACGACACCTACGAGGTCAACGGCGTCAAGACCAAGTTCGAAGGCTACTGCACCGACATCTGGTTCGATGAGACGATGAAGTTCATCGACAAGGCCAAGGGCAAAAACAAACCGTTCTTCGCGTACCTGTCGACGAATGCCCCGCACGGGCCTTTCATCGTCGCGGACAAGTACAGCGACCCCTATGAGAAGCTCGGTGTGCCGGCAACCAACGCCAAATTCTACGGCATGATCGCGAACATCGACGAGAACCTCGGCAAGCTGCGGCAATACCTGGACGCACAAGGCCTCGCAGACAACACGCTGCTGATCTACACGACCGACAACGGCACGGCCCGCGGCCAGTTCCAGAACAAGGATAAGAAGAGCATCAAGGGTTTCAATGCGGGGATGCGGGCGCAGAAAGGCTCGCAGTACGACGGCGGTCACCGCGTGCCGTTCTTCATGCACTGGCCCAAGGGTGGGATGGACAAGGGCAAGGACATCGACACGCTCTGTGCTCACTTCGATGTGCTGCCGACACTGGTCGATGTGTTGAGCCTTAAAAAGCCAGAAGGCGGTGCGTTGGATGGCTTGTCACTGAGGCGTGTGCTCGAAGGCGATGAGGACGCGCTGCCAGAGCGGACGATTTTTACCGCGACGCAGCGGCAGTTCGTTCCGCCGAAGTGGGAGCGCACCGCCGCGATGAAGGGGCCCTGGCGCCTGATCGATGGCAAAGCGCTATATCACATCAAGAAAGACCCCGGCCAGACCAACGACCTTGCAGAGAAGCGGCCCGAGGAGGTTGCGATGATGCGTCAGGACTACGAAAAATGGTGGGAAGAGATGCAGCCTTCGTTCGAACAGATCGCGCGCTACGACCTCGGCGGGGCGGAGAACCCGACGACGCTGATGAGCCACGACTGGCTGATGGAGGAGGGCCGTGCGTCTTGGCACCAGAACCATGTGCGTAACAACGAGCTGGCGAATGGCCCGTTTATGGTCAATGTGGTCGAGGCGGGCAAGTACAAGATCACGCCGATGCGCTGGCCGGAGTACGTGGATCAGCCGTCTGGGGTTGTAAACGTCAGCATCGATATCGAGTCACAGCACAACGACCCAGCGGCACCCGCCGCTCAAGCCAACGGTGGCAAGGTAGACCCACAAAAGCCGATTCAGGCTTTTGAGTTTGACCTGCCTGCAGGTCCTGCAAGCATGACCTCAACCCTGACGCGCGAAGACGGCAAGACCTTCGGCGCGTACTTTGTCAAGATCGAACTCGTCGAAGGAGACGATCCCTCCGGAGACTGATAGATGTACCGACTCTTAGTTGTGTTCCTCCTGTCCCTAGCGCTGCCCGGCTTTGCCGAGCGGCCCCTCGACGCTGCTCGGGATAAACCCAACGTCATCCTCATCATGACCGATGACCAGGGCTACGGCGACATCGCGGCGCTCGGCAACCCCGTCATCGAGACGCCGAACATGGACAAGCTGCACGGCGAGTCTATCCGGCTAACCGACTACCACACCGACCCGACCTGCTCGCCCACGCGCGCGGCGCTGCTCACCGGGCGCTACTCGACACGCACCGGCGTCTGGCACACGATCAACGGCCGATCGCTCATGCACCCCGATGAGTACACCCTCGCCGAGTACTTCAAGGACAACGGCTACCGCACCGGCATGTTCGGCAAGTGGCACCTTGGTGCTAACGCGCCGCTCCGCCCCATGGACCAGGGCTTCGACTACTGCGTCTGGTCCCCCGGCGGGGCGGTCAACCAGGGCGCGAACTGGCTCGGCAACGACTGCTTCGACGACACATACAAGGTCAACGAGAGGTGGCAGAGGTTCCCCGGCTACCACACGGACGTCTGGTACAGCGAGGCGATGAAGTTCATCGAGGACACCGACCAGCACGGCGACGAACCGTTCTTCGTCTACCTGCCGACCACCGCGGTGCACGACCCCTGGAACATCGAAGACGAAAAGGCGAAGGTGTACCTGGATAAGGGCGTCCCGCCAACGATGGCGAAGTTCTACGCGATGATTACCAATATCGACGAGAACCTCGGCCGGCTAAGAAAGTTCCTCGACGACAAGGGGCTCGCCGAGAACACGATCCTGATCTACACCTGCGACAACGGCACGACCGCGGGCTGGATCGACCGCGACAGCGACTTTAAGTATTTCAACGCGGGCATGCGCGGCTGGAAGGGCTCGCACTGGGACGGCGGCCACCGCGTGCCGTTCTTTTTGCATTGGCCTGCGGGTGGGCTCGATCAAGGCCGTGACATCGACAACCTGCTAGCCCACCTGGATGTGATGCCGACGCTCGCCGAGTTGTGCAAACTCGATCCGATCGCCGAGGGCAAGCTCAAGCGGGGCCCGCTGGATGGCGAGTCGTTCAAGGACGCATTCAAGTTCGGACCTTTCGCGCCACGACGCACCCGATTTGTGCATGTCCAGCGTGGCTACCTCCCGCCGAAGTGGGATCGGTCCGCGGTGATGACCGAGCGCTGGCGGCTGATCGATGGCAAAGAGCTCTACAACATCGAGCAAGACCCCGGCCAGGAGAACGACATCGCCGCGGCGAACCCGGATGTCGTTGCCATGCTCCGCGCGGAGTATGAAACGTGGTGGGCCTCTCTTGAGCCGTCGTTCGAGACGGTCGTCCGCTTCGACCTCGGCGGCGCGGAGAACCCGACGACGCTGATGAGCCACGACTGGCTGATGGAGAAGGGTGACTCGTCCTGGCACCACGCGTATGTAAACCGCAACGAGCTGCGCAACGGCCCGTTCGCGGTGAACGTGGTGAAGGCCGGCAAGTACCGCATCACGCCGATGCGTTGGCCGGAGTATGTTGATAAGCCATCGGGGTGTGTGAAGGCCAAGGTTGCCCTATCCCTTGAAAACAGTGGGAAGGCTCAAGATTGGACTGTTGAGCCCGACGAGCGCATTGGCTCGGCAGTCTTCACGCTGCCAGCAGGCCAAGCGGAACTGACTGCGACCCTCACCAACAAAGAGGGCAAGACTTTCGGCGCGTACTACATCAAGATCGAGTATCTCGGTGAAGCAGATGAATAGCAATCGTGATTGAATCAACAGCCCCCAGCGCAAGATGGGGGGTTCTATAACTCGGGATCGAACCCCCACCTCGTGGTGGGGGCGGATGATAGAGCAAGCAATGCAAGAGAAGGAGCACACGATGTCCAACCAATCCAACCACGCCACCCGCCGGCAGGTCCTCGCCGGTCTGACCGCCACCGCCGCGCTCGGCCCGACGATGCTCACCGGCCGATCGTGGGCGCAGGACAAGGCGAAAGAACAGATGGGCGCGGTCCTCATCGGTGCGGGTAAGCGCAGCGGCGGGGGTAAGCTCGGCCAGTTCATCAAGCACCCGAAAATGAAGCTGCTTGCTATCGCCGAGGTCGATACCGAACGCCGGGACCACAATGTCGCGATCGCGAACAAGCACTACGGCGGCAACGTCTGCGTCGGCGTCAACGACTACCGCGAGCTCCTCGATCGAAAAGATATCGACATCGCGCTGATCTACACGCCCGACCACTGGCACACGATCCCCGCGATGCACGCGATGGAGAAGGGCATGCACGTCTATGCCGAGAAGCCGCTGACGCTGAACCTCCGCGAGTCACAAGTCATCATCGAGTCGCAGAAGAAGGCCGGCGTCACCTTCCAGACCGGTAGCCAGCAACGCAACGAGTTCGGCGGCCGGTTTATCAAAGCCGTCGAGTACGTGATCAACGGCCGGATCGGCAAGTGCGAACTCGCCGAGTGCGGCAGCGGCAACCCCGCGGTGCCCTGCAACCTGCCGACGGAAGACAAACCCGAAGGCCTGGACTGGGACCTATGGCTCGGTCCCGCGCCGATGCGTGGCTACCATCCTGACCTCAGCCCGCGTGGCGTGCATAACCACTTCCCCGCCTTCCGCCGTTACGAGGAGTACGCCGGCGGTGGTCTGGCCGACTTCGGCGCGCACATGTTCGACATCGCCCAGTGGGCCTTCGGCAAGGACCGCGAGAGCCCGGTCACCGTCATCCCGGCCGAAGACGAGAACGCGACCCACGGCGTGAAGATGGTCTACGCCGACGGCAAGACGATCGTCCACGTCAGGCAGGGCGGGGTGAAGTTCATCGGCGAGAAGGGCAGCATCCACGTCAACCGCGGCAGCCTCAAGTCCGAGCCCGCGTCGATCCTCGAAGAACCGCTCACCGATTCAGACAAACGCCTGCACAAGGGCCAGAACCACCTCAACGACTTCATCGACTGCATCGGCACGGACAAGCAGCCGGTCTGCGATGTCGAGGTCGGCTCTCGTACCGCGGCGCTCTGCCACCTCGCGAACGTTGCCTACGACGTGAAGGAAGAGCTCAAGTTCGACGGCAAGTTATGGAAGTTCACCAACTCCGAGGCCGCGAATGCGAAGCTCGACTACGCCGAGCGACGCAAGGGCTTTGAGTTGCCGAAGGTGTATTGAGGCTTCCTGAGGCCGGTTTCTGAATTTTTTTTGGCAATCTGCAAAAGATTTTCTCCCCATCGGGTACTAACTAGTTGCGGTGACGTTTTCTCGTTGCTTGCTCTACGGTACCCCCATGGCTGACCAACCCACATCCGACCAGCAGCTCCGGCAAGCCCTTACGCGACAGTGGACACAGGTGCTCCCCGTGCTCACGGCGTTTGTGATGTCGTCGGTCCGCGACCGCCAGCACGCCGAGGACATTATTCAGGAAGTCGGCGCCGCGGTGTCGGCAAACTTCACCGAGATCCCCGAGGGCGTCGGCTTCAACACATGGGCCCTGTCGATCGCCCGAAACCACATCCACAAGCGGTACCGCACCAACCAGCGCGACAGGCACATCTTCAAGAGCGAGGCGCTCGAAGCACTGGCCGGGGCCTACGGCCGCCTTTCGGAGTCCAGCGACGACATGCGTGCCGCGCTGGAGCAGTGCGTCGACCTGCTGCCCGAACGCAGCCGACGGATCATCGAGCTGCGGTACCAGCAGGACAAACGCGTCGATGGCATCGCCGCGATGCTCGGCAGCACCGCCAACGCGGTCTCCGGCGTCCTCTTCCGCGTCCGCCAAGCGCTCCGCAATTGCATCGAGAAACACATGGCCAGCGGGGAGGGCAAGCGATGACCGACCCCGACCGCCTAGTCGACGCGTACCTCGATGGCACGCTCCCGCAGGACGAGCTGGACCAGCTCGAACAAGCACTGGCAAACGACCCGGAGTATGCCGACGCCTTCGCCAAGGCGATGATGATCAACCAGATGCTCGGCGATCGCTTCGAGCGCGACGCGATCGCGAAGTCGATGCAGTTGAGCACCGGCGGTTTCCTCGGGCAGCAGGACCTGCAGCTGCTCCAGCAGGACTACGACAACGCCAAGCCCGTCTATGACGAACCGGGGCCGACCCCGATCCATCTCGAACTCTCGGACAGGCTGACGAAGCGGCAATACATGGACGCCCTGTCATACGTGGTCAAGCACACCTTCACCCCCAAGCGGGTGGCGGTGCTCGCGGCCGCTGCCGCAGTGCTGATGGGTGTGGTGCTAGGCGTTGTGCTGCTCAGCGGCCCGGATGACGACGCCACCATCGTGGAGGGCCCGGGCCAGACGCCCGCCCCGATCGCGGTTGAGCGCCCGATCGAAGCGCCACAGGTCGTCGCAACGCTGACTGCTGAGCGGGACGCTGTCTGGCACCGTCGGCCCGGAGAAGACCTGTTTGCGGGTCAGCGGCTCCAGCTGATCGATGGGTTCGCGGAGGTCACGACCGCGCGCGGGGCGGTCGCTGTCATTGAAGCGCCCGCCAGGTTCGAGCTGCTCAACGACAACGCGCTGCGTTTGGAAACGGGCAAGCTCGTCGGCCTGTGCGAAACGCCAACGAGCAAAGGCTTTGTGGTCAAGACCGTTCAAGGGGATGTGATCGATGTCGGCACGGCGTTCGGCGTCATCGTCGACGAGGACGGCACGGTTGGCGTACGTGTGTTTACCGGGTCTGTGGAGGTGAGCGCCGGGCCGACAGCAACCGAGAAACAGCCTTTAAACGAAGGCGAACTGGCACGGGTCCATTCCGGGAGCGTCGAGAAGGTTAAATACGATACGACGCTCGACTTCCAGACGAGCATGCCCAGCCGCGAGGTCATGCCTCGGCTGACGGGCCAGGTCCGCTGGCTTTCGACGCCGCCGCCTTCGATCATGCACTCGGCCTTAGCCGACGCCAACAACGCGTACCTCTTCCTGGAGAAAGGCAACGCGCTGGTCCCGGCCGGCACCAAAATCAATAGTTCCGGGCCATTGAAGCCTATTGGCGACAAGAGCCGTGCTGTTATAGGAGAGGACACGAGAGTGGATGCCTACATCCTGCACTTCGACTCCCTCGAAGACGGGGGGAGCGCCCACGGGACGATCGTGTTCGATCGGCCCATCATCGGCGTGATCACCAACCACATGCTGCTTAACCAGTCGGATCAGCACTTCGCTCACCCACAGGTCGACTACCCGGCGGGGCACCCGACCCGTGGCTTTGAGAATCCGCAGGTCGAGATCGGCCCGGACGGGCGGAGCCTTTTGGTCTCTATCGAGAGGGCCGCGAGAAAAAGTAGTGGCGACCACCTACGCATCCTGGTCGCAGCAGGAGACGCTCAGCCCTAGTGGACGCAGAGACACCGCATCAAGCAAAAGACCAATGAATCGCCTTGCAGCCAAGAAAGGAGATAGAGGCGGAAAGCAGGATCGATCGAAAAGACAAACCCGGATCACGTCAGGCCATTCAAGCTGGGATGCCAAGGATCGGCGGCCCAGATCATATATCACCCTCCCTTCAAAGCAGGGAACAACTTCAACAGGAGAATCAGTGATGAAAAACCCGATGACGACAACCGTTAGGCTCTTTGGCGCCGCCGCCCTCGCGGCCGCAGCGCTCTATCAGGCACCCGCGTCCGCCGCGGTGATCAACGGCGACTTCAGCGATGCCACGAAGTTCACTACTATCGCCGGCTCGTCGACACCGCTGCCTTTGACAGGCACGGGCACGCTAGGCACCGACTTCCATGCCACCGCAGATGCGGGCTGGTTTGCTGCGGTGGAGTCCAGCAGGAAGTGGGAACAGACCGGTGGTGTAGCGACTTTCGACCCCGTAGGCAAGAGCGACCGTGGGGCCGCCATGTACCAGGTCATCAACGATGGCAAGAGCACGAAAGGGGCACAGTTCTTTAGCTTCGATATTGATCTCAGCGGGACTGTCAACAGATCGGACGTGCTCGTTTATTTGGTCGGCTGGAACACGGGGCAAACTGTACCCACGAGTCGGAGCAACACTCAGATTGGTAACTCTGGGAATATCGACGCAGACTTAATGATTCTCGGAGATGCCACGCCGCTCATCACAACCACAGGCGTCGATTCAGAAGGCGGTTTCCTGGCTTTTCGTAACGGCAGTGCCCAAAACGGACAGACGCAAATTAACTCAGACGGCGTGCCGGATCCGGTCTCGCTGACCGCCGACTTCGGGGCGGGCTACGACTTTATCGGCATCGTCTTCCAAGCCGGTAACGGTAATTTAGGGAACTGGGAACTCGACAACGTTGCGATTACGCCGGTCCCCGAGCCCGGCTCGCTCGCACTGCTAGGCCTTGGCGGCCTCTTGATTGCTGGGCGTCGCCGCCGTTCAAGCTAATCCGTTTCTCCTTCATCCTCGGCCCGTTCGCTCGGGTCGGGGGTTTTCCGCCCGTTTTGTCAATCATTTTGGAGCCAAGTCATGCGAGTTTGCCGCGCTTTTACGCTGATCGAGTTGTTGGTCGTAGTTTCAATCATCGCGCTGCTGATCGCGATCCTTTTGCCAACTCTGGGCGCCGCTCGCAGAGCGGCTCAGCAGTCTCACTGCCTCGTCAACATGCGCGGCTTCACTCAGGCAGAGCACGGCTTCGCCGCCGACAACGACGGGTACATGGTGCGCGGCGGTGTACGCGACCCGCTTACAAATCGCTTCGACGTACAGCTCGGCACCAACAACGGGCGCGGCTTCGCCTTCACCGCCATCGCGGACTACCTGGGACTCAAGGCGCCCGACTCGGGCTACAAGAGCAAGACCGGGCCGATCATACCGGATTGGATGGATCAGCATTCGGACATCTTCGAGTGCCCCTCGGCCCCATCGGACCTTTACACACTGGGCTACGGCGTCAACGGCCTGTGGTTTGACGGGCTGAGAAAAGGGGGCTGGTACGACGAAGTCAGCTACCGAAGGGGCAAGCTCTATTCCGCCGCCGAGCAGCTCGACGCCGTGCCCAACCCCAGCAACACCTACATCTTTGTCGAGCTGAACCGGACCACCCTCGACACACCCAACACCCACTCGCCCGAGGTCTACCAACTGGTCCAGGCCAGCTTCTATAGCCCCGGCCACCTGACCTACAACGCCGCGGGGAACGAGAACAACAAGCCGCGCATGATCGACGCCGACGACGATCGGCACGACGGGCGAACCAACCTCGCCTTCTTCGATGGCAGTGCCGAGCCGATCTTCATCGGCCCAGACACCCTGACGCTGGAGATGTTCAACGGCGGGCTGAAATAGGACCCGCCCTGATAAGCGTCAGGAAAGGGGGCCGGGCGTGATGTCGCCTTCATCCTCGGCCCGTTCGTTCGAGTCATGGGGTTTCGATCATCTGGTCAATCATTTTGAAGCCAAGCCATGCGGATTTGCCTGGCTTTTACGCTGATCGGTGACAAAAAGGGTGGCAAAAAGGGGGGCGTACATTTTTCATCGCACTGGAGCACAAACCAATGAGACGTTCTTTCATAACAACCCTCTGCACGACGGCAATCCTTCTTTGTTCTGCCGGTGTGCAGGCCGCGGATACCGTCAAGGTCTTCCTGATGTGGGGCCAATCCAACATGGAAGGCAAGGGCCGGTCCCACCAGATCCCGTACTTGATCGAGGACCCCGAGAAGGGGCCGGGCTTCAAGCACCTGATGGACGGCGATGAGTTCGCCGTGCGCGAGGACGTCTGGGTCTGGTTCTCTCAGAAGTACGGCGACCTCGGCGTGGGATACGGCGGCACTGGCAAGAATAGCACCTCCGGGAACCAGCAGTCCATGTTCGGCCCCGAACTCGGGTTCGGCCACGTGATCGGTGACAAGTTCGGCGAGCAGGTCCTGCTGATCAAGTGTGCCTGGGGCGGCAAGAGCCTGGCGAAGGATTTCCTCCCGCCGGGCAGCGGCGGGCCCGGGCCTGAATACGAGCTGGCGATGAAACAGACCAAGGAAGTGCTGGGAAACCTCGGCAAGTACTTCCCCGATCACAAGGGCGGCTACGAGGTCAGCGGCATGGTCTGGTTCCAGGGCTGGAACGACCTAAAGAGCACGGCCGAATACACGGATCGCCTCGCCCAACTCATCAAGGACGTGCGTCAAGACCTCGACGTCCCCAACCTGCCGGTCGTCATCGGCGAGAGCGGCCAGGGTGGTGCGCACGAAACCAAACCCGGCAAAGAACCGAGCACCATGGTCAAGCTACGCCGGGCACAGCAAGCGGTCGCTGAATTACCCGAGTTCAAGGGAACTGTTTCGTTTGTCCCGACCAAGCAGTTCCATATCCCAGAGCTGGAAAAATACATGGAGATCTATAACAAATGCAAGAAGACGGGACACAGCATACGAGGCAAGAACCTCCGAGAGATGGGGCTCACACGGCAAGAGTGGCAGCGGCTACCGCGAGAAGAGTACCTGCGGGTCCGGGATCAGACGGCAGCAACAGAGGAGCAGAGGAAAAAAGGTTGGGAGCCTTGGAACGCGGTTAAAGAGGAGTGGCAGCGCGTCGGTGGCGATGGGGGGTTTCACTTTTTTGGTAGTGCAGAGATTTTTTACTACATGGGCGAAGCCTTCGGCAATGAGATGATCAAGCTGATTGATTAGTCCAACGGTATGGAAGGACAATCTCGCGCTGTATGAACGCGATCGGTTTTTTGGCCGGTGCCACGAATAGCAACAACGAGATCGAGAAAACCATGGACAACGACACCGGGGGTGGCCGGGGTGAGGCTCGGCGAGTAACAAGAAGGTATCTTCTGTCATGCGTCAACAGAAGTCTGTTCCGGGGGTTCGCTAACGCTCATCCCAGGGCACACTGTTGGTGCATGGTTTGGTAGGAATGGACTTTTCCCGACTGCCATTTCAACTGTGCTGCATTGGTGATCGTGTAGGTCGCATAGATTATGCGCGCGGGGTTGGTGGTTGGTGTTGGATTGAGGCGGAGGATCAAAACAGGGGCGTCGATGGTGTTGGATTTCGTGGGGTAAGGTTTGAGCTGAATCGTAGAAGACCGCCGATGCCATCGGCGGCTTTGGGGGCGCATGCATGGCGGCGCGCCGGTTGTGCGCGCCTGGGTTTTTGGGCCTGATTATCAGATGCCGTGATTTACACTTTTTGCGACACGTCACAGACTCACTGCCAAGGCCTACCCCGACCTTTGTAATCCGTGTTCCTGACGATTGAGGGGGATTTTTTCTGCCGATTCTGTAACACCGCGTCCGGGCGGCGTATCATATGTGTGAAGGAAAATCGCATGGTGGTTCTATGCCTATTCGACAAGCTTTAGCAGCGGTGCTTCTTGTTTTATCGGTGTGCGCGAATGCTACGGCTGAAGACAAGCCGGGGGATCCGTTTACTGCTCAGGAATTAGAGTTTTTCGAGAACAAGATCCGCCCGGTCTTAGCGAATAGCTGCTATGCATGCCACTCGGTCGACCACCTCAAGGAAGGCCTGAAGGGGCCAAAAGCAGGTATTTTACTCGACAGCCGCCATGGCGTGCTCGATGCGAATATCGGCGATCCAGGGGACATCGAGGACAGCGACATCATCAACTCGGTCCGCTACAAGGGGCCGACCAAGCCGATGCCGCCGGACGGTAAGCTGCCGGATAACGTGATCAAGGACCTGGAGAAGTGGGTCGAGATGGGCATGCCCTGGCCGGATGAGTCCGGGCCCGCTGCTGCGGAGTATTTCGACCTTGAAAAGCGCAGGGCCGAGCACTGGGCGTGGCACATGCCCCGGCTGGTCGAGGAGCTGCCCGAGGCCCAGGGTCTTGATGAGAAGACGAACGTGATCGACCGCTTCCTCGAGGCACGGCTGGAGAAGGAAGGCATCAAGCCCGGGCCCAAGGCGGATCGGGCGATACTCATCCGCCGGGCCACGCTGGACCTGATCGGGTTGCCGCCAACGCCCGCGGAGGTGCAGGCGTTTGTCAACGATGACTCGCCCAGCGCGTACGAGGAGCTGGTCGACCGCCTGCTTGCGTCGCCGCGGTTCGGCGAGAAGTGGGCGCGTCACTGGCTGGACCTGATGCGCTACGCGGAGAGCTACGGGCATGAGTTCGACTACAACATGCCGGACCCGTGGAAGTACCGCGACTACGTTATCCGGGCGTGGAATGACGACCTGGCGTACGACCGCTTCGTCAAGGAGCACATCGCCGGCGACCTGATCGAGCCGCGGATCCACCCTGAGACCCAGGTCAACGAGGCGATCAAGGCGACTGGCTGGTGGTTTCTTCACGAGCAGACCCACGCGCCCACCAATGTGCGTCAGCACGAGTCGGACCGCATGGATAATCAGATCGACGTCATGACCAAGTCGTTCTTGGGGATGACGGTCTCTTGCGCCCGCTGCCACGACCACAAATTCGACGCGATTAGCGATGAGGACTACTACTCGCTGGTCGGCTTTATGCAGAGCTCGCGCCAGCAGGAAGCGTACCTCGATGTAGGCGGCAAGATTGAGAAGCAGGTGGGGCAGGTCCGTGCTGCGGTTGACTACGGCCAGAAGCGGTTTGACCGGCTCAATGCACCGGACCTTGCGCCTACCCTCATCAGGCACAACAAGACGACCAAGTTCGAGGACTTCAATAACAGGTCGTTCAACGGCTGGCGTGCCACCGGCTGGGCTTGGGGCGATAAGCCCACAACGCCCGGGCAGTGGGACCCGACCAGCGGCAAGGCCGCCCCGGTGCTGCCCGGCGTCGCGCACAGCGGCCTGCACGGCGACGAGGCCATGGGCACCATCCGCAGCCCCGAGTTTGACTACACCGAGAAGAACATCTGGATGCTGGTCAAAGGCAAGGGCCAGGCCCGTATGATCATCGACAGCTATACGATGATCCGGCATAACAAGCTGCTCTTCGAAGGCCTCGACGTCAAAATCGACACCAAGGGCGAGTGGCAGTGGGTCAAGATCGGTGCCAACCGAGATCTTTACGTAACCAAGGCCCACAAAGGACCAGGCGGCGATGTGCCCGATCACCGCGCCCACCTGGAAATCATCGATGACCTTGCTGACGCACACCTGATCATCGATGAGGTCAGTTTCGGCGATAGTGCACCCGATATGCCTGCCCTGGCCAACACCGAGTCCGTACGCCCCGGCGCGGACGCGCAATTCGCTGAAGATACCGAGCGATTCAAGCAGGCCACGGCGAACATGCCCAAGCCTCAGCGTGCGCTCGCGATTACCGATGGCACGCCCGAAGACAGCTACCTGCACATCCGCGGCGGCTGGACCGGCATCGGCGAAGACCTTCCGCGTCGCTTCCTTACCGCGCTCGGCGGTGAAGAGGGCACGCCCGTGCCTACGGATGGCAGCGGCCGAGATGAACTCGCCCGCCGCATCACCGATCGGAACAACCCGCTGACTGCGCGGGTGCAGGTCAACCGCTTGTGGCACCACCTCTTCGGCCGGGGTATCTCGCCGACGGTGGATAACCTCGGCGTCCTCGGAGTTGCGCCCAGCCACCCCGAGTTGTTAGACCATTTGGCCGTGGTGTTCATGCAGGAAGACGGCTGGTCGAACAAGACCATGATCAAACGGATCGTGATGAGCAGCGCCTACCAGCGCGGCAGCGATAAGACTGACTCCAACGCCGAGGAAAAGGACCCCACGAATATCCTGCTGCACCGCCAGAACATCCGCCGGATGACCTCTGAGACACTGCGCGACTCGGTGCTGAAGGTTGCAGGCTCGATGACGGACCAGCTCTATGGCCCGCCAGTCGGCGTGTACTTGACACGAGAAATGCAGGGCCGAGGCCGGCCAAGTGGCGGTCCGCTGGATGGCCAAGGGCGTAGAAGTATCTACGTCAGCATCCGCCGGAACTTCCTCTCGCCGATGATGCTGACCTTCGATGCACCGATCCCGTTCACCGCGATCGGTCGGCGGAACGTGACCAACGTGCCGGCCCAGTCGTTGACGCTCATGAACGACCCATTCATCCACGACCAGTCCAAGAAGTGGGCCGCTTTGCTGGTTAAAGACGGCTTAACCGACCCGGCTAAGCGGATCGATGGGATCTTTCTCACCGCGACTGGGCAGGCCGCGAGCGATCTGGAGCGTGACGCCGCGATTGCGTTCCTCAAGAAACAGGCCGAGCAACGCAACCTTTCAGACCAACAACTCATGGGCAATGTCGAGCTCTGGCAGCAGATGTGCCACGTGGCTTACAACCTCAAGGGTTTCCTCTTTATCCGTTAGGAGTTCGCGATGGGACACCACTGCAACCGATACATCAAGCAGCCTATCTCGCGTCGGGAGATGCTGACGCGTTGCGCGACGGGCTTTGGCGGCGTCGCACTCGCCGGGCTCCTGAGTGACAAGGCCTTCGGCGCGCCGCTCGGCGGCAAGGAAGCGCTCAACCCATTGGCGCCCAAGCCCGGGCACCACATCGCCAAGGCCAAGCACGTCATCTTCCTCTACATGGATGGCGGCCCGTCGCAGGTCGATACCTTCGATTACAAGCCCGCGCTGACCAAGCACGCGGGCAAGAGCCCCTACGACGTGATCGAGCGCGTCGAGCCGACGCAGTTCGACAGCATCGGCAAGATCATGCCCTCGCCGTGGAAGTTCAACCAGTACGGCGAGTCCGGCGCCTGGGTCAGCGACCTGTTCCCGCACGTCGCCGAGTGTGTGGACGACATCGCGTTCGTCAAGTCGATGACCAGCAAGTTCCCCGAACACACCTCGGCGAACTACTTCCTGCATACCGGCTTCGGCATCCAGGGCAAGCCCTCGATGGGTGCCTGGCTGGGCTACGGCCTTGGCACGGAGAATGACTCTTTGCCTGGGTTTGTCGTGCTCAACGGCGGGCTGATCCCGCCCGGCGGGCTGGACAACTTCAACTCCGGCTTCCTGCCCGCTTCCTACCAGGCCTCGGTCATGTCGCCGGGCGACAACCCGCTTGCCAACATCAAGCCCCGCGAGAGCGGCGATGACCAGCGCGCGAAGCTCGACCTCCTCGGCGCGCTCGACCAGGCGATGATCGAAGCGGTCGGCGGTGATGACGCGCTCGAGTCGGCGGTCAACAACTATGAAACCGCCTACCGCATGCAGCGGGCTGTGCCCGAGTTGGCCGACGTCTCCGGCGAGAGCGAAGAGACCAAGGCGCTCTACGGCTTGGACCACAAGAACGTACACACCGCGACGTTCGGCCGGCAGTGCCTGCTCGCGCGTCGGCTCGTCGAGCGTGGCGTCCGGTTTATCGAGCTGACCTGTCCGCAGGCCGGCAGGGACCGCTGGGACCAACACAAAGACCTGCTTGGAAGCCATGGGGGAAACGCCTTGGCCGTCGACCAGCCCATCGCCGCGCTGCTCAAGGACCTCAAACGCACCGGCCTGCTCGACGAGACGCTGGTCGTCTGGGGCGCCGAGTTCGGCCGGACCCCCTTTGCCCAGGGCAGCAACGGCAGGGACCACAACCCGACCGCCTACACCATGTGGATGGCTGGCGGCGGCATTAAGGGCGGCGTCAGTGCGGGCGAGTCCGATCAGTTCGGCTACAAGGTCGTCGACGACCGCTACGAGGTCCATGATCTGCACGCCACGATCCTGCACCTGATGGGCCTGGACCACGAGCGGCTGACCTACCGGTTCTCCGGCCGGGACTTCAGCCTCACGGATGTGCACGGCCGGCTGATCGAGCCGATCCTGGCGTAGCCGAATCGATCAAAGCTCCGGGGCGGGAGCCAGGAGCAGCCCATGCTTACAATGGGTGCTGTCATGGTTGTCCATACTCGTCTATCGTTGCTCCTGGCTTCCGCCCGGAGCTTTGTACTTCTGCTGGCGTGTACGGCCTTTGCCGTCCATGCCGACAACCAAGGCCCCTGGCAACGCCACACAATCGACAACAGCTCCAAGGGCGCCGACGGCGTGCGTCTCGCGGACGCCAACGGCGACGGCCTGATGGACATCGTCACCGGCTGGGAGGAGGGCGGCATCGTCCGTCTCTACCTCAACCCCGGGCTGGTGAAGTCAAAAGAGAAGTGGCCCGACGTCACCGTTGGCCCGGCCAAGAACGTCGAAGACGCGGTCATGGTCGACCTTGACAACGACGGCGCGATGGACATCGTCTCCAGTTGCGAGGGCAAGACGAAGACGATGTTTGTCCATTGGGGCCCGAAGGATAAGTCAAGGTTGCTGGACGAAGACGCGTGGGCGACCGAACCGATCCCCGCGACGATGGGGAAGCAGCAGTGGATGTACTGCCTGCCGGTTCCGAATGATGATCGAAGTATCACCCACTTACTTGTAGGTTCTAAAGGAGAAAATGCAGAGCTAGGACATTTTTTCTTACCCAGGGAGAACCGCCGAGATTTCAGTAAATGGGTTTACTATCGATACTGCGATGTTGGTTGGATCATGTCACTGGAGATGGCGGGAGGAACCAATTCCAATCTTTTGCTTGTTACCGATCGGAAGGGGAAGCAGCGAGGGGTGATGAGTATGTGCTTTCAAGGTGGTTGGGATATGAAATATTTTGAACATGATCAAGCTGAGTACATGTTTGGTGCGATGTTGCCCGATGCCTTTTCCGAAGGCGAGTTTGTTGTAGCTGTCGCAACACGAAACGGCGTTGTTCGGTTGTTCAAGACGGATGAGGTGCCGTCGATTAGTACGATTCCGAAACCAAAGGTTATCGATATTCCTAACCCGTTCGGGATCAAAAACGGTAAGGCAGTCGCAATCGGCAAGATAGACAACGATGGTAATGCTGATCTCGTCGTCTCCTTCAACACTCAAGGCCAGAAAGACAAGCCCGGCGTCGCGTGGATCAAAGTCATCCCCGACCAAGACCCGAAAGACTGGCCCGCTTACGACATCTCCGGCCTAGAGGGTAAGAAGTTCGACCGCATCGAACTGATCGACCTCGACGGTGACGGCGACCTTGATGTGCTGACCTGCGAAGAGGTCGACAACCTCGGCGTCATCTGGTACGAGAACCCGTACGGCAAGCCTGAACTTATCAAGCCTTGATCACGCGCAACAAAAAAACCGAGGCCTAAGCCTCGGCTTCTAGTGTTCGTTTCAGGCTGACCCGATCAGGGCAGGGCGTACTCGGTCAGGCGGATATTGCGGTTGGTGAACCAGAGCCTTGCCCAGTCGTCGTGGATCTGACGCCAGGTGTTGTGGCGGTGCCGTGATTTGAAGTTGGTGAAGTCCTCTTCGGAGAGCGTCACGGACTGCAACTCGGGGGTCCAGTTGTCACGCAGCTGGGTCGAGGTGGTCAGTTGGCTGCTGCAGCCGCCGAGGATCAGTGTCACGGCGAAGAGGCACGAAGCAAGCAGGGCGGTACGGATCATTGCAATTCCTTTGACAGAAGGATGTTCAGCCCAGAGATTGTCACGCGCAGGGCCCGCTGTGTCAAACCCTAAATCGGGAATTGGGCAGGGTTTTCGTCAATTCATGGGCTTCAAAGGGATCGGCGACCGTTGCCAAGGGCCTACTCCGCCTTGTCTGCCGCCTTTTCCTCGGGCACGGGCAGCGGCGGGGGGGCTTGCTCGTTGTCTTCCTCGGCGGGCTTTGGCCTGAGCCTGATGATGACCTTGGTGCCAACCTCGGGGATCGCCTTGGTGCGGGGAGCCCAGACCTTGTCGTGGCTCTCGTTGGCGTCGGTGAGGGTGTTGGGCAGGGTCAGGAGGTCGTCGCCGAAGTTCACGAGCGAGATCGCCGAGCCGTTGAGGTCGGCGTGGTAGACCTGCTTGTCCTGGAAGTCGGCGAACTGTGAGCCAGCGAAGAGCCAGGTGTTGCCCTTCATCATCTCCTTGGTCTTATTGTCCTGGACCCAGCGGTTGGCGGGGATCTCCCGCTCGACGCCGTCCACTTTGATCACGATCAGGACCTCGACCTCCGGCCCCTTCGCAGGCACCAGCTTGGGCGGGTCGAAGTCCCGGTCGTACCACAGGGGCTTGCCAGGCTCCAGGCCCAGCAGCAGCAGCCCGAGGTGCATTGTTGACGGCATTGCGTCGATCACCAGGATCGATTCGTGCTCGCGCGTGTCGCGGGTGCAGGCGAACATCTCAAGAAATTCACCGCGTCGCAGGCAGACAGTCGCTTCGATGTCGACGTGTTTTTTGTCCGCGTTGATGGTGACGCCGTTGTCCTGGTCGTTGACCTGCTTGATCGCTTCGGCGATCGGATCGACTTCCTGCTCTGGGGCGTCTTCTTCCTGTGAATAAGCGGGCCCGGACCAGAAAGAGGCGGTGAGCAGGCAGCAAGCGGCGATCCAGAAAGTGCGCATGTCGGGACTCCCAGAGGTTTGATCTTTAAACTCTACCATAGAGTCCTTTTTAAAAGCCTCTGCACCCTTTGCATCGGATCATCTGCCCATGGACCAGCACGAACCCCTCGGAGCGGACCGATTGACCTGGGCGGTACTGCTGGCCCGGTGGACGGATTTCGCCCGCAGCGCGGTCGCCTTGACCGAGGACGGCGAGCCAGGCCTGATCCGCCAGTCCGTGACGGACATTATCACGCTGCAGGCGGTTTGGTTCGCGCTGAAGCAGATGGATGAGCTCAGCGAAGCCGAGCGGGCCCTGGGCATAGACCGTGCGGGCGTGCTGATCCAGCGGCACCGCGACGCGATCCAGGCGCGCTTCAACTGCCAACACCTCCCCGAGGACCTTCAATCCTTGCTGGACGATGTCGAAGAAGCCTATAACGAGATTCATAATCAATAAAACAAGCTTTCAAAATAGTTTGCAACAAAGATGAGAAAACCGTGGGCATAAACTTGACCCGATCTCAGCCTAAGCCTATAGTTGAAATGTATTAGATATGCCCCCGGAAGCTCGCGTCGGCGCCTAACGGCTGCTGACGCGGGTTTTTTAATTCGCACAGCACAGCACAGGCCCTCACTCAACTCGGCTCGTCCAGCGGGCTCAGGCCGATCTTGATCGAGAAGCGGGCGAGGCCGACGCGGTCGTGGATGTCGAGTTTGCGCATGATGCGGTTGGTGTGGACCGCGACGGTGTTCTCGCTGATGCCGAGCTGCGCGGCCATCTGCTTGCGGGACTGGCCCATGCCGACCCAGCGGAGGACATCGACCTCGCGAGGGGTCAGGGTGGAGAGCTTGGTCTTCGATTCGTCTGGGCTGTCGCCGGACTCGGATTCGAACCGGCCTCGGACTTCATCGGAGAGGAAGACACCGCCATCGACCACGGTGCGGATCGCGTTGATGAGCAGGTCCGGCTCATCGGACTTGCTCAATAGTCCAACGGCACCGACGCCTTGGGCCTGTTCGATAAATGCGTCATTCCAGTACGCGCTGAGGAACACGACCGGCAGGTCGGGGTGTGAGGTTTGCAGGCGCTTGGCCGCTTCGAAGCATGACATGCCGGGCATGTTGATGTCCATGACGATGACGTCGAAGCCGTTGGCCTGGGCGAGTAAGAGGCCCTCGTCCGCATCACCCGCGGTGTGGGGGACTTCGAGATCGGGTTCGTCTTCGAGTCGGCGGGCTAAGGAATCTCGCACAATGACGTGGTCGTCGATGAGCAGGATTTTGGTTGCAGCGCTGTTCTGGGTGATGTCATTGGTGCTGGTCATGTCGCGGTAGCCTCCGTCTGGGGTTGCGTATTGGTCTTCGTATTTGTTGCGTTGATCAATGGCAGGCTGATCGTGATCGTGGTGCCTTGGTTGGGCGTGGATTCGAGGCTGATCTCGCCACCGTGATCAGAAACGATGCCGTGAGCTTGCGAAAGTCCGAGCCCCGTGCCTTTGAGCCTTGCCTTGGTGGTGTAGAACGGCTCGAGCGCGCGTTGCAGGACCTCAGGCGGCATGCCGACGCCGGTGTCCTGGATCGTCAGCTTTGCGTTGGCTTGGTCTTCCCGCAGGGTGATAGTGATGCTGCCGTCGCCGGGGATTGCGTCCTTGGCGTTCATGACGAGGTTGAGCAGGGTCTGCTGCAGCTCGCTGGCGTTCGCGTTGATGCGCAGCGGCTGGTCGGGGCAGTCGATCTGCAGCGCGATGTTGGCCGGCAGAACCGTTTCGAGCAGCCGAGCGTTGTCCTTGACAAGCTGTGCAAGGTCGGTTGGTCGTTTTGCGGCGCCCTGGCCGCGGGCGAAGGTGAGCAGCGACTGCGTGACCTGCATCGCTTGGGCGACGGCGTCCTCGACCGTGGTCAGCGCGGGCTGGGCGGCGTGGTCTTCTTCGAGCTTGCGCGAGACGGACTGCGCCGACAGGTTGATCGCCATGAGCGAGTTGCGGAAGTCGTGGGCGATGCCGGTGGCGAAGGTGCCGATCGCGTCGAGCTTCTGCGATCGGGCTAGCTTCTCTTCGAGCTCGCGGCGGATCTTCTCGCCCTCGACGCGCTGCGTGACGTCGCGCGAGATGCCGGTGATGTAAGCGTCGGTGTCGCCTCCCTGCTCGTTTACTTCGGGAACCACGAGCCGGCCTACCGCTTCGAAGACGATGTATGTGCCGTCCTTGCGACGGAAGCGGTGGATGTCGTGGAACTCCGGGTCCTCTAGCGACATTGATTCGTGTTTCTCGCGTACCCGTTCGAGGTCTTTGGGGTGGAAGTAGTCGAAGCCGTTGGTCCCGACCATCTCGTCGGGTGTGTAGCCGAGCAGTTTGGTGATGCTGGGCGAGACGTAGGTGAAGGTCGCGTCCGCAGAGACACGCCAGAGCATGTCGTACGCGTGGTCGGCGAGTGTGCGGTAGCGGGCCTCGGAGTCGCGGATCATCGTCATCGCCTGCCGGTAGGGCGTGACATCGACGCCCGTGCCGACGAACCCGAGCATGACGCCGTTGTGCTTCATGGGCGTCGCCTGCACCTGCAGCCAGAGCACGCTGCCATCCGGCTTGACGATACGGTGCTCGATACTGACGGGCGTGCCGGTCTTCACAGCAGTGGCCCAGTGGTCGGCGACCTCGTCGTGGTCTACCTGGTACGCGAATGCCGCGGCGCTGCGGTACAGCGCATCGGCCTGCTCGAGCCCGGTGATCCGGCTCCACGTCGGGTTGACATACAGGAACACGCCCTGCGCATCGGTCTGGAAGATCGCGACCGGTGCGCCATCCGCAAGCGTACGGAAGCGCTGCTCGGATCGGTGCGTTGCCTCGGCGTCCGCGCGGATCCGCTCGAGCTCTTTGCGCTCGGTGATGTCGTGGTGCGTGCCCGCGATGCGCTTCGGCTTGCCTTGGGTATCGCGCTCGATCACGGTGCCCTGGCTATGGAACCACCCCCAGCTGCCGTCGGCGGCGAGCATACGGTTTTCGACCTCGAAGAAATCGCTCTTGCCCTGCAAAAGCTTGGCCATCTCCGATTGGTTTAGCCTGACATCCTCCGAGTGGATGCGCTGGGTCCACCATGCCGTCAGCGGCAGCACCTTGTCACGCCGATACCCGAACGCATCGGTCAGGATGTAGTCGGTATGCAGTTCGTCGCTGCCGACCTCCCAGTGCCACCGGCCCATGCCTGAGCCGCGGATCGCCATCGCCGCCCAGCGGTGCTCGGCCTGGCGTTTGATCTCCGTGACCCCGCGCATCACCGCGAACGCGCCGACCAGGATCGTGCTGATCCCCAGCGCAATCATGATCAGCTGCAGGTCGGTCAGCGTCGGCATATCGATCCCGACCAGCGTCGCAGCAAACATCCCGACAAAGCTGGTCAGCACCAGCCCGACCAGGCCGCCGGCGACCTTGTACCGCATCGCGATCGCGGGCAGCAGCACGAACCCGAGGTAGTAGACCCTCGGTTCGTACGGGTCGGGCAGGCTTGCGAGCAGCGCTAAACCCAACGCGGTCGAGACGATCAACAGCCAGGGCGAAATACTCGACTGCAGCATCTGGCTGCCCATGACCGAGTTGTAGCGCTGCTTCGCCTCGTCGTGCTGCTTGCACAGGGCCTGGTAGATCGCGGGCGCGACTACGATGACGAGCAGCGGGGCGGTCACCATGATCCCGATCGCGTCGCCGACCGCCCAGCCAACGATCGCGTCGAGCATGAACTCGCTGTCGATCCCGTTCGTCGTGACAAGCAGCATGACGCCAGCGATCGCGGTAAAGACCGCGCAGCCCAGGATCGTCGCGATCATCACGCCGATCTCGATCGGCCGTTTGGGCAGCGCGCCCGGCTGCAGCGCCCGGCGCAGCACGACCGCCGCGCTGCTGTACGTCAATACCTTGATCATCGCGAGCAATAGCGACGGCGCGAAGGGCAAACCCCAGACCCCCATGTTGCCCAGCAGCGCCGACGGCAGGATCACCCACGCGTACCGCAGCCCAAGCGCCCATAACAGGGCAACGCCGAGCCCGGCCGTCGGGTACCAGCTGCTTACGGCGTCGAGTGTCAGGAACTTCTGCGAGATCACCTCCGCGCAGATCCAGATCAGCACGAAGGAGGTCGAGACGAGCAGCTGCACCATCACCGTCGGCCGCGTGACCCAGGTGGGCGGCGTCATCCGCTCGTCCGCCGTGTTGTACTCCAGCTCATGCAAAGGCGGGGCTTCCCGGTGACGGGATCGTCTGATTAAGTATAAACCTCAAGCCCGCAAAGGCTATGCGGAATCGATCGTAAGTCATAACGGTTATGCGGCGTCTGCAGGTAATGGGCGGTGCTGATACGCTGGGCGCGACCTATTGGAGATCTATCATGCCGAAGCTGCTTGCCTGTTGCCTGATCGCGATGTTCAGCCTTGTCGGTTTTCAGGGCTACGCCGCAGTCCCCGACAGACCCAACATCCTGTTTATCTTTGCGGACGACCATGCCTACGACTGCATCGCGGCCCACGGCAACGACCAGATCAAGACGCCCACACTCGACGAGCTCGCGCATGGCGGGACGACGTTTACCCACGCCTACAACATGGGCTCGTACTCCGGCGCGGTCTGCATCGCCAGCCGGATGATGCTCAACAGCGGGCGGTTCGTCTGGACCAGCGAGAAGCTGCACAAGCAGGGCGAGCAGGAGCGAGCGGCGGGGCGGTGGTGGTCCGAGTACATGAAGGCAGCGGGTTACGAGACCTACATGACTGGCAAGTGGCACCTTGTTGCCTCGGCAGAGAAGTCCTTCGATCACATCAAGAACAAACGCCCGGGGATGCCCAAGGACACCAAGGCGGGCTACAACCGGCCCAAGGCCGACGGCACCGATACGTGGGACCCGGCCGATCCGAAGTTCGGTGGTTTCTGGGCCGGCGGCAAGCACTGGTCCGAGGTCATCGCCAACGACACCGAGGCGTTCCTCAAGCAGGCCAGCAACAGCGACAAGCCGTTTTTCATGTACGTCGCTTTTAACGCGCCGCACGACCCGCGTCAGGCGCCGCAGAAGTACATCGACTTGTACCCGTCCGATGAGATCGAGCTGCCCCAGCCTTTCATCAAGCAGTACCCCTACGGGAAGGCGATGGAGTGTCCGCCTGGCCTGCGTGACGAGCGCCTTGCGCCGCACCCGCGCTCGGAGTACGCCATGCGTGTGAACCGCGCAGAGTACTACGCGATCATCACGCACATGGACGACCAGATCAAGCGGATCATGGATGCGCTCGAAAAGTCGGGCAAGGCCGACAACACGATCGTGATCTATACCGCGGACCACGGGCTGGCGGTCGGGCACCACGGCCTGCTCGGCAAGCAGAATATGTACGACCACTCCGTCCGCGTCCCCTTCATCGTTAAAGGCCCTGGGATCGAGGCGGGTAGAAAAGTCAACACCGGCATCTACCTGCAGGACATCATGCCCACAACGCTCGAGTGGGCAGGCATCACCGATAAACCCGAGCACGTCGACTTCAAGTCGCTCAACGCCTTGCTGAAAGACGAAACCGCCGAGCACTACCCCGCGATCTACGGCGGCTACCGCAACGGCCAACGCGCGATCACCCATGACGGCTACAAGCTCATCCTCTATCCAAAGGTCCCAGTCGCAAGGCTGTTCCACATAGCTAAAGACCCAGAAGAAACAACCGACCTCGCGGACAAGCCCGCATCCAAGCCGATCATGAAGAAGCTCTTTGCGAAGCTGTTGGAATTGCAGAAGGATGTCCGCGACGAAATGGACCTGAAGACGCTGTATCCGGACTTGGTGGACTAGCGGCGTTTTTGTTCGGCAGGAGCCTCACCCTCCCGGATTATGGTGTGTGACATGCATTCAGATAAGCCTGCACCGCCTCTTCCATCCCCATCGCGAGTGCGTCTGCGACCAGTGCATGACCGATCGAGACCTCCAAAACGTTTGGGATCGCGACGAAGCCCGGCAGGTTGTCGAGGTTCAGATCATGGCCGGCGTTGACACCCAAGCCGACGGACTCGGCCGCCTCTGCGGTCGCGCGGAAGGCAACGAGGCTTTGCTCCAGCGCATCGCCGCCTTGCTCATAGGCCACGGCGTAGCTCTCGGTGTACAGCTCGATACGGTCCGCGCCCGTGTCCGCGGCGCGTTTGGCCATCTCGGGGTTAGGATCTAAAAACAGGCTCACCCGGCAGCCCAGGTCCTTGAGCTCTTCGACGATCGGCTTGAGCGTGTCGAGGTGTTGCACCACGTCCCAGCCGTGGTCGCTGGTGTTCTGGCCCGGGTCGTCTGGGACGAGCGTTGCCTGCGTCGGCTTCACGCGTCGGAGGATCGGCATGAGGTGGCCGCCGCCGAAGTCCAGCGGGTTGCCCTCGATGTTGTATTCCTTTGCCGACCACTCGGGTGATGACAATAGCTCGCTGAGTTCATCGACATCGTTGGGTGTGATGTGCCGGGCGTCCGGGCGTGGGTGGACCGTGATGCCGTGCGCACCCGCCTGAAGCGCGGCAGTTGATAAGCCCACGACCGAGGGCACGCCGACTTCGCGTTGGTTGCGTAAGAGCGCGATCTTGTTCACGTTGACGCTGAGCTTGGTCATCAATATTTTCTACCGTCTTCCAGCGATTCTTTGATCGCATCCACTGCTGCATCAATATCGCGATCGTGAGCGGCGTCTTCTGCATCCCTGTTGGGCGCGGTACTGGCGGGTGGGATCAGGTCGATCACCGTGCCGCCGGGCAGCTCGATCTCGCGGACGGTGTAGGTCCAGTTGATGCCGTCGGTGCTCTTAGCCTCGATGCGCAGCGTACCCGAGGCGAGTGGGCCCTCCAGCTTGACGTCGGCGGTGAACTTCTCGCCGCCGGTGTTGAGCTCGTAGTTCATCTGCCCGTTCGGTAGGCCGAATACCGTTGGCACTTCCAACGGCGTGCCTAGCGCTTGCTGGACCTGCGGGTCCTGCTCCGCCGCCTTGATCGTATCGACGTACGGCGTGAGCTGTTCCATCTCGTTCAGTCCCCACCAAAGGAACACGCCCCCGCCGCCACAGCAACAGAACACCGGCAGCAGGATCATCGTTGGCACGAACCACGGCCAGTTCCGCTTGAACCAACTCGGCCGCGGCTCGCCGTAGACCGGCCGAGACAGGCCGCGTTCGAAATCAGTGTCGTATCGGCTCATCGTGTGCTTCGTTCTGGCGCGTGGATCATGCAGGCTCTTTTTGGAAAAGCTCCACGACCTCGCCGCTGGGCCCGATGAAGAACGCGACCTTGACGTGCAGGGCGCTGGGCGGTTGCGTTGCGGTGTTCGTCAGCGTGACCGATTTCGTCGGCACGGTGATCTCCATCCCCGCTGCCTCAACCTCGGCCATGGCTTCTTCGATCCGTGTCGTCCGCAGCGCGTAGTGCCAGTGCACATTGCGTTCCGCCGCGGGTTCGACCGGTTTGTCATCCTGCATCAGCTCGACGATCGAGCCATCGCCTGCATCAAGCTGGACAAAGCTGCGCTCGTCCGGCGAGAACGCAACGACGGTCCTCATCCCCAGCACGTCGGTGTAGAACTTGACCGAGGCGTCGAGGTCGGTGGTGCGGATCGCGACGTGGTGGAGCCCGCCGCCGCCGAGGATTGAGTTGTTGCCGGACATGATGGTTTCCTTTGCTGGTGTAGCGGGCGACGCGCAGCGTCCCGTTTGGATTTGAGAAACTTCGCACGGGACGCTGCGCGTCGCCCGCTACACCGTGCTGATCAGCCCCTTGTGAGCTTGCGGTACTTGATCCGGTGGGGTTGGTCGGCGTCGATGCCGAGCCGTTGCTTGCGGTCGGCCTCGTAGGCCTGGTAGTTGCCTTCAAAGAAGCGGACGGTCGAGTCGCCCTCGAACGCAAGGATGTGCGTCGCCATGCGGTCGAGGAACCAGCGGTCGTGGCTGATGATCACCGCGCAGCCGGCGAAGCTCTCCAGGCCTTCTTCCAACGCGCGGATCGTCTTTACGTCCAGGTCGTTGGTCGGTTCGTCTAGCAGCAGCACGTTGAAATCTTCCTTGAGCATGCGGGCGAGGTGGACGCGGTTGCGTTGCCCACCGGAGAGCGTGCCGACTTTCTGTGATTGGTCGGTTTTAAGGAATGAAAACTTGGCGACGTATGCCCGGGAGTGCATCTTCATCTTGCCGAGGATGATTTCTTCCTTTCCGCCAGAGATCGCCTCCCAGACATCGAGCGAGTCGTCGAGTGTTTCGCGGGACTGTTCGACGTAGGCGAGCTTGACGGTTTCGCCGACGGTGAGTTCGCCGTCGTCGGGCTGTTCCTGGCCCGTGATCATGCGGAACAGGGTGGTCTTGCCTGCGCCGTTGGGCCCGATGACGCCGACGATCCCCCCGGCCGGGAGCTCGAAGTCCATGTCCTCAAAGAGCAGCCGATCGCCATAGCCCTTGCTCACCCCTTTGGCCTTGATGACGGTGTTGCCCAGGCGCGGGCCCGGCGGGATGTAGATATCGATCTCGGCCGGCTCTTTGCTCTGCTGCTGGTCGTAGAGGTCTTCGTACCGCTGGATACGCGCTTTGTTTTTGGCCTGCCGGCCGGCGGGGTTCTTGCGGATCCACTCGAGCTCGCGCTGCAGGTGCTTGCGCTGCTGGGCGTCCTGCTTCGCTTCGGCGGCGAGTCGGCGGTCCTTCTGGTCGAGCCAACTCGAGTAGTTGCCTTCCCACGGGATGCCCTTGCCGCGGTCGAGCTCAAGGATCCAGCCGGCGACGTTGTCCAGGAAGTACCGGTCGTGCGTGACCGCGATGACGGTGCCGGGGTACTGGTCCAGGTGCCGTTCGAGCCAGCCCACCGAGTCCGCGTCCAGGTGGTTCGTCGGCTCGTCGAGCAGCAACACGTCCGGCTGCTGCAGCAACAACCGGCACAGCGCGACGCGACGCTTCTCGCCGCCGGATAGTGGCCCGATCTTCGCATCCTCCGGCGGGCAGCGCAGCGCATCCATCGCCTGCTCAAGCTTAGAATCGATCTCCCACGCGCCCATGGTCTCGAGCTTGTCCTGCACACTCGCTTGGCGGGCGAGCAGCTTCTCCATCTCCTCCGGCGTCATCTCCTCGGCGAACTTCTCATTAATCGCATCAAACTCTTTGAGCAGGTCGTACGTCTCCTGCGCCGCTTCCATGACCGCTTCCTTGACGGTCTGCTCCGGGTCGAGCCTGGGCTCCTGCTCCAAGAACCCGACGGTGTGGCCCGGCTGCAGAACGGTCTTTCCGTCGAACTCTTTGTCCACCCCCGCGAGTATGCGCAGCAGCGACGACTTGCCCGCGCCGTTGAGCCCGAGCACGCCGATTTTCGCGCCGTAGAAATACGAGAGGTTGATCCCCTTGAGGACGACTTTGCGGTCGTGCTCCTTGGTCACATCGATCATCGTGTAGATGATTTTTTGGTCGTCTGGCATAGCGGGGATTTTAGACGAATCGTGTTTTTACCACAGAGGACCAAAGAACACGCCGGCACAGAGGAAGGCAGGGGCTGGTTCTGTCGTTCGTAGGATGGGCTTTCTCGCCTATCGCGATACCGCCGCTATCAAACAACAAATAGGCGAAGTCAGCAGCAGCCGTCCTGCTGAACACCCAGCGACAGGATCGAGCCTTCCTGTGGTTCTGCTTGGGTTGGTGGGTCGCAGCAGTCCGTCTCGTCTGCGCAGCCGTCGATGCCGCACTTGTCCGGAGCCAGGCAGTCGGTGTGCTTACCGGCGAGCTTGAAGGTGATCACCTCATCGCTCGCTTCGATGGCATCGACCGCGAACTGCGTGATGACGCCGACGTCGTACTCGATCTCGACCGGCAGGTCGTCGTCTTTCAGGAATGCCTTGGCCAGCGGGATGATCTTGTCGAGCTTACCCGCTTCGAGCCGGTGGTCGACATCGTTGGCGACCCAGACCTGGAGGACACACGCGTCGTTTGTTCGCACTGTCCCGCCGCAGTCGATGAAGTCTTTGCGGACCCGGCCGACCTCGGTGACGTGGAAGTGCTGGGCGACTTGTGAGCCGTCGGGCAGCACAAACGCCAGGCCCGCATCGGGGTGCTGATTCAATGCATGAGTTAGTTCGGAAAGCTGCATGGCGTGCTCCGGTACGGTTGAGCCGCATTGTAGGTCATCGATCACTGGCCGAGTGGGCGATCAATGATGGCTTTGATTTGGATCCCCTCGTCTCTGAACGCGCCCTGATCGAACTGGACCGGTGTCTCATCGATGAATACGCCCTCCGCGTCGTAGCGTCTTAACCCGGCTTCAATCAACTCGCCTTTAGCGTCGCTGCCCTTGGCGCGCGAGAGGTCCATGCTCAGGAAGACCGCGGCATGGTCACCGAGCTTGTCGCCAGCCGCATCGAGCAGGGGGGTCAGGTCGATGCCTGCTTCGAGTGGCGTGTCGTCGCCCGGCCCGGCGAGCGGGACGTGGCCAGGCCCGGAACGCCCGAAGACAGGCCAGCCATTAAATGCCTCCGGTGCGATGGTGTTCTCGGCTTCGTTCGTATCCATGTGAGTGGACAACCCGACCGTCATCCGCAGGCTGGCGCGATCGTTGCAGGTCATCTTGAGCCGGAGGGTCAGCCGTGGTGTGTGTGTTGCGACTTCGACCCGGCCGAGGTACCTGCCGCGCTTCCATGTCGGGTCGATCAGCGCGCTATACAGCAGGTAGATCTTGCCGTCGCCGGACCATTTCTTCCCCCACGAGTTGACGACGATGTAGGCCCCGCGTTCCCAGTCGGCCAGGGTGACTTCGCCGTCTCCATTGATGTCCTTGTCGTTGGTGATCTCCCCGTCGCCGTTGACATCAAAGCCGACGTTGTCGTCGTACCCGGCACAGGTCATGCCGTGACCGTGGCCCGTGGCCGACCAGGCGGTCCAGACGTCCTCGCCCCCGGCGTACTGCCCATCGGGGATCGTCTTGGTGACCTTGCTGATCACCTCGCGTTTGCCCATCCGTCCGTCCATGGCGAGCAATCCGCCAGCGGCCTCTGCCCCACCCGCAGCGGGTTGGTTGCGGTCATATAGCCAGCCGCGCGCTTCATTGAGTTGCTCAACCGTTTGGGCGGGTGTGTACCGGTAGCCGTTGACGCGGTAGTTCATCGCGTCTCGCCAGATGCCATAGCCGTTGGGCCAGGCACCGATCTTCTTCTCTTCAACGCTGCCATACGTCTTGACGGTCGGGATCCCGAGCCGCTTGGCGACCTCCCAGCCGTGGTAGGCTTCGGACCCGTTGTTTTCAGCCCGGTTCATCATGTTCCATGAGAACGTGGCGGGGAACCGCCGCTCGTCCGCGTCGGCCTGTGTGCTGTTGAGCACGTTCATCTCGTAGGTAAACATACTCGCCGCCGCGGTGTACTGCCCGCAGGCGCCGTAGCGCTGCCGGTATACCGGCGGGAACTCCGGCCGAGCCGAGTTGTCCACCCGCGAGGGTAGCCGGGCGGGATCCACCTCGACTTCGCCGATGTCTGGGCCTCCCGCGTCCGCCCAGGTGTCGTATGACTTGCCCAGCCCCGGCGGCCGCATGAAGAAGGTGTACGCCGCTGGTCGCGCCGCGTCCGGGTTAATGCTTTGGCCAGGGCTGTGGTCTAACGCATTCTGGATTGTTGCGGATGACTCACCCTCCGCGTTACCGATTGAGGGAGTTCCCAAAACACCAAGGGCGCCCGTACAGACCATCGCAGCTGTGAGTCTTATGCACTTCAAAGACAGAACCTCATCTTTTCACACTGGAAATCGACGGCCGAAAACCATCGCAATGACTAGTCTTATATCCGCTTACGCATGGTATCAACTCACCCGGCCGTGGATGATTCGAGGTTGGATTCAGATGTATGGTGGCGGTTTTGCGGGCGTCTTATTCAGATCTTTGGCACCTTGTAGCGATATGATGGTTCACAGGATGAAATACCCGCGTTTCCTAGTCATGTTAGTTTGCCTCGGGCTCACCGCGTGCGGTTCAGGGTCTGACGACCTGGTCCAGACCGAGCCCGCATTCATGACCGAGGCGGATCTGCCCACGGAACTAACCGAACCAATAACGCCCCCCAGCGATGTCCCTGAGGGCATGGTCTTCGTGCCCGGCGGCGACTTCACTATGGGCTGGGACGGCCCGGAGGGGCGAGCCGATGAAAGCCCGGCCCACCGTGTACGCGTCGATGGCTTTTTAATAGACACGACCGAGGTGACCAACGCGCAGTTCCGTGCGTTCGTTGACGCGACCGGCTATATCACCACCGCCGAGCGTGCGGTCGAGTGGGAGGAGATGAAGAAACAGGTCCCGCCCGGCACGCCTAAGCCGGACGACGCGCTGCTGCAGCCCGGATCGCTTGTGTTCATCGCGCCCGACCGCCCGGTCCCGCTGAACAACATTGGGCAGTGGTGGTCGTGGGTCAACGGTGCGAGCTGGAAGCACCCGCAGGGCCCAGGCAGCAGCATCGAGGGCATGGACGACTACCCCGTCGTGCAGATCTCATGGGACGACGCGAACGCCTACGCCGAGTGGGCAGGCAAACGGCTGCCGACGGAAGCCGAGTGGGAGCGGGCCGCCCGCTACGGGCAGGATCAACAGGTCTTTGCGTGGGGCGAAACGCTCGAACCGGACGGCCAGCACATGGCCAACATCTGGCAGGGCAGCTTCCCCTACCGCAACACCGCCGAGGACGGCTACCCCGGGATCGCACCGGTCAGGCAGTACCCGGCCAATCAACTCGGGCTGTACGACATGGCCGGCAACGTCTGGGAATGGACAGCCGATAAGTTCAACCCCCAAACCTACGCGCTGCGCATCAGCAGCCGCACCGGCCAAAGCGCGGAAGAGGGCTGCTGCATCAACCCGACCGGCCCGACCCGCGTGTTCGACCCGCGAAACCCCTACGCACCCGACTCCCGCGTCATGAAGGGCGGCTCGTTCCTCTGCCACTTTTCGTACTGCACGAGCTACCGGCCGAGCGCGAAGATGTCGTCCTCGCCCGACTCGGCGATGTCGCACATGGGCTTCCGCTGCGTGATGGATGTGCCCACGCAAACAAGCGTCGCTAAGTAGCCAGGCAGAGGAACTCAAACCCGCTCCCAGCCGCGGGTTATCGCTCTCGCACGATGTGTTTTAATAGCATTTGACCCGGTCGTTTGGTAGTCTATGATCACTGTTCTTGTGCGTGCAGGCGTTGCCCGCGATCTGATTGCTCTGTATCAGATCGAGACCGCAAACAGACTGGTCTGCTAAGACGTACGTGTGAATGATTGAAACGCTCAGCAGCGATGCCCCATCGGGATCGAACACTGAGCCTGGGTACTTTGGCATGCCGACAGACAACCCAACTCACGACGCGGGCGGCACCAGCCCCGCCGACGATGCGCCGCGGTCCGAAGACGTCGATGCCCCACGTGACGAGCAGACCAAGGTCGATACCCAGGTGATCCTGGTGATGCTTGGCTCGACCGCGCTGGTGGCCTCGCTGATCTCGTACCTGCTTTTCGATACCCCGGAACAGCCCGCGATGCTGGCGATGATCGCGGCGATCCTGCTCGGCACGCCGGTCACCATCAATACGGTCCGCAGCATCTTCGGCAGGACCCAGCAGCAGCAGCACACCGAAGAGCTGGTCATGCTGGCGTTCCTCGCCTCGTTCGCCGCGTCACGATACATCGAGGCCGCCTCGATCGCGCTGTTCATGCTCATCGCCTCGCTGATCGTCAACCGGACCGCGGCCGGCGCAAGGAGCACGATCGAGTCGCTCATCCGGGTGTCGCCCAAGCTCGCGACCCGGAAGGTCAACGGCGTCGAGGAGCAGGTCGAGGCAACCAACCTACAGGCCGGCGATCAGGTCGTGGTCCGCCCCGGTGACCAGGTCCCCTGCGACGGCCGGGTATTGACCGGCTTCAGCTCGCTCGATGAGAAGTACATCACCGGCGAATCCCACCCGATGGATAAGAACGCCGGTGACATCGTCTTCGCCGGTAGCTTCAACCTGACCGGACTGCTGACCATCGAGGTCGAGAAACCCCTGGCCGAGAGTACGCTCGGCAAGGTGCAGTCGCTGATCGTCGATGCGGCGAATTACAAGACCCCGGTCACCAAGCTGCTGGACCAGTTCACCAGCTACTACACCCCGCTGGTGCTCTGCATCGCGGGCATCGTGCTCTTTGCGACGCGGGACCTCTCGTTGGTGATCAGCCTGCTCCTGATCGCGTGCCCGATGGAGATCATCATCTCCGGCCCGCTCGCGATCGTCGCTGCGCTCAGCGCCGCCGCCCGCCTGGGCGTGATGATCAAGAACGTCACCGACATCGAGGTCGCACACAAGCTCACCGCGATCGTCTTCGACAAGACAGGCACGCTGACCACCGGCGACCTCGCGGTCACCAAGCTGCACCCCGTGCCGGGCACCGACCCAGCGGAGCTCTTGCATATCGCGGCGTCGCTCGAGCAGAACTCGCAGCACCCGATCGCCCGGGCCGTCGTCGCCGTGTCCGAGCGTGCGAAGGTGACCCGCTCCGAGGTCGATGACTTCGAGGAGGTCTCCGGCCGAGGGGTCCGGGGCAGGCTCAACGGCCGAGAAGTCATCGCGGGCCGGGAGTCCTGGATGCGGCAGTGCGGTGTCGAGATGCCCGACAACCTGCTCGACGAAGCGGGCAGCATGAGCCTGCTGCTGCTCGCGGAGAACGGCCGATGTATCGGCTGGCTCGGCCTGTCCGACCAGCTGCGCGACGGCGCCGACCTGATCATCGACGACCTCAGCGAGCTCGGCCTGAAGCAGCGGATGATGGTCACCGGCGACCGACGCGGCCCCGCCCAACAGATCGCCGATGCCCTGGACCTCACGGGCATCGTCGCCGAGGCCCTGCCGGGCGAGAAGCTCGAAATCGTGCAGCAGCTCAAAGAACAGGGGCATACCGTCGCGGTCATCGGCGACGGCGTGAACGACGGCCCGGCACTCGCCGCCGCCGACCTCTCCATCGCCATGGGCGCCGCGGGCTCGGATGTCGCCATCAACGCCGCCTCCATCGCGCTCATGAACAGCCAGCTCAACCGCCTGCCCTTCCTCGTCCGCCTCTCGCACGCGACCAAGCGCGTCATCCGGCAGAACATCACCTTCGTGATGGCCTACATCCTCGCGATGGTCGTCCTGCTCAGCATCGGGCTCGTCACGCCGATCGTCGCCGCGCTCGCGCACGGCGTCAGCTCGATCGTCGTCGTCTGCAACTCCGCACGACTCATCCGTCAAGGCGAAGACCTACCCGAACTCGAAGAGATCGCCCGCCTCCGCTCCGCTCAAGCGAAGAAGAAACGCTCGAAGTCGCAGCTCATCCCCGTCACCGGGTCGGATGCCGTCGTCGGGCGTATCGCGGGATAAAGATAAAGATCGAGCCATACCATGCCAGGCCACGATGGATCACCATCGGTTGGCATTATCCAATTCCAGACTAAGCCCGAAATGAAACCCGGCATCTGTCGTCTTGTCGGTCGTCTGAGTATTTAGATGGAGCGAACCCCATGAAGACGGTATCGACACTTCCCCTTGCCCTGGTGTTCTGCCTGTTATCCGCCCCCGCGCAGGCCGGCGAAGCGGGCAAGCACCTGTTCATCCTCTCGGGCCAGTCGAATATGGCCGGGCTGGACCCCAACCTCTCGTTCACACCGACCGTTGCTGAAGCGTTCGGCGAAGACAACATCATCGTCGTCAAGAGCGCCCAGGGCGGACAGCCCATCCGGCGGTGGTACAAGCAGTGGAAAGACGCGGAGGGCAAAGCACCCGAAGACAAGGCAAAGATCGGCGACCTCTACGGCCGGCTGATGAACCAGGTCAACCCAGCGATCCAAGACCAGACGATCGCAAGCGTCACCTTCCTCTGGATGCAGGGCGAGAAGGACGCCCGTGAGAAGCACGGCGAGGTCTACGCCGCCTCGATGCGCGGCCTGATCGACCAGCTCGCCGCCGACCTCGGCAGAGACAA
This sequence comes from Planctomycetota bacterium, assembly GCA_039188575.1. Taxonomy (GTDB): domain Bacteria; phylum Planctomycetota; class Phycisphaerae; order Phycisphaerales; family Phycisphaeraceae; genus JAHQVV01. Next base: position 2,266 of record JBCCYY010000012.1, on the reverse strand, counting down.
GATCAACTTCGTCATCGGCCGGCTCAGCGACTTCGACATGGAGAACAAGCGCTATGCGCACTGGACCATGGTCCGCGACGCCCAGGTCAAGGTCGCCGAAGACGACGAGCTCGGCGAATGGGTCGACACCGACGACCTGAACGACGGCAAGAACAAGCGGGGCAAGGACATCAACAACGACCTGCACTACTCGGTCGAGGGCTACAAAACACTCGGCAAACGCTTCGCAGAAAAAGCGATCGGGTTGATCAAGCAATAGAGCGAGTAGGTGTAGTGGACCCGCCGTAGTGGGATAGCCGTCCCGCCTGCCGTCATGGCGCAGCCACCCTGTCGCCACTCGAGATAACCCCGCCACACACAATGCCATTGCCAAGGCTGCCAAGGCTGCCAAGGACGCCAACGAAAGCGTGGCACACTTGCACACGTGCGCATAAACACGTGTTTATGCGCATAAACCCAGTGATTCAGCGGTTTTTGTAATCCATCCAGATCACACAAACCCCGCAAACACCCCTAAACCGTCAAGGGTGCCAAACCCTTGGCAGCCTTGCATCCGATCGGCAGCGCATCCCGGAGGCGGATTGCGATGGGTGGCCGGGGACGAACAATGTGAGCTCTCGGAACGAACCGCTATTTGTTCAGTCAAGGTAGTCCAAGACCCATTGTTCACGCGGCCGGTTCCGCTTGCTTGACACAAGCCCGACCTCCTCGGCGGTGACCCAGACATCCGTCACATCACTGGATCGCCTACGAATCGAAACGACGGTTCGGGCCCACGCGACCGCTGCGCCCGACGTCTCAAACCGGTGGTGGACGGTGTAAGTGGTCTTTGAATGGTCTTTTTTGATATCGATCGTGTCATACAAGAAGCCCGGGCGTTTGTAGACCCCGTAGATATCCCCGTCTCTATGAGCTGCCGGTGGCTTTATGTCGGCATCGGATGCCGCCTCGTTGATGATCAGAGGCAGCCCTTGAGCCTGCGGACGCCACATGCCTTGGACCTCCTGCTGCAACTCATCAAAAGGCTTGTTGATCGTAGCCTTTGTGGCACAGCCCGTGACGAGAAACAGCAGAACAAGGCACACCGCATAGGTTGTTGTATCTTTCATGTTGAGTCGTTCCCCGGTTTGGTTCGCATCATGACCAGCCGTAGTACGGTTTTCTATCGTCAACATCGTAGCGTCTACACAGGCTTGATTCTGAGGGGTTGCTCGGACTAAGACGAACCTCAAGCCAATGGGTGGCCGGGGACGAACAGAGTGAGCCCCCGGAACGAACCGAGGCAACAGGCCTTTGGTGGGATAGGCGTCCCGCCTGTCGTTATGGCGCAGCCACGAATGCGAGTCTTGATACACTCACCCCATGCCGGAGGCCGTCATCATCGCGGGAGCCAACGGAGCGGGGAAGACGACGTTTGCGCGTCGGAGTCTTATCAACACCTACCCACAATGTGTCTTTATCAACGCGGATGAAATCCAGCGGGAGAAGCCCGAACTGGCGCACCCCTTTGCGGCGGGCAGAGAAATGCTTCGCCGCCTAGATGAAGCCATTGAACGCAGGCAGTCTTTCACGATCGAAACGACGCTGGCTTCGCGTATCTACGCCCAGCGGATTCCAGTTTGGAAAGAGATAGGCTTCACAGTCGATCTTCACTTCATCGAAGTGCCCAGCGCAGAATTCGCCGTCAAACGTGTCGCCCAGCGTGTCTCCCTTGGCGGCCATGACATCCCGGAACCTGATATCCGCCGGCGATACCATCGCGGCCTCCGGCTTTTCAAACAGGTTTATCGAGATCGAGTTGACGCGTGGTATCATTGGCGCACCAGCGATGCCGGCCTGGAACTGACCGAAAGCCATGATCCAACCCGCGAATAACCCGAAGCTCAAAGCACTGCTCGAAGCAGCAAGGCAGGCGACTAATGACGCCCTGCACGGCCCGCCACACCTGCGCTCGGGGCGGTACCACCCCGCACCGGACGATGCTTCCAATGATGGTGTGCCCGGTGACGAACCCAAGCAAGCCCCCGAAACGCCGGGCCAAGGCTGAGTTCAAGATGATGGGTGGCCGGTGTCTGAGCGAAGCGAAGACCCGGAACCAACCGCGGTTGATGTACTTCAGATCATTCGTTCCAGACACTATGAAAGCCGGGTCTCCCGGTGGGCGGCACAGGCAGGTTCTATCCTGCGGGTTGTTTCTATCCTGCGGGTTGTTGCTTGCTGATACCAGCGTGCGGTCGTTGCCGCGCGTGCTCACCTTTTGCCAGGA
>JBCCYY010000011.1:0-88264 GCA_039188575.1 Planctomycetota bacterium | reverse complement strand
GGCCCCCCGGCCGAGCAGCTGGCGGACAAGCAGGTGGTCGCGGTGATCGCCTACCTGCAGCGCTTGGGCACGGACCTGACCCGTGCGCCGGATATCGAGGAGGCCCCGGTTGAAGAGGGCGTGCCCGCCGAGGTCGCGACACCATCTACCCCGCCGACCACGCTCGGCAGCGTGAAGGGAGGCCGCTGATGTTTAAGGATGCCTTGCTTCGGGTGGCCGAGGACGAGCTTGCGAGCCCCAGGGACGAATTACATGTGGATGTCATGAAGACAGTCTGTTCCGGGGGGTCGCCGAGCCTCCACCCCGGCCACCCAGGGCCTTTTCGACACGCTGCGAAGGGAGGCCGTTGATGTTTAAGGATGTCCTGCGGGCGATGGATTTCACCACGCTCTCCCAGATCGCGTTGATCCTGTTCTTTGGCGTCTTCGTCGCGGTCGTGATCCGCACGTGGATGAAGCCCAAGAAAGACATGGACAAGCAGAGCCAGATCCCGCTCAGCGATGAGCCGGTCGAACCGCGCTACCCCGAATCCAATGAATCCGCCTCGGAAGGAAGCCGCCATGAGTGAGCAGCAGCTCTACACCCCGCGAGACGAGTTCGGTGAGCTGACCGGGCACAACTACGACGGGATCCAGGAGTACGACAACCCCACGCCTTCGTGGTGGACCTGGGTCTTTATCGCATCGGTCTTCTTCGCAGCCTGCTACATGTTCCTGAACATCGTCGCGATGGGCGACCTCTCACCGAACGCGGAATACGAGCGTGCCGCCGTTGCCAACCTGAAAAAGAAGTTCGGTGAGATCGGCGAGCTCCAGCCCACCGCCGCGACGATCGTGCGGTACATGAACGAGCCCGAGTGGCTGCAGCTCGGCGCGAACGTCTACAAGGCCAACTGTGTGACGTGCCATGGGCTTAACGCCGAGGGCAACTCGGGCCCGAACCTGACTGATGAGGCGTTCCTCCATATCAGCTCGATCGAAGACATCGCGGCCGTGATTATTGATGGCGCGAAGGCCGGCGCGATGCCCGCGTGGGGCAACCGCCTGCACCCCAACGAGGTCGTGCTGGTGTCTTCGTACGTCGCGACGCTGCGTGGCACCAACGCGACGGGCGGCAAGGCGGCGGAGGGCGAGACGATCGACCCCTGGCCGACGGCGGAAGCGGTGGGAGCCGAGCCCGAGCCTGAAGCAACGCAGTGAGGAAATAGCCGGCGGCCTACGGACGCCGGACACGAGAACATGCAACTGAACTCAACAACCAACTGCTTTCGCGTCCGGGGCGCGTAGGTCCCCGGCTATAGGAAACGAATCCGCTGTCTAGGCAACGAATGAAGTGACCGCTGTGATGACAACCAACGCCGACAACCCGAACCTGCTGCAGCCTGATGAGCACGTGTTGTCCACGCTCGAGTCGGATGGCTCGCGCCGCTGGCTTTACCCCAGGCTGTCCAAGGGGCCTTTCCTCTTCTGGCGGCGGGTGGTTGCCTGGGTCCTGATCGCGATCTTTACAGTGATCCCCTTCATCAAGATCAACGGCCAGCCCGCGATACTGCTCGACATCCTTCGGCGGGAGTTCCATATCTTCGGCATCACATTCCTGCCGACCGATACTTTCCTGCTCGCGCTGCTGATGCTTTCGGTGTTCCTGAGCATCTTCATCATGACGGCTATGTTTGGCAGGGTCTTTTGTGGGTGGGCCTGCCCGCAGACGGTGTACATGGAGTTTCTGTTCCGCCCGATCGAGCGGCTGTTCGACGGCCGAGCCGGTCTGGGTGGCAAGCCGGCCAGGCCGCCCGCCGCGTGGCGTACCGTCGCCAAGTACATCGTGTTCTATGCGCTCTGCATCCACCTGACCCATGTCTTCCTCTCGTACTTCGTCGGGATCGAGCAGCTGTTTCAGTGGTCGCTAGGTTCGCCATTCAACCACCCTGTCGCATTCACCTTCATCGTTTTCGTGAGTGCCGCGCTGATGTTCCACGCCAGCGTGTTCCGGGAGCAGCTGTGCATCGTCGCCTGCCCGTACGGCCGGATGCAGTCGGTCCTGCTCGACAGGTCGTCGATGATCATCAGCTACGACGAGTCGCGCGGCGAGTCACGCGGCAAGCTCGGCAGGGCCAAGCGGCAGGCATTCGAAGAGAAGAACAAACCCGAGGAAGAACGCACGGTTGGGCTCGATGTCCTCAAGCTGCACGGCGACTGTATCGACTGCGGCGAGTGCGTCACCACCTGTCCGACCGGCATCGATATCCGCGATGGGCTGCAGCTCGAGTGTGTCGGCTGTGCGCAGTGCATCGACGCGTGCAACACGATCATGGAGAAGGTTGGCCGGCCTAAGGGCCTGATCCGCTACACCTCGCAGGAGGCGCTCGAGGGCAAGGGCGGCCGGCTGCTTCGGCCGCGCGTCTTTATATACGCCGCGCTGCTCACGGCGGTCTTTGGCTCGTTCCTCTTCGCGTTGACGAACCGCTCGATGGCGGACGTGACACCGATCCGTGAGAAGGGTCGGCCGTTCGTTGCGCTCGACGATCGGCAGGTCCTCAACCAGATGCGGATGAAGATCGTGAACCGCGACCGCGTGACGCACACCTACACGGTTGAGGTCGCCGAGCCCGCGGGTGTGACACTCAGCGTGCAGGGCGGCGCCCCGACGATCCAGCCCGGCGAGACCCAGACCGTCTCCATCGACCTGACCGCGCCTTTCGAGATGTTCACGACGGGCCGGCTTGATGTGTACCTGGTTGTCAGTGACGGCGAGCAGGTTGTTGCGGAAGAAGCCTTCCAGATGAAGGGCCCTTTCACGCTGCCCAAGACCAGCGAACCAGACGACACCACCGAACCGGAAAGGAATCTGCCATGAGCCAGCCCCATCGACAGGACGTCATCCACTCGCTTGAATTGATCCAGCAGGTGATCAGCGAGGGTGTCGAGGCCAGCAAGGACTCTTGCGGCGGCGACTGCGCAAACTGCCCGTGTTCCGGCGAGGCGCCGAAATCCAACAAGAAAACCCACGATTCAGAAACGAGTGATCCCTGTGACAAGTGCTAGCCCAACCGATCAAACGGCCCGCACGCAGGCCGCGAGCAAGCGGCGGTGGCACCTCATGCCCATGGTGGTGCTCGGCCTCCTTGGCGCGCACATGGCGTTTATCTTTACCGCGATCACGCTCGGCACGGGCGACCCCTCGTTCGCCGTCGTCCCGGACTACTACCAGAAGGCGGTGGGCTACGACGCGTACAAGGCGCTGCTGGCAGAGAGCGAGTCGCTGGGTTGGTCGGTCCAGCTGTCACCGGCGGGGCACGCCGATGCGATCGGCCAGCGCGAAATGATCGTCCACCTGCGCGACGGCGCGGGTGATCCGGTCCAGGGGTTGCGTGTCTTGATCGATGGCTTCCACCAGGCACGTGCGAGTCAGCCGGTCTCGTTCGAGTGTGTCGAGGCGCTGCCCGGACAGTACGTCGGCAAAGCACCGCTGGCCCGGGAGGGTTTTTGGCGGTTCGCCATCGATGCGTCGGGTGGGGATCAGCGGTTTGTGGCTGAGTTGAAACAGTTTGTCTCGGCGGCGGAGGTATTGAGATGATCGCCCTGGTTACTGCGGTCTTCCTGGCGAGCGTGCTCGGCTCCCTGCACTGTGCGGGGATGTGCGGAGCGTTTGTTGCGTTCGCCGTCGCCGACAGCGGGGGCAAGCCGGGGCGGCGCGTGATGCTGAATATGGCCTACCACGGCGGCCGGCTGACGACTTACGTCGCGCTGGGCGTTGCGGCCGGCTCGGTCGGGGCGCTGCTTGATCTGAGCGGCGCATTGGTCGGGCTCAGCCGGGTGGCGATGTCGCTCACAGGCGCGCTGATGATCGTCTTTGGTCTGTCGGCTGTGATGGCCGCGATGGGCAAGCGCTCGATCCGGATGCCCGTGCCCAAATTCATGCAGAAGGCTCTCACGGTCGGCCACCGCGCCGCGATGCGGCTCAGCCCCTGCGACGCGCCCTCACGATCGGCCTGCTCACAACGTTCTTGCCTTGCGGCTGGTTGTACGCATTCGCCGCCGTGGCGGGCGGCACCGCGAGCCCGCTGCTCGGCGGCCTGACGATGGCGGTCTTCTGGCTGGGCACGCTGCCGGTGCTGGTGTCATTAGGTGTTGGCGCACAGAAGATCAGCGGTGTGTTGGGCCGTCGCCTGCCGCACGCGACCGCGATCGCGTTGATCCTGGTGGGCCTGTGGACCTTGATCGGCCGGGGCGGGCTCGACGCCGAGTCACTCGCGGCCCAGCAGCCCGTTGTGAACGATGCCGCCGCCATCGAAGCGGCGCAGGCGATTAACGAAACGACCCCCGCCTGCTGCGAGGCCAAGCCTTGACCGCCACGCTCCCCCAACCCGAGCACGACCTGCCGCGCACGGTGAAGGGCGCTTCGTGCAGCTGTTCGCACTGCGGGCAGCCGGTGCCGCTCGGGCTGATCGTGGCGGGCCAGGAGCAGCAGTTCTGCTGCCAGGGCTGCGCATCCGTGTACGAGTTGATCCATAGCTGCGGGCTGGACGCGTACTACCGCCTGCGCGAGCAGAGCGAAGCGGCCGCGCAAGCAGTGCCAGCAACCGATGGCGATCGCCTGGCGGTGTTCGATGCGGATAAGTTCCACGAGCTCTATGTCCGCAGCCGGGAGGACGGCGCCCGCCTTGTCGACCTGATGCTGGAGGGCGTGCACTGCGCCGCGTGTGTCTGGCTGATTGAGAAGCTGCCCCGTGTCGTGCCCGGTGTTCTTGAGGCGCGTCTCAGCCTTCGGCAGGCGACCGTCCGGATCACGTGGGACCCCGCGAACGCCAAGCTCTCCCAGATCGCCAAGGCGCTGAGCACGCTGGGCTACTCGCCGCACCCCGCGCGGGGCAGCAGGGACACGGTGCAGCTCGCCGAGCAGCGCACCATGCTGATCCGGATGGGCGTGGCCGGGGCGCTGGCGGGCAACACGATGCTGCTCGCCTTTGCGCTCTACACCGGGCTTTTCAGCTCGATGGAGCAGCAGTTCACCCAGCTGTTCCGCTGGACCAGTGCGGTGCTGGGCGTGATCGCTCTGGCCTGGCCGGGCCGCGTGTTCTTCCAAGGCGCCTGGGCGGCGCTGCGCACGCGCAGCCCGCACCTGGATGTACCGATCGCGCTGGCGCTCGGCGTCGGCGGTGTGGTAGGCCTTGTGAATGTCATCCTCTCGCGCGGCGAAATCTACTTCGACTCCCTGACCGTGCTGGTGTTCCTGCTGCTGGTCGGTCGGTTCATCCAGTACCGCCAGCAACGCCGCGCCGACGAGTCGGTGGGGCTTCTCTTCTCGCTTACGCCGACGCACTGCCGAAGGGTTGTTGCTTCGGAGGATGGATCGATCGAGCAGGTCCCGGCCGAGGCGGTCCAGGTCAACGACCTGCTGCAGGTGCACGCGGGTGAGTTGATCCCAGCCGATGGAACGGTGGAGGAAGGAAACGCTTCTGTGATCGCCTCGCTGCTCACCGGCGAGTCCGCGCCCGTGCCGATCCAGCCGGGCGATGGCGTCTGCGCAGGCTCACAGCTGGCCAGCTCGACGATCCGCCTTCGTGTCTCGGCGGTGGGCGAGGCGACGCGCGTCGGCAGGCTGATGGAGCTTGTCCAGCGCGGGGTCGCCGACAAGCCGCAGATCGTTGCGCTCACCGATCGGATCGCCGGCTGGTTTGTGGTCACGGTCAGCACGATCGCGCTAGGGGTATTTGCGGCCTGGAGCCTGTTTGATCTGAGCGCCGCTGTGGACCACACCGTCGCGCTGCTGATCATCGCTTGCCCCTGTGCGCTGGGCCTGGCGACGCCCCTGACCCTCGCGGTCATGATCGGTCGATCCGCGCGTAACGACATCCTGATCAAGAGCGGCGCGGTGCTGGACCGCCTCGCGAAGCCGGGCCGCATCCTGATGGACAAGACCGGGACGATGACCCGCGGGGCGATGCGTGTCGAGCAGTGGGTGGGTGACGGATCGGTCCGCCCGCTGGTGGTCGAGGCAGAGCGGCACGCGACGCACCCGATCGCCCTTGCAATCGTCGAGCAGTACGAAGACGAACAGACGGTGGCAGCCGATGACATCCACGCGATCCAGGTCTTGCCGAACGGGGTCAAGGCCCAAACCAGCCTAGGCCTTTTGTACATCGGTTCGCGCGCCTGCATGGAGCAGTCGAGTTGTATGGTGCCCGGCGTTTTCCTTGAGCAAGCGGACCGCTGGGCGGAGCAGGCATGTACGACCGTTTTTGTATCCCTGGGCGCACGGGTCGTTGCGGCGCTCGCGGTCGGCGATGCGATCCGCAGCGATGTCAGGCATTCGATCGCGCAGCTCCGAGACTGGGGCTGGCAAATCGAGATGCTGACCGGCGATGAGCAGGCCGTCGCCGAGCAGGTCGCGAAAGCGGTCGGGCTGGAGCGGTCTGCGCTTCACGCGGGGGTTTCCCCTGAGCAGAAACTCAACGCGTTCAAAGAGCGCAGCGATGGCATGCCGCTTGTCATGGTTGGCGATGGCGTGAACGACGCCGCGGCGCTCGCGGCAGCGGACGTCGGCATCGCGGTCAGCGGCGGGGCCGAGGCGTCCATGGCCGCGGCAGACGTGTACCTCGCCAAGCCCGGCCTGACCGGCCTTGTCGAGTTGATCGCGCGGGCCCGCAGCTGCAGAGCCGTCGTCAAGCAGAATCTAGCGCTGTCTCTTACCTACAACGCGATCGCGATCTCCCTCGCGGCGGCGGGCCTGGTGACGCCCCTTGTCGCGGCGGTGCTGATGCCATTGAGCAGCGCAACGGTCCTCGCCCTAGCCATGAAGGGCAGACGCCTGCCAACCTTCCAGCAAAGACAGTACGAGGGCCCGCAACGATGAGCATCCTTTTTATTGTTTTGCCGCTCGCGTTTGTCCTCGCCGGCATCGGCGTGTGGGCCTTTATGTGGGCGGTCAAGAGCGGGCAGTACGACGATATGGACACCCCGCCATATCGGGCTATGTTTGACGATGATTAATCGTCTCGGGGGTCAGGGCCTCTTTCGGAACCTAGAAGAAAAGGCTACAGTATGAACCGATCTGCACACCAGATAGGGCCAAAGCAGGGCGCGGCACGCCTCGATTCGATCATGTTCTCCGCGACCTGCGCATACGCTCTGCGGGCGATGTCCCGCTTGTCCGCGATGCGTCAGGAAGGCTACGCCAGCATCGCCGAGATCTGTGAAGGCACCGACCTGCCGTCCCACTTCATCGCCAAGATTTTTCAAGACCTCGCCCGCGCCGGTCTGTTGGCGAGTGCCAAGGGCCGGGGTGGTGGTTTTGCGCTCAAACGCAAAGCTAATGAGATTACGTTGTACGACATCGTCGCAGTCGTGGACGGTGTGAAGCAGTACACCAGCTGCGTGGTTGGGCTGTCCAAGTGCGATGACACGCAGCCCTGTGCCCAGCACGAATGCGTGAAGCCGATCCGTCGGCAGATCGTTTCTTACCTGAAGAATACCACGCTCGACGTGATGCGCGATGCGGTGATCGAAAAGCACCGCCTCATCAGCCAGCCCTGATCAACCGCCTCAAGGATTGTCTATCGCAGGTATAACTGTTGGCTGTGATCACCGAGCAGCCTGGCCAACCAAACGAGCGCATCGATCCCAAGCAGAGCGGTTCATCAGCCCCGGCAACAGGCTGCCGATTTTGCGGTGCGCCGCTAAGGCATACCTTTATTGACCTGGGTTACACGCCCTTGTGCCAGAGCGTGTTGACGGAGGCGCAGCTCGATCAACCCGAGCTAACCTATCCGCTGCACGCCTACGTCTGCGACCAGTGCTGGCTCGTCCAGCTCAAGGAGTACGTCAGCGGCGAGTCGATTTTCGGCGGGGAGTACGCCTACTTCTCCTCCTACTCGGATTCCTGGCTCGCCCACTGCGAGCGATACGTCGAGGCCATGATCGATCGCTTCGGCCTGGACGGGCAGAGCAAGGTGATGGAGCTGGCATCGAACGATGGCTACCTGTTGCAGTACTTCGTGAAGCGGAATATCCCCGCACTGGGGATCGAGCCCGCGAGCAACTGTGCCGACGCCGCGAAGGAGAGGGGGGTCCCTACGCGCGTCGCGTTTTTTGGCCGCGAGCTCGCAACCCGGCTCGCGGGTGAAGGTGAGAAGCCCGACCTGCTGGTCGCGAACAACGTGCTCGCCCACGTGCCGGATCTCAACGACTTTGTCGGCGGGATGAAGATCGTGCTCGCCGACGACGGTGTCATTACCGTGGAGTCCCCGCACCTGCTCCGGCTGATTGATGAGGTCCAGTTCGACACGATCTATCACGAGCACTTCTGCTACTACTCGTTTACCACCGTGACCCGCATCTTTGAGGCGCACGGCCTGACGGTTTTCGATGTGCAAGAACTCCCCACCCATGGCGGATCGCTGCGGGTCTTTGCGCGCCACGCCGAAGGGCAGCGCGCCTCCCCATTGTCTGCGGTTGAAGCGATGCTCGAACGTGAGCAAGCCTACGGCATCACCGAGCTGGCGACCTACGCGGGCTTCACCGACCGGGTCAACAAAGTCAAACACGACCTGCTTACTTTCCTGATCCAAGCCAAGCGCGAGGGTAAAACCGTTGTCGGCTATGGAGCGCCGGGCAAGGGCAGCACGTTGCTGAACTGCTGCGGTATCCGGCCGGATCTGCTCCCGTATACGGTGGACCGCAACACCTACAAGCAGGGCCGGTACACGCCAGGCGGTCACATCCCGATCCTGAAGCCCGACAAGATCCGCGAGACCAAGCCGGACTACGTGCTGATCCTGCCTTGGAACCTGCGTGACGAGATCACACAGCAGCTAGCCTACATCCGTGAGTGGGGCGGGCGCTGCGTGGTGCCGATCCCGGAGCTTGAAGTGCTGGGGTAGCCCGGTGCTCAACAAAAACAGCGCTGACTTAGCTCGGCTTTTTCGGCTGACCAAAGGCTAAACTGTCTCGACCATTTTTGTGATTACTGGAACGACCCATGCACATCGCCCCATCCTTCGTAGTACCGATCCTTGCCTTCTTTCTCTGCGGTGCCTGCACAACAGCTCAGGCCGGGAAAGTCGATAAGCACCCACTCGCGGGCAAGGCCATCGCCTTGCCGGAGCCCCTGGCCGACGGTGCGGTTGATCTCCCGCGGTTCCCTTCGATCAGCCCCGATGGCAAGACGGTCTGTTTCAGCTGGCGGGGTGACCTCTGGCGGGTCCCGGCCACCGGTGGGCAGGCTATTCGGCTCACCGCGCACCCGATGAACGACAGCAACAGCGCGTGGAGCCCGGATGGTCAGCAGATCGCCTTTAACTCCGATCGATCGGGATATGTCAACGTCTACACGATGACCGCGGATGGCCAGGCGATCACACCCGTAACACGCGAAGACCGCTCCCACCGCCTGATGAGTTGGGCCGACGGCCAGACGCTTGCGGTCAGCGCCTACCGCGAGGCGGACGTGCACCGGAACCCACGGCCGTACCAAGTCGCCGTGACCGGCGGGCCGATCACAAGGTTGCATGACGCCTTTGGGGCGTCGCCAGCCGTGAGCCCCGATGGAAGGTACGTCGTGTTCGTGCGTGGCCGCGCGCGGTGGACCAAGCCGTTCATGACCAACAGCGACAACCGCGACCTCTGGCTGTACGACCGTGAGGGCAGCACCTTCCGCCGGCTCACTCAGAACCCGGGCAACGACGGCATGCCGCGGTGGATCAACAACACGACGCTCGCTTATCTCTCGGCCCGCCCGCCCGCGCGCGTCAATCTCTACCGGATGGATATCAATAAGGGCGAGTCAGAAGCAACCGCCCTGACCGCCTTTATCGACGATGATGTTCAGCATGTTGATATCGCCCAGGGCGGGCAATTGGCCGTGCTGCATGCTTGGGATGCGCTCTATACGCTGGACATTTCGAAAGAAAAAGCCAAGCCAGTCAAGCTGTCGGTCACCGCACCAACCGACAGCCAGGACCTGACCCGGGTCATGCCGCTGAAAAACAGGACTAACGCTTCTGCGCTGTCCCCAGACGGCAAGGTGATGGCCATGAGCATCCAGGGGGAGCTCTTTGTCCGCACCATCGACTCGAAGAACCCGGCCCAGCGGATCACCCGCCACGCCGCGCTCGACACGGACCCCGCTTGGTCCGCGGACGGCCAGACGCTGTACTTCGCCTCCGACCGCGACGGCACGCTATCGATTTACCAAGCCAAGGTGGCGCTGACACGCGCCGAGATCGAGTCCGCCGTCGGTCCCCCTTCGTCTGAACAGGCCGACGATGAAGCGGATCAAGCCGAAGCAGAACAGCCTCGTGCGGATCATGAAGCAGAAGGTGCTTCTGAAGATTTGGGAGAAGATGAGCAGGCGGATGAAAACCAGGACAGCGAGAAAGAGGACGCCCCCGACCCCGCTGCGCGTTGGCACGATGCGATCCGCTTTGAAGTCGCGCCCGTCGTCCAGACGGCGGATCACGACAGCGACCCGTCCGCCTCGCCGGATGGGAAGACGCTTGCGTTCCGTCGAGGCAACGGCGGGTTGATGCTCCTTGATCTCGCAACCGGTGACACCCGGCAGTACCTCGATCAGTGGGACAGCGGCATGCACTGGGTGTGGAGCAGCGACAGCAACTACCTCGCGGTCTGCTACCAAGACCAGGACCACAACGCAGACATCTGGGTCGGCCTGGCCGACGGCAGCACCCCGCCGGTGAATATCACCAAGCACCCGGCGATCGATCAGAGCCCGAGCTTCTCGATGGACAACAAGGTGCTGACTTTTGTCTCCTCGCGCAACGATGGTCAGTACGACGTCTACGCGGTCTACCTCGATGAGGCGTTGGAGGCCTACACCCCGCAGCAGCTTGAAACCTACTACAAGCAGGCGGCGGACAGGGCCAAGAAGCTCAAGCCGCTTCGAGTATCCGAAGAGGAGAGCGCCGGTACCGATGATAAAAACGCTGCAGGCGTAGAGGAGAAGCAAGCCCCTGCAGAGTCCGAGACGGACGCGCCGTCACTCGATCTTGAGGATGCGTACCTCCGCCTGCGTCGGCTGACGGATACCCCCGAGAGCGAGTTCGGTGCGGTGGTCCACCCCAGTGGTGGGCGTGTGGTCTACTCGCGTGACGACGCGGTCTACTCGATCGGCTGGGACGGCAAGGATGAGAAGAAGATCGCCGATGGTTTTGACTTGGAGCACCTGTCTTTGAATGGCTCGTATGCCGTTGGGCTCAAAAATCAGACCGCGGCGACGGCCGCGGTCGGTGGTGGCGAGATCGAGACGGTTGAAGTCACGGGCAGCATCCGTGTCGATCACCAAGCGGTGCAGAAGCAGCGGTTTACCGAGGCCTCGCGTGCGCTGACCATGATGTTCTACGACGGGTCGTTCAAGGGCATTGACTGGCCGGCGGCGACGCAGAAGTATGCCCAACTGGCTGCCCACACCTGGACACCGGATGAGTTTGACGATGTTGCCAACCGGTATCTCGGCCTGCTCAACGCGTCGCACATGGGGATCCGCTCGCCGCGGCTTGAAGCCGAGAACAGCCAGCCCAACGGTCGGTTGGGCGCGGCGTACCAGCGCGTCGAATCGGGTTATGAAGTCGTCGCGGTCGAGCCCAATACCCCCGCCGCGCTAGGCCCGATGCGCTTGCGGGTTGGCGACGTTATCACGGCCATCGATTCAACACCGATCGCGGCCGCCGATACCATCGAGTCCAGGCTCGTGGGCCGGGCGGGTCGTGAGACACTGGTCACCGTGCTCCGCCAAGCCGAGGGTGCGGGTGGATCCGAAGAGGTCCGGCTTTTGTTGACGCCGATCAGCTACCGCGCCTACGACGATCTGCGCTATGAGAACTGGCGCCTTGCGAAAGCAGCGCGTGTGGATGAACTTTCTGAGGGCAAGCTCGGGTACATCCATATCGAGTCGATGAACGCATCGTCTCTGGCCGAGTATGAGCGCGACCTCTACGCGGCCTGCGAAGGCAAGGCGGGCCTCATCATCGACGTGCGCGACAACGGCGGGGGGTGGACGACCGACCGCCTGCTTGCGTCGATCATGACCGAGCGGCACGCCTACACCGTCCCGCGCGGCTCCGACCCGGAGCGCACCAACAGCTACCCGATTACCCGCCTGTTCATCCCGCGCTATAACCTGCCGATGAACGCGCTGTGCAACGAGAACAGCTTCTCCAACGCCGAGATCTTCAGCCACGCGTTCAAAACGCTGGAGCGCGGCACGCTGGTCGGCAACACGACGGCCGGCGGCGTGATCAGCACCGGCGGCACAAGGCTCCTCGATGGGACGACGGTCCGCCTGCCGTTCCGCGGCTGGTTCCTGCCGGACGGCACGGACATGGAGAACAACGGTGCCGAGCCTGATTTGATCATCCCCCAAACCCCTGAAGACGAGTCGGCGGGGCGCGACCGCCAGCTCGAGGCGGCGGTCAGAGACCTGCTTGATCGGCTCTAGCGATCGTTGCCCAGCAGCACGTCGGGTCGGTGCGTTCAGTCTGCCGCTTCAGTGGTCGTGGCCCTCACGGTCGTGGGCCACTGCACCAATGCCACCGATACCACGATGCCAAGCAAGGCGAGTAACTGCCATGTCGTGACGACCTCATCCTCGATCAGCCAGCCCAAAAGCACCGCGATCCCGGGCACCACGTAGGTCACCATCCCGGCGAACAGCGGGCCGCGAAGCTGGATCAGTTTGTAGAACATCCATATCGCCAGGCCGCTCCCTACGATGCCGAGGATGGCAACAGACGCGACCGCTTTGCCTATCGAGACATCACTGGCCGCGTCGTTCACGCGCGCGACCGGCAGCATGAAAAGCAGCCCGGCCCCCATGACAACCGCTGAGAGCAGCATGGAATCGGCGTCATGAAAGCGCAGCTTGACCCACGTGTTGCTTACCGCGTAGCAGAGCGGCACCGCGACAGCGAGCGCCATCGCCCAGGCGGGCACGCCGTGGGCACCCACCGCGTCGGCAAACAGGATCGCGATCATCCCCAAGCCAAGCAGCACGCCCATGCACTGCCGCAGGGTCGGCCTTACGCCAAGCATCGGTAACGACACGACCACCGTCAGCATCGGCACCAGGGAGACCATCATCCCGAACAGCCCGCTTTGTTGAAACCGCCCGATGAGGTAGGGCTGCAGGGTCCAGGGCACTGCAAAACCAACCACGACCAAGAAGCCTAGCGCGGGGATGTCTTTTCGGGCGAGCGACCAGGGCCGGCTTGAAGTTGCAAAGCGCCGGACGAGAAGCCAGAAGACGGACAACGCCAGCATGCCGCCGAACATCCGCCCCGCGCCGAT
The DNA here is from genome assembly GCA_039188575.1 of Planctomycetota bacterium. Taxonomy (GTDB): domain Bacteria; phylum Planctomycetota; class Phycisphaerae; order Phycisphaerales; family Phycisphaeraceae; genus JAHQVV01. The sequence continues at coordinate 74,963 of JBCCYY010000011.1, read as the reverse complement.
GGCTGGGGCATTGAACAGAGCAGAAGCCCACCGCATCAGCAGAAAGCTGGTCCCCCAGATCAAACACACGAAGACAAACAAGATGTAAGGCATGGTTGGGTTCTTGTATCGGGCCCGGATTTTACGCGCTGCCGAGGCGCGTATGTCGGGTGCGCTCGGCGTCAGTCGTGATGGCCCGGCAGGCGACGCGACAGGGCATCGGCGTCTTCGAGCCTTGGGCGGGGTCTGGGCGGGAAGGGCGGCGCCCCGCCAAGCACCTGCGCGCACCAGTAGGCGGTCCGTAGCTTGAAATCCTTGAGCCACTCTGCCGTATCTGCACCATTGTCTTCCAGACGATGGTACGAGGCGAGAGCCGCTTTAATCTCGATCGCCCACGGGTGCCCCTCTGGCCCGAAATAGCCCGCCTCACTGGTTCTCATCACGCCCTTGGCCAGAAGCCGCTTCGCTTCGGTGATCCACCGGGCACCTCCGCCAGTATCTGCTGGGCTGCCGGCCGCGAGTGCCGCGCCGTGTATCAGCCGCGCCGCCGACTCGGTGAACCAGATGTCGCCGAAGTTCACCGCCCAGCCCCACCCGTCTTTTTTAGCAGCGGCGAGGCACAGTGTCTCAGCGGCGGCCGCCCACTCGCCTCGTATCATCTGTTCAAGGCCATCGATCCACATAAACCGCGCCGCTTCAAGCAGACGCTTGTGATAGCAGCCCGCAAGGTTCTGCTCCGCGATCCACCGGACCTCGGGGTCTCCGAAGGTGAGCGCGTAGCCCAGGTAGAGCTCGCATTCAAAGAGCGTATTCTCAAGGAGCTTGTGCACGTTCATGTGGTAGCCGCCGAGCTGGGCCCACCACTTCCCGTTGTCGAGCCTTGGATGCAGCTCTAACAACCCCCTGAGTTTGCGCAGCTCAGCGATTATCTGATCGCATGTTTCGCGATTCGTGAGCTTGTCACGCTCCCACTTCTTCCAAACCTTTTCAAGGTTGCGGAGGATGCCCTGGGCCTCAGTACGGGCTCGCTGCTGCTTCCTCATAAAAGTGTTGGCATCGAACTCATCTGATGCCTCATTGCCCTCGACAGTGAAGGCAATCTCCAGCCGAACGATGCCTAACTCGGCTTGGTCCCACTGGGCCGTGCTCACCGCGACAAACTCAACGGGGTACGACGCACCGCGGTGCGGGTCGAAGCGTACTTCGCCGACAAGCGACCCGTCGTCATGAAAGCGTAGGCCTGGCGGCAGCCGGACGAGGGTGGGGCACTGCATGAAGCCTTCGCCCGGTAAACCCTTGATCGGGGGCTGCTTGATCGGGTCTCCGACACGGACCGTGCCAAGATCGACCTTGCGCTGTGTCACCTTGATCCCATTCCGCTCAGCGCACCGGTAGTGTTCGCTGTACAGCTCGACGGCCGCCCAGCTGCGTGGGCAGCGGTTGCAGCAGTGGCATGCCCCGCTTCGGTAGTCAGGATCGCTAGGATTTGATGCGCCGCCAGCGCGCCTTAGCTGTCCGGTTGCCTGTTGTGTATCGACCGGATCGGTCTTTGCCTCCGCATCGTCTCGCCCCTCGCGGGGCGTGGCCAGGGCATCCGCGCGGCGGGCGATCCGCAGGTCTTCCGGCGAAGCCTTGCGGCAGTACCGGTCGTCATCTTCTGGGACATAGATGAGCGTGTGGTCTGTTTCTAGCGCCACTTGATAAGGGGCGAGTGTACCGGCTGGCCAGTGGTCTTCCCGGTAATTGAGCGCGATGATTCTTCCAAGCTTCCAGCCGGTTGGCCCAAGGTTGCACATGATGTCGTCACCGATCCTGAAGCGAAATTCTGACATCGTGACCACTCCAACAGCCAGCGCTTTGATGACCGGGCTTGCCCAACTCTGACCTTTAACAGACTATCTCAGTAGCGCTGCTTCAATCGCCAGGCCAGGGCCAAAGCCCAGCACAACCCAAGGCGAAGGGGTCTCATTCCGCCTTAACGCGTCGAGAATATACAGCACGGTCGGCGAAGACATATTCCCATACTCCGCGAGCACAAGACGCGAAAACCGGGTCGCTTCATCAGACAGCCCCAGCGCGTTCTGCACGGCGTCAATGATTTTCGGCCCGCCCGCGTGAATAGCCCAGGCAGCGATCTCGTCTAATTTGAGCCCGTGCTTTGCGAGCCAGGCCGTGATGGATGCTCTAAGCCCTGATTCAATGATCTGCGGAACTTCGGGGTCTAATCGCATCTGGAAGCCGTGATCCGCGATGCGCCACGACATCATGTCGCGGGTCCCTGGCAGGTTCTCTGCATGGAACGCGTGTGTGCATGGCAGCGATCCGTTTGAGCCAGGGGTAGTCGCAACGAGCGCGGCCGATCCATCCGCGAAGAGGGCGTTTACAATCGTGTCCTGCGGATCGCTGCCATACTGGAAATGCAGCGTGCAGAGCTCGGTGCAGCACAACAGCACAGACTGGTCAGGGTCGGCACGTACGAACACGTCCGCTACACGCAGGGCGTTCAGTGCCGCGTGGCACCCCATAAAACCGATATGCGTTCGGCCAACCGTGGCGTTGAGGCCTAACGATCTGATCAGACTCGCGTCTAGGCCGGGCGCAACAAAACCCGTGCAAGAGACGGTGATGAGCTGTGTGATTGATTCCGGATCGGTTCCGCAGCCGCAGAGCGCAGCATCGCATGCCTCTCTCGATAATTCGGCCGCGTGTGTTTCATAGACACGCATACGATCTTCTGTCCCGGGCCCCTCCGGATGATCGTGTCGGTAGAAGTCGAGCACGCCATGGAGTGCTTCTGCGCTGTCTTGCGCAGCCGCACCTAGTACGCTGTGGCGTTGACGGACTTTCGAGCGGTGGTAGACCCGTTCAAGCCGGCGTCGCTCCGTCTGGTTTGTTGCGTTGTAGCGCAGGGCCAGCTCGAGCAGGTCGGCTTGTGGGATCGGTGCCCCGGGGGTGGCAAGCCCGATGCTTTGGATCTGCATCATGTCGTAGCGAGCTCCCTTGCAGCGGGCGGGCGCTCAGCGGTAAACAACGAAGGAAGAATCGTTCTTGCAGCCGCCTGCTTAGCCGGTTGAGGCAGCAGGCTTCCGAGACTAACAAGGGAACTGGTCAGCCGTGGCCGCCGTAGTGCGTGAGACAAGAGCCTGCACCGCCATTGACGGCGCTGGACGGCGGACCGGTGGGTGCGCTGCCAATCACGGCCGAGCCGATCGTCCCAGCCTTCAACGGCCCGCATCACGATGGGTTGGAGTGTTTGGGCCGAGCGCATCGCCCAGGCCATGCCCTCCCCCGTGAAAGGCTCGACGTATCCCGCGCTGTCGCCAAGAAAAAAGACGCGGGGCATCCACAGCGTTCTCCGCTTTCCGGTCAGCGGGGCGGTCGCTTTCCACGCGAGGTCATTGAGTACCGGCGGCGTCGCCCCCGACTCATTGATGATGCGGTTCACAGCGTTTGCTGGCCCGTGGCAAGACTTGACCCAGCCCGGCTTCATCGCAGCGGCGATATCCAACGAGCCGTCTTCAAGCACGACCGTCCCCACGTATCCGCCGTCGCCACAGTGCATCAGCACTTCACCGGCCGGGAGGTCGTGCCGCCCCCCGGCGAGGTGCGCACCGTAGCCCCGCAGTGAGCCCGGCTTGATCTCACGTGCCGCGTGCCTTGCATCAGCCATCGATGACCCTGCCAGCCCATCCGCAACAAGCACGACCCTTGCTTGGATGGTCTGTTGACTCACGCCAGCGATCGAGTAATCGACACGCACTGATTTGATGCTGCCGTTTGTTGCGGGTCTAACCCTTGCGGTGGTCTGGTCTTGAACAGCGCAGCCGGCACTTTGGGCTGCTCGATGGAGCATCGCATCGAGGGCATACCTTGAGACAGCGACTCCGCCACGACTTTCTACCGCGATTGAATGGGGGCCGCTGTGTATCGCAACCTGTTCAATCGGTTGTGCACCGGTCTGCTCGAGCGGCCCGCTGAGCCCCAATCCTTCAAGGATGCTCAAGGCATCACGGTTCAGACAACAGCCGCAGACCTTATGCCGTGGGAGCTTGGCCCGGTCGACCAGCATGACATCCAGGCCTTCACGAGCCAGGCCGATCGCCGCAGTCGAACCGGCCACACCCGCTCCAACCACTAGGACATCAACTACTGTCATGCGGGCCTGCTCCAGACGAGGAGTTGGCGTAGCGGCCAGGACGGCTTAACCAAAGCGCCGTCCATTCCAGCCTGTACGGCAAGGTCCCTGAGTTCTGTCTGTGTCAGCGCCGCGCGTACCGACAGCGGGCCGTCCACATGGACCACACGGCTACGCGAGAGGGCTTGCACACCGATACGGGTCGCCGCGTAGGCGAATCTGCTCCGTACCAAGTCGCTGATCACGACATGCCGGGCGTGCTTGAGTTGGCTCAGTAGTTCTAGGATCTGGCTATTCTCCAGGTGGTGCAGGAACAACGAATTGACCACGGCATCATAGCCCTGAGTTTCGAGATCGCTTAGGGCATCCGCCGTAAAGAAATCCATGTCGATGCCACGACGCCCCGCTAAGTCCCGCGCGAAACCGATCGATTGGTCGCTGATATCGCATCCCGCGACCCGCCACGGCAGGCCGTAGCGCTCCATAAGCCGAGCAAGCTGGATCGTGTTGTCTCCATCTCCGCAAGCGATGTCGAGGATGCGTCTGGGTTGTTTCGATTGTCTACCGATGCGTTGGCACAGGTGTTTGAAGAGCGTTTGTGCTGTTCTGGAAAGCGCGTTGATCCGTCGCAGGCCTTTCAGGGCAAGGAGGTGATCCGACCCCGGCAGTGCGGGGTCGTCCATGAGTTCGCCGAGGAGTTCGCGCTCTGCGAGGTTGGGCCTGGTGTTCGTTTTGGGATTTGGATGACTCAGTGCATCACCGCCTGACGGCCCTATTCGTGGACACCGCGGTTTGAGTCGAGACCTCGACCACCGTGTCTGGTCCGACAGCGAAGACGCGATCCGATCGGCTGGGCCGGATGGCTTTCATGCCGGTGAACGCGCCGAAGGCGGGCAGGACGGCGGTCGTTTCCATGAAATGGAAGCACGCCGTACGCAGTCGGCTTTTCGCCGGTCCTTGCAGACGCACCGCGGGGTGGAGGTGCCCGCACATCGTGACGGCATCGGGTACCGACACGGGTTCATGGGCGAAGGCGACCGATGGATCAGAGGTGTCTTGATGGGACCCGGCAAAGCAGCGGATCTCTAAGTCCGCGGGTGGGTCACCGGCCTGCCGATCGTGGTTGCCGCGCAGATTGATGATCTCAAGATCAGGCCAGCGATCGCGCCAGCCACGCAGTTGCTCCAGTAGATCCGGTGTCACGCCGCGATGCGAATGGAAAAAATCACCAAGCACCACGAGCCTTTTGGCGTGTGTCGCATCGAGCGCGAGGCTCAGCCGGTCGAGATTGCTCCGCGTTGTGCCTGCGGGCACCGGGATGCCGGCGCCGCGAAAAAACTGGGCCTTACCGAAGTGCGGGTCGGCCAGGATCAGCGTCCGCGTGTGTTGCCAATAAACCGTCCGGTCCGGGCGGAGCTGCCAGGCGTGTCCACCCCAATCCAACTCGACGACAGAATCACTCACCGCTTTGTTTGAACCTCTTGGGTTGTCGCTGCAGCGTCTTCCAGACGCAGCGCCATCTTACTCACCCGCTCGTTCCAGGACTGGCTCGTCAGGTGCTGCTCTCGGAGCCGCTCGGCCCACAGCGGGAACGCCAGTGGCGAGAACTGCCTGGTCCCCTTGAGTTGCAGCCTGACATCGGCCAGTGATTCCAGAGCGTCACGCAGCCGGGTCAGTTCGAGCTGGTTTTCTAGTACCTCACGCTTTGCTTGATCAAGCAGCCGGTTACTGGGGTCGTACTCGGTGAAGACATCGAAGAAGAGTTCGGACGAGGCCTGCAGGTGCCGGTTTGGGACCGAGTCGCCCGGGAAGCCGGTGGAGATGAGCCCCGCCACGCGGGCGATATCGCGGAAGGCCCGCCGAGCGAGTTGCGAGGCGTTGAGCGCTGCCAAGAGATCATCCAGCAAGTGGTCGGTCCGGAACAGCCGAAGCCAGTCTTTTTCTTCAAGCGCGGGGTCTTCGGGTGAGAGCAGCTCGATCCCGTAGTCGTTGACCGTGACGGTTACGGCTCGTGGCGACTCCGCGGTCAGGCGGTGGGCCAGCAGGGTGCCCAGGCCCTCGTGGACGAGCCGGCCTTGCAGCGGGAAGAGGAAGGTGTGGTGCCCGTCACGCGAGGCCGAGGTTTCGATCAGCAATTCGCCCTTGCCCGGGATGAGTGACCAGCGGGCCTGCAGTTCAAGCAGCGGGGCGAGCGCTTGGAGCTCAAGCGAACTATATTTGCGGTCGATCCCATCGTGCCTTACGTTGTGCAGGCGGTCCCGGACGGCGCTGGCGAGCTGCGTCGACAGCGGGGTCTTCCCGCCCTGCCAGCGCGGGACCTGTGCTTTGGTCCCCTTTGCTTTCTTCACGGTCGCCACCATCTGCCTGACGTGGACAAGCTGGAGCAGGTGGCCGGCGAAGACGAATTTATCACCGGGCTTTAGGAAGCCGACGAAGCCTTCTTCGACCGTTCCGAGCTTCTTGCCGTTTGCGAACTTGACCGTGATGGCTGCGTCCGAGGTGATGGTGCCGATGCCCATCCGGTGGTGCCGGGCGATCTTGTTCGAGGCGACGACGATTCGGCCTTTGTCTTCAATGACCCTCGCGTACTGCGGGTAGGCCTTGAGTGTCTCACCCCCACGCCGGACGAAGTCGAGCGACCAAGACCATTCCTGATTGGAGAGGTCGCGGTAGGCGTGCGCGGTCCGGACCTCGGCCAGCATCGCCTCGGGTTGAAACCCGCCCCCCATCGCGCAGGTGACCAGGTGCTGGACCAGCACATCGAGCGGGCGATTCAACGGCCGCCGCGACTCGATCGCCCGTGCGTTGGCCGCGTCCCGTGCCGCAACGAAATCCAGGACCTCCAATGCGTTCGTCGGGACGCCGATCACCCGGCTGACCCGCCCGGGGCTGTGCCCGCTTCGGCCGGCCCGCTGCAGCAGGCGCGCGACACCCTTCGGCGAAGCGACCTGGATCACCTGCTCCACCGGCGAAAAGTCAACGCCCAGGTCCAGGCTCGACGTGCAGACGCAGCAGCGCAGCCGCCCCTGGCGGAGCATCTCTTCAACCGCGTCGCGCGACTTCTTATCAATCGAGCCGTGGTGCAGCGCGACCTCGCCGATCCAATCGTGTCGCGCGGCGTTGATCGCGTTGAACCACAGCTCTGCCTGCGAGCGTGTGTTGGTAAAGAGCAGCGTGCTCTTTGCCTGCTCCAGCACCTCCAAGACCTTGGGCAGCAGGGTCAACCCGAGGTGCCCGGACCATGGGAACCGCTGCGCGTCATCGGGCAGCAGCGTGGTGATCTTGATGTCCTTGTGGTCGGGGCCGTGGATGATCGTTGCGTCGTTGGGCCGCCCGCTTGGCTTCACGCCCATGAGCGTCGCGGCCGCCTCATCCATGTTCCCGAGTGTCGCGGACAAGCCCCAGACGGCGAGGTCACGTTGGTCTTCGCTCGCCCACCGCCGAAGCCGGGCAAGGCCGAGCTCGGTCTGTGTGCCGCGCTTGGTCGACATGAGCTCGTGCCATTCATCAACAATGACGGTCTGCAGCCCGCGGAACTTCTCGCGCGCGTCGGCGTAGGACAGCAGCAGCGACAGGCTCTCGGGCGTGGTCACGAGTGCGGAGGGCAGGCGCTTCCGCTGCCGGGCTTTGACGGATGACGACACATCCCCGGTCCGGCGTTCGACGATCCACGGCAGGCCGAGCGCTTCGATGGGCTTCGCCAGGCTCTGCTGGGTGTCGGTCGCCAGCGCCCGCAGCGGGGTGACCCATAGCACCCGGACCGGCTCGGTTTTCTGTGCTGACCATGCATCAGGGTCGGGGTGTCGGTCGCACCAGTCCATGAGCGCGGGCAGCCAGGCGGCGTAGGTCTTGCCCATACCGGTCGGTGCGTGCAGCAGGCCGGACCGCCCCGACCGCTGTGCGGACCAGACGTCGCGCTGGAACGCGAACGGCTCGCCGATGTGTTCCGCAAACCATGCCTCGACGGGATTCATTCGCATCGCCTGTGGATTGTCTCAAGAAGGAGACAGACGCGTCGCAGCCTGCCACCGGGATTCCGCGTCCGAGAGTGATCGAGACGGGTCAACCATGGGTCGCACATTTTCATCGCGGTCACTCAGCCACATCGCGGTGTACTTGCTCTCGGGGTCGTAGCGCCGCGCCTGGGAAACGACATCGAACCCACGGAAACCGCGCGGGTCCGCGCCGACCCCAGCGGCATAAGCCCAGTTGCCCCAGTTTGCGGCGGGGCAGTAGTCGACCAGGCAGGACTCGAACCAGCGTGCGCCCCACCGCCAGTCGATCCCGAGGTTCTTAGTCAGGAAGCTGGCGACGTTCTGCCGGCCGCGGTTGCTCATGAAGCCAGTCCGTGCGAGCTCGCGCATGTTTGCGTCGATGAAGTCGATACCTGTTCGGCATTCATACCATGCGTGGAAACGGCCTGCGTCTTGTGACCATTGAAGCGGGACCTGCTGTGGCCCGGCCGTGTTGAAGAGTGACCTGCCGTGCTTGAGCAGGTAGAAGCGGAAGTACTCCCGCCACATCAGCTCGAAACGAAGCCAGTAGGTCGAGTCGTTGCTGACGCGCTGCTGCTCGTAGGCCAGCGTCTGCTCGGCGACCCGGCGTGGCGAGAGGCAGCCCAGCGCGAGCCAGGGGGATAGCTTAGAGGAATAGGACTCCCCGATCAGCCCGTTGCGTGTCTCCTTGTACCGCCGGAGGTGGTCGCCATCGAATACCCAAGACCGCAGCCGTTGCTGGCCGGCCTGCTCGCCACCGCTAAAAGACAAAACGGACCGGCGGTCTGCGGCAGGTGGAGTGCGATCAAGATCTTTCAGCGAAGGGATGTCACCGGGTTCGATACCCGCGTCGAGCGGTTCGATCACGCTTGGCTGAGGGGTGGGCTGTACAAAGCCGAGCTTCTTTTCGCACCACCGACGCCACTTGCTGAACACCTCGGGCAGTTCACTTGCGTGGCTAAGCACGTCTTGGATATCGAACAGGGTCTCAAGCGGCAGCGCTTCTGTGGTACAAGTGTTTAGATCATGAGCCATCGCGTTGAGCAGCCTTTTCTCAACCCCGCGTTCCTCGGTGCCGGGCTCTCGAATAAACCGCAGGTCTGTTGCTCCTGCCTCACTGGCGAGTTGCGGGATGATTGCCTCCGGCTCTCCCACACGCACCAGCAAGTCGGTCCCGAGTTCCCGCATCGAGCGTCGGAGGTCGGCAACCGATTCCAGGATGAATTGGAGCCGATGATCGCCACACCGCGGGAACCCGAGCGGGTCTTGCGACAGAAGCTCCTGCGGATCGAGTACCCAGACGCCGATCGTCTGGCCGGCCAGGCCTTCGAACAGCGGCTGGTCGTCGATGCGCAGGTTGCGACGGAACCACAGCAGCGTGCGGGATGGGTGCTCTGACGTCATGGGTTAGTCGGTTGGCAGCCAGACCCAAAGCGCGGGCCGGCCGACGTTGCAGTGGACCGATCGGGTCAGCAGGCTCATCGAGCCGAGCCCGAGGTAGACCGAGGTGCGGGCGATGTCCCAGTACCCGCCCGTTGTTCCGGGTTCAGTAATGCGATTCGATGCGCTCGGGATCGGGTGGAAGACCCGTTCGACCCATCGGCCGCGTACCGGTTCGCCGTCCTGTAGTTGATCGAGGGCGTGGGTGAGCGCTTCGAACCGCTCTTGGGGGACGCCTTGTTGCTTCAGCTTTTCGTCGGTTGTGTAGATCGCTGCCCTGGAAAGCGAGGGCAGAAAGAGCAGGCCCACGAATGACCACAGCGTAAACCAAAGGCCTGTTTCAACAACGCCAACACCGGTGCCGGCCGAACTCGGTCCAGCGAGAAGCAACGCGATGAGCAGGCCCGCCGCGGTAAAGCCGATCGCGCCAAGCCTGCCGCGCAGCCAGAGGCCGTCGCGCATGACCGTTTGCCGCCTGGCGAGTGCGAGTTCGAACTGGTCATCACTCAGGTTCTCTTTCCACGCCGAAGGCAGGATACTGGTCCTCGGAGCGAGTAGCCCGGTGATGCCACCGGTGAAGCCCTCATCGCTGCTTAGCTGAAGCTTCGTTCCCGTTTGGTCCTCTCGATTTGTCGGGCTTGCGAGCCTGGCCACGATGCCTGCGACGGTTCCGCGCACCGCAGCGAGGCAGAGCATCCAGGCCACGCCGGCAGCAAACGCGCCGGGCCACCCGCCGAGCAATCCGCCTGCATATAAGACAGCAGCGCTGAAGAACAGGATCGTAGTGTGCGCTGTGATGCCACGGGCCAGCGTGTAGAGGTAGGCACCAAGTGGTTGTACGCGCCTTGCGAATCGTTTAGGGACGGCGTAACCCCCGAGCCAGTCGAGCGGGAGCTGGATCAAGACGTAGGCGGCCAGCAGCAGGGCGACAAGCAGCGCGTCGCCCGCCAAGCCTGCGGGTAGTTGATCCGCGATGGGGTCGGCTGCTCCTGCTGCGAGCAGCCCGATGCTGACGACCACCCAGAGCCCGACGCCGGTGATCCCGAGCCGCAGCCGTGCTCGGCCGTAGCCGGTGTCCTGCGGCTTAGCTGTCGGTGTCGGCGCGTGTGACGCGGTTGGGTAGGCGGGTGCTGTGTTCAACGGGGTGTTGCTCCTGCGAGAGCCGGTGTTTGTTCGAACCGGTTGGCGGTGAGGGTTTCTGCCGCTGCGAGCCCGCTCAGCCACGCCGTCTCGATCCGTCCGCCGGCGAGCCAGTCCCCTGCAACCGCTAAGCCTTTGTTGGCGTTGAGCATGTGGTCCTGCGCGGCGTCAGGCGTTGCCAGTGCGTACCGCCAGCGATGTGCATCGGCGTGCACAGGGCCGGTGAACGCCACCCCGCACATGGCGCAGACCCGCGCGAAATCATTGAGCAGTTTGTCTAAGGCTTGCTGCATTGAGAGTTCAACATGTCCGCGCGACCACTCGTGGTCCGCTTGAACCACCCAGCAGTCCATGCCGTTGGAGCTTCGCCCGGGCTTGCTGCTGTTCCTGGCGAGCCAGCCGATTGGTCCTGAGCCAGCGGCCTTCGCCGCGTCGAAGGGCAGATCGATCGGCTGATCGAATGCGAGCATCAGCGACCAGCAGGGGAGCATCTTCGCGTGATTCGAGGCATCGCTCGCCTCCGAGAAGTGATCGCCAAGGAACGGGCCGACCTGCGGGGCGGGGACGGTGACGAGCAACTGGTCATAGCGGCCGTAGCTCTGACCTTCGCGATCGCGCAATGACCAGCCCTGCTCGTCATGGTCGATGGATGTGATGAGCGAGCCGAAGTGGGTGTCCAAAGGCTCGAGCATCGCACGCCCGATCGCGTTCATGCCCGGCGTGCCGACCCACATCTTCTTCTGTCTGGTCGGCTCGTAGCCCGCGGGCGTTAGTTCACCTATGCGGGGCCGCCAGCGCGCGACGGTGCCTTCGGTCGCCCAGGCGGCCACCTGCCGCCGAAAACGCGGGTCATGTGCCGTGAAATACTGTGCCCCGTGGTCGAAGCTGTAAGACTCGTGCCGTCGTGTTGCGCAGCGGCCCCCGGGACCACGCCCCTTATCAAACACCGTGACCGATGCGCCACGTTGCGACAGCTGCTGCCCTGCGGAAGCACCGGAGATACCTCCCCCGATGATCGCGACATTCCAATCGGCCTTGCTCGTCATGCCTAACTGTATGCAGGGCACACCGCCCCTGATTCGATATCAGCCAGATCTCTGTTGATCCGAGTGATGCCCTGTTGCGTAGGCGGCATTGCGCCTAGGCCGACGGATCGCCAAGGTCGTCTAGGAGCGCCTCGGCGGCTCGTCGGCCTGAGACCATCGCGCCGTTGATCGAGGCGTTGTCTCTGTGGTCGCCGCAGACGTAGACGCCATCCTTGAGGCGGACCGGGCGCTCGGGCTCTGCCAGTGCCGGGGGCGCCTGCCGCGGCAGGGCGTGCGGGATCCGGTAGGTGCGCAGGTGCCGCCAGCCGCCGACCTCGGGCCCGTACCAGCTTGCGAGTTGTTCGCGCACCTCCGATTCGAGGGCAGCGTCGTCTGCTCCAGGGATGCCAAGCACGGTTGCTGAAACAAGGTGCCGGCCGTCTGGAGCGCAAGGCACGAGCAGGCTGGGCACGCAGAGGTTGTTCACCGGGCCCGTCCCCTCGCCATTGAGCACCAGGACCGGCTCATCGATCGGCGGACGGTCCGCGGCAAAGTACAGGCACGTCACGCCTTGCGAGCCCGGCGAGACCGGCTCTCCCAGTAGTTCGGCGGCTACCGGCGACTCTGTCGCGACCACGATCGCTTGGGCCCGAATCGTTTCACCCGATTCAAGGCGGACCGATCCGCTTTCGAATCCGGCTACGCGTGTATTCAAGCGCACGGTGCCGCTCGGTAGGCGCGAGGCGATTTGTTGTGGGATCGCTTCCATGCCTTCCGCCGGCAGGGTTGCGTCGCCTGATGAGAACATGCGGAACACGAAGTTGAACATCCGGCTTGAGGCTTGTAACCCAGGGTCGAGAAAGATCCCGCCCAGGAACGGCCGGAAGAACCGCTCGATCATCGAGTCCGTGAAGCCGTCTTGTTGCAACGCCTCGATGGTCGTGGTTTCCGGGATCTTGAACTGGTCTTCCGTGCTGCCCCGCAGGACGCGCGAGCGCAGCCTGGCGACACGCAACTTGTCCGCGAGTGTGCCGACTGGGGAAAAGACCGAGCAGATCCCTCGCAGCGGCCTTCGCCACGGGTCGGTGAGTTGGTGGAAGGCGCCTCCGTACCGGACCAGCGCGCCGGGCTCGAAGCTGTGTAGGTCTAGCGGCTTGTAATCGAGGATTTTTTGTGCTTCCGGGTAGGCGGTTGAGAACACCTGGAAGCCCCGATCCAGCCGGTAGCCGTCGACACCATCGGTTCGGATCCGGCCGCCCACCGCGTCGGCGGCGTCGAGGACGAGGAAGCGCCGCCCCGACTCCTGTAGACGGCGGGCGCAGCACAGGCCCGCCAAGCCCGCACCGACTATGACTACGTCGTATTCCAAAGGGCGCTCCTGATACCCGCACCGCCAACCACCACACCCTAATCGATCAATCGGCCGCTTGTGAGCCCGCGGCTTCCACGATCCTTTTGGTTATCTCGTGCCGGTACGTAAACATCCTCTCAAGCTGGCGCAGGATGAACCACCCGCCTAAGGCACGGCCAACAACTCCGAGCGGGGGCAGAAACGTGACCTCGTCGCGCAAGATGGTCCGGCCCTGGCCATCATCGATCATGTGGTGGCGGTGGTACCAGTAGCTGAACGGGCTGGATTCAGCCTTGTCTGCAAACAGGTGCGGCGGGTCGTACTCCGTGTGCACCGCAACCCATTTCATTGGGATGATCCCCTTCCTACCCTTGACCACGACCCTGCTGCCCGGCTTCAGCGACCCTGCCGATTCAACGACTTTCATGTTCTCCCACGGCGGGATGAGCTGTGTCAGCGCATCCGGGCTTTCGTGAAACTCAAAAACAGCACGCGGTGCTGCGTCGATTTTGCTCTCCTTGACATAGCGCATCGCAGTCGAGGGCGACTCGTCGCGTGTGGGTGATGGGTCGGTCTTTGCGTCTTGCATGAGGTGTGCGTTGCTGTGCCGTTTTATCAGCTGGTGCAGGTAGTTGAGGTGATTGATATTGTAGTTGCTACTTATTCTATTCTGCGATAGACGTCTACTACACACGGATCGTCTGCACACATTTAAGGCATCCTGTGCATACAGGTCATCGGGAATGTACGTGTGAGTAAATATTTGGTTTCGTGTTTGACTTGAACTTCTATCGCGCTATTGTCCAGTGCTCGAGGGGTACTCGGGCGACCGTAGAGCCTGCGGCACCGAATCACCTTTAAGACAAGATTCTCAAATGATTACCAAGGCGAATCAATCAGCCGTTTCTGTCAGTACGTCCATAGCCAGCCTTGCTGATGCATGCCCCTCTGAAATGAAGCAGGTCGATCTCGCGATCCACGCGTTAACGGAATCGCATGACCTCCTCGAATTCATCCGACAGATTACCGCGAGTTCCGTTTTCAGTGACAAGCTTGGTCAAACCTTCGAAGAGCACGGCGGCTTAGCCGGCCTGAGTTCGTACAGGCAGTTGCGGGCCGCCCTGGGTATGAAGATGGGTGTCTTTCTTCAGCACGTCACCAACGTCGTGGCGTCAATCGATGACGCTTCCGGGGAGAAATGGCAGGTGTTCACCAACCAGGTGCTTGGGTCAGAATATAGAAAGCACATGCTCTCCGACGTGCTACGCCGTGGCCCGCTTGGTGACGCCTACAAGGCTTTGCTGCTCACGCTTGAGCAGACGCAGCCGCACGCGGTCTACCCCACTTCGCCGTTCCGCGAGAGTGATGGGCACGTTGTAGCCGCCCCGGGCTTTACCGAGGTCGAAGCCACGATGACGAGCAAGACCTTCACGAGTATCAAGGTGGTCGAAGGATCACTCAACACGGACAACCCAACACTGCGCGATGTGTACAAGCCGCATGGCCGGTGTGTCTGTCTTGTCGATACCAATGTCGAGGAGCACTTCGGCGAGCAGATCAATCACTACTTCGAGCACCACGGCATCGAACTCGAAAAGCTTGTCTACCGCGCGATGGAGGTCGACAAGGGCATCCAGACCGTCGAGCGGATGCTGGCCGACTTCAAGCGTCTTGGCGTCAGCCGGGACCAGCCCGTGCTGATCGTTGGCGGCGGTGTATTAACCGATACCGGCGGCCTCGCGTGCGCTCTTTACCACCGCGGCACGCCCTACGTCATGCTCTCCACATCGATCGTCGCGGGTATCGATGCGGGGCCCTCACCGCGTACTTGCTGTGATGGCTTTGGTTACAAGAACCTGTTCGGCGCGTACCACACGCCGATCCTCTCGATCACCGACCGCCAGTTCTTCAGCACGCTCAGGGAGGGCTGGCTGCGACACGGTATCTCCGAGATGATCAAGATGGCTGTCGTGAAGGATGCGCAGCTCTTCGACGCCCTGGAGCAAGCCGGTCCGCGGCTGATCGATACGCGGTTCGGATCGATTGGGGCCAGGCCTAACGACCCGATCCATGAGCAGGCGAACCACATCCTCGGCCGATCGATCAAGAGCTATGTCGAGGCGGAGTACGGCAATCTCTACGAGACCCACCAGTGCCGACCGCACGCGTACGGCCACACGTGGTCGCCGGGCTTCGAGATCCCTGCCGGCCTGCTGCACGGCCACGCGGTATCGATCGGCATGGGCTACGGCGCGTACCTCGCGATGCGGTACAGCTGGATCTCAGAGCCCGACTGCCGGCGGATCATGCAGCTGATCGCGTCATTCGACCTCAGCCTCTGGCACGATGTGCTCGAAGACACCGACACGATCTGGGCCGCCCAGGTCAAGATGATCGAGAAGCGGGGCGGACACCTGGCCGCGCCGCTCCCATCTGGCGGGATCGGCTCGTGCGGCTACCTCAATTCGATGAGTCAAGACGAGCTGGAACAGTCAATCGCGGACTACCGATCGCTTTGCATGGATTTCCCGCGTGATGGGTACGGGATCGAAGCGCACTGCGCCGATGTTGGTCTCGAAGACCCCTCGACCGTTGGCGGTTCACTGGTCGCAGGCTAAGCCCGACGAAGTATTTGAAAGAGCACATCGTCATCCCGATGCTAAAGCCCACTTGGTGCACCCGCGCGGTCGTCGAGGGGCTTTTTGCTCACTACCACCCAAGCAAGCTGCATGTGATTGCGCCTGCCGAAGGGTGCGAGGCCTTAGAGGGCATGATCGCGTCTGCCGGCTGGGCGGTGGGTCAAGTCCAGACACATCACGAGGAAGTCTTTTTTACCGCGCCGGGCACGAGCAAGGCCGAGCTGAGCGAGAAGATTGATCTTCGCAACTCCCTGTACTCACCCGGCTGGTTCTACCAGCAGCTACTCAAACTCGGCGCGTGGGATGGTATCGATGGCCTGACGGAAGACTACCTGGTCTGGGACGCCGACCTGCTCCCGATCGAGACCTGGCCGGTCATCGATGACGATGGCAGCCACGCCTATGCCATGCTGCAGCACAACAGCAAGGGCAACCCTGACATTGTTAGCCGATGGGAGCGGTGGATCCGCGAGGTGCTCAAAGTTGAGCCATTGACTGATGATGAGGCGACTTTTGTGCCACATCATATGTGGTTTAACCAAGCCAATCTCGTCGCGCTCATGGCCAGGATCGGCGATTACTACAACAGCCAAGAACCATGGCCGGTGCTCATGATGCGGTCCGCCAATGACTTCGGAACCTTCAGCGAATACTGGCTGTATGCGTCATGGTCTGCTTCCTATACAGCGGCTGTGCCCACTTATTACCCGTACAAGCAATACGGCAGCACAACCGAACGGTTCTTCGATGATGGCGCCGGCCCATTCACTTCAGCGATGCGAGAAAGTCTGGGTAGCCACACCATCAGCTCTCCGAGCTATCAGCAGATCATGACCTTTATTGACTCAGCCTACGCAAGCGAATCGCGGCCATCATCCATTGCTTTTGAGCAAAGCCCGCGGCACATCAAAAAGAGCAAAGATAACATGCATCTCGAAGAAGTCCGATCCAAGTGGCATGCAGCTACGGTTCAATAATTTTTTAATCTTTCTTTTGTGTCGTTGGCCGTCAACGGTGGTATTAGACACAGTGGTTTCGTCCACATAGTCTGAAGGATAGTCGGAGCACTCATCTTTCATTTAGCAAGACTGATGGATTGATCTGCTCTGATCTGCTGTAGTTTATTCTCTGCCGCTCGAAATACTCACCAGTGCGAAAAATTGCTATCCTGCAGCATTCCACAGTGATTCACAGCAATTGATGCGTGCTTTTATTCCAGGGATAAACCGGCTAACTTTTAAGCGGATGGATCCTCAAGCGAACCAACTTGGTAATGGGAATACTGCGGTGGTTGCTCAAGGCCCGATCGAAGCATTGGCCTCTTTTAAAGGGCCGAATGACGTTTTCTTTTCTCTGCTGCTTGATACGCTTCGTCATGCTGTCCAGGTACCGGCCCGCGCTGCACTCCTTGTCCTTATAGAAGATCAGATCCGATTAATTGCAAGCAGCCCATCTGCCGAAGGCCCGGCGTCTGGCGACATGGCGTGGCTTGCGCATGCACGCGTTATTTTAGAGAATGGCTGGATACATGAGCCGCAGCGTATCTCGCTCAAGGGCGGTATCCCTCATCAAGTCGAGGCACAGGTGGTCCTTTCTCCGCTGCGTTCATCTAGCGCTGATCATCCTGATGCTGTACTGATCCTCTTCTTGGAGTCATTTGACGAAGCCGCCGGGCGTGATGCGCTCTTGCACGCGGTGCATGCATCTCAGGTCGCCGCGCGTTATGAGGTGATGCAGGCCTTGCGCCAGCGGGAGCAGGAGACGCAAGGGATCGCCCAGGCGATGCTGTTGCTTGACGCCGTCAATCGTGAGTCAAGGTTTAGGCCGGCCGTGATCGGCCTCTGTAATCAGGCTGCGGATACTTGGAAAGCTTTTCGCGTTTCGGTTGGTTTCCTGGCCGGGCAGACGCTCAAGCTCCGTGGGATGAGTCATACCGAAGACATCAGCCGGAAGATGCAGGTCGTGCAGGACCTTGAAGCGGCGATGGAAGAGTGTATCGATCAGGACATGGAAGTGCTCGCCCCCCAGCCCGGGTCGGCGACGACGATCAATCGGCAGCTGCGGCGGTACGCCGAGAAGCACGGGCCCTGCCGGGTGTGTGTGCTCCCGCTTCGGTTGCACGACAGAGTCATCGGCGCGATGGCGGTGGAATGGGCAAGTGATCATGAGATCGATTCCGATGAAGTCGAGGCGGCGCGGCTGGCAACCAACCTGTTTACCGCCCGTCTGCACCAGTTCCACCTGGATGACCGCTGGTTTGGGGCGCGGTTTGCTGCTTCACTCCGCCGAGGAGCCGGCGTCATGGTTGGGCCAAAGCACACATGGGCGAAGCTTACCGCGATCGTGGTTGTTGCTTTCCTTGCATCCGCCTTCTTGTTTGAAGGCGATGACACCGTGGACTCTGGTTTTACGGTACAGACGACAAGCCGGCAGGTCATCACGGCGCCTTTTGCAGGCACCTTGCTGAGTGTAGGCGAGGGGGTGGAGGTCAATGAGCCGATCTTTGGCAGCGATCAACCGGGCGCGAATCCAACCGTCTTGGCGTTGATGGATACGAGCGAGCTCCGGGTCGAGCTCGCCGCCGTGGTCGCAGAGATCGCCGACTACCGCGCCCAAGCGGATGCGGCACGTGGTCAGAGCGATCTTGCTGGTGTGGAAGTTGCACTGGCGAATGTCCGTCGCCTCCAGGCTCAAGCGGATCTCTATGACTACCGGATCAAGCGCTCGACGCTGACGAGCCCGGTTTCGGGCGTCTTGATTGAAGGTGATCTCCGGCAACGGATCAATGGCGTGCTGGAGAAGGGCGAGGTTCTATTCGAGGTCGCGCCCCTTGAAACGCTGCGCGCAGAGTTGGAGGTGCCTGCCAGCCGAGTTGGCGACCTGAGGTCGAGGCTTGAACATCCCGAGAACCCTTCGCGCGGTGAGTTGGCGTCGGTCTCGCACCCGGGCGAGTTTATTGGGTTTACGGTTGAACGCATCGAACCCGTGGCCGAGGTGGTGGACGGCCAGAATATTTTTCGCGTCCGCGTCGCGCTGGACGAAGTCACGGATTGGCTGCGTCCGGGTGTCGAAGGCGAGGCGAAAGTGCGGGTTGGTCGACGCAGCTACGCATACCTTTGGACACGCGAAGCGGTGAACTGGATCAGGATGAAGCTATGGTTCTGATATCCATACACAGCGAGCGGTGACCGATGCCTGTTGATCGACCCACTTTTCATGAAAGCTGGTACCGTGTTTCGACACTACGCCCACGCCTCCGGGCGACGGTACAGTCTGATCGGCAGCACTATCGCGGGCGCCTCTGGTATGTGCTACGCGATCCGACTACGAATAAGTTTTATCGACTTGATCAGGCAAACTACCGGTTGGTTGGCCTGCTTGATGGCAAGCGGACAGTCGATGAGGTGTGGAAGCTTGTCTGCAGCCGGGAAGAGCACGAGGCACCGACCCAGGGCGAAGTGATCCAATTACTTGGGCAGCTGTATACGAACAACCTGATTGAAGCGGACCTGCCTGCCGATGCGGCGGGGATGTTTGATCGCTACAAGAAGCGCAAGCAACGCGAGGTTCGGGGTTACCTGGCCAGTATTTTATTCGCGCGCATCCCGTTGTTTGACCCGGACCGCATCCTTGATCGTGTCACCCCGCTATTGGGGTGGCTCTTTGGGCCGGTTGGTATCGGGCTCTGGCTGGTGTTGCTTGGCTACGCGTTGTTTGAGCTGGCGGGCTCCGGCAGGGCCGACCAGATGATCGCGCAGGCGTTTGGGGACCCCGTCAGCGGGACGGCGGGTGTCCTCTCCCCGTCCAATCTTTGGCTTCTTTACGTGGCGATTTTTGTGGCAAAGGTTTTGCATGAACTCGGCCATGGCATCGCTTGTAAGCGCTTTGGTCAGCTAAGGAACAGCGGGGGCGAAGTCCACACGGTAGGCGTCATGCTGATCGCGTTTATCCCGATCCCCTACGTCGATGCGACCAGCTCGTGGGCGCTGCGAAGCAAGTGGCAGCGGGCGTTTATCGCTGCCGCGGGGATGTATGTCGAGCTGGCGCTGGCCGCCTTGGCCGTGCTGGTCTGGGTGCAGACCGACCCGGCTAGCACTGTTCATCAATTAGCTTTCAACGTTATCTTTATCGCATCGGTTACGACGCTGCTCTTTAACGCCAACCCCTTGATCCGGTTCGACGGCTACTACATCCTCTCAGACCTGATCGAGATGCCGAATCTTGCACAGCGGAGTAAGGAATACCTGTATTACCTTGCAAAGAAGTTTGCTTTCAGGGTCCGACGTCCGCACAACCCCTCACACGGTGTGGCAGAGGTGCCGGTCTTGGTGGCCTATGGCGTCCTCTCCTTTTTCTATCGCATCTTTATTACGGTCACGATCGTTTGGTTCGTTGCGGGCAAGATGTTCTTCATCGGTGCCGCGATGGCAATCGCAGCGATCATCGGCTTCGTCTTCGTACCATTGGTCAAGCTGGTCAAGTATTTGGCCACCCATGCCGAACTCTCGCGGACACGGTTTCGTTCAGTCGCGTGGTCTGCGGGGTGCGCAGCAGCAATTGTCATTGTGTTTGCTGCGATACCGGTTCCGGAATGGAAGACGGCGCCTGGGCTCGTTGAGCCGGTGAACGAGCGGGACCTCTATGTTCAGACCGAGGGCGAGTTGGTTTACCTGTTGCGGACGGGCTCGCCGATCACCCAAGCGGGTGCCGTGATTGCGCAGGGCACCAACCCGGGCCTGGAGACAGAGCGCCGCGTGCTACAGGCCCAGCTGGATGAGTTGCGCGCTCGTTACGATCAGCAACTCTCTGAGGGGCAACTCGCCACCGCGCGGGCGATCGAAGATCAACGGTCGGCGCTCACCTCCCGGCTGGCGGACCTCGACCGACGGCAAAACAATCTGACGGTGACCGCACCGTTTGCGGGGCGCTGGTCTTCGCCCGAGCTTGATGGGCAGGCGGGGGTCTATGCCCGGCAGGGCGATGCCCTGGGCAGGCTGATCAGCGAAGGTGACGCGAAAATTGTGGTTTTTGCCGACCAGCGTATTGGCCCGCGATTGCGCAATGAGCTTGCAATCGGGGAGCCGGTAAGCGTTCGTCTCCGGGGGGAGCCGGACAAGGAAGTCACCGGCTCAATCACAGCCTTCATCGATAGCGGTCGGAAGCGCCTGCCTTCTCAGGCATTGGGCATGATGGGCGGGGGCGATATGGCCATGAATCCAGACGACCCAAACACAACAGAGACAGCAAGGGCCTATTTCGAGGTCCATATCGAGGTACACCACGATGAGATGCTCGCGCATGGTTTTCGGCCCGGCCAGGCGGTTGTCGCTCGCTTTACCTTGCCCGACAAGCCCATCGCGATCCAGGCGATCCGGGTGGTACGCCAACTCCTCCAAGACCGCTGAAGCTTAAGCCATGTCGAGTTTTAATACCTCTGATCCATCAACAGCTCAGACCCAGCAGCATCGGCCCATCGCTGAGCAGACGCTTGCGCGGCAGGCTGGCACCGGTTTTGATATCTGGCGGCAGCTCACCTATCTGAATCGCGTCGAGCCCCTGCCTAAAGGGCTCGACGCCTGGTGGCATGCCGTATCCGGTAGACTCAAACACCTGCAACGTAGCAGGGCATACTTGATGAGCTTTGCAGCCAATGTGTGTCAGGCCTCGCCCCGATACAACGATTTGGGTGATGCACGTCTGCGTGAAGCACTTGCAGACAGCCACGCATTGATTCGGAGAGGTCGGGCTGATGAGCCGTCGATGGTACAGGCCTTCGCCCAGATCCGCGAAGCCTCGAAGCGATCCCTGGGCATGGAGCCGTATCCGGTACAACTCGCCGCGGGGCGGGGCCTGACCCAGCGGCGTTTTGTTGAGTTGGCAACGGGTGAAGGGAAGACGCTTGTCGGTTCGATCCCCGCGGTGATCGCGGGCTGGCGTGGCAGAGGGTGTCATGTGCTGACGGTCAACGATTACCTGGCCGAGCGCGACGAATCACTGATGAGACCACTCTTTCAGTACTGCGGCCTTCGCTCTGCATCCATTGTTGAGGAAATGGATCCACCCGCCCGGCGTGAAGCCTATGCAGCAGACATTACCTACTGCACAAATAAGTCGGTGACCGCAGATTACCTCCGTGATCGCCTGGCGCTCGGCCCGATTACTGGACTGACTAGCGCGCTGTTGGCAAGAAGGCTGCGCGGAGACACCGGCGATGCGGGCAGCCTCGATGGGTTGGTCATGCGTTCGCTTGATACGGTGCTCGTTGATGAGGCTGACTCGATCCTGATCGATGAGGCCGTGACGCCACTGATTATCTCGATGGACTCGCGCGATGGGGATCGCCTTGCTTCCTTCACGATCGCCTCCGATCTTGCACGCAAGTTGAAGGAAGGCGATCACTTCTCCATCAACCGGACCTACCGTGAGATCGACCTGACGTTCCGGGGACGACATTTTTTAAGCGATCTCTGTATTGGGATGGGCGGTTACTGGCGGGGTGCACGGCTACGGGAAGAGTTGGTCAATCAAGCGCTCTGCGCTCATCATCTTTTCATACGGGATCAGCACTATGTGGTCGAAGCGGGGAAGGTCGTCATCGTCGATGAATCGACAGGGCGGCTCATGCCGGACCGTAGCTGGCGGGCGGGCCTTCACCAAGCCGTAGAAGCGAAAGAGGGCCTTGATATCACGTCGCCAAAGGACACATTGGCGCGGATCAGTTTCCAGCGGTTCTTCCGCAGCTACCGCAACCTCAGTGCGATGTCCGGCACGGGCTGGGAGGATCGTCATGAGCTCTGGCAGACATACAAGTTGGTGACAACACCGCTGCCCACGCACCGCCCATGTATCCGCGAACAGATACCGGAACAAGTCTACGCCACGACAGAGGAAAAGTACCACGCCCTGATCCAGCATCTCAGCACGATCCATGAGACGGGACGCCCCATCCTTGTCGGCACACGTAGTGTCGAGTCCAGTGAACACATCAGCAAGATGCTTGATTCGCTGGACCTCCCGCATCAGGTACTCAACGCGATCCGCCACCAGGAAGAGGCACAGATCGTCTCTAAGGCAGGCCTGCATGGCATGATCACTGTTGCGACCAATATGGCCGGCCGCGGCACCGATATTAAACTCGGCCGCGGTGTGGCGGGTCTCGGGGGTCTACACGTGGTCTCAGCTGAGCGCAACGACTCACCACGGATTGATCGCCAGCTTTTTGGTCGTGCAGGGCGGCAAGGCGATCCAGGCACCTCGGTATCGTTTGTTTCTTTTGAAGACCATCTCGTCAGGCGTTACGCCACGCGATTGACCAAACGCCTAGCTGGACCCGGCAAGCTGATGGGGCACAGTGCCTTCAATTACGCACAAAAAAGAGCCCACCGGCTCGGACGTGAACAGCGGAAGCAAGTCAACGCCATGGACGACCAACTGAACGAGCAGCTGGGTTTTGCCGGCCGGGAGCATTGACCTGGCCCACAATCATTTTGCGGTACCCTGCTTGGCGGGGGCGGTATCGAGAAGTCGGAATCGTTGCCCGCTGCGAATCCGTGAATCTGAATTGCTGATCTCAAATACGACCTCGATCAATTGGCTGCCCCGGTCCGCCTGCGATGCAATCCTTTTGAGTTTTGCCTGCTCCGTCCTGCCTCCTTCGCCAAGTACAAGAGAGTAGGCCTGCTCCGCCTCAAGCTGACGGACGACCGTCCACGGAAGGCTGATTTTGGCGAGCATCGGGTCGAGTTCAGCAATATGCATGATCTGATCGTTTTGCTGCAATGCCGCGCCTTCCTCCGCACCTTCCTGTTTGGCTAGTGATAAGACAGACCCATCGAACGGTGCGCGGATCGTGTAGAGATCAAGGCGTTCTTGCTCGATCTCATATTGCTTGGCTGCAAGCGCGATGTTTTCTCTGGCAAGTTCCAGCTCAGCCATCGCGATATCGAGACCCGCTCGCGCCCGTCTGACATCCCGCTCGGTTGCACTGCCGTTCTTCGCGAGCAGTTCCTGGCTTTCCAGTTCAACCTCCGCCTCAGAGACACGTGCCTCCGCGATCTTGATCTCTGCTTTACTGATCGACTGCATCCTTGCAAACTCAACCGAGAGAGCCTGCATTGTGTTATCGAGACTGATAAGCGGGTCACCCTTCTTGAATGAGTCTCCTGACCGGACATGAAGCGTCTCCAGCACCCCGTCCAGATACGACTCGACGATCAATTCGCGCGATGGCTCGGTGAAGCCTTCATATCGATCAAGTTTCGGTGGCGAGGAATCTGCTGAAGCGTCTGATTCATACAACCCGCTCAACAAGAGTGCCATAGAAACCAAACCCACCAGGCATGGCGTGATCTTCTGGCGAAATCGTATCAGTGATTGTCTGGTCATTGTTCTTTGCTCAGCAAGACAGCGTCACGGAGAATCATTGAGGCAAGCGTTTTATGGCTCAGAGCCAGCATTTAGAGTACAGCATGACGGTCATAACACAAGGTACAGCGTCAAGGCAGAACCATCGAAGTTACCAAAAGTCAATGCGCCGTCGAACTCGACTGTACCGCCTCGGTCGAGCAATGCGATATCGGCAGAGGAGGTTTCAAGACGTTTTAGAGATTCAAAGACCGTGACTCGAGATAGTTTGGTTGATGCGGCGCACAGCGGTATGTAGCTCTCCTTTGGAATGAATTGACGCATGACGATCGGTCAGGCGTGCTTTCTTTGCGTGCCGTGTTGGTATATTTTCAATATTAATTTAACCATTGACGGTGTCTTTGTGATTTGCTAGGTTCTTTGCATCAGCAACAGTCCGCACTTGCGTGCGTGTTGTTGACGCGGCTCATGTGTTTTTTCCGTGGGCCTGTACAACTCATCGATGGTTGCCTTTGGGGGTGACTTGTTTAGCCTGCCCGTCTCTTTTAGATCGGGCACTGATGATGGGCTGCTTGTTCAGCCCGAGCTTTCTTGCGCATGTTTGTATCAATGACTGGGGATCCATATGGCACGTTGGGTGAAGCGTCTGAACCACTTGGCTTGGTTAGTAGTTGTTAAGAATCGTCGATTGAATCAGCTTGTCGAGATCGCGTGCCTGCATCCATTGATGCTGAAGACACGGTCGTGCATGACGAAGCTGCTGAAGCTGAAGCGATCGCCTTTGCGACGCTTGTCAGACAAGCCCAACCGGGTGCCTGTGGAACGGCTTGAGCCGCGGATGTTGTTTACCGGCTCGATCGAGGGCCAGCTGTTCGCTGACCCGGACCGTGACGGCGTACTGGGTACCGGGGAGCTGGGTATCGAAGGGTGGGCGGTCTACATCGATGCGAATAACAACCAGGCGCGGGACGCGGGTGAAGTCTCGGATGTGACCGATGCCACAGGCGCTTATGCATTGACGGGCCTGGCGGACGGGACGCATACGGTGGCAGTCGATGCGCCCGTCGGCTGGGGTGCGGTATCGCCGACGGGTCTATCGCAGAGCGTGGCGGTCTCGGGCGCGGGTGTGACCGGTGTGGACTTTGGCGTGTTGCCGCAAGTGACCGCAACGGTGGACCCCTCGCTGCGTGCGCACTGGCTTTTTGAGAAAGGCAGCGGGGCGGCCGCGGTCGATACCTCCGGGCGCCAGAACCATGCGGGCTTGGTCAGTACGGCCTGGCTGGACGATACCGACCGGCGGAGCGTGCTGGGCTTCAATGGCACGACGAGCTACGTCGAATCGGGTGAAACCGTGTTTGACCCCGACGACACGGCGTTCACCGCCGCTGTCTGGGTCAAGCTTGATGAGTTGCCCGATCCCTCTGCCACCCGAGTGATCCTGTCGCAGCAAGACAGCAGCGGGATCGGTCGGACCTGGCTCATGGTCTACCCCGACGGCAAGCTGGGCAGCTACCTGGGCGATGCGCACACAGTTAGCAGCACCACGATACAAGTCGGCGTATGGCAACATGTCGCGGTGACGCACGACGGTAGCACGTTGCGGCTTTACCTTGATGGCCAGCAGGTCGCTGGTGCAAACCGTAACCTGGAGTCGGCCGAGGGCAGGCTGATCTTGGGTGCGCATAAGAGCACGGCCAGCGGTTTCTTCCATGGCGCGATGGATGACGCGCGGGTCTACGATCGGGCGCTGTCTGCCTCAGAGATCGAGGCGATGGTCAACCCGGCCGCGTCGGACCCATCGCTGGTGAGCCACTGGCTCTTTGAAGACGCTAGTGGCGGCCAGGCGATCGATAGTTCGGGGAGTCAGAACCATGTTGACCTCACCGGCACGACGTGGGAAGACGACGCGTTGCGTGGCAGCGTGCTGGGTTTCGACGGCGTATCGAGTTATGCCTTGTCGGACGTGCCGGTCTTTGATCCCGCCTTGACGGCGTTCACCGCGAGCGTGTGGATCAAGGTGGGTCAGCTCTCCGGGATCGATAACGCTGTGATCATCAACCAGCGGGACGGCGGCGGCGGGACCGGTCGGACCTGGCTGAACATCGGCCCAGACGGCTTGCTTGGCAGCTACCTGGGCGGCGTGAGCACGACCGGCGGCGCGGCACTGGAGGTCGGCGCTTGGCATCACGCGGCGGTCACGCACGATAGTGGCACCATCCGGCTCTACTTGGATGGCAAAGAAGTTGCCCAATCGCAGCAAACCGTAGAGTCGTCGCTTGGCGGGCTGGTTCTTGGCGCTCACAAGAGCACGACCAGTCTTTTCCTAGACGGCCTGATAGATGACGCGCGGGTCTACGATCGGGCGCTGTCTGCCTCGGAGATCGAGGCGCTGGTCAACCCGGTCGCGGCGGATGCGACGCTGGTGGGGCACTGGCGCTTTGAAGAGGGCGCCGGCGGGATCGCGACAGACAGTTCTGGCAACCAGAACCACGCCGAGTTGACCTCGACGGCATGGGTCGA
The DNA here is from genome assembly GCA_039188575.1 of Planctomycetota bacterium. Lineage (GTDB taxonomy): Bacteria > Planctomycetota > Phycisphaerae > Phycisphaerales > Phycisphaeraceae > JAHQVV01. The sequence continues at coordinate 48,375 of JBCCYY010000011.1, read as the reverse complement.
TGACCCCGACCTGGGTAGCGTGTTGTACTTCGATGGTACCGCGAGCACCGCCGAGACCCAGACCTTTGCGCTGGATCCAAATCGGACGACCTTCTCGGCGGCCGCTTGGGTGAAACTGTACGAGTTGCCTTCGTCCGGGTCGCTTGTAATCCTGTCTCAGAAGGATGGAAGCGGGGTAGGCCGGAGCTGGCTGAGCATCCGCGACGACGGTCATCTGTTCACCTTCTTGGGTGAAGCGCACACCATCGGCAATACGCCGCTGCAGACGGGCGTCTGGCACCACGTCGCGGCGACCAGCGACGGCGGCACGGTCCGGCTGTACCTTGATGGGCAGGAGATCGCCAGCGAGGAGCGGAATGTCGAGTTGGCGGATGGCCCGATGGTTTTTGGCACGCATAAGGATCAGCTGGTCTCCCATCATCATGGCCTGATTGAAGAGGTGCGGGTTTATAGCCGGGCGCTGACGGAACTGGAGATCAAGTCGATCGCGGTACCGGTCGTCGCGATCGCGGGGCCGGGGTACAGCGATGAGGATGCGCCGCTGACGCTGACATCAACGATCCGGAATGCTTCGCCGGGAGATCAGTACCTCTACGACTGGTCGGTGCGCAAGGATGGAGGTGTTATTGATCTGACGGGGACTGCGACCGATGGGAGCGTGCTGACGCTGACGCCGGCCGACCCCGGCGTGTACACGTTCACGCTGTCGGTGACCAATCCCCTGGGTGGGGTGGGCGTCGCGGAATATCAGGTGGTGGTCGAAGAGCAGCCGGGTACGCCGACGTTAGCGCTTGGTACAGGGCCTGCGGTTGCGGGCACGCCCTACACGGTGACGCTGGGCCAGGGCACGGTCGACGAGACGATCACCGAGTGGACCATCGATTGGGGCGATGGCACGGTCGTCGCGGTGACCGCGCCCGGCAGCGGGGACGACTGGGGCCAGGGCGTTGTGTGGAACCCGGTTTCCGGCGCTTGGGAGGCGACGCATACCTATGCCGATGGCCCGGTGACGGTGCTGGTCTCGGCGACAGCGGGTGACGGGGCGAAGGACTTTTCCGCGGCGTCTCAGCCGCTGGGGGTTGATGACCCGGGCCGGGTGATCACGCTCGGCGTAGGTGGCCCTGTCTTGGCTGATGAGTTGTTCGCGCCGACGCTGACGATCGATGCGGATGCGCATGATGCGGTGCGCGACTGGTGGATCGACTGGGGTGACGGCACGACCCAGACGATGGGCTTCGATGCGGCGGGGAATCCGACGGTGCCTGAGCACGCCTACGACGATGCCGGCGACTACACGATCACGGCGTACGCGGTCGATAACGACGGCCAATACCAAGCCAGCGCGACGGTGACCGTGACGGATGCACCGGTTGATCTGGTCAGCGATGACGCCTACACCATTGCTTTCGATACACCTCTGTCTGTCTTTGGCTCGGAGCTTGGTTTGCTCGGTAACGATGCGGCCGACCCGATGCTGGACTGGACCATCACGTTCATCCATCCGACGGATTCATCGCAGAACCAATCAATCCAACAGAGCAGCGGTGTGGTCCAGTTCAATACCGCCCATGGCGTGATCAACGTCGGCACCGATGGTGCCTTTGATTACACCCCAAACACGGGCTTCTTCGGCGTCGATACGTTCTTCTACAAGATGGAGGACAACACGACCGGCGATATCGACTATGCGCGTGTGCGCATCGTGGTCCGGCCTGACAACGATAACAGCGCACCAACCAGCGCCGATGAGACCCGATACGTCGGTGTTGGGCAGGCGGTTACGGTCACCGAGCGGAGCCAGGGCCTGCTTGGCCGGGTGACGGACCCGGACGGCGATGTGCTGGCTTTCGATGCGACGCCGGGCTCGAATAACTTTGCGAGCCTCCCGGGTCTATCCGTCAACCCGGTTGATGGCACGTTTACCTACACCCCGTCGGACCCAACGTTTACTGGCGATGTGGTGATCGAATACGCCGTCACAGACGGTGATCTGGCATCGAGCGATCACCGGCTGACGCTGCGCTATGTCAACAGCGCGCCGGTGGTGCTCCCCAGCACGTTCACCGCGGTCGCCGACCAGCCGGTCGTGATCGCCGCAGGGGCCGGGCTGCTGACCCAGGCCAGCGATGAAGACGGTGACGTACTAACGATCACAAAGGTCGAGGGCCAGGCCACCGATTTCACCGGCGGTCAGTCGGACACGTTCACACTGACCAACGGCACGCTCGAGGTGTTTGAGGACGGGGCCTATACCTTCACGCCGACGTCGGGCTTTGTGGGCGAGCAGTCGTTTACCTTCACGGTGAGTGATGGCAACGGCAGCAACCACGAGGCGACCTCTACCGTCACCATCGAGCTGGTGACGGGCCTTGTCGTCGTTGCGGACGACAGCTACACCGGGCGGACCAACGTCACGATCCCAGTCTCCGCGGAGACAGGCGTCCTGGCCAACGATGCAAACCTGCTGGACCTGCCGCTGACGATCGAGACCCCCTCTATCGTGACGGATGAGGGGGTCGTGGTATCACTCGCGGCGGATGGGTCGTTTAACTACACGCCGCTACCAGGTTTCGAAGGGGAGGACCGGTTCCGCTACACCGTTTCGGATGCGAGCGGCAATACTTACGACGCCGAGGTCGTGATCTATGTCGAGAGCGAAGCGCCCGTCGGGCTCGACGACCTCTACATCGTCGAGCTTGGCCAGCCGATCGACCTGGACCTGCTCGCCAACGATCTCGGATTCGCGGATGGCCAGGCCCTCTCGGTGACGCCGGCGGGCCTGAGCACGCCGGAGGTTGGGTCGCTGACCGCGGTCAACACGGGCGCGGACGGCCTCTACCAGTACCAGGCCCCGGCGGATTGGGCAGGGCAGTTCACGCTGACCTACGCGGTGACGGACGGCATCGAGGCCAGCGAGCCGGTCGAGGTCGAGATCGTTGTCGTTGCTGATGGCTTGGCGGCGATCCCGGACGACTACGAGGTCTCGCATGGTCAAACACTGACCATCGATGCGGCATCGGGGCTCGTGGCGAATGATCTAGGCCCGGCCGGGCTCCTTGTGGTGCAGGACCCCGTGGATATCGCTGCCGAGTTTGGCAGCGTCACAGTTAGCGCGGATGGGTCACTGGTCTATACGCCCGACACGGGCTTTGTCGGCGAAGACACCTTTGAGTACTACCTGACCGATGGCACCGACGACTGGGTCCAAGCAACGGTCACGATCTATGTCACGAACGACACGCCGACCGCGCCAACCCTTCAAGTTGCCGTGGTCGAAGACGGCTCGTTGTCATTGATCCTGCCGGGCTCAGACATAGACCCAACGGACGCGTCCGCGTTGACGTATGAGCTCTTCACCGAGCCGGCTTATGGCACGATCGACACCGCGACCTGGGCGTACACGCCCGAGGCGGATTATGTCGGCCCGGACAGTTTCGCGTACCTTGTTACCGATACGCTTGGTGAGAGCGCGCTCGGTGTAGTCGAGATCGAGGTGACCGCGGTCAATGATCTGCCGGTGGTTGATCCGGTCTCGCTCACGGTGAACCCTGACGACGTGCTGAGCCTGAACCTGGCGCCTTACGTCACCGACGTAGAAGATGATGCGCTGGCCTTCACGGTCGTGTCCGGTACCGCGACGGTGACGGCGGATGGCCAGTTAACCTTCGACCCGGCCGGAGTGGCCGGGCAGACCGTGCTGGGGCTTGAGGTCAGCGATGGCACGACGCCTGTGGCGTTTGATGTAACGGTAGACGCGGTCAATACGGCGCCCGTGGGCGTCGCGGACAGCTTCGGGGTGTTCGAGGGCACGACGCTTACGATCGACGCTGGCTCGGGCGTGCTGTCCAACGATCAGGACGACTTCATCGACTCGGTGACCGCGGTCGGCAGCACGACGACGATCGCCACAACCAACGGCAGCGTCACACTCAATCCGGATGGCTCGTTCAGCTATACCCCAAGCACCGGTTCACCGGCACAGACAGCTTCACATACACGCCGGATGACGGCCACGCTGCGGGCTCGTCCACGACCGTGACCTTCAACGTGTCCAACAGCGAGGTGATCGCCTCCGGCGACCGGTATGTCGCCCACGCGGGCTCAACCCTCGTGATCGGCCGGACCGAGCAAGGGGTGCTGCGCAACGACCAGGCCTCGGCCGGGACCCTGACAGTCACTAGTTCCGACACGACCACCACGCAAGGCGGCAGCATCACGGTGAACAGCGACGGCACGTTCACCTACACCGCCCCGAACACGCTGCTGGAAGACAGCTTCACCTACACCGCCGGTAACGGTACCGATACCGACACGGTCACAGTCACGATTGAGTTGAAGAACGCCGCGCCCGGGGCGAGCTTTGACCAATACGAGGTCAACGCGCACGCCGACGCTCAGAACCCGACCGTGCTTGATCGGGACGGCACCGGCCGGAGCCTGCTGATCAACGACTACGACGCCGACGGCGATGTATTGACCGTGACCCAGTTCAACGGTCAGGCTGTCCCGACCGGCAATGCACTTTCGCTCCAGGTGTCGGACATCAACAGCACGGTGCAGGGCACGTTCGAAGTGCGCAGTGATGGCCGGTTCACCTTCACCCCGGCCGAGGGCTATACCGGGCTGGTCGAGGCGAACTACACCATCTCCGACGGCACCGAGACCGATACCGCGTCGGTCGAGGTCCGTGTGGTGAACAGCCTGCCGACCTCTGGCGACGACACCTTCCGCTTCCACCACTCAGAGGTGCAGCGCGGGGAAGAGGCCGGCGGCAACGTGCTGACAAATGACTACGATTACGACGGCCATGCGCTGGTCGCGGTTGCGGAAGCGGCGCAGGGCCAGTCGATCGATCTTGCGGGGGGGCGGCACGATCACGACGTCGAATGGCGGCACGGTCGACCTTAACGCCGACGGCACGTTCACCTACACCGCCCCCGACGGCTTCGTAGGCGGGGATACGTTTAGCTACGCCGCGTACGACGGCATCCAGGACCAGGCCTCGCTGGACTGGGTGGAGGTGCGGATCGATGTTTGGAACCGTCTCTCGCTGCCCGCGGGCGACACGTTCTACTTCACCCATCAGTACACCCCGGCCGGAGACGATCTCGAAGGCAATGTCTCGGCGAACGATGTCGAGGCGCTCGACTCGACCGTCGGCTCGGACTACAACGAGCCGAAGCTGGTCGACCCCACGACCGGGCAGGCTGTCGCGGCGGGCACCAAGGTCGCAACGGCTAAAGGCGGCGAGGTTGAACTGGATGCGGATGGCAAGTTTATCTACACGCCTAAGGCGGACTGGAGTGCGGGCAGCACCACGCGCACGCCTGGTGGCTTTACCGGTACCGATTCGTTCTCGTACGTGATCGAGGACGAGGTCGAGAAGACCACGCCGGTCACCGTGCAGCTGGTGGTGAATAACCAGGCGCCGCAGGCGGTGGATGATGTCTTCATGATCAAGCAGTCGCTTGACGCTGCCGGCGATGTGATGGTGGTCAACGGGCAGGTGCTCTCGAACGACTGGGACGCCGAGGGTGACGACCTTGTCCTCGACTTGAGTCACTACGGCATCGCCCTGCAGAGCGAGCAGGTCATGGTGTTCAACCCGGACACGGAGCAGTACGAACCCCTCACGGTCACGGACCCTGTCACGGGTGATGAAGTGCCGGTGATGGAGGATTTTGTCGTGATCCCGACGGTCATGGGCGGCCAGGCCAAGCTCAAGGCGGACGGCAGCTTCGGCTATACCGGGCCTGACAAAACGAAGGGCTTCGACGGGGTGGACAGCTTCGACTACCGCCTGCTCGATGGCGCATCGCACAGCCTGCGGTCGAACGTGGGTTCCATCACGGGCACGGTGCGCATCTACGCGGTCAACAACATTATCCAGGCGACGGACGACTTCCACATCGTTCAGATGGGCGACTTCGCGGGGATGGATGGCCTTGCGCTGATCACCAACGACTACCTCGGGGATGCCAACGCGTCAGACTTTGAGATCGAGGTGATCGCCGGGTCGCTTGAAGTCAAGAACGGGCACGGCGAGGTGGCCATCGACGGCCACACGTTCAAGTACACACCCAAGAAGACGGCCGATGCCGGCAGCCCGGCCGACCCGTTCCAGCACGGCGAGGTCTCGTTCCGCTACCGGCTGACGCAGAAGGCCGTCCTGCCCAGCCCGTCCGACCCGATGCAGTCTTTAGAGCTGGTTGTCGCGCGGTCCGAGGCGACGGTAACGCTCGTGATCCAGCCGCCGCTGTACCGCGCGGCCGACGACTACATGCCGGTGGGCAAGAACGGCGTCGGCGGCAACCTGCTGGAGAACGACTACCAGGACACGCCCGCCAACACCGCGATCAAGCAGACGATCAAGACGGGCACGTTCGATACCGAGCAGGGCGGCTCGGTGACGATCTTCAGCAACGGCGCGTTCACCTACATCCCGCCCTCGACGGACTACGGCATCTTCAACGGCATGGATTCGTTCAAGTACACCGCCGGCTGGGGCGACCCCACGGATTCATCGGTCGAGCTGGTCGGCGAGAGCACCGCGGAGGTCGTGATCGCGTACCAGGGCGCTTCCTACACCGGCACGCTGGACAGCGACACGTCCAAGAGCACCGGTAAGACCTTCGTGGCGGGCGGATCGGACCAGGCCTTCAACATCAACGATGACCTGCTCAGGCTCTTCTACAGCCAGGACACCATCAATGACGAACTGAACATCGCCTCGTTCGCGGTGAAGCACGGCCCCTGGCTGGCGTCCACCGATGAGCACGGGCCGGAGCTGCACATCGAGGACATCGGCTACAGCCTGCCCTTGACGGGCACTGTGACCGACGCGTTGACCTTTACGGTTGCGAACAACGACGGGGTGTTCTCCGACTTCACGGTGACGTGGCAGGTCTCCCCGCCCGAGCCGGTCGTGACCAACGATGTCGCGTACACCCAGCCCGAGACCAAGGTCGTCATCGATGTGCTGGCCAACGACGGCATCAAGACGCAGCACGGCGACTTCGACACTGAACTACCGGTCAGTCTGGTGAGTCAATTGCAGGTTACGAACCCGGGGGATCTCAACGGCACCGCGGTCTTTGTGAACAATAAGCTCGAGTACACGCCGAACGCGGGCATGACCGGCCCGGAGACGATCCAGTACGCGGTGACGGTCGGTGTGGCGAGCTATACCGGCGAGGCTACCGTCCATGTCGCGCTGCAAGAACCCCCCGTGCTCCAGGCGGCAGACGACATGCTGCCAACGGTCGTACTAGGAACCGGTTCGACGGGAACGCAGTCGTTTGACCTCCTCGACAACGACACGGTCCAGGATAGTCAAGGCACCACGATCGACCCGGCGCGTATCTATGTCGCCAACCAAGGGCAGCACGGCTACGCAAGGATTAGCAGCACGGGCCGGCTCTACTACGACGTGCACCAGCGGCCCGGCACCAACGATGTGACCGATACGATCACCTACGCGATCGAGGACAAGTGGGGCAACGTATCGACGGCGAGTGTCACGGTGCAGGTGACGACCGACCCGGTCGAGCCGGCGACGACAAGCCCGCAGACCTACAGCTATACGCCAAGCAGCACCAACTCTGTCACATTGACTTCGGGCCAGGACTGGACATGGCGTTCTGGTGACCATCAGATCTATGTCGATGCGTCTTCCGGTGGTGCGACCATTTCCTTTGCGAACAACTCCGCTGTGGTGACCAGTGCGGACGCGGGCACACGCTTGAAGGTGATCCGGTCGGGCGACCCAGCGGGCAAGCTGTCGGTAGGTTGGGCCGGTGCCGGGGCAGGCAACACCCTCGAGGTCACCAACAACGGCCAGGTCGCGGGTATGACGTTTGCAGGCGAACTCGTTGTCAGCGCCAGTGGAGATATCGATGAGAACTTCACGGCCAAGAGCCTGGAACTACGGGCGAACAACGGCGCGAGTATTTCGGGGACGCACCGGGCGACGGGTACGTCAACCGATGACGACCTTAAGATCGAGAATGCCCACGATGTGAGCGGAATACTGACCGCAGACACGGGCTCGGTCGAGGTCTGGGCGGGCCATAGCAATCTTGCGATCAGTGGTGATGTCGATGCGGCGATCACGGCCGGCGAAGATATCAAGATCCGCGTCAATGACGGGATCAATCAGAAGGTTAAGGGCACGCTGAATGCGACTGGCGCGGTTGAGGTCCGTGGCGAAACACTCATTGATGCCCAGGTGACCTACGGCACAAGCTTGAACCTGCGGGCCGATCACGGCGAGATCCGTGGCACGTACACGAACTCGGACCAGGTCAACGGTGGTTTTGCCACGGTGACCGCGGTCAACATCGATGCGACATTCAACAACGTTTCACAGGACAGCACGTTTAAAGCGGATCACGACCTCGCCGGCACGATCCGTGGCGATCAAGCTTACGAAGTCATCTCGGAGTATGGCTCGATTAGTGCAACGCTTGAGATCGGCAACCTGGACTACTTGACAGCCGGTCGGGACTTTACGGGCAAGGCGACAGGTTCCGGCACGCTGGGTCGGATCTGGATCGGCCGGGACCTCGGTGGCGAGATCGCCTATCACACGATCGAAAGTGTTTATCACTATGACAACCGGGCGGGTGTCGGCAGAGACTTCATCGGGAACATCACGACCGGTGCGGGCGGTTTCGGTGCCGGGACGTTTAAAGTCGGGCGGAATTTTGCTGGCACGGTGGTCAGTGAAGGCGCAATGGATATGGATATCGAGGCCGGGCTCGACCTTAACGGCTCGGTGACTGCGTTGAATGCGGTGGACGCGATCAACCTCTCAGCGCGGCGGTCGATCGGCGTGAAGCTCAATATGCCCAAGGCGTACCTCTGGAACGTCACCGCGGGCGACTACGAATACGACAGCGACCTCGAAGCGCGCGGCTCGATCAAGGGCGCCAACATCACCGCCGCCGGCATCGGCGACATCGAGGTCTACGGCGGCTGGGGCATCACCGGGGACGACGCGGGCAGGATCATCGACACCGAGATCACGCTGCACGCCGATCAGCTCGAAGCGGTGCACGCCGACCATGTTGGTGGGGCGGGTGGCTGGGCGCTCAATAACGTCATGGCGACCGGTGCCGTGCAGGGCCTGTCGATCAACGTCCAGCGTCAGTCGGCAGCTGATAACGCCATCGGGCTGATCGAGACCGGCTCGCGGAGCGGTGCGGCCTCCAGTCTCAGCGTGGTTACGCAAGGCGCGGTCGGCACGATCCACGCCAAGCAGGGCGACCTTACCCTGACCAAGCTCGATGCGGGCAGCGTCAACCTGATCCACGCCGAGCAGGGCAGCCTCGCGTTGACCGATAGCACGATCAAGCAGGGCATCAACGGCCTGACGGTCCGGGGCGACCTGGCCGGCAAGCTCACGGTCGAGCAGGGCAACCTCGGCACATACAACCCGAGCGCCCCGTATGACCCGAGTATCGAGATCGGCGGCGGCATCGATGCGGCGTTGAGCGCGACGCAGGGGGATATCGGGCTGATCGTCGCGGGCCTGGTTACCGCGGGTGACATCAAGCAGTCGATCAAGGCGGAACAGGGCACCGTGCGGGGCGTCGAGAACCGCGGCGGGATCGGCTCGCCGTTCTCAACCTATACCAACGATATTAATCATCTCGGCAAGCCGCTGACCGCCGCCCACGAGGTGACGCGGGGCAAGGCGTTGGACCTGCCGGATTGGTACATCAGCACCTCTGTGGGCAACCCCATCGCATCGTTGTTCTTTACGGAACCGAACATGCTGTACAAGCCCGGCTACGCCGCCGCGGGCCATATCAGCGCGGACATCAGCGCCCGGACCATCGGCTCGGTCCACGCGATGGGCGACCTGTCCGGCAAGATCACCGCGGACCAAAGCATCGACGGCCTCTGGGTCTTCGGCGATATAACGGATGATTCGACGATTACTTCAGAAGCCGGATCCGTCACCGCGTCGGTCTGGGGCGACGCCAAGGCCAGCGAAATCACCGCGAAGCACAACGCCGTGCTGAACGTGCACGGCGACCTCGAATCGATCGTGAAGGCAGAACTCGGCGGGGTCACCGCGAACGTCTGGGGCGAGATCGGCGGCGGGGCACAACTCCACGCAAAAGGCAACATTAATACATGGTCACGCGGCGTAAACATCGCGCACACGATCGATTCTGAAGAAGGCGACCTCTACATCGATTCCTGGAGCGATATCCAGATCGAGAACCTGGATGGCGAGCAAGGCCGCTTGCGGGCGTACGGAAACATTGACGGCAAGAAAAAAGCCGGCTCGAAGATCAAAATCACCTCGTCCTCGCTCGGCAACCAGTCGTGGGATTACAACGGCGCGATGAGCGAGCACGTCGTCGTCTCCCGCGGCAACTACTCGGGCAAAGGCAGCAATTACAGCCTCGAAGACCTCTTCTACGCGGTCGTCGGCGGCAATATGGAGTTCGAAAACCCATTGGTCCTGACGAAAGAGACCGCCTCCGCGACCCTGCTCGTCAAGGGCGAGTTCAAAGGCAAAGTCAGTATCCGCCAAAGCAACGGCTATCAGACAAACCCCGACCTCCTTCGCGGCTACCTCAAGGCCGACGTCGGCTCGATCGCGGCGGGCTCCGAACTCGCCGCGAAAACCATGGTCCTCGCGGTCAACGGCGACGTGAACGCCAACACCGACGCCAACACCAAGTTCTACGCCGCCGACTACCTTGGCCTCGACGCCCAGGGCATTGTCAAAGGCAGCTACACCGCTGGCAAAGGGCAGGTCCAGATCCTCGCCGGGGAAGACTTCGACGCGACCGCAAAAGGCCAGCTCGGGGCCGTGGTCAACGCCCGCGGCAGCGTGACCGGCCAGATCATCTCCGACGGCGGGGCCGTGTTCGTCGCGTCCTTCAACAGCCCGGACGGCACCACCGCCGGCGTCGACGCCACCATCTTCGCCAACAGCCAGGCCAGCGTCCAGAGCTTCGGCACGACCAAGATCAAGCAAGTCAACACCGGCCCCGATGGCCGCATCACCAACGGCGGGCTCGAGGTCTTCAGCGTCGGCGACATCCTCAGCGGCACCCGGCTCACCGCCGGCGGGGACGTGGGCGTCGAGTCGTGGGGCTCGATCGATGCCTTCATCGAAGCAAGTGCTTACGACCCATTCGCAACGCCCGATCCCGACGAACAGCCTACCGAGTACGCCGCCTCCGTCACCGCCCACGGCGACCTTACCGGCGCGATCTACGCGGGGGGCGATATCCAGGCCGTCGCGCTCAACAACCTCAACGCCCTGATGCAATCGGATCTAGGCTCCATCTCCGCGCAGGCCGGGGGCACCCTGCAGAACACGTTCCGTGCGGCAACCAACATCGACCTGATCGCCAACACGATCGAAAACGCCCTTATCGAATCCACGAACGGCCAGGCCAGCGCGATCGCCCTCGGCAACGCGACTCTCAGCGAAGTAACCGCCAAGGGCGATGTCCAGCTGATCGCCGGCAACAACCTGACCGTGTCCAACACGATCAAGGCCGCGGGCGAGACCGACGCGCAAGGCGAGCCCACCCTCACCCCCGCCGTCACCCTCATCGCCGACCAGGGCGCGCTGGCCGCCACCGTCGCCGCCGGCCACGGCAACGTCTCCGCCTACGCAGGCCAGACCGCCGACCTCACCACCCAGGCCGACGGCACCATCGGCACCCCGCTCACCGTCAGCGTCATCGCACAGGGCGACATCACCGGCTCGCTCGTCGCGCAAGACAGCATCACCGCCATGGCACTCGACGCCGTCGACCCGACCGCCTCGCCCGCCGAGACCCACAGCCCCGCGAGCATCAACCTCACCGGCGTCACGGCCTCCGCGGACGGCAGCTCGGTCTACCTCTTCGCCGACGGCGGGATCGGCGGCGCGTCCTTCTCCGCCACCGCCAACAAGACCCTCGTCGCCTCGGCCAACGACGCGGTCCAGGGCGCCTTCACCGCCGGGGCAGGCGGCGTCTCCATCTCCTCGCTCACCAGCATCGACGCCAACGCCACCACCAACCCGGGCACCGGCGGCGATATCTCGCTCTTCACCGGCGGCGTCGCGCACGGCCAAGACACCGACCTCTCCACCTACACCATCGCAGGCACCGTCTCCGCCGACGGCGACGCCGAGCTCTTCGCCGCCGGCAAAATCACCGCGCCCGTCACCGCCGGCGGGTCGGCCTCCGTCTCCGCGCTCGGCGGCGACATCACCGGCAGCATCACCGCCAACGGAACCGACGGCACGCTCTCCGTCTTCTCAGGCGTCGCAGAGGTCCCCGAGAAAGAAGTCGACGGCAACCCCGTCCCCGCCCACGACGAAGGCGGCAGCGTGACCGGCACGATCACCGCGGGCGGGGCGCTGTCCGTCCTCGCCGCCGGGGACCTCACCGGCACCGCGACCGTCGACGGCGACGCCGAGCTATTGATCCTCGGCGAGCTGCAGGCCGGCGTCACCTCACACACCGGCGACCTGGCGCTCTACGCCGGGGCCGTCGCCGGCAACATCACCGCGACCGCGGGCAGCGCCAACATCACGTCCGGGTCCGACATCACCGGCGACCTCACCGCCGCGACAGGCCTCACCGCGCTCGCCGGCAACGACATCGACGGCGACCTCTCTGTCACCGGCACGGGCGACGCCGAGGTCATCGCGCTGGGCCAGATCGAGGGCACGGTCACCACCGCCGACGGCGACCTCTCCGCCGTCGTCGGCGAAGGCTTCAACGCCACCCTCACCGCCGGGCACATCACCCGCGGCGGCGGCGTCGACGCGCTGGCCATGGCCTCCTTCGAAGGCGCCATCCACGCCGACGCCGCGGCCAACGTCACCGTCCTGGGCAACGCCGCCGGCACGATCCACGCCGCCAAGAGCGCCGCCGCCGCCGCGCTGGACAACAACAACATCCCGTCCACCGTCACCGTCCTCGGCGACGGCTCGGCCGACGGGACCAACGCCGGCCACGTCACCGGCGACATCACCGCCGGCTTCGGCTCGATCACCCTCACCGCCTCGGGCGACCTCGCCGCCGCCGTCAACGCCGGCAACGCGCCCGCCGCCACCGCCGGGTCCGCCGACGTCACGCTCTCCGGCGGGATCACCGACACCGGCTCGATCACCGCGCACACCGACGCGGCCGTCCTCGCGTTCAAGGCCATCGCGGGCACGGTCACCGCAACAAACGGCGACGCGTCGGTCACCACCGCCGATGCGCTGAGCAGCGCGACCGTCACCGCCGGGACCGACGCCGGGGTCTCCGCGATCAAGGAATCGAATGTCACGGTTGACGCCGGCAACGACATCCGCCTGTCCCTGTCGGCGGCGTCCAACGACCGGCACACGGTCGCCCTGACCGCCGCGAGCGACATCCGCGCCAACCTCATCGCCGATGTCACCGGCGACCTCGACGCCGGGGGCAACGCGGACGTGTTCGTCCTCGGCGCGGTCACCGGCAGCCCCGCCTACGCCGCGGGCGGCACGCTGGAGGTCCTCGCCTCGGGCGGCATGACGCTGGGCGCGGTGAGCGGGGACCAGGGCGTGGACCTGTCGACGCCCGCGGCGCTGCAGGCGGCGTCGATCGCCTCGTCCGCCGGGTCGGTGGAGTTGTTCGTGGGCGGTGCGCTGTCGCTGGCCGGCGGGAGCGTCACGGCGCACGAGGACCTGTCGGTGTCGACCAAGGGCGTGATCACCGCGGGCAGCCTGAGGGCGACGAACGGGGACCTCGCCGTCGCGACGCAGGCGGACTTCTCGGTCGACGCCGACGCGGGCGGCGGCCTCAGCATCGCGGCGCTGGGCAGCATCTTCTCGGCGACATACACCGCGGGGGGCGATCTGACGCTGATCAGCCTGGACCGGATCATCAACACGGCGGGCTCGGTGGACGCGGGCGGGGCGGTGCGCCTGCTTGCCAGGGGGGATGTGTACACGGACGACCTGCGTGCGGGCGCGGTGTCGCTGTTGCACACGGAGGGGGACCTGTTCGGGATCATCAACGCGGCCAACGGGATCGAGCGCCTGATCGTGCACGGCGAGATGAACGCGACGCTGATCGCGAACGGCGCGGGCTACACGTACGACGAGCCGGGCCAGCCCGGGGTGGAGCCGTTCATCTGGTCGGTGAAAGGCGAGGCGTACTCGCTGGACCGCGTGCGTGCGGACCTGATGTCGCTGGACGAGGGCCTGCTGAGCCTGGCAGAGCGGATCGGCGGGGCGTTAATAGGAACCAACGCGCAGCAAGGCGCGACGGCCGCGGACCTGACCAAGGCAGAGGCCGACCTGAACAAGGCGCTGGGTGCAGCCCATGCGTCGGCGGGTGAGGCGTTCGTGTCGATCGAGAAGGGGGTGGATGGCGCGGTCGCCGACACGAACGCGACGTTCGCGCGGGCCTCCAAGGGGACGGCGGTCTCGCTGAGCCGGGGGGTGACGGACAGCCAGGCGTTGCTCGCGGACCTGACGATGCAGGTGTCGGAGCAGGCGGTGCGTTCGTACGAGACGCTGCTGCAGGCGACAAGCGGGCTGACCGATGCGGTCACGCAGCTGGGCGACGCGCGTGTGGAGAACGAGCGGCTGTTCGGGCTCTACAACAGCGCGGTGTCGAACTCGCTGGATAGGGGCAAGGAGTTCCGTGATGACAACTTCGACCACGCGGCGCAGGCCGCGATCGAGTCGATCAAGGAGATCGAGCGTGAGGAGGCGCTGGACAACCTGCAGTTCGTGATCGCCATCTTAGGCATGGCGCCCGGGCCGATCGGGATCGGGTTCGACCTGCTCAACGCCGGGATCAGCCTGGCGCGTGGCAACGTGGACGCGGCGCGGGAGCACCTGGTCTACGCGATCCCGTATGTAGGGACGGTGTACGGCCTCGGGCAGCTGGGGGTGATGCTGGGGCAGTACACGGTGTCGAAGCTGGGCTCTGCGGTCAGCGCGCAGCCGGGCGAGCAGACGCCGACGGAGCTGCCGGTGGTGCACCGGGTGAACTGGGTCAGCGGCCCGGGCGGGGGCAACAGTTTTGTTGCGGGCACGGGGGTGGTGACGGGGGTCGATGAACATGGCAACCTGATCACGACAGCGATCGAAGACCTACAGGTGGGCGACGTGGTGCTAGCCGGCAACGAGCTGGACCCGACGGACCCGACAAGCTACGAGCTGGTCACCGCAACAAGCCACAGAACGGTGCACGAACTGACGGAAGTCACCTACGTCGACGAAGATGGCAACGTGGAAGTGATCAAGGCGACGGACAACCACGAGTTCTACGTGGAGGGCGCAGGTTGGGTGAAGGCTGAACAACTGCAACAAGGCGTGTTCCTCAGACTCGCCGATGGCCGAACCGCAACGGTCACGAGCACCACCACCCTCGCCGTGCCCGAAGGCGTCGAGGTGTACAATCTGAGCGTCACCGACGGCAAGACCTACTTCGTCGACGACGGGCAGGGCAACGTCGCCGCGGCTTGGGTGCATAACAGGACAGGTCAGAAACTATTTAGAGAGAAGCTTGGTCTAAAAAAGGGCGATCCGCGACAAGCCGGCCATGTCGTCCCAGTAGCATTTTTTGTTACCCGATCAGTACAAACAATTCGCGCAGTTGTGCAATCTAAGATTGTATTAGCTCGTGCGAAAATACCGCTGAACCACAGAGTCAATGGCTTCAAAGCCAAGGCAGGCGGGCATAACGGAACACACACCGATGCTTTCTTCCAGAATATGGGGCCAAGGCTAAAGAACGCTTATGATCGTGCGGTCAAACAGGGGAAAAGCCTGAAAGAGATACAAAAAGATGTTGTGCGTGAGTTGAGGCAAATTAAGAAAGAAATTCGTAATGGCGATTTTTTATAATAAGAGAATAAAATGGAATTAGGTGCATATTATCTAGGCAACTACGCGAATATTTATGAGTATAACGGCTTTGCGTGGTCGGGCAACGACCGGTCGCTGTTCGGGAACATCAATCTGCCCGAAGATTTCGAGCTGATTTACCGCAAATCTGATGGGCGTTTTATCCCTAATTTTTTTGGGGATAAGTGGGAGAAGGTGCGTGTCATCCGTGATGTCGATAAGGTCCATGCCTGGAATGACTACCCGATGGTCTCGCAGTCGCCCGCCTTTAGCAAGAGGGCAATAGACTGCCTGCATGACTTGTTAGAGCCACACGGCGAAATCCTGCCGGTATCATCCGAGGATGGCGATTACTTTGTTTACAACTGTACGACGCAGGTAGATATCTTGGATTTTGATAAATCGGTGTTTTTTCATAAATATAAAGATGATCAAATGATGGGCATACGTGGCGTAACCAAATATGAGTTTAATCTATCAAGAGAAGAGCTCGATAACTTACCTTTTTTTCGTATCAACCGATTTGATTTAGAGTATTTCGTCAACCATCGTTTTGTTGATCGGATCCGCGAGCACTCGCTCAACGGTTTTATGCCCATCAAGGTCTGGCCTTTCCCCAAAGACACCTCTTGGAAAGACTGTTATCGAGAAGCAATGAAACTGAGCCAGTCTGCCGCAGCGAAACGGCGTAACGCACGTAAGAACAGGCGGGAGGTGATCCCCCCGCTGCAGCCCCTTGAGTTCTTGACGCTTTGATCAGGTAGTTGCTTCCAGTTGATCGATTTTCTGGAGACGGCTTCACTCTGCTCTTTGACAAGTGAAGATGGCTGCCTGAGGTCGGGTCGGTCTATATTGCCTGCAAGGCTGCCAAGGCTTTGGCCTCCTTGACCCATTCGGAGGTGTTTGGTGACCTTCGGCGGCCGTCACGTCATCTAAATGCGTTACAAAACCCCCTGAATCACCGCCTTTGTGCGCAAAAGGTGTGTTCCATGCGCACAAGTTCAAGTGTGCCACGCTTTGCTTGGCGTCCTTGATCGCCGACACGAACGCGACGTTCACGCGTGTGTCGTACGAGACCGCGGTCTCTCTGAGCCGAGGCGTGACGGACAGCCAAGCGTCCTTGGCAGATCTGACGATGCAGGTGTCCGATCAGGCGGTGCGTTCGGGCGAGACCCTGCTGCAGGCCACAAGCGGGCTGACGGGTGCGATCACGCAGATCGGCAGCGCACGCCAAGAGAACGAACGCCTGTTCGCGCTGAACAACACCGGCGTGTCGAACTCCCTCGACGAGGGCAAGGACTTCCGCGACGACAACTTCAACCACGCGGCGCTGGCGGCGATCGAGTCGATCGAAAAGATCGAGCGTGAGGAGATCTTGAACAGGCTGCAGTTCGTGCTGGCGCTGCTTGGCGCGGTGCCGGGCCCGATCGGGATCGGGTTCAACCTGCTCAACGCAGAGATCAGTAAAGCGCGGGGCAACGCCGAGGCGGCCAGGGATTACACGATCTACGCGATCCCGTTCGTGGGCGGGGTGTACGGGCTGGGCCAGCTGGGTGTGATGCTGGGCCAGTACACCGCGTCGAAGCTGAGCCAGGCCATCAGTGCGCAGCCGGGCGACGAAACACCAACGGAGCTGCCGGTGGTGCACCGGGTGAACTGGGTGTCCGGCCCGGGCGGGGGCAACAGCTTCGTCGCGGGCACCGGCGTGGTCACCGGGGTGGATGAGGACGGGAACCTGATCACGACCGCGATCGAAGACCTGGAGGTGGGGGACGTGGTGCTGGCCGGCAACGAACTGGACCCGACCGACCCGACGAGCTACGAACTCGTCACCGCAACAAGCCACCGCACGGTGCACGAGCTGACCGAGGTGACCTACGTCGACGAAGACGGCAACATCGAGGTGATCAAGGCGACGGACAACCACGAGTTCTACGCGGAGGGCATCGGTTGGGTGAAGGCCGCGGCGCTCACACAAGGCGCCCTGCTAAGACTCGCGGACGGCCGGACAGCGACGGTGACCAGCACCACGACGCTCGACGTGTCCGAGGGCGTCGAGGTGTACAATCTAACCGTCACGGACGGCAAGACTTACTTCGTCGACGATGGCGAAGGTAACGTCGCCGCGGCGTGGGTGCATAACCAGATATCAAAACTTGCCAGGAGGGTGAATCTTATCAAAAATAGGTGGGCGGGTGCTGCCCGCGAAACACGGGTTTACAATAAGTTGACTTCGGTTTTCAAAAAAGCATCGGTGCAGCGGGAACAGTATCTTCGAACAGCGAGCGGTGCAATTGCCCGGGATTCGAAGGGAAGAGCCCGAAGGCTTGACTTTGTTGTGATTGAACAAGGTAAAATAAAGGCGGCGGTTGAAGTGACAAGTAAGACGGCGGCTAAGAGTCGTCACAAGGTTTTGCAAAGACAAAAGGAAAGAGTTATTCGTCAGTCTGGTGGTACATTCATAAAAGATAGGCTCACAGGACAATTGATCGACCTATCGAAAATAAAAACTAAAACACTTGCAATTAAATAAGGTAGTGATAATGAGTGAAGTAGTGAAAAAAGATATGGTATTTTCCTTAATGCTAGATTTTGGTGAATCCAAGCGCAAATCTCATCAAGACCTGATGCGAAAGGTATACAAGGCCTATATCACCTACTTTCAAGAGAAAGGCCTTGTCACACGGCAGATTCTTGCCGAGGATGAATACCCCTCTGCTGAAACGGAGATCCATCCGGAAGACCTCACCGATGACGGCTACGAACTGATCTGGGACTTGGATTGTGAATGGCTCGTCTCGGTGCAGACAGGAGGCGATATCAACGATACTAGCCTGCTGGATAAAAAATTACATGAGATCCGTCAAGCAAGGCAGCAGCAATCAGAAGGTGCTTCGTAATGGCTTACGATCGAGCAGACTGGCACCTAGAGGAAGATTTTCCGAAAGGTTTACCCGAAGAAAGCGCGGCGACGCATATCGGGATGTTCTTGGCTTGGGTAATCCATCACCGGCTTGAAAGCGAGTTCATGTGTGAAGAGTTCCGAGAGGATGTCGAAGCGGTCCGGGACAAAGTGATGACCGGTGCACAGTTTTTGATTAGGAACTGTGGAGGGGCATTAACGGATCAGGATTTGTCGAAAGCCGGTAATCAATTTGCTCAAGCGTACTATGCAACAGACCAGTATTTAGAAGATTATCAGTCTATCCTTGATGATGATCAGCATGAATCGATCTTCCATATCACAGATAGCTGGGAGAATTATGCGAAAATCGCTGAAGTCATCGACAAGCGATTTGCTACTTGGCAAGGTGATTAATGGACGTATTTTTTATGGTCTTAAATTGTGCGCTTATATTTTAGTTACTGATTCATCTTATCTGAGTTCTTTGGCAAGGGAAGATGGTTGGCTGAGGTTCGGCGGGTTTGTGTTGTCTGCAAGGCAGCCAAGGTTTTGGCTTCCTTGATCAATTCGGGGGCTTTTGGTGGCCTTCGGTGGTCTTAGTATCACCTTGATGGATTACAAAAACTATTGAATCAACGGTTTTGTGCGCAATAAGTGCGTTTCATGCGCACGAGTTCAAGTGTGCCACGGTTTGCTTGGCGTCCTTGGATGCCTACACGGTCACGGGCGAGCTGGAGGTGCTCGCGTCCGCGGGGATGGCGCTGGGGGACGTCAGCGGGGCCCGGGGTGTGGACCTGTCGACGCCCGCGGCGCTGCAGGCGACGTCGGTTACTTCGTCCGCCGGGTCGATTGATTTGTTCGCGGGCAGCGCGTTGTCGCTGGCGGGCGGGTCGATCACGGCACACCAGGACCTGTCGATCACAACCCGGGGGGTAATCACGGCGGGCCAACTCACCACGCTGCTGGGCGATATCAGTATCGCAACGCAGTCCAGCTTCGGCACCGCCAGCGACGCGGGCGGGGACCTCTACATCGCGGCGCTGGGCAGCATCACCACCGCGGCGTACCACGCGAGCGACGACGTGACGCTGATGAGCCTGGGCGACATCCTCAACGACGCGGGGAGCATCTTCGCGGGCGAGGCGCTGCGTCTTCTGGCCAAGGGTGATATCAACGCCAGCAACGTCACGGCCGACACGATCGCGCTGCTGCATGCCGAGGGGGATGTGGATGGCACGTTCGGCGCACTGACCAAGATCGACCGCGTGCTCGTGCACGGGGACATGACCGCGACACTGACGGAAGCGGGCGCGACGTACATCTACGACGAGCCGGACCAGCCGGGCGTGGAGCCGTTGATCTGGTCGGTAAAGGGTGACAGCTACTCGCTGGACCGCGTGCGTGCGGACCTCACTTCGCTGGACGAGACGCAGTTGAGCCTAACTGAGAAGATCAGCAAGTCACGCACCGGCATCACGGCGCAGCAGGCTGCGGTGAGCGCAGGCCTCGGCAAGACAGGGTCGGACCTCGGTACAACGCTGGCCAATGCTGTTGCATCGATCGGTGAGCGGTTTGATTCGGTGGTTGGTTTGGTCGTGGGTGGGGCTGCCGCGATCCAAGCCGAGATAGCAAGGACCGCGGCCGACAGCGCGGTGGGCATGAGCCGTGGCGTGACCGATTCGCAGGCGACACTGGCGGACCAGATGATGCAGATCGCCGACTCTGATCTAAGGTCTGAAGTCACGATGCTACAAATCTCGAACGGCCTGGTCTCGCTGTTAGACCAGCTCGTTGACTTGCGTGAGGACCGCTTTGATTCCCTTGAGAAGGGCCATCAGCTCGCATCCGACTCCATTGTGCAGGGCAAGGCGTTCCGCGACGCGATGTTTGACCACGCGGCGCGAGCGGCGATCGAGTCGATCGAGGAGGTTCATTGGGAAAAACGATTGGACCGTATACAGGTTGCGATCAGCATCCTGGGCATTGCGCCGGGCAAGATCGGTATCGCGATCGACCTGGCGAACGCTGTGTTCAGCGCCGCGCGGGGTAACTGGCAGGACGCATTCGACCACGCGGTCTACGCGATCCCGTTCTACGGCACGGTCTTTGGGCTTGGCCAGCTCACGTTTGGTCTGATCGATGACGGCATTCAGTATCTGCAAGGCGTGATCGAGGCGAACCAGCAGGGGTTCACACACCTGGATATCCAGCACGCGATTTCCTGGGTCAGCGGCCCGGGCGGCGGTAACAGCTTCGTGGCGGGTACGGGCGTCGTCACCGGGGTCGACGAAGACGGCAACCTGATCACAACAGCCATCGAAGACCTCGAAGTCGGGGATGTGGTGCTCGCGGGCAACGAGCTCGACCCCACCGACCCGACCAGCTACGAACTGGTCACGGCGACAAGCCACCGCACGGTGCACGAGCTGACCGAGGTGACGTACGTCGACGACCAAGGCAACGTGGAGGTGATCAAAGCGACGGACAACCACGAGTTCTACGTAGAGAACACCGGCTGGGTCAAAGCCGAAGCGCTACAACAAGGCGCCCTGCTAAGGCTCGCCGACGGCCGGACCGCGACGGTGACCAGCACCACGCCCCTAGACGTGCCCGAGGGCGTGGAGGTCTACAATCTGACCGTTGCAAACGGCAAGACCTACTTCGTCGACGACGGGTACGGCCATCTTGCGGCGGCTTGGGTGCACAACAGCTTTAGGGACGTCGCCGCCAAGTTTGACCTCATCCCAAACACCAAGCGGTACAGGGTGCGCAACGCGCTGGGCAAGGGGGACTACAAGGAAATCACGGAGAAGATGCTCAAAGAATTCCAGGGCGACCACATCCTGCCGCTGGCGGCGATTAACAGAGCACTTAGGGGTGTGACTGATCAAGTCAAAATAAACAAGGTCTGGGAGATCGCTGGTGGCTCCAAGAACCTGCGGTTATTAGAATCGTCGCTGAACGCGTCGAAAGGCGCAAGGACTGCCGCTCAGTGGGCGACGACCCCGCTGGGCCGGACCGTGAGCACGCGGTATTTGAAGGATGTGGCAAAAATACAAGAAAAAATTGCTAAAGAGATCAAAGATATAATTGGAGAAACAACCGAGCTGGATAAATTTATTGGACAGGTAATCAAGAAGTCATGAATAATTTAGAACTCCAAGTAGCGATTACCAGCCATGATATGGAGCAGCTGAAAAAGCTGGTTGAATCGGGTGTTGATATCAGCAGCGAGATCACCTCGCATGGGATGACACCGCTTCGCTATGCCGTTTCGTGGAATCAGGGCCTGAAATACCTGATTAAGCAAGGCGCTGATATCAATTATCAGGCCGGTGATTTTGGGACAACAGCACTGATGGAAGCTGCGATGCACGAGCACCTCAAAGCCACCCAGATCCTGATCGAGGCCGGCGCGGATGTGAATCTAAAATCCTTTAATAAAGAAACAGCTTTATATCACGCCTGTGCAGGCAGCACCAAAACCAGTCAGAAGATCGCCTTCATGCTGATCGATGCCGGAGCGGATATCCTCGGCGACAAAACCATGCCCATAATCACGGTCGCGGCGAGCCACTCAAACCCGGAAGTCATCCAGCGCCTGATCGACGAAGGAGCAGATGTCAATACACACAGCAAGATGGGGGTCTGCCCGCTCTATAAAGCGATCATCTGGAAGCAGAAGAAGAATATCGAAGTCTTGCTGGCCCACGGCGCAGACCCGCTCTACGTGGTTCCGACCGTTAAGAAGTTCAAAGAGGGTACGCAGTACCCACCTGATTTTGGCAAGAACATGATCGAGGTCGCCGAAGACCGTGGCACCCGGCCGATCGTCAAGCTGCTCCAAGAAGCCGCGGCGAACAAGAAATAGCGGCCCATTTTTCGGGCCACACTGGATGAGGCGGTAGCGTCGGCAGAGAGGGTGTTGGCCTCAGTAGTCAAGGGTGCCAAAGGTTGGGCCGCCTTGACTGATTTAGAGATATTTCTGTGATTTGCGTAACCCCGATGGGTTGCAAACCACTCCGAATCGCCGGGTTTGTGCGCAAAAAATGTGTTTCATGCGCACAAGTTCAAGTGTGCCACGGTTTGCTTGGCGTCCTTGGCGTCCTTGGCATCCTTGGATGCCTACATGTCCGCCGGGTCGGTGGAGTTGTTCGCGGGCACATCCGTGTCGGTCGGCCTGGGCTCGGGCGCGGTCTCGGCGTACGAGGGCCTGTCGGTGTCGAGCAAGGGCCTGATCCTTGCCAGCAGCCTGACCACGACGACGGGGGACATTACCGTTGCGACACAATCCAGCTTCGGCACCGCCAGCGACGCGGGGGGCGACCTGTCGGTGGTAGCGCTGGGCGGCATCCACGAGGCGGCGTACACCGCGGGCCGTGACGTGACGCTGATCAGCCTGTCGGGCATCCACACGAACACCGCGCTGGTCGACGCGGGGCGTGCGCTGCGGCTCTTGGCCAAGGGCGACATCCACGCGGACAACGCGACGGCGGACGAGATCGCCTTGCTGCACGCCGAGGGCGATGTGGCCGGCGACTTCGAAGCCACCACCGAGATCGACCGGGTCATCGTGCACGGGGGCATGACCGCGACGCTGACAGAGGGCGGCTCGGCCTACGTTTATGAGGAGCCGGACCAGCCAGCGGTGGAGCCGTTCATCTGGGATGCGAAGGGCGAGGCGTACTCGCTGGACCGCGTGCGTGCGGACCTGATGGCGTTGGACGAGAGCTTGATAAGCCTTGCCGAGCAGATCAGCAATGCGTTGACGGGCACGGGCGAGCAGCAAGGCGCAACCACGGCCGATCTAACAAAGGCACAAGCCGACCTGAACGCGGCGCTGGTTGAAGCCACCGCCTCAGCACAAGAGGCGTTCGCGTCGGTGACGAAGGGGGTCAACAGCGCCGTTGCGGACACGAACGCGACGTTCGCGCGTGTGTCGTACGAGACGGCGGTCGGCCTGAGCCGAGGCGTAACAGACTCGCAAGCGTCGCTCGCCGACCTGACGATGCAGGTGTCGGAGCAGGCGGTGCGTTCGGGGGAGACACTGCTGCAGGCGACAAGCGGCCTGACCGGGGCGATCGCGCAGATCGGCAGCGCAAGGGCTGAAAACGAGCGCCTGTTCGGTATCTCCAACAGCGCCGTCTCCAACTCCTTGGACGAGGGCAAGGACTTCCGGGATGACAACTTCAACCACGCGGCGTTGGCGGCGATCGAGTCGATCGAAAAGATCGAGCGTGAAGAGATCTTGAACAGGCTGCAGTTCGTGCTGGCGCTGCTTGGCGCGGTGCCCGGCCCGATCGGGATCGGGTTCAACCTATTGAACGCGGAGATCAGCAAGGCAAGGGGCAACGCCGAGGCGGCGCGTGACTACACGATCTACGCGATCCCGTTCGTGGGCGGGGTGTACGGGCTGGGCCAGCTGGGCGTGATGCTGGGCCAGTACACCGCGTCGAAGCTGAGCTCTGCGATCAGCGCGCAGCCCAACGAGCAGACGCCGACCCAACTGCCCATCGCACACCGAGTGAACTGGGTGTCCGGCCCGGGCGGGAGCAACAGCTTCGTCGCGGGCACGGGCGTGGTGACGGGCGTGGACGAGAACGGAAACCTGATCGCCACGAATATCGAAGACCTGGAGGTGGGGGACGTCGTCCTCGCCGGCAACGAGCTGGACCCGAGCGACCCAACCAGCTACGAGCTGGTTACGGCCACCAGTCATCGGACGGTGTACGAACTGACCGAGGTCACCTACGTCGACGAAGCAGGCAACATCGAGGTGATCAAGGCGACGGACAACCACGAGTTCTATGTAGAGGGCATCGGCTGGGTGAAGGCCGCAAAACTCGCACAGGGCAGTTTGCTAAGACTCGCCGACGGAAGAGCGGCAACGGTGACCAGCACCACCACCCTAGACGTGCCCGAAGGCGTGGAGGTGTACAATCTGAGCGTCACGGACGGCAAGACCTACTTCGTCGACGACGGGCAAGGTGAAGTAAGCGCGGCTTGGGTGCACAATAAGACTATAAGTCTTACATCTAAAATAAAGAATAATAAGTTCACTCCCAAGCCACATATTCAGGGTAAGGTAGGTGAGTCATTAGCTAAAGCCAATGGAAAGAAGACAAAAATAATTGTTAATGGACGAACGCGATACCCAGATGCGATTGTCAAGCAACAAAAATTAGTAAAAGAGAGTAAAAATGTTAAACGTCAGAGCTTTACTAAACAGTTACGTGACTATCGAGATTATGCGAAACTCAAAGGTTATGCATTTGAGTTGTGGACTCGACAAAGCACTAAACTATCTAAACCATTAAAAGAGGCTATTAAAATTGGTGAAATCAGTCTAAAGTTCTTTAAGGGTTTATAGCATGAAAAAAGATGAAAATGAAATGACTGCTGCTGAATTCATGGCATCACTAGAAAATGATGTAGAGTACCAAGAGATGAGGCGCAAGCAGGAAGTGCAGCGTCAAGCTGATATCCGGCGGATTGCTAGTGATGAGGTAGATTTAGTTGAGGAGTTAAATGCATGTGGCTATTCTCTAAAATCTGTTTGGGACCTTGTAAATACTGAGGATAGTTATGCAGATCTTATACCCTTACTTATCAAACACCTAGATATTGATCACTGTCCAGAAATTTTTGAGGGTATTATTCGTGCGCTTATCACTACTGATGCAATAGGTTACGGACCAAAATTAATTAGTAAGTTTTGTGAGCAACCAAAAGGCCACAGTGAGATCAAGTGGCTCTTGGGCTCTGCAATTGCGTTGGCTGCTACTGAATCTGATTTTGATTCCATTCTTGAGCTTATCCATGATACGTCTCATGGTTTGTCAAGAGCTGATTTGCCTATTGGCTTAGTTGCAGCAGACTATAATCGGGCGTATCCGATTCTCAAGCAGTTGGAAAATGTTTCAGACCTAGCAGAGGGCGCGAAAAAGGCTCTTCATACCTTTAGTTAACTACGTACCTTCCAAAAAGTAAGTCGGCGTCTCATGGCTCAGATTATATTTTGATTTCAGTCGATCTGATGCGTTGTATTCTTTGGCAAGTGAAGATGGCTGCCTGGGGTCGGGTCGGTCTACATTGTCTGCAAGGCTGCCAAGGTTTTGGTCACCTTGACCCATTTGGAGGCATTGGGCGGCTTTCAGCGGTCCTCTTGTCACCCTGATGTACTACAAAACCCTTTGAATCAACGGATTTGTCCGCAAAAGGTGTGTTTCATGCGCACAAGTTCAAGTGTGCCACGCTTTGCTTGGCGTCCTTGGCGTCCTACACCGTCGACGGCGGCCTGTCCGTGATCGTGGTTTTGGTATCAATGGCTGCCTTTGTTTGCTTTATCCGCTGATCAAATGGTCCTCGCATTATTTTGATGCAGCATTGCACTTCTCCCATGGAGAGAATCTAAAGCATCAATCTCGGCAGATCTTGTTACCTGTCCTTCTCTTGGATCTCTGTCCAATGCTCCGCGGTTTGCCGCGAAGGAAACCAGGACCAAGCGGGGTTGCTGGCATCATTGCTTGTGTAGGCCGTGATCTCATTTGTCTCAAGGCTGCCAAGCCATCCGTTGCTTAGTTGTAAGGGTCTTAACTGAATCGGCTGGTCTTTCTGTCTGGTATCTTCGGGTAGTCGTCGTTCTAAAACCGCATCAATCCAAGGCAGGACCAGATCGTTGGCTGTCCATCTGTTCCAATCGTGTTGGGTGGTTTGATTCTTTTCGTGCCCCATCCCATTGGGCCAGTGCTTCTGTCCGGGTACCCAGACCCAGGCCCGTGGTGATCCGTTTTTTCGAGCATGCTGGTAGTGGGCGTAGATATCCTTCGGCTTGCTGTCTTGTGCCCCCATGAGATAGAGGGCGGGTATTTGGATTGCCTCATCTTCCTCTTGCATCATGGCCGGGTCGCTGGGGTGTGCCCGCATCGCAATCACAAACGCGACCACGCGATCCGGTAAGAATCTTGCGAAATCCTGCGCTACCCTCCCGCCCATGGAGTGGCCCCATAGAACGAAGGGCGCGTGCTGCAGCTCGGGCCGGTCTAGCTGCGCTGCGAATTGTTCACACGCCTGCAGGATCGATTGGCCGTAGCCGTTTCCCCTGACACCACGGGCTTCGAACTCACCAAGCAGGATCGCGGCATCCTGATCTTCTGCGAGCTGACGCCAGCGGTGGTCTTGATGGAACAGGTGTTTTCCTGCCCCGCGTTGGTTGATGAAGATGATGCAGCGGGCGGCCCCGATCTGGTCGGGCAGCCAAAGCTTGTAGCCAGACTCGGCGACCAACGGCTGGTCACTGGCGGTGACATGGGTCTGATGCAAGCGTCCTGTAGGGGCTCCATTGTGAACGCTTGAGCAGGCGGTGCAGGCGAGCAACAACCCGAGGAGGCTGATCAGGTGCAAGCCAACCGCACATCGATCCACGGTCGTGTTGGTGGCAAATATTTGCGTCTTCAAAAACTTGCCTAAAGCTTGTTTACGGGATGATCGCCTGTGTCGCCTGCCAGGCCTGCTGCTTCGCGTTGTATGCGGCTTCGTTGCCTGGCTCGCCTGTGACGCCGAACAGGTTATCATCGGTGTTTGTGCGTCCGTCGTAGACGGTTTGCTCAATAATCGAGCTCTGCAAGAATTCGGTGCTGTTATCGTTCCATGTGATCGAGCCGCCCCAGTTCCCGGGTTTGCCATTTGACCAGAGGCTCTCGTGGGTTGTGGCGTCGGTGTTGGTGCCGGCAACGAGGCGGTCGGTGATCATAATGGCTTCGCCATTGAGCGTTGATGAGCATTCGCGAAGCCGGCCGAGTTCTGCAGACAGGTCCGCCGGGGGGCTTACCGCGTTGCTGATCACTTGGGGCAAGGCGTAAGAGAAAAACTTCGAGCTGTTGTTCAGCGCGTCGCCGTCCCAGGGCTGGATCTCGGCATTCACCTCTGCAGGGCTGATCAGGTAGTCGGCGGTGACATAATCGGAGGCGACACACAGTGCCAGGCGGACGCCTGTGAATGCGCCGTCTGCTGGGCCGGCGTTGGTGTAGCCGGGGATCGTTCGGCGGACATCGCGGAAATCGAAGACCGAGTCGTCGCGTATGGCTGATCCGCCCTTGATCCCGGGGAAAAACTCTTTGTTGTCTGCCGCCCATGTGACAAAGGCCTGGTGGATGCCGCGGCTCTGGGTCGAGTTTTGTAATTGTCGTGCGGTCCGCCTTGCAGCGCCGAGCGCTGGCAGGAGGATCGCGATCAATAGCGCGATGATTGAGATCACGACGAGTAGTTCGATGAGTGTAAAGCCGCGTCGCATGGGTACTTCCTAGGTGTTGTTGGTGTTCTGGTGGTTTGTGGTATTGATGGAAAATGCATCAGGCATAGCTACTGCTCGATGTTTCGCCTCGTTCCACTCGGGCTCTATCGCGTTGCTTGCCTAGCTTGTCGATGATGTTGCTTTTACGCAGCTCTTTGAGCGGGTCGGCGGGCAGGCCGTGCGATCGACGCCATGCCTCCAGCGCTGGCGAAACATCAGTATCGAAGGCTGATTTCAGCAGTATCTCGGCGCCGGTGATATCACCCTTGGCTTGTGATTTCGATAAAGCGTTGCGGTCAACGAGGTACGCCTTTGCAAAGAGCTTCTGCGCCTCGCAAACCGTTTGGACCATTGCTTCGAGCTTGGGCTTGAGGTTGTGTGACTGGTCGACCATGTAGTCGATCGGTGTTGAGCCTGGTGCCAACCCTTTATCGAACTCGTACTGGGCGATCTCGTTGAAGATTCGGAAGACGGCGTAGGGGTCGATGCTGCCGAGCGTGAGGTCGTCGTCCGCGTACTTGCGGTCATTGAAGTGGAACCCGCCGAGCCTGCCCTCGTTGAGCAGCAGCGCGACGATCTGTTCGATATTGCAGCCGGGGAGGTGGTGGCCCGTATCCACCAGGACCTTCGCCTTCGGCCCGGCGTGCTGGCATAGCAGCAGCGATGCGCCCCAGTCGGGGATGTCCGTGTGGTAGAAGGCCGGCTCGAAGGGCTTGTATTCCACAAGCAGTTTGGCGCCCTTCCAGTCGCGAGCGATGCGGTCGTGCATTTTGCGCAGCGCCTTCTTGAGTTCGTTGAACCGTCGGCGGATGTTGTCCTGCCCGGGGTAGTTCGTGCCGTCGGCCAGCCACATCGCGATCGACTTGCTGCCCGCCGCTTTGCCGAGCGCGATCGAGTCGTAGCTGTGCTTGAGCGCGGCCTGGCGGGCTTTGGCGTCGGGCGAGCAGAACGAACCAAGCTTGTAGTGCTGGTCTTGGAAGACATTGGGGTTGATACAGCCGAGCTTGATGCCGTGCTGCTTGGCGAGCTTGCGGGTTGCCTTTGCCGAGGCAGGGTCAGATGGGTTATCGAAATCCCAGAGCACGTGCACCGCGACGCTGGGGCACGCGCCGGTGAGGCGGTTGACCAGGCCGGCGTCGTGGAGTTTGTCTTCGATCGTGCTTGCTGCTGCGGGCTGGTGGAACTTGCCGAAACGCGTTCCGGTATCCGCAAAGCCCCACGAGGGCAGCTCGATCTTAAACCGGTCCAGGGCCTTGAATAGTTGTTCACGGTCTTTACGTTTCATTACTTACTCACACAATCGAAAATCGAAACGGCTTAGCGGATTGCCTTGCTGTCAAGGAACCGGCCATCGGTTCGTTGCACCCATTGGCGCAGGGCTGCTTTTAGCCGCCTCAACTCGCTGCGATGAGCGGGGTCTTTAGCCAGGTTCTTGAACTCGTCGGGGTCGTTGAGGGTGTCGTAGAGTTCGTAGTTTTCAAGGACGCCGCTCAACGATTTGTTATCGATCTCGGCGAGCATCCGGTACGCATCAGGGAACTCTTTCTTGCGCTTCACGATCTCGTCGTAGACCCTGTTGCGCCAGCCGAGCTTCCGCCCGTCGGGCAGTTCGAGCAGCCAGTACTTCAGGTCGGAGTTAACGGTGCGGGGCTTGGTTGTGCTGTTTCGGAAGATCAGTTTCCACCTGCCATCAAACACGCTGCGTTCTTGCATGCCTTTGTCGGTCAGCTGTGCCTGGTGTGCGATCAGGCCAAAGACGTGTTTGCGCTCTTTCGCATCGGCTTTGCCACGGACTGCGTCGGCGAGCGATAGCCCGGTTGTTTTAGCCGGCTTGATCCCGATCAGGTCAAGCAGCGTGGGCATCATGTCAACGCCCGCAAAGAGCGCGTCCGTCTTGACCCCCTCAGGTACGCCCGGGCCTGAAAAAGCAAGAGGTACATTGAGCCCGAATTGGTACAGGGACATCTTCCCGCGGTGGTAGGCGGGGCCGTGATCCCCCATCAGCACAATGAGCGTGTTGTCCATAACGCCATGGTCTTCAAGGGCCTTCAGTGCCGCACCGATTCGCTGGTCCGCGACCTCGCAATAGTCCAAGTATTCGGCCCAGTCCTTCCGTATCACCGGGGTATCCGGCAGGAACGCGGGCAGCTCAACTTCAGAAGGATCGACCCCGATCGTTTCGTTATCGCTGTTGCGGTACGGCCGGTGCGGCGCCTGGATATTGCACAGGAAGAAGAAGGGCTTGTCCGCCGCTTTCGCCGCCGTGATCATCTTGCCGACCCGGTCCCGGCTGGCGACGCGGAACCACTCGTCGTAGGGGAACTTCTCGTTCGGCGAGAGGTGCAGCTTCCCGCTGACCGCGAGGTGGTAGCCTTTGTGCTTGAGGATTTCAATCAAAGTCGGGAAGCGGTCTGCGATTCGGATCCTGCTATAGACCTTACTCTTGCGCTGCGCATCAGTGAGCTTGTTGGCGGGTACGAAGAAGTTCTGCGTGTTGTCGACCAGGCCGGTCGTCGAGCCGTAATGACCTGTGAAGAGCGCTGCCTTGGCCGCGGAACAGACCGGGTAGCTGCAGTAGGCTCGGGTGAAGTACACGCCGCTGCTGGCGATGCGGTCCATGTTGGGCGTCTCAAGACCCGGGGTGTTGAGGTAGCTGAGGTGCTGGCCCTGGTCTTCGGTGAGGATAAACAGCACGTTGGGCCGGTCACCTGCATGCGCTGTGTAGCTCAGCAGCAGCGTCAACGCGACGAGCCATAGAGCGCGATGAAAGGATGCAATGATCGACCGGGGCTGGGCAGCCGCCTTATTCTTTATCAAGCCGCGATGCATACTGATCACCTCTCAAAATCCCAGCGCTTGACGACCTTGCCTTCTGAGTTGATGATCTCGACCCAGTCGATACGGGCTTCCTTTTCTTTAGCCTGCCCAGGATCGATCCGTATCTGTGAGAGCCGGCCCTTAGCAGGCGCCTTGACTTCGTACGTGTGCCATTGCCCATCATGGGTCATTTTGAACGTCCTGGACTGCTCCCGGTGGAAGTTCTTTTTGCCTGTCCGTGTGACCCAAAACATCTGCCCAACGCCCTGGGTTTGCCCCTTTATCCGTGTGCGAATGACAAAGTCGTCATCAACACGTGGAATACTCTTGATATAGACCCAGGGGTCGTTGATCGAGCTTCTGACGACGAGGTGCCCGCCATTGGCATCGACCTTTGAAGTCGGGCCGGGACGCCAGCCCTGCGCGGTGCTCGGGATGCGTTGGTCGGGGGTGTCGTCTGTAGGCTTTGCGTCGGGTTCGCCTTCGCCGGTGATCGGGTTGTAGCTACCCGGGACAAACGCGGGGTTTGGTGGCGGCACGGGTGTGCCGGTGTCCAGGAGGTGTTGGGCGATCATCTCGTCAAGCGCCTTGACCTTGTCTGGCATCGTGGCGGCCAGGTTCTTTGTTTCGCCGATATCGTCCTTGAGGTTGTAGAGCTCGTACTTGAAGGGCTTGTCGCCATCTCTGTCATAGACGCGGATCAGTTTGTAGTCGCCTTGCCGAACTGCAGAAGCGGACATGTGCTTGGGCTTCGGAATATAGTGCGGCATGTGGAAGTAGAGCGTGTCGCGATCGACCGACTCGCCAGTAAGCAGAGGTTCGAGGCTGATCCCGTCGATCACGGCACCAGCTGGTTGTTGCATCCCGGCCATATCGAGCATCGTCGGGAAGAGGTCGATCGTCGAAACCATGGTGTCTGACTGGGTTCCGGGCTTGGTCTTGCCAGGCCAGACAACGATGCCCGGCACGCGGATGCCGCCTTCATGGATATGCCCCTTGCCCATGCTGAGCGGCGCGTTGTTGGTCGGGGTCGTACCCTCGACCTCGTCGTACATGTTCCCGCCGTTATCCGACCAGAAGATGATGATCGTGTTGTCCGCGATGCCGAGCTGATCAAGCTGATCAATCACCCGACCGAGGTTGTCATCAACCGTTTCAAGCATCGCGCCCATCACCGCACACTTCTGCCTGCCGCGCGGGTCGGTGATGCCGCGGTACTTCTCGATCAGGTCTTCCTTACCTTGGAAGGGTGCGTGCACGCCGTAGAACCAGAGGTTCAGGAGGAAGGGTTTGCCCTTATTGTCCGCGATAAAGCCTAGCGCTTCGTCGGTGATCGCATCGTCGATGTGCGTGCCCGGCTTCGCATTTGGAAGCGTCTCTTTGTTGGTCCATGGCGCGAAAAACCCGCCGGGCGGCCCGGGCACCCCGCGTCCCCCGACTACGACGTCGAAGCCCTGGTTCTCTGGGATATAAGGCTTCTTACCCAGGTGCCACTTGCCCATAAACGCGGTGGCGTAGCCCGCGTTCTTGAAGACCTTGCCGTAGGTCAGCACGTCGTTGGGCAGCTCACGCCGGGAGTCCGGCACGAGGTAAGCCTGCCACTTCGGGCCCTGCCCTCTATACAAAGGTCGGTCCGCGGGAAGTGTGGGCAAGTGGCCCGTCGGCGAAGTCATACCCAAGCGATGCGGGTACTTGCCGGTCAGCACACTGAGCCGGGTCGGCGAACAAAGCGGGCTGGCCGAGTAGGCGTTTGTAAACCGCATGCCTTTGCCGGCAAGACGATCCATGTGCGGTGTCTGGTAGTACTCGCTGCCGTAGACACCGCTGTCCATCCAGCCCTGGTCATCGGTGAGGACCATGATGATGTTGGGCTTCGTCTGAGCGAGCGTTGGACGCGTCAGCCCAGTCACTGCGGCAGCAGACATAACGATTGCAACTAACATGGCGGCACATCTGGCGTTCATTCCAAGCGACCTCGGGTGGGGGAGGGATGATTTAGCATGCCCATGGCGGTTCATTTATCGCTGAGCGTGGCGGTTTCGTTTTGTTGGGCAAGCCGGGCGTTAGCGTGGGTTGTACCGGTCGATTCGTCATGGAAGAGATGATCGTCCTGGTTGCGTATGCCATTACCATATTGGGTCTGAAAGCCCCTAGGTGTATTTGAAAACTCGACACTCCCATCGTTGCGTTGCACGCTGCCAGACCATTGACCACTATTTGGCTTGGTCCAGACGCTGTGGAAGTCGGTCTGATTCGGGTCGGTCACGTTACCCGCTGTAAAGTTATCGCGGATCGCGCGGTCTGAGAATAGGATCGCCTGCCCATTGACCGTCTCACGCCACTCCTGTCCACGAGCCGAGGGTGACCAAGTCCCTGCATTTCGATCCCATAGCCCACCAGTGCCTGTGAATCTGAGTTCGAGCATTGCGTACGAGTAGTTGTCGTTTGATACGTTGGAAGTCCCAACACCAACCGAGGTGTCGGGCAACGTCATCGCCTCGTCCCCCGGGCTGATCAGGTATTCGGGCGGGAAATAGTCGAGATCGAACAAGATCGCCGCGCGTCGGTTGTGGTTGGTGCCAAAGCCTGCGGTGCGGTAGGTCGAGTTAGCGGTATTGACGTGGGCGACCGTGCCGAGGCCTCTAAGCGGCTGGCCGTTAGTGTCTATGCCAGGGAACCAGCCTTTGTTCTCCTGTGAGAAGCTGAACATGCCCTGGTGGATCCCGCGCAGCTGTGTGCTGTTCTGCATCTGCCTTGCTGACTGACGAGCCGAACTAAGTGCGGGTAGCAAGATCGCGATCAGCAGAGCAATAATGGAGATAACAACGAGCAGTTCGATGAGCGTGAACGCCCCCTTGACTTGAGCTTTGAACATGATGTTATTCCTTCCTAGATAGAAAACCTGTGGTGAACTGAAGTCTCAGAGAGTTGAGCCCCAAAAGGTAAAAGCGGACCGCTATTCGTTCCGGCCCGGAGTGTTTGCCAAGGGCATCAACAAACGCGTCGTTAAAAAATCTTCATAAT
This sequence comes from Planctomycetota bacterium, assembly GCA_039188575.1. Lineage (GTDB taxonomy): Bacteria > Planctomycetota > Phycisphaerae > Phycisphaerales > Phycisphaeraceae > JAHQVV01. The sequence continues at coordinate 14,481 of JBCCYY010000011.1, read as the reverse complement.
AAACCTTGCAAGGCTGGTTATTGGTTCAGTATTGGCGCTTGGTCACGTTTAATCATCGCCGCATCAGTCGCTACTGAGCGTCGCGGTGAGTGTATGGCTAAGCCGTGCGTTGGCATTGCCTAGGCCGGTCGTTTCATCGAAGAACAAGTGGTCGTTCTCGTTCGTCGGTCCTTTCGCGTACTTGGTCGTGAAATCGTCAGCGCCTTGGCCGAAGCTGACGCTCCCATCGTTGCTCAGCGCGCTGCCAGCCCATCTCCCGCTGCCGGCGTCGGTCCAGATGCTGTGGAAGTTGTTCACGGCCGGGTCACTCACGTTGCTGTCGGTCCCTGAGTCTGCAATTGCACGATCCGAGAACAAAACCGCCCGTGCGTTCGCGGTATCACGCCATTCCAACCCACGCGCGGAAGGGATCCACTGCTTGGGCGGGACACCCGGTGGCGACCAAGACGATCCGCCTGTCCCCATCCGGTTGATCTCGAGCATCGCGTAAGAATAATTCGTTGGGAGCACGTTGGCCGTGCCCACGCCGACGCTTGTGTCCGGCATCGTCCTGACCGAGTCACCCGGGCTGATGACGTACTCGGGCGGGAAAAAATTCAATTCCATAAGGATCGCAAACCGCCTGGTATGATTCACACCAAAGCCCGCGGTACGGTAAGCCGGGCCGGCAAAATTGACGTGCCCAATCGAGCCCGTCGTTAAAGGCTGGCCGCTGCTGTCGATGCCGGGGTACCAACTCTTGTTCTCCTGCGCGAAAGCGAACATCGCTTGGTGGATACCTCGGAGCTGCGTGCTGTTCTGTAACTGCCTTGCGGACTGACGCGCCGAGCTGAGCGCTGGAAGCAAGATCGCGATCAGCAGCGCGATAATGGAGATCACGACAAGCAACTCGATCAGTGTGAACCCACCCCTGAAAAGATGCTTGCGCATGTTGGTATTCCTTCCTGAAAATGCTGCGGCTGATGTTGGACGCAGCGGGCCGACTTTACCGGTCTTGGACGGTTCTGACGATTGCTTGAGCAGAAGGTGATATCTGCACACAACTATAGCATATTAGACTAGTCCATGATAAAATAGAATGATCAAAATCAAATAATCATGCGGATATTGCAGGTATTGGTATAGACCAAAAGTAAGATTTACGACTCAACAGTAGATATTATAAATGATATGGAACACCAAATTGCGAATCGATTAAGCATGTTTTTACCTCCCTGCAAATCTATCGTGCATTTGATATGTGTTTACATTTTGCTTTGGGCATGCTGGTCGCCAAATAGCGCGGTCGCGCAGCAGCAACCGGACATCCTGTTGATCATGGCCGATGATTTGGGCTATGCCGATCTGGGCTGCTATGGCGGGGAGATTCAGACACCGAACTTAGACATGCTTGCGGAAAAGGGTGCCCGTTTCACACACTTCAGGGTCGAACCCATGTGCGTCGTGACCCGGGTCGCGCTGATGGCGGGGCGGCCTTTCAATGGCGGAGCAGGCCCCGGCTATCAGCAGACCACGCCCTTCCCCGCGCTGCTGAAAGAGAACGGCTACGCCACGCTGATGACGGGCAAGTGGCACGCGGGCAACGCCGACCCGCGAGGCGGACAGCTTTTCGATCAGTTTTATGGCTTCATGGGCGGCATGACAGACAGCTACTCAGGCGGGCCCGACTGGTTCCTCAACCGGGCGCAGATCACCGAGTTTCCCGAGGGCTGGTACGCGACCCATGCGATTACCGACCGAGCCATCGACTTCATGAAGGCGAGCCATGCCAAAGGCAAGCCGACGTTTACGTTTGTCTCTTACAACGCCCCCCACCACCCCTGCCAGGCGCCGCAAGAAACCGTCGAGAAATACCTTGAAGTCTACCGAGCGGGGTATCAGACCATCCGTCAGAATCGGTTGCGGCGTCAGATCGAGATGGGGCTGATCGACAAGGATTGGGAGCCCGCGTCGCATGGCAGCGAAGCCCGCTTGTGGGATGAGCTGCCAAAGCATCGGCAAGAGGTCGAGGCGGGGCGCATGGCGGCTTATGCGGCGACGGTTGATGAGGTCGATCAGGACATCGGCAAACTGATCGCCTATCTCAAAGAAGCCGGTCGGCTTGAAAACACGCTGATCCTCTTCCTCTCGGACAACGGCGGAGACTACAACAACGGCGGCCGAAACATCGATGCCAAGCAGATCCCCTGGCTCGCCGGGCACAACCCAACATCAAGCAACGCGTGGGCGTGGGTCAAGAACACCCCGTTCCGCTCGTACAAGCACGCCTCCTATGAAGGCGCGTTGGCTTCGCCTTTGATCGTGCACTGGCCCGAGGGGCTGGCCGTGGACCCCGGCTCGCTCATCCGAGAGGCCGCCCACGTCACGGATCTCTACCCGACCTTTCTTGAAATCGCCGGCATCCAGTACCCGCGTCGGCACAATGGCAAAACGCTGCGCCGACTATCTGGCGCTTCACTGATGCCGCTGCTGCAGAATATGCCCGAGATGCGGCTGGAAAAGGGCCAGTTCAGCTGGTTTGCTCAGTCGCGTGCATGGACCGAAGGCGGATGGAAGGCGGTACAGCTCTACGACGGGCCGTGGCAGCTCTATCACCTGAAGACCGACCGGGGAGAAACGGACAACCTGGCCGAGGAGCACCCGGGCAAGCTGGAAACGATGGTCAAGCGTTGGCGTGCGCAAGCCGACCCGGCCGCCCGGAACGCTAAGCCCGTGCCCGGCACGCAGCTCAAGCAACGCGGTTGGGGCTGGCACCGGCTGCAGATGATCTGCAGGAACCGCCTGCTGGATATGAAGCCGAACAACAGCGATGTGAGCGAGAGCACGAGGGTCCAACTCGAGCTCACTTTCAGCGAGCCCATCGACTTCTCGCAGAATAAGGGTAAGTCGATCCGGCTGTTCGCGGTCAGCGATGAATCTAAACCCGTCTGGCAGCTCACGCCGGATAAGACGCATGCCGCCCAGGGCAAGCGCAAGGTGGTGTTCAACACATTGCCCAAACTTCAACCCGACACGGCGTACTTCGTCGAGTGGGACCCGGGCGTCGCAACGGTCGGCGGCCAACTGCTTGGGCCACTCAACGACGGCGCGTACTGGTGGCGTTTTCGGACACCAGCTGCTGAATGATTAGAAAAGCACAACGCCTCTCTGAAGAGCGGCGCTGTGCTTGAAGGAGAATCTCTAGGTTTAGTATTCACATCTGGCATATCAACGATGCCGAGTTGCTCACCAGATCGCCGGGAAGTTGGCGTTTATTTCATAAGTGTGGTACTGGTTCATTTCACTAATAGGTTTCCACCGCACCGATCCATCAACGTGCGAGACGTTGCCCCCCGCCGATCCGCTCTCTTCGGGGCGGATACCCGCGATCGTTGGGTTGACGTTCGAGTAGGGTTTCGCCGCTCCTGAGCGGAGTGCGCCCTTGTTGATATGAGCGACGAAGAGCCAGCCGACGCCGGCCGTCCAGTTGTTGTAGTCCGTCCAGATCTCGCCGCTGCCCGCATCATCGAGCGTCTCAACGGTCTCCCACTCGCCGTTATCCGAGCCCGCGATCGGGTTGTCGCGGTTGTAAAGCTCGACTTGCGGGTGGTTGCCCAGGTACTGGTACCCGATCACCCAGCCGATGCGTGTGCTGCCCTGGTAGCGCACCGCTTCGTCCTGGAACCCCTGTTCAAAGCTCGGGCATTCGAGGATCGGGGTTGTGCCGGTGTCGAACCAGCCCTCAGGGCCCTTGGTCGGGTTGCCCTCGGGGCCTGCGTTTTCAAGGATGTGGGTGTGCCACTCGCTATTGATAAACGGCGTGTGCTCGATGTGGTGGATCGTGCCGTCGTAGCCTATCGCCCGGTTGTCTCGTCCGCCTCTAGGCAAAACGCCATCATTATCCAAAGCAAAGCTGCCGGTGAGCGTGGCCAGCTGCCGCAGGTTCGATGCGCACTGCGTCCGCCGAGCCGACTCCCGCGCTGCCCCGAGTGCCGGCAACAGGATCGCGATGAGTACCGCGATGATCGAGATCACCACCAGCAGTTCGATCAGCGTGAAGGCTCTGCGCATGAGGCACCTTATTAAACGAAAAGGACAGAATTGAAAGTGCCCGACCCCTGAAGGGACCGGGCACCACTTAGAGCTATTGCGTTGTAATCAAACCCTCCGCCGACGGATCATCGCCAGAGCACCAAGTCCCATCAATGCCAGAGAAGATGGTTCGGGTGTGGCATTAACCGTAATGTAATCAATCTCGAAGGTATTACCGTTTGTATCCGAATTGGAATTTCCGGCACCTCCGCCGATCGGGTCAAGACGGACCGAAGTAATCGTATCTGGAGCAAAAGCACTGATATCGACGGTCACAGTAAAGAACCCATCACCAGAAGCGACCGCGGTCGTATCTGTACCGTTGAGTCTATTAAACGAGCCGTTTAAGATAATGCCAGCCCCTAAAGGATCGAAAGGAAGATCGACAGGCCCAGCATCAATGATAACGGTAGAATTGCCGTCTTCCCTGAGATCTCCACGTTCGCGGATGCGATACTCAATCGTAGTCCAACTCTCTGCGGCATCAATAGTGAGGTCTGGGTTGTAGACAATTTGAGGGTCTGTAGCCTCTGCGGTGCCGTTGAGTGTCCCCCCGCTCGCGCCAAAGTCTGCAGGTTCGCTGCTGTTGCCTACAGCAATCCAGCCCTCGGTGTCACCGTCTGAATTGAATTGAAAGTCGCCAATCACTGCGGCCGAAGCCGATCCTGCAGAGCAAAAACCAAGAATTACAGCGGTACAGAGTACCTGTTTTGTTCGAGTGATCATCCCTATCTCCAATTGAAATTTAAGGTGGTTGTCAGTTAAGTAAGTACATCGTGATTCAGAGGCTCGCGCGTCGACGTCGAATCATCGCCAGGGCACCCATCCCAAGCAGGGCCAGGGACGATGGCTCGGGCGTAGCGTTCACCGTGATGTAGTCAATCTCGATGAGGTCGCCGACCGAGTTCGGACCGCCGGCCACATCGACGCGGAGACGAGCAACACCATCGCTGTCATACGGGTAATCGAAACCCTCGCCGGGGCTAAAATCGGCTGTGACGATAAAGAAGTCGTCGGTATCAGCCACGGCAGTCAAGTTGACACCGGTGATATTGGTAACGTTGTTATTAGGCGGTGCGGGGCGGAAGAGTTGGATGATTGTGCCGTTGACATCGAACGAGGTCGCCACACCGTTGGTTGAATCGGTCCTTCGGAAACGAACCTCGACGGTTGTGATTTGTTCGCCGGTGGGGATCGCAATGACCACATCACTGGAATTTGCGACGCCTAACCTGACCTGTGAATCATTGGCTGTAGGGGTGTAGTTCAGCGAATCGCCGTCCGCCACAGCGACACCACCGGAGGTGACCTCCCAGCCCTCCAAATCACCAGGCGTGTTGAACTGGAAGTCGGCGATTACCGCAGCGGACGCTCCAAATGGGGCGCCGAGCAAACCGGCCGCAGCCAATGAAGCTGATACGAATTGGGTCTTATTGAACACGGAAGTCCCTCCTGCTAGGCTTACTTTTAAAATGTCAGAAAAGTTATGGTCTGTACCAAAATTAGTTATGAGACAATATAAACTAAAGCAAAAAATCTAGAAAGCACGTGTAAGAATAACCTAAAAGACTCTTAGGTCAAGACTGTATCAGCATCAAAATGAAGAATATGCATCTTTTTTATGCAATATGGTATGTACCATGATGTGATTTGGTATACATAGATGGCATCACAATCGCGCCTTCAGCATTGACTCAACCATTGCTGCATGCCTAAACGACGGCGGTGTGGAGGTGCTGCGGTGCCGGGGTCACAAAACGGTGCTTGCCTGGACCAAGTGAAAACACTGCACACATCCGACTTGTTTTCGGGATCTCGTTTTTGGGCCTCTTGCCCCACCCTTCCACAACGGTGGACGCCGGGTCTGAGGACGGCAGGCGTAGTTCAGCCTGGACGTTCGCGGGGAGTTCCGCTTCATATAACAGCTTGCCGTCTTCCAGCTTCCAATCCACGTGGATCAATCCCTGAGCGCTTTCGTAGCTGAGCTTCGCAAACGTCAGGTCGCCGACAGGCCTGGGCTCGAGCACGACTTTGCGGAAGCCTGTCAAGTCGGCATCGGGTTTGATGCCGACCAGTTCTTCGTAGAACCACTGCGCCATCGCGCCGAGGCAGAAGTGGTTGCGGGAGTTCATGTCCGGGGGTTCTTTGTCGGAGTTCCATTTTTCCCAGACAGTGGTGGCGCCCTGGTCGATCATGTACCCGAGTGAAGGGAAGTCTTGGGTGTTGAGCACGCGGTAGGCCAGTTCATGGTGCCCGAAGCGCGTGAGCGTGGGAAGCAGCAGGGCTGTACCAACGAAGCCGGTCGCGGGCTTGTCGCCGCGTTCTTGCACCATGCAAGCCAGCTGATCTGCGATGGGCTGGCGCAATTCAGCGGGCGCCAGGTCAAACGCGAGCGACAGCAGCTGTGCGGTCTGGGTTCGTGGCCGGTAGTGGCCCGCCGACTCGTCGTAGTACTTTCGATGGAAAGCCTCGGCTGCCCGGTCGGCTTGTGCGCGGTACCGGCTCGCGTCTGATTCGTTTCCAAGGATCGTTGCGAGACGCGAAAGGATCCGGCTGCTTTGTGCGAAGTACGCGGTGCCGCACATTTCTGAAGGTGTTTCTTCGAGCGCAACCCAGTCACCAAAGCCGCCAATTTCTGCCAAGCCATCCATGGACTGGGATTCGTACCAGCCGACCCATTGCTTCATCGGCTCATACAGCCTCGCGAGCAGCGCTGGGTCGTCATAGAACCGGTGCAGCACATCGGGCAGCACGGTAATCACATCGCCCCAGACCGGCGCGGATTCGTTGGGCAGGACAGGGGTGAAGGGCGCGATGTGTGTGATCCCGCCGTCGGATCGCTGGGCGTCGACAAGGTCCTGGAGCCACTTGGTGTAAAACTGATGTAGGTCAAACATCCAGCAGGACGTAGGGGCAATGAGTTGCACATCCCCTGTCCAGCCGAGCCTTTCATCGCGTTGGGGGCAGTCCGTCGGGACGCTGTGCAGGTTTGTTCGCAGGCCCCAACGGATGATCTGGTCAATCTGATTCAGCAGATCGTTGCTACAAGAGAAAGTGCTGGCCTGCCTCACATCGTTGTGCATCAGTTGGGAGGTCAGCGTCTGCTTGTCCGCCTGCAGATCGGCGGGGAACCCGCTGAGAACGGCGTAACGATAGCCGCGGTACGTGAATTCAGGCGACCAGTCGACCGGGCCACCTTCCGTGATCAGGGTGTCCGTCGCTGCAGCGGTCCTGTAGTTTTCGAAGTAAGGCAGGCCTTCTTGATCCAACTCCTCGCAATGGCGGATCTGGAGGTAGGTGCCCTTGGGCAGGTCGGCTCGCAGCCGGGGCCGGCCCGAATGGTTCTGGCCAAAGTCGTATAGCGTTTCACCAGAGGCGAGTCGCGAGGTCTCGACTGCGGTAAGCTCGTCTGTCACCCGGATCGGCTCGCCGACCGCTGGTTCAATCAATGGTTGCAGGTCGTCTTCCAGAACCGCTACGGGTTGCCAAGGCTGCTCGGGCTCGAGTTGATCGGTGACCTGCCCATGATAAATCGTGTCATAGGTGACTTCGCAAGGCCGCCACTGCCATGCTTCATCGCTTGCCAGCAGGTGCTGATTCAAGCCTGCATCGTCGAGTTCGACGAGGTCCGCCAGTAGCCGCAGGGGCTGATCGGGTTTAGCCGCAATACCCCGGTGCTCCCAGCCCATACCCGAACTCCACCAGCCATTGCCAACCCTGGCACGGATCTGATTGTTCCCCTCAACCAGCAAGCCGGTGACATCATGGACCGCGTAGTGCAGGCGGTGATCGGTGTCGGTCCACCCAGGCGCAAACAACTCATCTCCAACGCGTTTGCCGTTAAGAAACAGCTCGTAGATGCCGAGGCCGGAGACAAACAGCCTTGCTCGATGGGTGGGCTTTTCCAGCTTGAACTCACGGACCAAGTCGACAGAGCGTCTTGGGCCATTATCAATCACGCCGGTTGGGATGGGCCTGTCCAGAACAAGGGCCGGTTTGTCGCCATCCGTCCAATCTGGACCGCTTTGCAGCTCAACAAGGCCGCCCTCGGCCTGCCAGATTCGAGCCATGCAGCTGATACCCATCGCGAGCCTATTTGCAGGCCCGGTGATTGCCAGCGTGTTTGGCCCGCGAAGAAACTTGTCCCAGGGAAGGTTGACCGCGGCGGGGTGATTCAGGTTTGGCTTGGAATCCGATGATTCGAGTGGTTCACCGTTTAAGACCACCTGGCACTTGGGATCGGCCGCCAGCCAGCAGGTGCCGACACAGCGTGGGAATCCCTCTCGCAAATCAAACTTGGTAGAGATACAAGCGGATTCGTCATGGACGCCCGCAGGATCGATTGAAACCCATCGCCCCATTTCGGGCAGGGGTAACGATCGGAGATTCTGGGAGGGCCCGATCCATGTTCCTTGAAAATCATCCCGGCCCCTTGGGCCGACTTCAGCGGGCGATGGGGCGGACCAGTCTGATGCGTTGTTTTGACCATCCCAGACACGAACAGACCACCAGAAACGGCCGAATGATCCTATGAGTTCTTTAATGGGTAGAGATGTCTGTGTCGAAGACGATTCGGTCCGATCCGACTCCCAAAGAATGCCACTAGCCTCTTGTTCAGGCGAATGACTGAATCGCAGCTGGAAAGCATGCTGCACGCAAGTAGCCTGATCAGACAGCACGCCTGTTTTTTCTACGGACCACGAAAAGCGGGCTGGTCCTGTTCCGATCGCAAGCGGGTGTTCGCTGGCGTTACAGCGAAGGCGGTTTGGTGAAATGCTGCTCATTAGCGGTTGGAATAGTATCCTTGACAGTAACACCCGCTTACTTTGCGTAGCAGGCGATCGGCCAGAGCCTATTTGGTCTAGTCAATAATTGAAAATATCGTATTAAATATCACGCAAAAATAGAAATATAGTGTTCCCATTGAATAATATAGCATAGGAAGTACTATTGGGATAGACCTTGTTGAGATTTTGCTTCAATTAAGCTCATCGCCTACTAGGCTTACCCGCCATGCAAACGACAACAACTCCATCAGCTAAACCGGCAAAAGATGAATTGATCGGCGGGAAAGTGCCTAAGTACCAGGCAATCCGGGACGACCTCATCGCTGCGATCCGGTCGGGGAAGTACCCCTCAGGCGGGCAGCTACCGACCGAACGCGAGCTAGCGTCGCAGTACGGCGTGCATCGAATGACGGTCCGGCAGGCCACGATGGCGCTGGTGCGATCGGGCATGGTCATCAAGCGAAGGCCGCAGGGCAACTTTGTCAGCGACAATCCCTCCAAGTTGGTAGGCAAAAAGCAGATTAACCTTGTCTGCATCGGGATGGAATCCAGCCAGGCAGAGATCTTCGTTGAGCACGGCGTTGACTCGGCCCTGAAGCGGGACATCCACGCGCGGGTCTTGAGGATCTATCCCGGCAGCGAGCATGTCGCGGCAGAGTGTGTCAGCGGGCCCGACCCATCTGTAATCATCGGCGGGGTTAGTTCCGCCCGGAGCGAATTGGGCGTAGCGGTCCGTGATGCGCGAGACAGGGTGATCATGATCGGATCAAGGATGGACCATGCGGGCGTCCGATCGATCGTCGGCGATGACGAATTAGCGATTCGGCTTGCCGTCGACCACCTTCACGAATATGGGCATGAGCGCATCGGTCTGATTGGTTCGGTGATCGAAGAAGACCACCCTTTGATGGAGTTGCAGGTGCAGCTTTGGCGGCAGGCCATGATCAGCCATGGCCTCTCGCGTGGCACCATCCAGAAGCACATCATCCGGCTCAAACCTGTCACCGCGGGGGGGATCGCCATGGCGGCCTATGAAGCGGTGAAGTCTTACTACGGCCGGCAGCGGATCCGCGCTACGGCTCATGTGGCTTTGTGTGAAGAGTCCGCGATCGGCGCTGCGGCGGCACTACACGAACTGGGCGTATCGGTTCCTGGTGAAGTTTCTCTCGTTGATTATGCAGGGACATGCCGTGCGCAGTTGTGTATCCCGCCACTGACCGCAATCGATGTCAATGTCGATCAGCACCTGGATGCAGCTCTGGAGCAAGTGCAGGCGATTCTTGATCAGCCGCACACCCCGCCCGAGTCAGGATATCTCACCGTAATCCCACCTTCGTTAATCCAGCGGAAGAGCACTGCCAAGCGAAACTGATGGTGCCCTTGTCAGGAGAGTGTTGTGAAATACGATCGCTCTGGTTTTCAAACGAGTTTTAGGATTCCCTGCCTCCTGGCAGGCATTTTCCTGCTTTGGTCTAGTGTAATGCAGGCCCAGCCGCTGACTATTGCTGCAGACAGCAAGTCCATCACCCTTGAAATCACGGGTCAGATAAAGTCACCAGTACGTGTCTATGCGGTGCCTAGCCATCAGGAACTCGATCAAGCGAAAAAGCCGATCTATCAAGGAGAAGCTGGCACGGTCCGAGTAGCTCGAAAGCTTGTTGGTGCGGACCTCTTGTATCAACGGTTCTATGTCATCGATGCTCAAGGCGATATAGTCGCAGGACCTATATGGGTTCACGATGTTGCAAAGCTCCCGGCTCTTAAACATACCATGCCCTGGCCCAAACAGATTAAAGGGGTCAGCAATCCAGAAGACTTTGATGACCTCGTCGCGCTGGGGGTTAAGCACGTCCACGTCAATTTCATTCTCAGCAGGCTGCTTTTGCCAGAGCAGGCTCCCGATCCACCAGCAGCCTTTATCCGCGAGGTCAATGGCCACACCGTAAGGCTGAACCCACAAACCATCCGGGAGTGGGACCAGAAGCTCAAGCGTATGACAGACGATGGCATCAATGTCGTCGCGGTTCTCTTGAATCGGGTGCCGAACAACGGGAGCAATGACGAACTGTTGGTGCACCCCGACACGGATATCGCAGGGGCCCCGCATAAGCTCGCGGCGTTTAGCCTAGATAGCGACCGTGCAATCGCCGCTTACACCGGCGCGGTGGGCTTTCTAGCAGAACGTTACAGCATGCCCGACAAACGCTTCGGTTGGATCGGCGGCTATATCGTCGGCAACGAAGTCGACTCGCACTGGGTTTGGCACAACATGGGGCCAGCGGATCTAGAAACGGTCGCGAAGCACTACATCCAGGAATTACGGCTCGCATGGCTGGCGATCCGTGAACAGGCCGTAAGCCCGCGTGTCTTTATCTCGTTGACACATAGTTGGGATCGACCTAATGCAACCGATCCGAAGAAGAGCCTCTCCGGCAAGGCGTTGTTAAAACGCCTGACCGAACTTAGCCAGGAGCAGGGCGATTTCGGATGGGAAGTGGCCTACCACCCGTACCCGCAAAACCTCTTCCAGCCGCGCTTCTGGGACGACCGCATGGCGATGTTCGGCTTCGACTCGCCGATGATCACGTTCAAAAACATGGAATTGCTGCCTGCATATTTAGGCCGGCCCGAGATGCGGTTCGATGGCAAGGCCCGCCGCGTGATCTTTTCCGAACAAGGGCTGCATACACCCAAGGGCCCGGACGGCCAGAAAATCCAGGCCGCTGCATTAGCCCTCGCGCTGCACCGGACCAAACACACACCGGGGATCGACGCGTTTATCCTGCACCGCCACATCGACTCACGCCATGAAGGAGGCCTCCTGCTGGGGCTGCGTCACCCGAAAGATCCTGACAGCCATCAGCTTGGTGGCAAGAAGCAGTCTTGGCATGTATTTAAGCAGTTCGAGACACCGCAGTGGGAAGCCAAAGCGCGTTTCGCTTTGGCTGTGGCAGGTTTGGACGATTGGTCACAGGCCAAGCCAAAGCAAGGGCCCTTCCCTGAACAAGCGCCGGAGTGGGGGAGCGTGCAACGGCACGCGCGCGTTTTGTTTGACCCACTGAAGGAGATGAGCAACGCGGATATCGAAAACACTTTGGCGGCTCGGCGGAAGACTGTGAACCTGCCGGATGGTGGTTTTGTGGAGGCATTTATGCTGCACCCGCTGCGCCCGGACCAGCCCGCCGCAACCGCGTCCTATACCGTGGAGCTGCCCGCAGGCCGTATGCCTGTCTTCCGATTCAAGACCTACCGGGAGAAAGAAAAAGGCGACGGCGTGATCTTTCGGGTACGAATCAATGGCCAGATCGTCTTCAACAAAACCGTTGATGACCAAGCGATGCGCGATCACGAGATCGATCTTAAGAAGTATGCAGGCAAGACGATAAAGCTGACACTTGAAGTCGACCCGAAACGAAACAACAACTATGACTCGGCGATGTGGATGAACCCTGCGATCGTTGATATGAAAAAGTAATTGGATCGCCCACCCCCACTCCCACGCCGGCGAACCAAATCACTGCAGCGGATTAACAGCGCCCCGGCGTTGTTCTAACTCGGCACGCGTGCGTTCGGCCCGTTCCCGGGTGATGGGGTAGAAGAAGAACACAAGGATTGCGAGCGCGAGCCCACCTCCCTGGCATACCATCAGCATAATCAGCATGCGCTGACTCATCTCCTTGCTCAGCCCGCCAGCCTTCTCGGCAGCTTCAGGATCAAAACCGATCCACTGGATCAGGTACCCACCGACAAGAACGGTAAACGCGAACGCGATCTTGCGAGCAAAACCCTGTACCGCACTGAACATACCCTCGCGGCGGAGTCCAGTTTGCAGTTCATCCTCGTCACAGATGTCCGCCGTCATCGAGTCGATCATAAGCCAGCAGCCTTGCCCACCCAGCGCCCCGACGAGGGTCGCCAGCAATACACCAGGAACAAGCGCAATTGCAATCGATTCCTTCACGCCCCAACTCAACAGTATCTCGCGCCCAGCAACGTTCAGCCTGGCGTTAGGGTCATAGAGGTACCAGATCGCGAGGGTGCCCGCTAGCATCAGGAACAGCCCTAGTATCATGCCGTGCTTTTTCCCGGTTAACATCGACAGACGACTGATGAGGTACATGCTCGCATAGCTTGTTAGCGCTGCGAGAACACCCATCACTAGCCCAAGGAAGCTGGCGTGGTCTTTCGCAGCATCAACCGATGCCGCGGTCTGGAAGACGTAGTAAATCAATGCGAATTGGCCAACCGTGCCCGCGGTAAAGATGCCCATAATCACCGCGATGTAAGCGATAAACAGCACAAGGAACGGCTTGTTCGACAGCGTGCTCTTCACCGCAGAGACAATGTTGATCGGTGGCTGTCGCTCAACCTCCTTCGGCTCTCGCGTGGCGAACACCGGGATCAGACCTGTTAGCAGGATCACCATAGCGACCACAATCGATACAAAACGGGCACCATTGATCTCCCCTTGCACACCATCACCAAACACATCTTGTCGGCAGAACCAATACAAAGAAGGGATCGACATACTCGCGGCAAGGCCGAGATACATCCGCCAGGCGATCACCCGTGTCCGCTCGTCATAGTCCGGCGTGAGCTCGAAGCCAAGCGCCGTGTATGGCACCATAAAGAGGGTATAAAAGAGAAAGTAGATCGAGCCAAGGACCGCGATATACCAGAATGGTCCGTTATACCGAAATGTGAACCAGTTTTTAAGCACAAAAGGGTTTTCAAAGACACCCCATGGCTGTACCTCTGCGGTGTGCAGATCCGGCGGGAACCACATTAGAGGCAGGATCACCACGCAACCCAGAACGCCGACGAACATCAATGGCCGACGCCGGCCCCATCGAGACCGAAAGTTGTCAGACAGGTTGCCGATCAGAGGATCAGTGATCGCATCGAAGAGCCTGGGAACAAAAAGCGCTAGGCCAGCGATCCCGGCTGGGATATAGAAGGCAGTCGTATAAATGATCATGCCCAACGCGAAGAGCGTGTTGGCCATGAAGTTCTCAGCAATCCCGCCGAAACCCCAGCCGATCCGTCGGGACAGGGGAACATGATCTGATTTACGAGGGCTTTGGATATTGTCCATCAAGAATTATGATTTTAGAGTCGCGACAATTTAGAGAACAACAAGTGCGATCGTCCTGTATCGAATGATTCATATAGCTCATGGCAGTCGCATAACTTGTGACAGACTTATCATAGCCACGAGTAAGTTGTAGCACCCTTCATATTCTTAGAGTATTTTTGAGTTTCATATTTCAAGGTCTATACCAATTTATTCACTAATGTATATGGCCATACGCGATCTAGACTTTTGAGGTATGTATTCCAATATTGACACCATTACTCTGTTAGATAATTAATGCTTATTTTTACGTTTCTTTCTACAATGATTGATAGAACAGTCGAGCTTGTATAGGCTTTGACAGTAGATTCAGATATTTTACAACTTAGTTAGTATTCTCCAATATATATCAAACACAGAAGTGCTCGTTCTGTAATCCTCCCCGTTGTTAGCGTATTTAAAAGTAGAGGTTTCTAGGGTTCATGGTCGGGGTTGATCCGTGTTGCTGAGGCCGGAGGGAGCGTAGCGACCGGAGGGCTCAGCAACACG
>JBCCYY010000010.1:0-88684 GCA_039188575.1 Planctomycetota bacterium | reverse complement strand
TGCTCCTCTTCCGAGGCCTTTGCCCGGTTCATGAGCCAACCCGTGCACTGGGCCCGACCGCCTGCCGGTCTGCCTCGCGAACATGATATCCCGCCCCGCAGACAGACGGCCAGGACACCGACGGCACCGGGCAGACGCCACTTAGGGCTGCTCCGATCAAGGCCTGACCCGGTTCGCGAGCCCACCCGTGCACCGGGCCCAGCCGCCTGTCTGCGCGGCGGTCGCAAACGGACTCATCACCCGCTGCCGCGAACCTGTGAGAATACCTCAACCCCGCTTCACCAGCAAACTGTTTGGCATATCATGACTTACCCCGTATTCTAAGAACATACCCCCTGATCATCTCATAACTTCATTTGGGGAAACAGCATGATCCTTTTCGTCCTACGCGGTCTGGTCCTTGTGATCATCACCGCCATCAGCGTCCTGTACCTCCTGACGAACCAGGAGCAAGGCGGCATTTCGTTTAGTGAGTTCATGCTGATGCTTGTCATCACGCTCGGGCTTGCGGGTCTTGTCATCGCGACCGACGCTTTGACGCCTAAGAAAAAGCTATCCGCTATCTCCGGCGTGTTCATCGGGCTCATGGTCGGGCTCGTGGTGCTGCTTCCGTTGGCGTACGTGGTAGATCTCGTAGGCGTACTAAGCCGGCCGGCCGACCCGCCTGCAGAGGTCACGCTGGAGCAAGCGACAGACGAAGCCCGAACCACACTTCTGCAGATTCAAGACGATAAGACACGAGCCGAACTGAGCGAGCAGGAATTCAACGCCATGGTCGCCGAAGACGCCAGCCGGCTTATCGAATCGAACCGCGTGGCACGTGCGATGGCGCTAGAGAAGATCCAAACCCAGCAGAACCTCCTGCTCGGTGTCAAGATCATCCTGGGCGTGATCACCTGCTACTTCTGCATCTCATTGGTCCTCCAGACCAAGGACGACTTCCGGTTCATTATCCCCTACGTCGAGTTTGCGAAGCAGATCCGCGGCAACCGCCCCACCATCATCGACACCTCCGTGATCGTGGACGGCCGGATCCTCGATATCATCGAGACACAAGTGATGCAAGGCGTCATCATCGTGCCACGCTTCGTACTCGACGAGCTGCAGCTGATCGCAGACTCAGCGGATAAGCTTAAGCGTGCCCGAGGTCGGCGTGGTCTCGAGGTGTTGCAGAAACTCCAGGCCCTGACCAGTGTCGAGGTCCATATCGAGGAACGGGACGCGGAGGGCATCAACGTCGACCAGAAGCTCATCGACCTGGCCCACCAGATGCAGGGACGGGTGATGACCAACGACTTCAACCTCAATAAGATCGCGGAGTTGCGCGGTGTCGATGTCATCAATATCAACGACCTCGCCAAGGCTCTGCGCCCCGTCGTCCTGCCAGGCGAGCACATGACCGTCAAGCTCGTGAAACCCGGCGAGTCCCCAACGCAAGGCGTGGGCTACCTCGACGACGGCACGATGGTGGTCGTCGAGAATGGGCGGACCCACCTTGACCATAGCGTGGACCTGATCGTGACGAGCACGCTGCAGACCAGCGCAGGCCGGATGATCTTCGGCAAATTCGCCCACGAAGAAGATGAGGCCAACCCGCCTACACCACCACCCAAGCCAGCCCCGAAGCAGGCCGCTACAACGGCTGCTGCCGAGGATGTGAACCAGGCCTCGGGCCCGTACCCGCCCCAAGGCACACGCAAGAGTAGCCAGTCGCGTCGGAACCCCCGCCGGGGCTAATCAATCAACGAGAAATGTCCTAGCCTACCCCAGGCGCCTTGGACCATATCCAAAGCACGGCTGCGGATCTCGTCGGCCTTGCCCGTTTTGGGAACGACGAGGTAGCAGCGCGATGTGCCGCGGTGAAATCGTAGCGCGAAGACAGCCTCACGTGCTAGGCCTAGGTGATCGGCCAGCCGCTGTAATGCACGCTCAGCCTGATCGGTAACGGACCCCCTCCGATGTGCGTGCTGGTAGACCACCAAGGTACGCTGTCCATCGGCATAGAACGAATTGCACTCGTCTATCGTGGCGTACTTCACAGCTGATTGCGTCCGCACCGACAAGTGTTCCGCCATCAACCCGTTGTCTGGATCGAGCACGACAAGGTCCGACTCGACCGCGGCCTGCAGAGCACGCCCAAGCCAGCCAGCACGCCACGCCTCTCGCTGCGACAAAGCCTGACCGTCGTAACTGAGCGGCTCGGAGAAGTAATTGATATTAGGAAGTACCTGATGGCTGGCGTAGACACCCACTTGCTTTTCACCGGTGCGGTGGATCGCTTGAAAGCGCTGATACAGTTCGGGGTGGCATTCGGCGATTCGCTGGCGGTCGTCCACAAGGTAGGCGGTATGTTTGCCATCGTTGTTGTGGGCCTCGCTCACCTCATGCGGGTTGACGAGGTACCAGATCAACGCTGTACGGTTCTGGCCCTTGCCCGACAGCGCATCGATGACCGCGAACTTCGAGAAGTCGCCGAGATCAGGCACGTAACGGTGCTGCATAAGTCTTGTTCGGCAGGAGCCTCGCCAACACAGTCAAATGCAAGAGATTTCAGGCGCTTGCGACGGTCAAGCCCAGCGCCGACGCCATCGTCACACCAAGATCAGCGGGCGACTTGGCGATCGCACAACCCGCATCTTCAAGCGATTCGAATTTGGACTCGGCCGTGCCCTCACCACCCGAGATAATCGCTCCGGCATGGCCCATGCGGCGTCCGGGCGGCGCGGTGACGCCAGCGATAAACGCGGCGACAGGTTTCTTCACGTTGGCCTTGATGAACTCGGCGGCCTTCTCTTCGTCCGTGCCGCCGATCTCACCGATCATGACGATGCCGTCGGTCTCGTCGTCGTTGTTGAAGAGTTCAATCACGTCGATGAAATTCAGCCCGCGGACCGGGTCGCCCCCGATACCGACACAGGTTGTCTGGCCCAGGCCCTGCTGACCGGTCTGCCAGACAGCTTCGTAGGTGAGCGTGCCGGAGCGGGAAACAATGCCCACAGCCTTGCCGAGCTTGGCTTCCTTGGCGGGGGTGTGGATATAGCCGGGCATGATCCCGATCTTGCACTCGCCTGGCGTGATAATGCCCGGGCAGTTCGGACCCAACAAAGTCGCGCCAGGGTAGTCGTTCAGTGCTTTTTTCACCCGCATCATATCGAGCACGGGGATGTGCTCGGTGATGCAGACGATCATCGTAATACCGGCGTCTGCGGCCTCTATGATCGCGTCGGCCGCGAACGGCGGGGGCACGAAGATCATCGTGGCGTTCGCGCCGGTCTGCTGGACCGCCTCTAAGACCGTGTTAAAGACGGGTAGTCCGTTTTCATCGGTTTTACCGCCTTTGCCGGGTGTAACGCCTCCAACGACCTGCGTACCGTATTGCAGGCACTGGGTGGTGTGGAATTGGCCCGCCGAGCCGGTGATACCCTGACAGATCAGCTTGGTTTCTGTGTTCACAAGAATGCTCATAGGAGGGGCAGGATAGCGTTTTTAGCCATTGGCGACAAAGGGCGGGCGAGGGTTTCCATTATTTTGCGTTGATACATACAGCCTCACCTCAGACCCAATGACCAACAGCCGATATTGCGCTGTGTGGAAGAGTCGGATTGATGCTTGTGCGCCGTTTCGTATTTCGCCACATTGGGGGATAAGTGCCGATGGAAGACCACGCGATGTTTGCTGCTCACGGTGCAGCCGTGTGCCAGCTCATACAAGCCAATGAAACGATCGGCCCGCTCGCGGACAAGACCCCCCTACCACCGGTCTTGGGCCAGGCGATGACGCTGCGTGCGGTGACCGAGACGCTCCAAGAAGATAACGCGCACCCTGGGGTCCTGATCCGTACCACGCAAAGCGGTTATGTACCGCTCTTCCGAGACCGCATGTTGCTGTACCTGGCCATGCCCTACGCCAAGGACTTGTACGAGAACAAACCGGTAACGGAATACCTCAAGCAGCACCACCAAACCGAGCCGCTGACGCTCGAACCCGATACGCCGATCTCCGAGGCGATCGAAAAAGCGCTCAACCGGGTGCCCGAAACACGCTACGACCCTCTCTTAGTCAGGAGCCAGCACAGCCGTGCACCACGCATGATCGATGTTCGGCTTTTGCTCGAACGGCAGCGTAACCTGCTGGGTGGAGCCTTGGCGATCGTTGACCGACAGAGACAAGAGGCGCACATCGCGTCGATGCACGACCGACTCACCGGGCTGCCCAACCGTGAGTACGCGATGCAGCGCCTTAATGAACTGGGCCTGTCCTGCAGCAGCGATCAACTCTGTAACTACGGCGTCTTATTCCTAGACTTCGACCGGTTCAAGCTGATCAATGACTCGCTCGGCCACGATGCCGGGGATGAACTGCTGGTCCAGATCTCCCAACGGCTTAGAGAAACGGTTGCCCGAAGCACCGGAAAAACCGAAGCATCTGATCAATGGCTCACCGCACGGCTTGGCGGAGACGAGTTCTTGGTGCTCGTCAATCACCTTGAGAAGACCGAGCACGCCGAGCAACTCGCCGCCGACATCATCGATGCGATGAAGCCTCACTTCACTCTACGGGGCTACGAGGTCAGCACATCGCCGAGCATCGGGATCGCAACCTGCCACAGCAGCGACGGGAGCAGCCCATTATCGATCGTGCGTGACGCCGACTCAGCCATGTACCGCGCGAAGGCTCAGGGCCGGGCGCGCTACGTCCTGTTCGATAAGTCGATGCAGGACGAGGCCCTGGAACGGCTCTACCTCGAATCCCAACTGCGCAAAGCGGTCGAGTCGGATCAGTTCCATGCGTACTACCAGCCCATTGTCAGCTGTGAGTCTGGGCAGACCATTGGGTTCGAAGCGTTGGCGCGCTGGCAGCACCCCGAGATGGGTATGATCAGCCCGGGTAAATTCATACCTATTGCCGAAGAGTGTGGCGCGATCTTAGCGGTTGGGCGGTTCATGCTCGAAGAGGCGGTGCAGCAAATCGAGAGCTGGAACAAGCTTTCGAAAGATGGCCGGCAGTTGTACATGAGCATCAACGTCTCGAAGCGTCAGCTGCTCCAGCCCTGTTTTATTAATCACCTTGAGCAGGTGGTCACTAGCGCGGATGTCGACCCGAAACAAATCAATCTCGAGGTCACCGAAACCGTCGTGATCGACCACGGCGACACGATTGTCAAGATCCTCCAGCAGTGTAAAGACCTCGGCGTCCGCCTCTCAATGGATGACTTCGGTACCGGGCTCTCCTCCCTGACCCACCTGCACAAGTACCCGGTAGATGTACTCAAGATCGACCAGGCGTTCGTCAGAGACCTCGATGACAAGTCGATGTATTCAGCGGTCGTCCTCGCGATCGTGACGCTTGCCAAAAACTTGGGCATGTCGATCGTCGTCGAAGGGATCGAGCGGATCGAACAGCTCGTTCAGGTCCAGGCGTTAGACTGCGACTGCGCGCAGGGTTACTTGTTTTCTAAACCCGTGCCCGCAGAGGAGGCGGCTCGACTGATTGAACGGAAGGATACCGCGCACGAATGCATCCAGGTCGCCTGACAACTTCTTTGGCAATTGCCTGTTTAGAACCCGGGCGGGCGGCCACCCTGCGGCGCCTCGAACGCCTCGTCATCATCGTCATAGCCAACATCCAGCGGTGCACCGCCAGGCAGCTTCCCAACCTCGACCCGGATGGTTGAGCGGATACCACCACGCCCGCGCCAGTCCGTGATGACCATCATCCACCGCGGGGCCATCACCTTCTCTAGGTCTGCCGCGATCGCGTTGGTCACCGCCTCGTAGAAGATGCCCTCGTTTCGGAAGTCCTGCAGGTAGATCTTGAGCGACTTGAGCTCGACACAGACCTTATCGGGGACGTACTGCACGGTCACCACACCAAAGTCGGGGTGGCCGGTCTTCGGGCAGACACTGGTGAACTCCTCCGCGATGTGCTCGATCATGTAATCGCGCTGCGGGTTGGGGTTGTCAAAGCATTCAAGGAGCGAGGAGTCGGGCATGGTTGGTCTCAATAGGATCGTCGGGCTCTTCCCGAACCGGACCAACATCTTATCCGCTCGATACGCGGTGGTTTGCTATTCATCCTTGGGTGGCTGGCTATCGACCAGTGAAGCAACCGACGCGTCCATCGCCTGGAGTTGTAACGCCTTGTCGCGCTCGAAATCTGCGGCAATGACGAGGTGCCCGTCCGTCAACGCGACCAGGTAGTAGCACCGGCGTACCGAAGCACCACCGGCCTGCGGCATGAGGACCCGCCAGATACGGAGCCCGTTGCCATCGCGGTAGGTCACGTCGGGCTTGCTTTGCGGCCTGAGCTTCCGCCGACCCAGCTCAAGCATGAACTCGCCGGTGGCCGGGTCCGTCGTCAAAGGCACTTTAATTGCTGCCTGGCCCTCTAACAGCTTCTCAAACTTCAGTGTCATGCCGACCTTGCCCGAGTCCGTCCGTGCGAACCACTCCGCGTACCGATCGCTGTTCTTGGCCGAAGCACGCAGGTCTTTCAGTGGCTGGAACCTGAACCTTCCGAACGATTCTGTATCTCCCAGATATTTATCAACCTGATCACTGATCGTCCAAGGCTCATAGCCCTCAGGGACAGGCATGTCCACTATGAAACTCGACGTTGCGGCCTCCTCACCTCTTGCAACGGCTTCGGGTAAGCCGGGCTTCAGCATGGCCTGGCCGCGAACATCCAGCGTAAACGCTTCGGCGATCGTTAGACCTCCCGCGAGTGGGAGCATACCCGACTCATTTTCGAGTATGTAAGGCAGGTAATTGGCTCTCATGGCCGGAACAACGGCTACACGACTTGGACTGAGTAATCGGCTCGATCTGAGGGCATCCTCAAGCATATCCAGCGACAGCTGACCTCGCTCACCATCATCGATGAGTCGGACAACGGTCCAGTAATCACCTAGAAAACCGCTGTATTCAATAAAGCGATGGAGCGAGACGCGATCAATACCATCATCACCCTCGTGCACGATCTTTCGCTGATGCTCAACGCGAGCAAATAGTTCGCCATTCCAAAGCCGTTCATATGTGACAGGGGCGCCGTAGCTATTCACCACGAACGGGTCCGCGAGTAGATCAAAGGCATCCCGATCGACTGTCCGACGCATGCGTGCCCCACCGGCCAAAACACGCTCATCTCTTGAGGTGCCAATGGGTAATGGCTTCATATCGATAAAAATACCAGCGATTCTCCTCCCGGGTTCACCCCAATTCATGCGGATCCCTCCTTCGTGGAAAGGGGTATATCCCCGACTGAGCCTGCGAGTGCTATCATCGCGTAACGCGAAGATACCCGACACAATCCATCCCCCCTGGCGGAGTTCTTTCTCGCCTATCCACATGTTGCCATTGTCAGGGATACCTTGCTCAGGCATCGCAGCTTCAGCTTTAACAGGCCTGCGTAACGAGCGGGCCATCGCCTCGCAACGTAGAACAGACTCACGAGACTGCATCGAGGAAGAGATTGAGATCGCGATACGCATCGGGTACTTGATACTTGTGGACACGTAAAGAATCTCGGTAAGGTAGTTTTGTGGCCGGTCCCATCTTGGAGCGCAACGTGCAAAGGGCTCGCCATGGATACGTCCGAAGGTATGCCGGTGTGTGGAGCGTGGATTTTTTCTGACAACCTCTTTCGCGAGGTTGAACCAGCCCTCTGAAGTCGTCCGGAAATTCTCAATTGTCACTGGAGCCAAGTGGAGCCGTATTTTGGGGTATCGGCCAGGTTCAACTGCGTCTACTGAATCGATCACGGCGGTACGCACACCGGAGGCAGGGTCTTCCTGGATCACAACCACCTCGTAGCCCGGCAGCAGATCGATGGCATAGCCAAATATGGAATGCGTAACAGCTGATCCCATATCGATTGGTGGGGCCTCAAAGACAGGCCAAGACTCATCCGGCTCTGCGTACCACGTGAATGGTGAACCAAGTAAGCCAGGCGACAGTTCATCAACCTCGAAGCGAGGTGTCTCCATAAGTACGGGCTGAGTACGCGTGTCTTCGATAAACCCAAAATCCATGAGTGTATCGACGTCGGGGTTTACTTCGGCCCCGCCGGAAGGAAAGTACAAGACCCGCGAATCCCTTCGTGTGTGACCAAACAAAAAGACGGTTGGCGAATGAGGGTACGGCTCCCAACTGACCCGGGTACCCGGCTGTGGGCGGCCATGGCGATTCGGCCCAGATTCGATCCTGGCGTTCTTGAGTAACTCAACCCGCTTGGTATCGGCGGGCCCATTGCTGGGGTGGAAAAATGGGTCCGGAATAAAATCACCTATAGTCGGATCAGGGCCTGTACTCTCAACAGGCTCTGAGGGATCGGAATCGACGGCAGAATGGTTTTCCGTACTAAAATCAAAAGTTCTTTCCTCCGTCTCATGGCTTCGTTGCTCCTGTTCTGCAATCGCATCTTGCTTACCCTGTGCATTCAGGCCAAGAACCTGAAGGTGAGCCATCAGCGATACGCCAAAGATCAGGATCACAAACTGCCATGCAACTGGCTTAAGCATCATGCGCCAGCGACTAACGACCAACATCAGGTAGCAAAGCCCACAGAAGCCAAAGATGACAATCATGGCGGTGTTTCCTGCACCACCCTCCACGTCCATTGGCATCTCGGGCCGCTCCCCAACCCCCAGTAATTCGAGTGGCAACGCGATCAGAATCCAAAAGCTGATCGCGCCTCCCATGAGGACTAAGGCAAGGAAGGCAAGAAACGCTTGGAGAATAACCATGTCCCAGGCTATCTGATTGATCATATCTCTTGGCGTATTTGCCATCTGTACGATGAGTTGTGTTGCTGGGATGATGATCGCTGGAACGATTAATAGCAATGCCATCGATCCGTCTCCGTCTTGCGTGAGCCGGAGGTAGACCCAAGCCCCGAAAGCAGCCGCAGCCAGTAATAGACCAATCGAGCCAACATGTGACATGATGACCGTTGCATCAGCACCACCAACCAGAGTGAGGACTGTTGAGACGCCGACTAGCCCGAGCACACCCCAAAAAACAACAGTTACTAGCTTTACTTCCTCTTCTTCACGCGGCGACCAGCAACGCCACACTATCACAAGCAGACCAGCAATACAGGCAGCCATCGCAAGCACTTTCATAGGGACCATGCGAGTAGATTGCATTGCCCACTCAGGTATCTCACTAGAGGGGATATATGACCTACTGGACCTATAGATAAACGCGAAAAAAAACAGCACAAGCCCGCTGATCAGCAGAAAGCACCCACCCAGACTTATGCGTCTCCCTCGCGGAATCGCGCGTCCGCCCTTGGTGGGGTTGACCATCGCGTTCCACATCGCGGCCATGTTGTCGAGGAGGCCGGTGCCGATCGCGCTGGCCAGGCCGCTCGGCTTTTCGCGTTGCGGCTTGTAGGCCGCCTGGGTCTGGAACGTGGTGGGCTTCATCTCCGAATCGCCCTCCGGCGGGGCGAGCGCTTCGAGATGGCCAATCGGCTCCTCTTCTTTACTCGCCCACGGGTCTACGCCCAGCGTATTGGCGTCGGCCGAATCATTCTCCAGGTTCCATGGGTCGTTGGACTCGGCCTTGGACTTCTTGACAGGAGCAGTGTCAGCCGACTTGTGCAGAGGCGTTGGCTTTGCCCTGGACGCATCATCATCGTCTGCCACCAGTGGGATGAAATCGTCCGTTTCGGCCGATGGCTCAGGCTCGACCCTGGCATCGGGCACCCGCATGCGCCCGCCACACTGCTTGCACTTGGCCGACTTCCCCGCCATCGCCGCGGAGACGCGGTAGGACTTGCCGCATGCGGGACACTCGAATTCAATCACCGACTCATCAGGCATCACGCCCCCAGTCTGACAGGAACCAACAAAAACCAGAAAGGCTATGCAAACCCTAATTATAGCTCCGTTTGGCGGCGTGCAAGCGTGCCCGTATGCTATCGCCCATGCCGCACCCTATTAGTGAACAGACCATCCGCGAAGTGGCCAAGCTCGCTCGGCTAAACCTCACCGATGACGAGGCCAAGCTGTTTTCGTCACAGCTGGGCGATGTGCTCGGGGCGATTGACCAGTTGAAGAAGCTGGATGTCGAGAACGTCAAGCCGATGCCGCACGCACTGGACCAGTTCAACGTGTTCCGGGCAGATCGTGAAACAGACGGCATGCCGGTCGAGGACGCGTTGGCGAACGCACCGGACAAAGATGAGCCGTTCTTCAAGGTGCCCAAGGTGCTTGGCGACGGGGGCGGGGCGTAAGCGATGGACCCGACGCAAACCACACTCATCGAGCTGCGCGACGGGATCGCTTCGAAGTCGATCTCTGCGACGGACGCCGTACAGGCCTACCTCCACCGGATCGAGCAGCACAACCCTGCTCTGAACGCATACAGGGAGGTGATCGGGGACTACGCACTGCAGCGCGCTGCTCGGGTCGATGCGGGCGAAGTCACCGGCAGGCTCGCCGGCGTGCCAATCGCGATCAAGGACTGCATGTGCCATGTCCAGGGCACGACCGCCTGCTCGTCGAAGATGCTAGAGCACTACCGCTCGCCGTTCACCGCGACCGCGATCGCCCGGCTCGAAGCGGAGGGCGCTGTCGTCCTCGGCAAGACGAACATGGACGAGTTCGCGATGGGCTCGTCTACCGAGAACTCGGCGTTCGGGGTGACGAAGAACCCGTGGGACACTACGCGCGTGCCCGGCGGGTCGTCCGGCGGATCAAGCAGCGCGATGGCCGCCGACCTCGCCGCCGCAACGCTCGGATCGGATACCGGCGGGTCGATCCGCCAGCCCGCGTCGATCACCGGCGTCGTCGGGTTCAAGCCGACCTACGGCCGGGTCTCACGGTGGGGGCTTGTGGCCTTCGCGTCCAGCCTCGACCAGATCGGCACGTTCAGCCACACCGTCGCCGACACCGCCCTGCTTTCTCAAGTTATGTTTGGCAAAGACCCGCTCGACTCGACCAGTGCGGCGGTGGATGTGCCCGACGATCTGCATGACGTTGATGAAGCAATTGAAACCGACGGCCCGCTCCGGATCGGGATCGCCAAGCAGTACCTGCAAGACGGCGCGAACGAGCCTGCTGTCACCGCTGCGTTCGAGCAGGCGCTGGATGTGTACAAGCGGGCCGGCGCCGAGATCGTCGAGGTCGACCTGCCTCACACCGAATGCGGCATCCCCTGCTACTACATCGTGGCGACGGCGGAGTGCTCGTCCAACCTTGCGCGGTACGACGGTGTGCACTACGGCCACCGCACCGAGACCCCGCCGCCAGCCGGCGAGAACCCGATCATGCACCTGTACTGCCAGTCCCGGGCCGAGGGCTTCGGTGCCGAGGTCAAGCGCCGCATCGTGCTGGGCACCTACGCGCTATCGTCGGGCTACGACGAGAAGTACTACGACCTAGCGCTGCGGACCCGCCGACTGATCGCGGGCGACTTCGACACCGCGTTCCGGTCCTGTGACGCGATCCTGTGCCCGACGACGACCGGCCCGGCGTTCAAGATCGGAGAGATGGCAGACGACCCGCTGCAGATGTACATGAACGACATCTATACCGTCACCGCCAACCTCGCGGGTATCCCCGGCATCTCGCTGCCCGGCGGGTTCGCTGAGGCAGATGGCAAACCCCTGCCGGTAGGCGTACAGCTGCTGGGTAAGGCGTTTGACGAGCGGCGGCTCCTGCGGATCGCCCGGCTCTATGAGCGGGAGACAGATCACGGCAAGCTGCGGCCAAGTCTCTGAGAAACACTACAATCCAGATCATGGCCAAGAACAGCACCCTCTACTTCGGCATCGACTTGGGTGGCACCAACATCCAGGCCGCGATCTATGACATCAAGAAGCAGGAAGTCGTCATCCGCGATGGCACAAAGACGAAGGCGACTGAGGGCTCAGACGCCGTGCTTGGGCGGATCGAGAAGATTTGTAAAAAGCTCATTGAGAAGGCCGAGCTGAAGCCAGACGATATCGCGGGCTTGGGGATCGGTGCCCCGGGTGCGATCGATTTTGACCACGGACTGGTGCTTGATGCGCCGAACCTGGGCTGGGTCGATTACCCGCTGCAGAAAGAGCTCGGCAAGCTGCTGCCGTTCCCGGTCGTGATTGATAACGATGTGAACGTCGGTGCCTGGGGCGAGTACAAGGCCGGCGCAGGTCAGGGCTATAACGATCAGATGGCGGTGTTTGTGGGAACGGGCGTCGGTGCGGGGATCGTCATCAACGGCAAGCTCTACCAGGGCGCATGCCACACGGCCGGGGAGATCGGCCCGATGGTCATTGCTGGTCGGGGCTCGCTTGGGCACCGTACGGTTGAAGACCTTGCCAGCCGCACGGCCATGGTCCGGCGGATCCGGCACATGATCGAGTACAACCACCCGAGCATGGTTAAGGAGATCGTCGAGGGCGACCTGACCCGTATCCGCTCCAAAGTCATCGCGCAGGCCTTTGAGCAAGGCGACCCGCTAACGGTTGAAGTCGTGGAGGACGCGGCGGCCTACATCGGGATGTCCATTGCCAGCTGTGTCACGCTGCTAAGCCTGCCCTGCATCGTGCTCGGCGGCGGCGCCAGCGAAGCACTCGGTAAGCCATGGCTCAAGCTGGTTCGCGCGTCGTTTGAGAAGCACGTCTTCCCTGACAAGCTAAAGTCCACGAAGATTGCGCTCAGCCAGTTAGAAGACAACGCGGGGCCGATCGGGGCGGCACTGCTTGCGGTGGATACGCTCGGCTGATCGTGCTGGTGTCAGCCTTTGACGCTCACCCATACCGAACGGGTGCGTGGGCCGTCGAACTCGCAGAACCAGATGCCCTGCCACCGGCCCAGTTGGAGCCGGCCGCTCTGCACGATCACGTAGACGCTCGAGCCCATCATTGATGCCTTGATATGCGAGGCGCTGTTACCCTCGCCGTGCCGGTCCAATGGCTCACGCCACGGGACCATCCTGTCGAGCCGCGTGAGCGTGTCGTGTACGACATCGGGATCGGCGTTTTCATTGATCGTGACGCCCGCGGTCGTGTGCGGTACGTAGACGAGCACATATCCGTCAGTGAGCGCCTCTTGGTCGAGGATGCGCTGGACTTGCGTAGTGATTTCCACCATCTGGTCGCGCTGCTGAGTCTTGACGACGAGTTCGTGCATGGCGGTGTCTACTCAAGGTTTCCACGGTCGAACTCGCGCTTGACGATGGTCGGGAGCAGGTAGTTCGCCCCGCGGTACATGAAAACCTGGCCGGTGATGACGAAGGGGACGTTCTCGCCCTGCTCCTGGACGGTCTGCTCCATCGTTTCCAGAAGCTTGCAAGCCTGAAGGATCATCGGGGGCTCGGGCGCGCCGGGGCCATCACTATCAAGTACGAACAAAGAGTGCGAACCGTCGGCCGAACGGATCAGCCGGCCGGTGCGTGCGATGATGAACTGGCCCTCTTCCTTGAGCTCGGCCAGGGGCTGATCGGTGTCGAGACCGAGTAGCAGGGGATCGCTCGCTAGTCGCGCTGCGGGCTGGGTCGCGGGACCGGCCGGTTCTACCCCACCATCACCGGGCTCGGAGGCATCCGTTGGCTCTGGCGCCGGGCTGTCGCGTCTTTGCTCGAGCAACTGCTGAAGGACATCATCAGCACTCGGCGTGGCTTGCTCAGCCGATTCATCAAATGCCTCTGCATCAGGCTCAGAAGTATTCGGCTTGTTGGCAGGATCATCTTCAGTGCCTTCTTCAGACTCAGTAACGAGTTGCTCTTTAGCATCCGCATCGATCAGCCAGGGCCTGGGCTGTGAAGTCGGCAGCAGGTAGTTCACGCCGCGGTAGGTATGGACCTGCCCGGTGATCGTGAACCGTAGGTTGTCGCCGCGGTCTTCGAGGAGGCGCTCCATCGACTCCAGCGTCATGCAGGGCGCAACAACCATCGCCAAAGGCTTCTCGTCGCCGGTCTCGGGGTCCGCATCAAGGATAAACACGGCGTAGCCCCGCTCGCCTGTCGGCAGCAGCTGCCCGTCACGCTTACGCAGCGTCTCGCCCTCGCGTCGCAGCGGGGGCAACGGCTCGCCCGGAGCCACACCCAGCACGCGGGGATCGACCTTCACTCGCATCGTGGGCACGGTCTTCTTGGCATCTTGCAAGCCCGCGCCAGTGGTCTTTTCCGGCTCGATAGCAAGCCCCTTGTCCCGACCCGACAGCGGGTCCTGCTCCGAGCCACGCTGACCGATCGTGACCTCACCCGCTACTTCTGTTCCCTCAGGCGCATCTTGAGGCCATGCAGCGAAGCAAGGCAGCATCGTGATCAGCACGGCGGTGGTCAGGCGGAATCGTTTCATCAGGGTCGCTCCAATCCTTGTGTTCGTGATGCATCCGTAAACCACCATCGCCTGAACAAAGACCATCCATCGAATCTTCGTCGCAATACGTCTCGCGTCCGATCACATCGCCCCGGCCTCACTCATCAGCGCATGCACGCTCTTTGCAGCGATCTGGAACAGATCTCCGCGTGACTTGCCTTCCAAAGATGTATCACCCCGGCCGTGTACGTTCGTCGCCAAGACCGCGTCAGACATAAACAAGTGCGGCTCAAGCGTGCAGGGGCCGGACCAACCTATCGCGACTGCGTCGGCCATGATCTCGTTGGCCATCGTGTCGCCCTTGCCGATCGGTACATGGTCACCGCTCTTCTTCTGGTCCTTGAAATGCAGGGCGTCTGTGATGGGCTTGAGCCGCTGCCAGTTGGCCCAGGGCTCTGCCCCGGTCCGCTGATAGTTCGCGAAATCGTAGATGAGCTTGAAGCTGTCATCCCGCAGCTCGGCGAGTTCGACGATCTGATCGGGGTGGTCGCCGTAGACTTCGGTCTCGTTCTCGTGGTAGAGGACAAGGCCTAACGCCGCAGCGCGGTCGCGGAGCTGACCAAGTTTGTCGAAGGACTTGGCCTTCCAGTCATCACGGGGTAAGCCATCTTTGTTGTAGAAGCTGAACGCGCGGACGTTGGTCGCCCCGAAGACATCGATCATCTTGCCGAGGTGATCCATCCGGCCCAGTTCGATAGCCAAGTCATCGGCGATGTCCGTCTTTCCAATCGGTGAGCCGTACATCCCGACTTTGATCCCTGCGTCATCGAGCATCTGCCTGACCTTCTTCGCGTGGTCAACGGGGAGCTCGACAATATTGATGCCATCCACCGAGCGGAGGTCGACATGGTCGATCCTCGCCTCGGTTAACGCAGCGATCTGGTCGGCGGCGCTGTCGGCCGCTTCGTCTGCAAAAGCGCTCAGGGTCCAGGTCATCGTGATCGGTTCTCGCGGACGGGTGATGCGTTACTCAGCGGCTTCTTCGACAGCCTCTTCAATTTCTTCTGCTGCGTCTTCGGCAGGCTCGACCTCTCCGAAGGCGGGCTGTTCCTTCGGGTCTGCAGCGGGCGGTGCGAGCAGCAGCGGGTCTACGCGGTTGACATCGATGTTGCGGACGCGGAGGTACTCCGGCTGCCAGCCATCAAACACCGAGTAAACCATGTGCACCTCGACCAGCTCGCGCTCGCGCAGCTCGCCCGGCCGGATGACATCGACCCGCCCCCGCGTTCCGCGGGCCTGGATCTTGCGCACTTCGACAACGTGAAACTCATCGCTTGGCGTCGCGCTCTCGGGGAATACATTAAAAGCGGCAAGCGCATCGGCGATCTCAAACGCGGTCGCCTCTGTCGTGCCTTGCGGCAAGCGGATCACGACATCACCGGGCAGCTCCGAGTCGCTCAGCAGGTAGGACAAAGCTGCCTTCTGGATCCGCTTAGTCGTGTCCCAGTTCGGGCCGTTGATCGCGGCGTCGCTGCCATCATTGGGCACATTGATGTAGGACGGCCTGTTGCAGGCGCTCAGCAGGAGAGCGGCGGACAAAAGGAGCATACTGAATCGGATCATGGCGGGGCCCTTCTCGTTGTGAACTATCTCGTCTTGGCGATTGTAGCAATTTGCAGGCTTTGGCAGCTAAGCACGCAGCCTACCGGTGGTGCCGTACGGTTAGTGCCTCGGCCGGGTCATCAGGCAACTCAATCTCGTAGAAGCCCTGGCCTTCTGGAAAGCTGTCGCTGACCATACAGGGCGATCCCGCATCGATGCAGGTGAACGGCACTCCGCTGCCATCGCCCGGCTCATGGTGCCAGGGCTTGTGGATGTGGCCGTGCAGGTATACGACGCGGGCCCTGCACTGCTCGAGTAGCTGCCTTAGTACATCTCGCTCCTGTAACGCATGCGAATCATGCTCATGCACGCCCTTAGGCAGCACACAAGGGTAGTGGCAGAGTACGACCAGGCCCTGTGACGCATCAAGCGACTCGACATACGCCTTCACTAAACCGAACTGTGCACCACCCAGCCGGCCGCGGGCGCTGTAGACCCTCGGCACCGCCGCATCCAGCGCGAGTAGCCGCCAGCGGTCCGTCAGTTCCTGGGTGTGAGGGAAACGCTGGGGGACCCACCGGCTCAGCAGCCGGTCGATCAGTCTTGTCCGCTTCGCGCTGAAGGTGTAGCGGTCGTGATTGCCGGGCACCAAGACCGTTGGCACGTGGTCGGCCAGTGGCTTGAGCGCGGCGGCCGTGTCCGTAAACTCGAGCACAAGCGAGGTAGTCGATACATCGCCGCTAAGCAGCAGTATGTCCGGCTTCAGTGCGCACGCTTTCTCGATCATGGCGGGCAAGAGTGCGTGCCGGAATCGCTTGCGACGATTCAAGATCAGGTTGGTCTGCCCGAGGATACGTTTGCTGGCGAGCTTCCACGGTGGGAGCCAGAGCCGGTAGAAGTGGATGTCGCCGAAGAGGACGATACGCATCAATTCGCCCCGATCGGTGCGCCACACTGGACGTGCTCGGCCTCGTCCGGGACGGTCGCTTCGTAAGGCGCCCCCGGGCCGTCCTCGGCGTACCAGTGATCCAGCACCCGCTGCCAGTCGGCGAGGTTTTTTGTCGAGATGAACTGCTTCTTGACTTCGTCGCCACGTGGGTGGTGCCGGGAGAACTTGATGCCGAACTTGCGCATCATGCGGCCGGCCTGGTTCTCGCCATGTAGTTCAGCGCTGATCTCGAAGTGCTCGCGCAAGACATCGCGCTGCCGGTGGATAGTTGGGCTGGATGTCGCGGCCTCTTCATCACCTCGCATGATCGCCCGCGCCTGCTGGAAGAACCACGGGTTGCCGATGCAGCCGCGTGCGACGGAGACCCAGTGCACGCCGGTCTGCTCAAGCATGCGGAAGATGTCGGGGGCTTGCCAGATATCGCCTGAGCCGCCAAGCGTGAAGTGCAGGTCGTGGGGTTTACGTAATCCAAAGTGCTCGACGATCTGTCGGAGCTCGTCCCAACTGCCAGGGCCGATGTACTTCTGCTGGACGGTTCGGCTGTGCACGGTCGCGCCGCTGTAGCCGAGGTCGATCACCGCTTGGAGGATGCGATGGAAGTTTTTGGTCATCTCAGGCGTATCGTCGTACGCCCGCCGCAGTTTCACGGTCAGCGGAACACCCTCATCAACTGCATGGACCACGGCTTCGAGGATCGCGATGGCCTCGTCCGGCGCGCTGAGCAGATGCCCGCCACGGGCTTTTTTCTTGATCTTCTTGACCGGGCAGGCGAGGTTGACGTCAACAACGTCGTAGCCGAGGTCGACAAGGATCTTTGCGCCCGCGGCGATGTCGGCCGGGTGGCTACCCATAAGTTGGCCGCAGAGGGGAGCATCTGGGCCGTGGTCGCCGGGATAGAGCCGGGCGTGGTCCAGGCCCTTGCCGCCCTGGATCAGGAAGTGGTCGAGCATCGCCTCGGTGATACAGTAGGGGCAGCCGTGGTGGCGCGCAACGACCCTCATCGCGGCGTCGCTATACCCGGCCAGGCCGGCCTGATAAAACGGCGCATCGATCTGGATCGGCTCGTACCGCCTGCCCGGTTTGCCCAGCGTCAACATCACGGTCATTATACGTGCATGCAGAAAACAACTGCCCTGATGCTGCTGATGCTTGGCTTGATGATGAGCGGCTGCTCGGCCATCCGCGATACCAGCGCCCCGCCTCAAACCGTCAAGCGGCTCGCCGCCCTGGACTACCCGGAGAATGCGCCGCACGGGCCGGACCTCGATGTCCTGCTCGTCCGCAGCGGTGGGCAGGTCCGCATCGTTAATCGGACGCCGAACACCTACGGCGGGATGCAGCTCTGGCTCAACCGCCAATATGTCCGCGACAGCGGCACGATCCAGATTGGGACCGACAACCTCCGCCTACTCACCGACTTCATCAATCTATATGAAGAACCCTACCCCGTAGGCACATTTCTCAACCCGGACCAGACCGCCCCACTTGTCCTCGCCGAGCTGTACAACCCGCAGCAGAATGTTCGGCACCGCCTGCTGGTGCGCCCGGGCAATGAGACAACTATCCAACCGTTTGAAGAGCTGAACAACTAAACAAGAAACGAGCCGAGCCATGGACGCGATCACACTCTGGACACGCTATCAAGACCACCTCTGCGGCTGCGGTGGCTTGGGGATCACGCTCGATATCTCGCGCGTGCCGTTCACGCCCGAGTTTATGTCCGGGATGGAGCCGGCGATCCAAAAAGCGCTGGACGCGATGGCCGGGCTCGAGGCGGGTGAGATCGCCAACCCGGATGAGAACCGGATGGTCGGGCACTACTGGCTGCGCAACGCCTCGCTTGCCCCGACCGACGAGATCGGCAAGGACATCTCCAAGACTCTGCGCAGCATCAAGCAGTTCGCCAGGAAAATCCATGACGGCAAGACCACGCCGCAGAACGCCAAGAAGTTCACCGACATCCTGCAGGTGGGGATCGGCGGATCGGCCCTAGGACCGCAGCTCGTTGCGGACTGCCTCGGAACGAGTAAGGACAAGATGCGCGTCCACTTCCTCGACAACACCGACCCGGACGGCATCGCCCGGACGCTCAAATCCCTGAGCAACCGATTGAAGAGCACGCTTGTGCTCGTGGTTTCCAAGTCAGGCGGCACCCCTGAGACGCGCAACGGCATGCTTGAGACCGAGGCGGCATACAAGAAGGCCGGGCTCAAGTTCGGCAAGTACGCTGTCGCCATCACTGGCGAGGGCTCCAAGCTCGACCAGTACGCCAAGAAGAACAAATGGCTCAAGCGGTTCCCGATGTGGGACTGGGTCGGTGGACGGACAAGCGTGATGAGCGGGGTCGGCCTGCTGCCCGCAGCATTGCAGGGCATCGACATCGATGCTCTATTGGATGGTGCGGCGGAGATGGACCGGCTGACCCGCAGCAAAGAAACAGGCAGTAACCCCGCCGCGCTGCTCGCTTTGATGTGGCACTACGAGACCGGGGGCAAGGGCCTTAAAGACATGGTCATGCTTCCCTACAAAGACCGGCTGTTGTTGCTGTCTCGCTACCTGCAGCAGCTCATCATGGAGTCGCTGGGTAAAGAGCTCGACCTCGATGGTAACGAGACGAACCAGGGCATCGCGGTCTACGGCAACAAGGGCTCGACCGATCAGCACGCCTACGTGCAGCAGCTCCGCGATGGGCTGAACAACTTCTTTGCGACCTTCCTTGTGGTGTTGCAAGACAAGGCGCTCTCTGCCAAGCCGGATAAAAAGGTGATGGAGGTTGAGCCGGGCGTGACCAGTGGCGATTATTTGAGTGGGTTCTGGCAAGGCACGCGGTCGGCGCTCTATGAGTCGGGCCGATCGAGTCTGACGCTTACACTAAACCAACTCGATGCAAGAACACTGGGCGCGGTAATCGCGCTCTACGAGCGCGCGACCGGGTTGTACGCCGAGCTGGTGAACATCAACGCGTATCACCAGCCGGGTGTCGAGGCGGGCAAGAAGGCCGCCGGGGTCGTGCTCGAGGTCCAGGGTAAGGTGCTCGACACACTCACCAACAAGCGGAAGACGCTCTTCTCCGCGGACGAGCTGGCCGAGATGATTGGCAGCCCCGAGTCAGTCGAAACGGTGTACCACATCCTTGAACACCGCGCGGCGAATAGGCAAGGCGTCACTAAAGATGGCGGCCGGTACCGCGCGAGCTGACCCAGCTACTCTCCTGCAGGCTGCTCAAACTCACCCCGCTTCATCACGATAAAGAACGGGTTGTCCAGCGCGTAGACGCGGCCCATTGGCCACCACGCACCAGGCCGGGTCGGCGAATTAGTGTCCTTGATCACGATACGGTCGGGCTGTAACTCAACGGCTGGCCTCAGCGACAGCGTCGGGTTGCTGCCATCGGTCAGACCCGACAACCGCGAGGGCCACGACGCCTCAAACACTCGGCCGAGCGATATCGCCGCCGTTCTGCGCCACGCCACCGATTCGCTCTGAAGCGCATTGATCATCGCCGGCACCGCGTCGTACTGACCAGACCAAGCCGCTGCCTCGGCGGCGTGCAGGCTGACCCACGGGTCGCGGCCCCAGATATCAGCAAAGGCCGGACCACCCGCTTGATCAAGCACCGCCAATGCACGCAGCACTGCGCGACGCCCCAGCTGATCGCCGACCCCAAGCACGCGCCCGGGCCGGGTCAAGTAGCGTAAAGCCGGGCCAGACACTCGGTCCTCCCCTAGCATCGACAGCGCCAACAAACCGTACCCCAGCACGGCCTCATCACCCGTCCGCAATTGGCCTAACTCAATCGCGAGTTCTTCCCGGTAGCGCTCATCACCGCTAAGGCCCAACGCGAGTGCACATGCAGCACGGTATGACACGGGCTCGCTGTCATCCGCGACCGCCCGCATGAGCCGGCGGCCAAACCGCCGCTTCAGGCGTTCGATCTCGATCGCCCGGCTCACGATGACCGGCCGCTGCTCGTGGAGCACTGTGCCCTCGGTCGCCCGCCGGATCAGCAGCCCCACCGCGATCGCCGCGTATCCGCGCAGCTCGTTGTCCGACTGCCGAACAAACAAGTCTTTTTCTGAAGGCTCCTCACCTTCTTCGAGTTTCTCCAAAACACCCGGATCATCCTTCCGCAGCGATGCGAAGCCGCGGAGTTGGTTGTACAGCAGATCGCGATCGTCCTGCGTCCCTTTGCAATGCATGAAGTAGGCAAGCGTGTCGAAGCCACGATTAAAGTCCATCACCTGAGCCGAGTTGCCAGGAACCATCCGTCGGTGGAGCTGCCTGAGCAGAGACACCCGGTCTTCTTCATCGCTGAGTACAGGCTGCTCCCCGATCGCCAGCGCTGCGCCAACGCGCGTCTCCACCGCCAGGCGCCGCGGTGTGCTCCCGTTCAAACCCGCCGCGGGCATCGCCGATAACGACCGGTAGCCCTGCCATCCACGCATGTCCGGGTGGTAGCGCAGCACATCGCCGAGCCATCTCGACCCGCCCCGCCGCTCCACATAAGCCCGATTGGCCAGCACCTCGTTGATCATGAACGTGCTGGGCAGCCTGACGAGCACCGTATCGAACGCCTCATCCACCGATGCGTCATCGTGCCGGGTCATTGCCCAGACACACCAGCGCTTGACCTCCAGCGACTCACCGGCATCCTCCAGCCTGCCCAGCAGCCACTTGGCGTGTACACGATCGAGCTTCGTCATCAGTCCGATTGCCACCGCCTGGCCAACCCGGTCGATCTCTTCAAGCCCCTCCAACGGCTCAACACCTAACGCCGCCCGCGCCGCATCCGTCTGCAGCAAACCTAGCGATACCCACGCCGACAGTCGTACATCACCCGACTCATCGAGTAGCAGGTTGAGCTTCCCCCCACCCCCAGGCAGCACTTCCTCTAGTAAGCCCTCATGGCCAATCTTGGCTAATGCGAGCACCGCCGCTGCGCGAACGCCCGCATCGTCATCCTGCAGCATTGGTAGAAGCGCCTCGATCACTTGCCCCCGCCAGCGTCGCGAAGCAGGCGTATCCCAGGGCAATGCTTTTTCCGCCACCGCCTCGCGTAAGTAACGCTGACCGTGCGTCTCGAACCAGTAGACCCACGAGAAGTCGTAGTCCTCTACCGCTGGGTCGCGGTCGATCCGCACATCGATCGGCTGCGCAACCGTCTGCGTCGAATACGCCCCGGCGAGCGTCAACAGCAAGGCAATCCAGTAATCGAGGTGTTTTCGCTTCATTGATCCAATAGTTCAAAGCGGATATCAACACCAGAGCGGACCTTGATCGATCCGTACCGCGTGCCATCGCGGTCTCCGCCTCCACTCGCGGTGTTGCTGAGCGCGTCATTCAGGTCAAAACCCATATCGACATCATGG
This sequence comes from Planctomycetota bacterium, assembly GCA_039188575.1. Taxonomy (GTDB): domain Bacteria; phylum Planctomycetota; class Phycisphaerae; order Phycisphaerales; family Phycisphaeraceae; genus JAHQVV01. The sequence continues at coordinate 66,514 of JBCCYY010000010.1, read as the reverse complement.
TCTGTGATGCTTAACGGGTGCCCGACGCGCTGGCCCAGCACCTCCGCGATGGCCTGGGCCTTCTCGCGGGCCGCCTGAACCGCTGCAAGCTGAGCCTTGCGCTTGGCCTCACGCACCTCCGTCGACCCATAGCTGACATAAAACTCGGCCTTGAAACCCGCCAGACGCTCCAGCATCTCGTCGAAATCATCGAAGTCCCGCTGGACCACCACAACCTCGCGCGCGACGATGTAGCCCGTAAAGATATACTCGTTTTCCTTGTTCCGCGTGAACTTCTTGTCGATCGAGACCTCCCCGATCACCACATCGCTCGGATCAATATCAAGGTCCTTAGCTAGCTTCAACAGCGCCTCAAAACGCTCGTCATTCATCTTCTTCGCCTCCAGCGGATCAAGGTCGCTGTCACGGAGATCGACCTCCCAATTGATCATGTCTGGCTGAAGCTCGATGTCGGCCGTGCCGGACACATAGATCGTCCGCGGCTCTTCTTCTGCAACCGCTTGGCCTGCAATAAACAGCACACAGCCGATCACCATCAGATTTCGAATCAGAACAGTCATGACATGGCTCCTTTCGATGAGCAGTCGAGATCATCCGCCCGACAGTGGAATCGAGCCCGGTTCCGATAATGATCTGTCAAGAGCACATGTGGGTCAATCGTTTCGCCCACAAATACGGGGCAGGTCGATATCTCACTAAGCGATGACCACGATCCAACCCCAACCAACGATCGATCCCGATCTGCTTGCTCGCGAGCAAACACACTTCGATCAGCACTACACCGACGAGGCCGAGCAGGGCATCGCAGCCCTTTCGGATTACGATCAGGTCCGCTACGCCAGCCCGCCTTCCAACACGGTCTTCCCGCGCGAGTACTACTACCACCTGCTCGCCCCACTCAAAGGCAAGTCCGTCATGGAGATCGCCGCGGGAAACGGCATCGACGCCGCCATCCTGACCCACAACGGCGCCGACCTCGCCGCCTACGACCTCTCACCCAAATCAATCGAGATGGTCCAGCGACGCTGCCAAATCAATGACACGGCCGACCAACTCCGCACCCAGGTCACAGGCGACTTCGACGAAGCGTTCCCAGGCGAAACGTTTGACCACATCGTCGGGTACGCCGCGCTGCACCACCTGCCCGACATGGACACGCTGGGCCAGCGGATTTACGACAGGCTGAATCCCGGCGGCTCTGCTGTCTTCGCCGAGCCTGTTCTCAACTCAAATACACTTGGTCTCCTCCGACGGTGCGTCCCCTTCGCCATCGACGATATGACGGATGACGAACGACCTCTTACCGACCACGACATGCGACGCTTCGGCGAACCATTCGACCGGATGCAAACCCGCCACTTCCAACTCACCTCCCGCGTATGGCGTCTCTGGCCCAACCGATGGCAACTCGCCGTGACACTGCACAAACTCGACCATACCCTGCTCAAGCTGCCGCTAATGCACCGGCTCGCAACCGTGAACGTCACAGCGTACTACCGCGAGCGCTAAAAAGTCTTTGTCCAGCTGAAGACAAACGTGCCATAGGACTCGGTCCCCGTAGCACCGGGCGCGTCGAACGTGTCTGTCGAGAACGTCACGCCCCAGCTCAGGTCGAACCGGTGGTTGATGTTCGGACGGTAACTGACCGCAAGCCCCGCCTGCACCTCGCCGACGAGCGGCTCGCTATCAACCGTCACGGGCGAAGACTCGAAATCCGATCCATCCAAAAAGAGGTCGTGCTCAACAAGCCGGCCGCCCAATCGACCGAAGGCGTACCACGACCAGCCCGTATGTCTGTAGGGATCGCCGGTAACGGACTGCAAGTCGTTAATCCGGCCAGGGCCGAAATCATCGGGCAGCTGCTGGCCGATGCGGAAGGTCACCGCCGCTTCGCCGTAGCGGTATACCGTGCCTAGCGCGAAGCCCGCCTGCGGGATCACCTGCATCTCCAGGTCCCCGAGCAGCGCAGACTCGACCGAGCCAAGGTCCTTACGCCACTTGCGGCGGAAGAAAAACTGCCCAGTCACCTCGTTGCCGACCTGGTTATCCCATCCCAGCGGATCGACACCGGTAAAGTTCTCGTGCACCCAGTCCTGAATGTCCTCGGCCAGCGAGTCTTCGCCGACGATGCCAAGGTTGACTTCGAAATGATCGAGCACGGCCAGGTCTTGACGCCCCTCGTACTGGCCCTCGCGCTGCCAGAACACGCCGCCGTAAAGGTATCCGCCGTACGGCCGGTCGGTAGAGATCGGCCCGGTCGCGCTGAGGTTCGCTGGGGTGAAGATCAGCTGTGCGAGTTGGTAACCCGCGCCGGTCTTGGCCTGCCCATGACGCCGCTCGAAGCGATTACTCAGCGGCATCGAAGGCGCGAGATCATCCGCCCACTGGGGCTGATGTTCGAGCACGACGGCAAAACCGTTGGTGTAGTGACGGTCGTAGCTATCGAACGGGTCGTGGAAGGTGCCATCATTCTCCCAATAGATTTTGACCGTGCCGGGACGGGGTGGATCGGCCTCAGCCGGTACTTCCATTTGTGCGAGTACTGTATGACTCGTCATCAGCAGCACGATGAAAAGAAAAACATGATGCGCTATCGGTTTCAAAACAACTCCCATTCTTTAAAACGGATCAGCGAAGCATTCGTACCTTTTGATCCTTCGTTGCTCAACATGATCCAGCAGGTCGGGCCACAGCAAAGCGAAATCAGTAACGATGTGTTTGTAGATCGTTTGCAGGTCTTGCCCCGAGATGACCAGCGACATCGGTCTCCCGACACGGGCGGTCAGGCGCCTGGACATCGTTTCTAGCCTTGCACAAATGCCATCGGCCGTGGCATAACTGATCAGCCACTGCTCATCGATCATCTTCTTCACCACGAGCCGCATCTGATCGGGCACTTGATGCAGCGCCGCGATCAGGCCGGCTTCGACATTTGAGACATAATTGGCGAAGTTATCTTCACGCCAATGCACCCAGTCGCGGGCCAATACGTGATCGTAAAGAATATCCGCGAGTACGCCCGTGAGTCTAGGGTGAACAAATGTACGAAGCCGATCGCGTGTTTGAATAAACCCGCGATGTAGATCGGTAAAACGATCGATACTCCGATGCTCCTGGGCAGACAACATGACGGATTCGTGCAAGTCCGCAGGCAAGGGGCCACGGATCATATCTGGAGCGATCGCACCGATCAGACCCTTAGGGGTCTGCGGCGCAAGAACCAGATGGGCCAGGAAGTTCACAACATTAGTGTCGCCGAGTGGCAGATTACCTGCAAGTAAATCAAGATCGAACACTTAACCTTGCTGACATAGACTATCTTTATATTAGTCCAATGGCAGGTGGATCGGCGTGGAGGAGCGGTTCCACGCCGATCAACACACGCCTGTATTCTTGTGCTTAGATGACGAAGACAACAGGAACGAGTGATCTTAGACCGCCATCAGCACGCGGTCATCTTGGTGTGATTGGGAAGCGGCTGCCTCGACCGGGGTCAGGCGCGCGAGTCTGGCCATGCTGATCAATTGACATGAATCGGGCAGGGCCATCTCCAAACAATCCTCAAGGGCCGACAACAACGCATGGCCACGACAGACGGCAGCAAAACCCGGCGCATCGATAAGTAGGTACCCGATAAAGGCTGACGTCAAAAGCCGATCCTGCTCATCGCGATCCTGAGGACCCGAAAACAGCGCATTCTCGTGCTGCATCGCAGCAAGACAAGCGAGTGCCCGATCATAAGCTAACTGCACGACAGCGAGATGATCGCAAAGTCGCGTGCCATGGTCACGCAGCACCCGCCCAAGCCCCGCCACAAATGCGGACATCAGTAGACAACTTGGCCGACCCGCGGCATCCAAGATCGCGCCTTCTGGCGTTTGTAACCGGATCAAATTCTCAACAAGCTGTCTCGAAAGAGCCGTCGGCCCGAAGGTCAACTCAACCAAACGACGGAGCCCAAGCCCCTTCGCCCCAGCTGGCGACTCCGCAAGTTGTAAACGCAGGGGCAAAGGCATGACCAGACCATTCTGCCCGAGGTCCCGAAGCAGGCGGTCGTAGTCTCGGGATTCCAGCGCACGGTCAATGGTGTGGATGCTTAGCATGATGGGTTCTCGCTTGATCGGTAAAAGATTGGTAATTGATCGCACTAACTTATACCTATCAAACAGTAGTGTCAATCCTTTTGAATGGATTTTGTTTGGATATTTGTTCGGCAGCTTGACATGTCTGTATAAACACAGTGATAGCGGCCAAATCCTTTGCCTGAACAGCCAAATCATGCCCCGATTAAATTGTGGAAAAAGCTTATTTCTGAGTCGTGTAATCGCTTTTTAACCGCCAGGCGCACAAAAAAACCTCCGCCACAGGGCTCCGAACCTGTGAGCGGAGGCGCGCCACGGCCAAAATGTGAGACGTCTCATCACGAGACACCTTCCATCGTATCGGCATCGCTCCTCCCCTGTCAATGCACTGTACAGGTGTTTCTCAAAATTTAATAATACCATGTAAATAAACACTTTACGCCTCGTATAGCTTGTTGATTGAATTTCGTGTGGGTGGTAAGCCCAGCCCACCATGGCAGCCTTACTGTTCGAGTGAAATAGCAAAGGCTCGACCAGACACCAAGTCGCTAAGATGGGGTGATGTGTCCTAATGAGCAGTCCAAGCGATGCGTAGACGTGGCTATCGCGGTAGTTGTGGACAAAATGTCGTCATATCCAAGCGAAGCATCGCTTGGTCAAGAACAGTCGCACCCTTCCCAGCATGACGCGGCACGCCCAGCGCGTGTACTGATTACTAAACGAAAGGCAGCGCAGGTGCTCGGCGGCTACTGGGAGTTGCCCGGCGGCAAAGTCGAGCCAAATGAAGCCGCACCCAAGGCCGTCATCCGCGAACTGCGTGAAGAGGTCGGGATCGAAGTCCAGCCGATCGACCAACTCGAGCAAGCCGAGCACCACTACGACCACGCCCATGTCAGGCTGATCCCGTTCATCTGTAGATGGATCGCGGGTACACCCCAAGCGCTCGAGGTCGATCAGGTACGCTGGGTGTCCCCGCACGACCTTACCAACTACGCATTCCCCGAGGCCAGCCTGCCCGTCATCCAATCGCTGACGCGATGGCTTGAACGAAACAACGAAACCCTAGGCGCCGCGAACAGACCCGCCACCGACACCCCCGCCCTACCCTGAACCCGCCTATGGCCGATCGGCAAAACCAAATCGAGATTCCCGAACGCCTAGAGCACGAGGCACCCGCCTCCCCGGAACAGCTCCAGCTGATCCGGCAACTCGTCTCCGGCCTCGCGCTGCACGGCTACCGCTTCGACTACATCAAGCTCGGCACCGATCAAGCCTCCGCTATCATCGATCAGCTCCTTGCCCTCCAGGCCCAGCAAGGCCATGCCGCCCCGCAAGCCTCTAAGCCCCGCAAGCAGGGCCCGGGCTGCATTGCCTCCTTCGCCAAGGGCACCACCGCGCTGATCGTCTGGGCCGTCGTCCTCTCCGGCGTCGCGGGCGGGGGCTACCTCATCTACTGGCAGATGAACCAGGCCCCGGACACCGCGGACACCACCGAAAATCCCTTCGATGACGACGCTGCCAGCAACAGCCCCAACCAGCCTGGTAACCGCTCCACCGACTCAGAGAGCAAGATCTTCGAAGGCCTGGGCATCTCCGATGACCCCGCCCCCTTCGCCGACCGCACCCCCAACGAACTCGATACACCCGACACGACGCTGGACGCTACCCCGCCGACACCCGGGCCGGTGCCCGACCCCTCCCCACGCGCCGACCCCGCCCGGTCGCAGCAACTCCTTGGCGTCGAGAACCTGCTCGTCCAGCTCAGCCAGTTCACCCGCAGCGACTTCGCCCTCGATGTACGCATCCAGTCCAGCGAGGCCATGCAGAAGAAGCTGGACACCTACCCCGCCGCCCTGTCCGCCCTGGACGCGAGGGACTCGACGTTGTCAGCCCGTATCCGTGCCATCATCGACGCCTTCGCCGGCGACACCATCGACGGCCCCGCGATCCGCGAGGAGATCAAATCGATCCGCAAAGCGATGAACGCGATCAAGTAGTGCTTCTGTTCTCTGCGATGTCGCGCAGAACGTGCAGGTCACGCGGACTGATTTAAATGACCCAAAACCCAGGCGCGCACGAGCATCCTCAAAGCCGCCGACACACTCGGCGATTTTGATATGATCCCCCTCAACCAAAACCCAATCCACAACCCCGCGCGTGCAATCCGGTCAACACTATCAACGCGCAACTCTTAAAAGGCCTCGCACGATCATCTCTATTTTCCCCAAACGATTTCAGTGTACGCGCTGTGAGACAGCCCCGAAAGCGACTCCCAACCCCCTTACTCCCACCCTAAAGATCTGACGATACAAAGTTTGTGTTCAGCGGCGCTTATATGCGTCTACCACACCTTGCATTGCTTCGTAGATAGGTACCTGTTTTTTATCGTTCAAATTCCAGTAGTCTTGCCGCAAACAGTACTCAAACTTCTTAATCAAAGAACCCGCACCCTCACCCATTTCGCTTGCGATCTGTACGAGACCAGGCTGCCATTTATTACCAACAATGAGCCAGTCGCCATGCTGATTACCTGGCTCCCACTCGTCCATATAGGTTGCAAGATCAGCTGCAATAAGTTCGTATGGTGGGTCGCTGAATCGGCCTAGAACCATAACCACACGGTGCGCGGCCTCGTGGCGTGCGGCCATCTTGTCGTAACCCGCAGTAATCGCCACATTGTGGAGATGGTCACCCATCATTTTTGCAAATGCCGCAATCGTTTCAGGTGGCAGCTGTGCCCGCTGGCTACCCTTGGTTAGCCAGGTGATCCCACTGCTGTACGACCCGCGCTCGTAGATGTGTGCGGAGCGATTAAATATCTCGGCCAAGAACAAAAACTCTTCACTGGATATGTCCTTACCCAAGCCGACCATGGCCCAGTAGGCGCTCTCACGCAAGTACCACTCTTCATGCTCGGAATAACGGTTAATCGTTTCTCGGTTTCGGCGGATATCGTCGGGCTTGCCCATACCCAGTGCCCAGAGCGCCCCGTCCAACTCCCATACCGCGGCATCGGGGTCCCTCAGCATTTTCTCGATGTGCGGTATAAACCGCTCTGATACAACCGCGCGGGGGATCTTATGCCCATCTGGAAATGTTCTAAAGTTGGCGTAATTCGAAATCGCATCACATGCTGCTCGCCGGACACGCGGGTCCTCATCTTGTAGTGCTTGCTCAATCGCTTGATAAGCATCGTTGGTCTTAGCCTGACCTAGGACGCGTGATGCCTCGAACCGTATCGCAGGGTTGTGGTGGCGCAGGATCTTTGCAGCATATTCAATCGAGGGCTGCCGCTCTTCCAAGAATGCCTTTATTTCATGGGGTGTTTGCCTGTCTTTACCGTAGCCCTTGGCATGTTCAGTAATTAAAAAATACTCATCGTGTTGGTTCGTCCACGGCTGAAGCTCGGCCAAATCAAACTCAGGAGCTTGCTTGCTGTACTTTGTTCGTGCGCCCCCTGTCATTCGCAGGGTCTGCATGGGTGCCGTATAGGTCAGTCCAAGCCCGCGTCCCCAGGACTCGCCGACATACCGTGTTTTATTGGGCGGCGAAGGGAGCATGCTAAATCCTCCATTAGGCAGCCGACACAAGTCGTAATACCATCCAAGCTGATTCATATGAAGTTGCCGCGCCTGCTCAAACCGCGCGCCCTCGGGCAGGAGCGGCAGCGAGATGCCGCGCCAGAGAATGTTAAACGCTCCGCCGGTATGCCCCGACTCGGCAACAGAGTAGGACTCTGCAACCATCATGGTGAGATGCTCAGATGCCGACTGAAAAGGCTTCTCGTCGATCAGGCTAAAGGCGCAAGCAATCGCTGCATTACGTCCATTCGTATCAAGACGCATCTCGGCACGATGGTCACCGTAAGCAATGCTGCCGCGCCCAGCCATGCGGTAGAAGAAAACGGCTGCTCGCTGGAAAGCCTCTTCACTGACTGTCACCCCACACTCTCTTGCCAGCGCCAAGCCCAGGAACATCGTCACGCCAGCATTATTCATCAACCCGCCTTGTACATAACCCACGTTGACAGGGGCCATGTAGTGCCCCCAGCTCCCGGCCTGCTGGTGTTCTGCGGCTTTCTTACACGCGGCTTCGATTGATGGCAGAACAGATGTGTCGCCCGTCTTTAAGTAGTACTCGGAGAGATAGATGACCTGATAACCCAAGTGCCAGGTGCTACGCATCGATCCTTTAAGTAACGATTGACTGAGGGCTTGTGCAAAGCGCTTATTATTTTTTTCATATCGGGGATCATCAAGCGAAAGCAGGAATAACGCCCCCATGACCTCCGTGAGGCCGCCCTTCCGTTTGGCGTCGAACCATCCCTCGGCTACCTGGGCTCTAATCAAATACTCTGCATGGTCTTGAATAATCTCGGACGACTTAGGGCAATCGATAGGCCAAGTCGAACTATATCTGCCAAGCTTCGGGACTCGCACACTGACCACACCATTCCCGCCGCCGACCATGTCGTTCCACCCCTGGAACCAGATTAACCCGGCCAACTCGTAGCCCTTGTCTTTGTCGTAGCCCGGCACGTACTGATCGATGTTGTCCAGCACACGCGCGACCTCAGACAGCACCTTGCGGTAGTCCTGGCCGTACGACGTGCGCAGCGCTTCGAGTGTCATGTCTGGGTTCTTTCGCTGGGACTTCGCCAGGTGCGCTTTGAGTTCTTCCTCGCTGGGCATTGCCGCGCTCGGCGGGCGGAACGTGTGCTTGATCGCCCGGCCGCCCCACGCCGCCTTGATCAGCAGCACCGGCTCGTTGTGGTGCTCACCCAGCACCCAGCCGATGCCGAGCTCAGGCCCGACGCCGGCGTACCTCTTCCGCTTGCCGTCCGGGCCGCGCAGGCTCTTCGGCGTGCCATACCCCACTGTCAGCGGCCCGTGCGCCGGGCTGAGCGCCGAGTGCGCCCGGTCCAGGAAGGTGACAAAGACATCGTCACGCTCCACCCACTGGCCGTCGTGCTTGAGGTGCTTGATCGCGTCTCGTTGTGCCGGGTCGCCGAGCACCGCGTCGAGCGTCGAGACCGATGCATGGCCTTCCATATTGGATTGCCCGGCAAGAATATAGACCTTTACTGCCTGGCCCGCGGTCACATTAAAGGCCAACAGCGGGCAAGCCAGCAAGGCGGCTACTGCGATAAAACTAAATCGTTTTTTCATTTTTCTTCCGAAGGTTTAAGGTACGAACAGACGGCGTCGGGAACAGCGTTATCCTCTCCAAATAGCAACGAACCCCACGTGATGTCGGTGGTGCTTGAGAATCAGCCACGACGACGGCGAGTGATCAGCAAGCCGCCCAAACTGAGTAACACCAACGAACTGGGCTCGGGTATTTGTATCAAGTTGAGGTTCCTCCAGCGGACCTCCAAATCTGCTTGGGGTTCCGTATGGACCTGCAGACCGATGAAACCCTCTGTTGGGATCGCCGGGTTTTTCTCAACATAATCAACGGCTTGAACGCCATTAATCCACGTTTGGATATGGGTACCTTCCGCACGGATCTTGATATGGTTCCATTCATTTGCGACAAACGCACTACGAGCCGCGGCGTTGTTGCTCAAGTCATTCAGCCAACCGCGACCCTGTTCTTCAAACAAGCCTCCGCTCCATGCACGCGAACTTGGATCGATTTCCGACTGATAGCCTTGGACCCGATTGTTCGAGTTAATAAAGCTCCGAAACTGAACGCCTGAGTTTAAATTCGAGTCGACTTTAAACTCGTACTCAAGAATAAAATCGCTATACGTGTCTTCGGTGACCAGGAAACTATTGACGCTGTCATTCTGAATCGTTTTGCCAAGGATCGAAGCGGGCGCCCCATTCAATCCCGGCTCCACCTCGTAGCTTGCAGAACCGGTCGCTTGTGTCCATCCGGTCAGGTCTGTCCCATTGAACAGGCTCTGTGTCTCGGCACCGAATGAGCCTATAGAAATAGTCATGAAGAAGGCCAGTGCGATGACTTGGTTCATGTTATCAAACTCCTTTTGAGATCAATCTGAGAATAATGCTTTGGAAACCTGGATTCGCCCGTATGGAACGAACCCAAGTGAAGGAGGATACTCCCTGTTCAATATGTACTGTCTCTCACCTACGGCCTATATGCCTTGAACGTGAAACAAGTGCTTGCTGATGAGGCGCCTGCTTGTTCGTACATGTGGTTGTCCGTAGACCACTAGCTATATTTGTCGCTCTTGTAGCATTTCGTATCGACTTCGCCGACGATGTAGCATGAAAGCACCCACGCTACCTAACAGCACCAGCGAGCTTGGCTCTGGTACCAGGCGAATAAGTGCGCCATCAGATTTTGTTAGGACATAAATCTCGCCCTCAGCATCAACACCAAAACGAAGATCAATACGGCTGCTGTAGCCCGATCCCAGATTCTCTTGGACCAAATCACGCAGTGTTTTACTATTTCCGTCCTCATCGATTAATTCAAAAGTTTCGAACGGCGCAGAACCAAGAAGCGGATCATCCCCAACAAGTGAGTTGATGTCACGGTCCAAGTCAATATTGCGGATGTCGTCGAGTTCGGAGACGAAAAGACGGCCTGTCACGATATCTCCAAAGATAAACTTGCCTTGCAATTCAGGAATCGACCCCTGGTAGACGATGCCGCCAGCGATCGCAAAGCCTGTATTCGCAGAATCATGGTCGTACTGAAGAACGGGGTACAAGAAATTGTCCCCATCATCGTCATCACTATCGACATTAACAATAAAGGTATCATCCAAACTATTATTAGAAGTATCGTTGTCTGCGAAATCCAGAGCGTTGACAAAAGTCCCTTCGCGATAGACCCAGCCATAGTTTCCGCCTGCGATAATACGGTTGACTTCTTCAATTTCAGCACCGCCAATGTCGGAAGCATAGAGGCTGCCGGTCACGCCGTCATTCTGCTCAACATCAACACTATCCCAAGTGATCCGGTGGGAGTTCCGAAGACCATAGGCAAAGACTTCACCTAGTGTATTCGCGTCGTTGTCATTCGCGAAGGGGTTGATATCTGGGATCGTATAGTCGCCGATGCCCGCGATACCTCCGGTTTCGCTTGCGCTGCGTGGGTCAATGCGGATCAAGGTGCCTGCGAGGGTATCTAGCCGCTGGAGTTGACTTGGAAGCGGTGTGTCGTTGGAAGGGTCGGCCCCACCTGCGCCCAGGCCATTGATGAAGCCGTGGTCGCCGCCAGAGATGTAGAGCAGCCCATAGTCGTCATCGCTGGGCCGGGCATTAGGATTAAATTGAGCATCGCCGAAGGGGTGGAAATAGCTTCGCGGGACAGTGCCTACGCGGAGCAGTTCCCTGGAGCTCCCCGAAAAAACACTAGCGGCAGGATTGTTCGCGGTCCACTCGGTAATGACCGTGTGGTGTGTGATATCACTTTGATCGAACGTCGGGGGGATAAAGTCAGGGTTCTTCCCGTTGCTCTGGGCATCCTGGCCACGTTCAGCATGGATCGTGTAGAACTTGCCGTTTGTCACGAATTCGGGATGAAACGTAAAATTGATAAAACCTGCCGCCAGACCGCTGTCGTATCTTAGATCTGTAAACCTGTCGTTGAGGTCTAGGTACTTTGTGGTCGTTCCCTTGTTGTCGGTCGGGCTGATCGTGGAATCAATCGTATAGAGTTGGCCTCGCAAGTCGTTTAAGAAGTGCCGGCCATCCGGGGCTTCGTTGAAAAAATTAATCCTAGTACGACTATCACGACTATCAACAATGCCACTCGTATTGGGTGCAATCAATACACGCTCGTAGCCGATACGAAAGCCGTTGTCGGTTGGTGCGGGAAGGGGGTCAGAAAGCCCTTGCCCCAAGGCCGGCGAGGCTGCAGTAAACAAAATCATAAGGGCGCTGAAACACGATCGATACATCATGATCCTCCATCACAGGATACTTGCTTTCTATAGAACAAACTGATGTTCGACACAAAGCGTAGAAACCAAATACAAACCGCCGAGTGGACTGTTAATCATTGCGTCCTTCCGGGTACTCATCCAGCAGCTTGTCGACGATCTCGTTCCAGGGGTCCCACAGCCTCGCGATATCAGTCCCATCATCAGTGAACTTCTCCAGGGCTTCCCACCCATCGGATGAGGACTCGAAGGCAACGCTGCCATCGGCACGCATCGCGTTGAATCCCTTCGCTTCGATATGTGCCGTGATTTCAACAGACTCAACCGTATCGATCATCAATAGATAATCCGACCTCATCTGATCCACTTGATCGTAGAGGATACCACGCGCATCATTCTTGTCGTTGGGGTTCCACATGTATGCCATCCGCAGGGCGAAGCTGCTGGGATTGATGCCCCACTGGCCGGTAGCATCCTTGTTAAATGAGAAGACCAACTTCTCACTTGTCTGGCTGGGGCAGTAAAAGATCTCCGGGGTCTCGATATATCCGCCGTCCCACAAAGCGGCAATGCTGGATTCTTTGTCTTCTGGGTTATAGTGGATCGAGGTCGCGATCCTTGTCTCATACGGGTGCCTCACCGGGGCGGCTGGATTAAAAGCCGAGACTGTTTTCGGCAGCTCATTGTCGTTGTCGACGGCATAGGCCATTGCCCCAACGCCGATCTGATGCATCCCCGATGCACACTGTGTAAGTTCTGCCGACCTCCGGACCGCCCCGAGGGCGGGCAGCAGGATCGCGATCAACAACGCGATAATCGAGATGACAACGAGCAGTTCGATCAGTGTGAAGCCACGGGATTTTAGATAGGGAGACATGAGCGTCATTCCTTAAGAAGGAGAACAGAAGTGTGACCAACAGCCTGAGAGGGCCGAACAAAGAACTGGCCACAGGAGAATGGCGTCGTGCCCCTTGCGGGACACGAAGCCGTTTGAAGGAGAAAACGAGATTAACCACGCCGACGACGCAGGACGCACAGGCCACCTACAGCGAGTAGCGCCAGTGAGCCGGGCTCAGGAACGATTTGATAGCCCACACCGATATAGACATTACGCTGGGAAACACCAGATGTAAGGTCGTCAGTAGTCGACCTGAGGCCGGCATCGACATCAAAGCCGGTTCCGGTGACGGTGCCGATCTGGACCGCGAAAGCGATGAAGCCCGAGTCATTGCCATTGCCGGTAACTCCGAGGGAAATCGCACCGCCTCCATCCCCTGCATAATCCACCAAGGGATCTCCGGACAAGGCCGCGGCTATACCACCCGAGGGATCATCGCCTGCAGTTGATAGGTAGATCGCATAAACATTGTAGGTGTTGGATGCCAACCCGGTGACAGAGGTGGTGACCGTCATAGCTGCGTTGTCGGTTGCTCCATTACCAAAGCTGCTGTAGACGCCGCTAAACACGTCGGGTACACCGTTCCAATCATTGCTGCCGCTGGACGGGCGGTACTTCCAAGTATCCGCATCGGCGAAGGAACTCTGCGTCTGAGTGGTGGTCCCTGGGTCGATTGGGGCGGCTGGAGGGGTGGCAAAAACTGTATTACCAGGGGTACCGCCGACATTAAACTCATCCGCCTCGACGACGATCAAGTCGTTGCCGCCATTGAACCCAACGAAGGGGACGGTCGCCGCGTCGGCTTGAACAGCAAGGCCCAGTGTGCCGATGGTAAGAAGAGAAAGATTCAGAAATCGTCGCATAACAAATTCTCCATAGAGATGTGTCGCGCAAAAAGCGCAGATGAAATAAAGCCCGACAACGTGTTGGGCGGGGTAAGGTCATTGATCACCAAGCGCCTCGGTCCCCAACGCGTAATGGCGTCGGATGGTTTCGAGGTCTAACGCATGGGGGTAGAGGGCAAACTCATCCAGGTCCCCGTAAAAGGTGCGGGCGTTCCTGTCCAAGCTGCCCTGCTTGGGGTCTAAACGCCCGATCATGAGCTGTAGCGTGCCGGAGAAAAAACGCTCGCAGGCTTGCTGAGCAACCAACTCGCCGTCCACATAGAACGCGACACTGTCTCCGTTTTTCACACAGACCAGGTGCATCCAGACACCGAGTGGGTACGGGTCGCTGTAGAGCTGTTGGCCGCCTGTTTCAGCAGGTTTTTCGCGGTGCATAAAACGAACCGTGCGGGCGGTGCCCCCGACATCGCTCCCGTACAAATTATCAAGCACTTCGAGGTGCATGATGTTGCGCCTGTTGCCGGCGGTCAGGACCGCAACCATGCCGCGATGATGTTTTTCCACCCGGGCCCAGCACTCGATGGTGTAGCTGTCGGCCCCTTGAATCTCTTTAATCGGCTCGTCTACCGCGATCACCGAGTCATCGCCGGCGTTGCCGAAGCGGGCATAGGCCCCACCGACCCCGCCTTCTCGCTGCTCGGTGGCTTGGGCACGGCCGTCGTAGCGGTTGCCGGCAGTGCCACGATTGACAACAGCCTGTACTGCCAAGTCTTGCATCCCCCAATAGATCAGAGGCTTCTGTTCAAGAACAGACTGGGCATACCGCCTCGATGCCACCTCATCGGGGTTCAGCGAACGAAGATACGACAGCCCAACGCTGCCGTCGGTCATGTCACCCGAGGCGAGCGTGCCCGCCGGGCCGGCAGCGGCATACTGCCCGCGTGACAAGCGGACCGGTGCGGTGCTCCCGGAGGCGCCTGGGGGCTTGGTGGGGTAAACCTCGACCTCCCCGTCAAATACCACGGTTTCGACACGGTCTCGCCGTACCGTCACGCCGAACTCGGTACCCAGGTCAACCATATCCATTTGAGGCGTGCGGACGACAAAGCCCTTGGATGATTGGGTTTCGCAGATGCCGACGAGTTTGCCGCTGTGTAGATAGATCGCGTTAGGGTTATCGAGAAACTCGATCGTGGCAGGGGCTTCGATCAGAGCAATCGCGCCGCGCGTGGTAACGACCTCGGCGAAGCCTTGATTGAGTGTGAAACGCTGGCCAGCATAGAGGTCTTCGCCCGGTCGGCGATGCCAGACCGCATCTCGCTCGGCGGCCAGGGTCGCGACCGGCGGCATGAACGGGCTCGGCGTTTCGACACCCGGGGCTGTATTAACTGGCGGCAATTCGGCGATCGGCTCGGCGTCTTCACCGCCCCAGTGCATGAAAAAGACGACGCACAGCAAGACGGCAGCTGCGGCGTAGGCAGAGTACGCCGGCTTGGAGGCCAGTAGCTTGCGGGCCAGTTTGCCGACGGCCCAGCTCAGGTCGCTCATTGCGGCGCCCAGATCGATCGAATCTGACGAACGCTGGCGGCTGGGCCTGGACGTCTTACCCTGTGTCAGGTCGAGCTCGCGCAGCGGGGCGTCGTGCGACGCGGCCTCGATCTGCTCAAGCAGGCTAAGGACCTCCGCGTCCATGACCCCCTGCCCCGCGGCGCCGGCCTGGTCGATGACGGGCGGACGTTCAATCGTGGCCGACTCTTGGGCCAGAGCCTCGGCGAGTTCGTGGCTCATGAACGAGGCGAGGACCCACTGGCGCAGGTGCTCGGGGTCTTCGCGCAGCCAGGCGTTGAAGGCGAGGAAGTCCTGGTCTTCTAGTTCGCCGTTGAGGCAGGCCTCGAGCAAGGGATACGGGTCACTCACGGCCGGCTCCCTTCCCGACGATGGCACGCTCGATGCACTGACGCAGCGACGCGCGGATTCGGTGCAGCAGCTGTCGGACCGCGTTGGACGACATGTTCATCTCTTTGCCGATGTCTGTCGGGCTCTGGTCCTGGGTATAGCGGAGTTGGAGGACCTCGCGGTTGCGGCCCTGCAGCTTGCCGACGCACGTGCGCAGGGCCTCGCGCCAGCCGGCGAAGTCGATGTCTTCGGATTGGTAGAGCTCGGCGACCTGCTCGATAATGTCCGACTCGAACCGGTGGCGGTCGGTCGCGTGGTCCCGGCGGTAGCGGAGGACCTCGAACCGGGCGAAGCCGATCGCCCAGGGGACAAACGGGCGGGCGGGGTCGTAGGCCTCGAACTTGCGGACCAGGGTGACGGCGACTCGCTGGAGCACCTCCTCGGACTGGTGGTAGTCGGGCAGGAGCGTGCGGATATACGCCGAGACGACCGGCTGGGCCTGGGTCCAGAGCACGGCGAGCTGCTCGGATTGTTCCTGCGTGGGGCGCGTCATGCGGCGTTGAATCCTGCGGGAAGTGAAAGGAGAAAGAACCTCTTATTGTTAATCTGCGCGTCGGGCCGAGGCGTTACGAAGAAAACAGCCATCCTGCGAGAAATGCTGATTCAGCGGCAGGTTTGGCCGTTAACGCAGCTTGTTGTCGGAGATAAGACAAAAATGTTGCGCAAATGCCGCAATGACCCGAGGATATCTGGCGTCGGGATAGCATAGGCATGAAGGAATCTGGCTCATGATGAACCGCAGAAACATGCTCCGGGGGATGTTTGGCAGCGGGATCGCGGCCGGGCTTGTGCCATCTTTGTTGAGCGGCCTGGCGCTGCCGAACGTCGCACTGGCGGGTCTTTCCGGGGCCTCGCCTAAGCGGGTGGTCTTCTTCCTGCAGAACCAGGGCTTCGATCCGAAGACCTGTATCCCGAGCGGGATGGTCAACGGTGGGTCGCTGGCCAAGGAGAAGCTGCCCGAGCCGATCGAAGCGCTTGAGCCCCACAAGGAGCGGCTGCACATCATCAACGGGCTGCACGGCGTCCACACCAGCCCGTCGCATTCCGCTTTCTTCGGGGCGCTGGGCGGGTACCGCGGCGGCGACGGCGTGCCCCCTTCCGCGGCGACGATCGATCACGAGATCAGCCGGGTGCTGCCCGAGACGCTGCTGCCGCATCTCTGTATCGGGATGGACTCGATCGAGAACATGCGCAGCAAGCCCACCGTCGCCAACCTCTCCGCGAGCGGGGCCGGCCAGCCGATCTTCATGCACTCCAACCCGAACCACCTGTTCCAGATGCTGTACGGCGGGATCGCGACCGGCGCCATCCGACAGCAGCACGAGGCCCGCACACACCTGATGCAGCAGATTGAGGGTCTTGCCTCTGCGAAGGGAACCGCCCTGCCCGGTGCCGATGCGCAACGCTACGGCCAGTACATCCAGTGTCTGACTGATGTCAATGCCTTGCAGGGCAAGCTCAGCAAGATCGCCGATCACCTCAAGCAGTTCGCACCGAAGGTGGACGACCGCTACACGACGCCTGATTATGAAACGGACTGGCACGATGCGCTGCTCGAATTGGGCATCTCGGCGCTGACTTCAGGGATCACGAACACGCTGACGATCGGCTCAGGCCGGGGCGAGATCTTCGGCGCCTGGAAGGGTTTGGGCATCGAGCAGCAGGGCCACAACCTCGGCCACATGAAGCAGCCGGACAACCCGATCTGGATCAAGATCCGGCAGTACAACTGCGACATGCTCGTACGGATTATAGAGGCGCTGGAAAGCATCCCCGAGGGCAGCGGGACGATGATGGACCACACGCTCATCGTGTACACCAGCAACAACGCAGACAAGCAGCACACCAACGGCGCGAACTGGCCCGTCATGCTGCTTGGCGACTTCGACGGCGCGTTCAAGACCGGCCGGTTCACACAGCTCAATGGCAAGCGCCCGCTCAACGCGTTCTACGCAACCCTCCTCCTCGCCGCGGGCAAGAAGTGCGACCGCTTCAACATGAGCGAGCAGCTGGCCAAGAAGTACGACGACGGGTCCGGGCCGATCAAGGAACTGCTGGCATGATCGGGGTTGTCTTCGCGGCCGCCCCCGGTGGGATAGGCGTCCCGCCTTTCGTCGTGGCTCACACACGAGTGGCGGGTGACTTGGGCCGCGCCCAACGGCAGGCGAGACGCCCGCCCCACCTTGTCCTTCACCTTCTCACCGCCACACTTTGCGGTGTTTTCGGACTTACATCTCACGCCGAGGACACCAAGCAAACCTACACCCCGGGGCAGAAGATCGACAGGGTCCACGCAGACTTCGCGCAGCCCTTTATCGCAGACTACTGCATCGACTGCCACAACAGTGAGACGAAGAAAGGCAACCTGTCGCTGGAAGAGCTCGGCCCAGTCGATGAGACCAACGCCGCGCTGTGGAAGTCGGTCTGGGCGCAGGTTGCGCTGCAGGAGATGCCGCCAAAGAAAAGGCCCCAGCCCGAGGTGATCGAGCGGCTGCAGATGGCCGACTGGATCGTCGCCGAGCTCCATCGCGTTATGCATGACAAAGGCGGATTCACCGCCCACCTGGACCCGGGCAAGGGCAACTTCGTCAGCCACGACCTGCTGTTCGGCGAGCTGCCCGAAGGGATCGAGCTGGCCCCGACGTCGTCGCCCGCCAGGCTCTGGCGCGTTACCCCGCAGGAGCATATCACCCGGCTCAACGAACTGATCAACTCCGAGCCCGCGTTCAACCCGCAAAAGCCCGGCCTGCGTACTAAGGGCGACGCGGTCCCCACCAATCACGGCGGCGAACTCAAGATGTATTTCGGCGTTGATCGCATCACCAAGTGGCAAGGCGGCACGGTTGCGTACGCCACCTCGGTCAAGAGCGTCCCGGCCGTGCTATCCACCGCGAAGAACCACGGCCTGGAAAACTACCCCGACTTCTACACCGTCAACAGCGCGGAAGCGACGCAGATTCTCAGCGTCGCCGACGACGTGCTGCGCTACATGGCGTACGGCCCGCTGAGCATCGCGAACCCGGAGCAGATCACCGACGACCCCAAGAGCTACCCATTCCAGGGCGATATCCGCGGCCTGCCCACCGCGCTGGTGTATAGCACCAAGGTCGTCCGCCCGCTCACGCCGGTCTATGAGCTCATGAAAGAAGATGGCGTTGACGCAGCGCGCCTCCGTGCGGCGGTCGATGACCTCTTCGAATCGCTCACCTTCCGCCCGCCGACGCTGGACGAATCGGACGAGTACCTCCAGATCGTCAAGCAGTCGGTCGATAAGCTCGGCAAAGAAGACGGCGTGATGCTCGGCCTGTCCGCGATCTTCCTCGACCGCGATGCGCTGTTCCGCCCAGAGCTCGTGGACTACGGTGAGCCGGATGAGTACGGCCGGGTCATGCTGCAGGACTGGGAGCTCGGCCTGGCGGTCAACCACGCGCTCCGCTATATCAAGCCGGACGAAACGCTCAAGCAGGCAATCCTCGATGGACGCATGCAGACCCGCGTGGATGTGCAGCGCGAGGTCGAGCGCATGCTCGCCGACGACAGTATCCGCAAGCCCCGCGTCTTACAGTTCTTCCGGGATTACTTCGACCACGACCTCGGCGGGTACATCTGCAAGGACACGAAGGCTCTGGCCGATACCGGCGTCTCAACCCGCGGTGTCACCCACTTCCGCGCGATGTTCGATGCGACCGCCAGTACCGATCGGCTTATCGAACTGATCCTCGAAGAGGACAAGGATGTGCTCCGGCAGCTGCTCACCACCGACAAGGTCGTCGCCACCAAGGCGGACAACATCTACTTCGGCGAGCGGCGCTCTCGGGCTCAGATGAAGGAAGCGGAGCAGGCCACCGAGCCGACCAAGAAGTACCAGGAAGTCGCACAAGAGATGTTCGAGCTATCGGAGGCGCTAAAGCTCAATCCCGATGACCGTAAGCTCAAAAAGAAGGTAGAGAACAAGCAGAACGAATTGAACCGGCTGCACAAGCAAGCGCAGGCGCGGCAGAACGCCAAGGTCACCCAGGCCATCCTCGACGGCCCGAAGATCTACGCCCGCGTCTCGCACAAGAGCTTTGGTAACAGCTCGCTCAAGCCCGACCGCGTCCTCGCCACCGCGCCCGAGGGACAACGCCTGGGCATCCTCACCCACCCCAGCTGGCTCGTCTCACACTCCGACGCGATGGACAACCACGCCATCCACCGCGGGCTATGGATCCAGAAGCGGCTCATCGGCGGCGCGGTGCCCGATGTCCCGATCACGGTCGATGCGATGCTCCCCGACGAGCCGAACAAGACCCTCCGCGAGCGGATGCGCGTCACGCAGGAGGCCTACTGCTGGACCTGCCACAAGAAGATGGACCCGCTGGGCCTGCCCTTCGAGATGTACAACCACGCGGGCCTGTACCGCACCGAGGAACTCGGCCAGCCCGTCGATACGACCGGGGCGGTCATCGAGTCCGGCGTCCCCGAACTTGACGGCGAGGTCGCCAACGCCATCGAACTCATCGAACGCCTCGCCAACAGCGAACGCGCCGAGCAGGTCTTCGTCCGCCACGCCTTCCGCTTCTGGATGGGCCGCAACGAAACCCTCAACGACGCCCCAGTCCTGCGGGACGCCCACCGCGCCTACAAAGAATCCGGCGGCAGCATAAACGCACTGATCACCTCCCTGCTGACATCGGACGCGTTCCTATACCGCACCGTCGAATCAAGCGACTAACCACTCAAAATGACCAACAAGACTGAACCCGCCGTCGTAGTATGACGCTTCGTTGTTGCCAACTTGATCACAAAGCCGGGATACAGTCATGCAAACCGAACGCAGAACCAGGTACCTCATTTCCCTGATCGCGCTGGTCGCACTCTTGTCCAGCTTCTACCTGCCTGCGTCCGCGGAGGAAGATGAACTTAAGAACCTCGGCCTCGAACAGCTGATCCAAGAGATTCGGCATGAAGACCCCGCCAAACGGATCCTGGCGATCGAGGCGGCAGCAGAGCACAAACAAAGCGTGGCCGATCTCGTCCCGCACCTGATCGACCGGCTGGATGATTTCGAAAAAGTATTCGTCGATGAACGGCGGTACACCTTCCCCTCCCACGCCGCGGTCAAAGCACTGGTCGCCATCGGACAGCCTGCGTTTGAATCTTTGAAGCAAGCGCTCGGCTCCGAGTCGAAGCAGCGACGCGCTAACGCGGCAGATGCCCTGGCCAAGATGGGGGATGACGGCCGCTCTGCCATCGTCGCCGCGGCGGCGAACGGGACACTCGAGCCCTTTTTCGCGGGCACAGCGATGATGTTCGGCACGGACAAAGCGATTAACGAACTGATCGCCCTGCTCTCGCACGAAGACACCGGGGTCCAGGTGCGCGCGATCCAGACAATCGACGCGATCCAGCCACGCGGCCCGGCGGCCAGGGCGATCCCCAACCTCATCCTCGCGCTCGATGCCGACGAAGACACGGTCGCCTACGCCGCGTCAAAAGCGCTGGCCAGCTATGCCTCCGCGGTGATCGACCCGCTCATCGAGGTACTCAAGAGCGGGACGACGCGTCAAAGACGGTTCGCATACCGAACGCTGGGCGAGATGGGGCCGGTGTCCGGGGACGCCATCAACGCGATCAATGAAAGGCTTTGGAGCACGAAGGATATCGCTGAAGCGCGGTGGGCGCTGAACACCCTGACCGAGATCGCCGAGCGGGGCGGGCGTGCTCGCGGCGCAGAACGCTTGGTCGTCGCCATGTACGCGGGGGCGGGCGTCAACGAGGTCAAGCAGCACCCCAACCCAGCATTCCGCGAGATCGCCTTGAAGCTGTCGGCCCGCCTTCAGCAGCCCGAAGCACTCGACCCGACACTTGAGCATCTTGAGAAAGCCAGTTCAAATCATGCAAAGCGCGAAGCCTTGCGATCACTCAAGCACCTCGCCGCCGTAGAAGAAACCGCGCTAGAAGCGGTGCGGGCCGCCGAGCCACTTATCGAGAGCAACGATCACAAAGTGCGCCTTTCGGCGTTTGATGTCCTCAGCGCGGCCAAAGGAGACGCGGCCCGCAAGCACGTGATCGAAGCACTCACGCCGCTCCTCGAACTGAAAGAAGACCACCGGCAGGGCGAACTGCCCCGGCGCCTGCTCGCTGCCGCTGCGCTGGGTCGGCTTGGGGACGAGCGCGCGGCGGGGGTCCTGGTCGCCGCGGTGGCAGACGAGCGCTACCGCAGGTGGGTCGCCCCGATCCTCGCCGAACTTGGAGACGATCGCGGAAGCAAAGCGATGCTCGACCTGTTCCTCAAGCGGAACGAGCCGGTCTACCCCCTGATCGATGCGCTGGGGCAGATGCAGTACGGGCCGGCGATCCAGCCGCTGATCGCATATATCGCTGATCATCTCGATATCGACGCGCAACACTACGCCGGCAACATAAGCAAAGCGCTCTGGCGGATCGGTGAGCCAGCGATCCCTGCTGTCCTTAAGGCCGCAAAAGACCGGAGCAGACCAACCGGGTTGCGCCTCGCCATGCTTTCATCGCTCGAACGGCACAGATCGCCGGCAATCGCTGGCGATCTCGTCGCGCTGCTGGACGACCCCGACCCCGCCGTCGCCGACGCCGCGGGCCTCGCCCTGCAACCCATCGCACGCAGGGCCTACGGAACCGATGCCAAGCTCTGGAAGCAGTGGTGGGAGAAGAATAGAACCAAGCTAAACAATGAATAGCAAGCCCGCTGCGGCCCACGCGTACAGGGGGGGGGCACAATCGCATTCGGCTATCGCCCGTCGATGCGTCGGACATGCTCGTCAGCATCGGCGTCACCGGCACGGCAACCGGGGGCCGGGACGACACCGAACTCAAAGAGAATCAGCAGATCTCAGACAACTACCGCAACGCCGACATCAACGGCATGAAGAAGCTGGCCAAAACGCAGCTCGCCATTCCGAAGATGGAGGCATTCAGGGGCAATACCATCACCGCCGAGACCCGCGACATCTGGCGACCACGCGAAACGCACGGCGACCGGGGCACCCAGACCCACTGGATGGCCAACGGCGAGGGCAACTGGCTCATCGGCGAGGCGATGGGAAAGGCGATGCTCGAGCTGATCGAGGCGACAAAATTACACCGCGTTGAGAATTAAAAACGCCATACGCAAAAAATGCATGGCGTTGATTTCTTCACACTAGTCCCGCGTGATGTCTTAGCCGCGTCGCCGACGAGTCACGAGCAGGCCGCCCAAGCCAAGAAGTGCCAGCGAGCTCGGCTCGGGGATGGCGTATACGCCGGCCACTGACCCGTTGAATGTGCGAGAGACCCACCAGCCGATCTCACCATCAACCCACACGAGGCCACCGAGTACAGCGGTGCCGCCCGGGCCATCGATCAGGGCATCGTCATCGATCACAAGTGTAAGTGAGTTCAACGCATCGCCGGGATCGAAGCTGTAAATCCCATCAGAAGAGCTATCGTAAAAATAGACCAAGCCATCCGGTGCAAAGAAAAGGTTGTTTGGCCCAAAGGTGGTCGAGCCGGTAAATGCCTCAAGGTCAGCGTTTGCCAGCACGGTGCTGTAAACAAACGTATCGCCGCTGTAATCAAGGCTATAGATCTCATCGGTTGCTGTACTACCGATGTACAAAATCTGATTCGCGGTATCACTGACCATACTCCGCACAATGTCGGTACCAATACCGCTGGTTAGGTCGCTATCACTCGCAAAAGTCGAAAGTGTTCCGCCTGGCGAAAGGGAAATAATGCTGTCCGAACTGCCGTTGTAAAAAAGCAGGTTCCCATCGGAGTCAAGCACACCTTGATCGATTTGCTGACTCGAACTGGTCAGGCCTGTAAAAGCGATAATTTCCGCGTTGGATTTCTCACGCACCAGTGTGTTATTTTGCACATCGAGTGTAAAGATAGAGTCCGAGTTGGTGTCCACGAATACGGATGTGGTTGCTGAGTTGGCATAAAACTGACCACCTGCGATCCCAGTCGCATTGCCATTCGCAATCAGAACACCACTGTTATCAATCACGGTTGTAAATGGCGGGCCCTGGATAATGTCGTTTTCATTCGCATCGCCAAAAGCGGTCGTAAATACAAAATTCCCACCGATCGATGCAACACCGAAAATCCCGGCATCTGGCGAAGATGGGTTGATATCGCTTAAAGCAAAGATCTGCTCATACTCGTCAGCAACTGCAGGCAAGGCCGCAACGCCAGCGACCAACGCCGTCCCGAGCAGAGTAGATGAACGACGAGAGGAAGCAAAACGACTAAACATGATCAATTCTCCAATAAAAAGAGGCTTCAGGGCTACACACACCTGACTAACAAGAATATACTAGATCAATTGAGATAGAGTTGCAACCACAAATTCAAATGAAGTACCCCGATCCCTCAATCCCCGCACGACCCGCCTTCACGCTCATCGAACTACTCGTGGTGATCAGCATCATCGCCCTGCTGATCGCGATCCTCTTGCCTGTCTTGGGGAGCGTCCGCGAATCGGCCAGGCAATCGGCCTGTTCGTCGAACCAGCGCCAACTCGTGATCGCGGTCTCCAGCTTTGCATCCGACAACCGCGACCGATTGCCGAGCCACTACGACCCGGATGGGCCTGTCGTCCCCGACACGCTGGGCAGCCCGGTCCTGTCCTACCGGATCGCCGCTGGGCCTGCGGCCAACAACGTCGAGTACGTTGGCAAGGGCCGTTTGATCGAACAGGGCTATATCTCAAGCCCAGAAGTTTTCTACTGCCCCAGCCAGGATGCGCCCTTCTGGCAGAAGAGCTACTTCCCAGACCCCTTTGGCAAGGTGGGGCAGGCCGGCCTCACCGGCCCAGACTCCGGTGCCGACGGCAGCACCTTCCTCGTCCGTGGCAACTACATGTACAACCCTGCCTTCGATCTGGGCACGAACGGGTTCGGCCCAAGGCCCCGGTTGTACACAACCCTCGACAACTTCGACTCGAAGATCGGGCCGGATGGCCAGAGCGAGTTCCCCACCCAGGCCCCACTCTTCCTCGATCTGCTGATCGGCTGGGGCTACGACACCAACGCACACGAGAACCAGTCCGTCTTTCTGGTCGCTTTCATCGACGGGCATGTCGAGCCGAAGAAAGACAGCCTCGTCACGCGGTTCTACCGAGAACAAACCAATGCCTTGGAGACCATCGACCACCAGGAATTCAAGGCCTTCCTTCTCACGAACCTGCTTGTTGAAGATTAGCTTACACGGTACGTATGACATCCGTCCTGGCTTTGTATGATCACGCTGACTGAATAAACCTTTTTGATCAGGAGAACCCATCATGATGACCCATTGCTCCCGTCTGTTGACCCCATTTTGCCTTTCACTAGGGGTGCTAATTCTGGTTGGCTGCAGCAGTCCTGCAAAAACAGCGGACAAGCCGTACGACAACATGACGCCCGTCGAAGGCGGCAACCTCCCGCCGGAGATGACGCAGTTCGGCGGGGAGATCCAGGGCGACGTGGCCGATGCCATCTCGGTCGGTGTTGTTCTCAAAGACCTCTCGGCTTACAAGGATAAGCTCATCCGCGTGCAGGGGACCGTCATCGAGGTCTGCAAGCCCAAGGGCTGCTGGGTGACCCTGGGCGATCCAGATGCCCCAGAGAACGGGGTGCTGTTCGTCAAGTTCGTCTGCCCGATCGACGACACGCGCCTGGTGCCGCTCGAAGCGTCCGGCTCGATTGCCGTGGTCGAGGGCAAACTCGAGCAGATCGAGGTCTCCGAAGCCTTCGCGAGGCACCTCGCGTCGGACGCGGGCAAGTCGGAAGAGGAGATCTCACAAATCGTTGGCCCACAACAGCTGATCCGCTTGTCCAGCCCGGCCGCCGAGATCGACTGCAAGCCGTTCCTTGCCGAGCAGGCGGGGAAGAGTTCGTGACTAATCAACCCGCGTCGAGACGGCCAACAACGAAAGATGTGGATCAACAACGCTCCTTGCGAACCGGAGTAACCTCCCCGTGACTTTAAAACGCAGAACGTTGCTGCTAAGTCGCCAAACGCTGCTCTCTCTGATCGCGCTGACCGCGGGCTGTTCAACCGATCGCGAATCAATAGTCAAGCAGGCTACGACAGACGCGACCCCAGCCGCGAGCAACGCAGCCGCCGTGGATAACCAATCGGTTACCCGCTGGCCGGGTTTCCGCGGCGACGGGGCCTCGCACACCACGGCTGCAAACCTGCCAACACAATGGTCCGACAACAGCCTCGCCTGGCGGATCACGCTGCCGGGCTACGGCCAGTCAAGCCCCGTTGTGTACGACGGCCGCGTCTACATCACCTCCGTCGAGGGCGACAACAAAGAACAGAACACCGCGGCCTGCTACGACCTCGCGACCGGCGAGGTGCGCTGGATCAAACGCTTCGACTCCAGCTGCCCGCAAGAACGCACCATGATGGTGTCCCAGGCCGCGCCGACCGGCTGCGCTGATGAGGCCGGCTTCTACGCCTTCTTCGAATCGGGCGACCTCGTCGCCTTCGACCATGATGGCAACACCCGTTGGACGCGATCGATCCTCGATCAGTACGGCCGGCAGGAGCAGGGCCACGGCCTGGGCTCATCGCTCGCACAGACCGAAGATGCCATCATCGTCCTCGTCGCGCACCGTGGGCCGTCCTACCTGCTCGCGATCGACAAAAAGACCGGCAAGAACAATTGGAAGACCGACCGCGAGGCCGGCACGTCCTGGGCCTCACCCATCGTGGTTGATGCGCCAGGCGGGCATGAGCAGCCGCACGGGCAGCGCATCGTTACCTCGATCAGCCCGCTGGTCGAGTCATTCGACGCCGAGACCGGCAAACGCGTCTGGCGGGTCGGTAGCGTCGAGAAGAACTTCGTGCCATCGCCGACCATCACACGAGATACGGTTTACATCGCGAGCTCCGAGCCCAAATCCAACCTCGCGATCGAGCGCGGCGGGATCGGGGACCTCAGCAACACCCACATCACCTGGGAGGGCGGAGGCCGGCCCTCCGGCTTCGGCTCCCCGCTCGCGACCGACGACGCGTTGTACTTCGTGAACAAGCCTGGCGCCGTCGAGGCGCTCGACCCAGCAACCGGCGACCGCCGCTGGCAGCACGCCCTGCCCGAGGGTGTCTGGGCCTCGCCCGTTTGGGACACACGCACCGGCCACCTCTACTTCTTCTGCACCGATGGCAGCGCGGTCGTCCTCAAAGATAACGGTATTGCCGCAGAAGTTATTACCGAAAACAAGCTATCGATCAAGGGCAAAGTCTACGGCGTCGGGTTTGTGGACAAGCACATTGTCCTGAGGACTGATACCGAGTTGATCGGTATCAGTAACCGCTGACTTCTTAGAGCCAATCTACTTGCCCGCGCAAATCAGCTTGTTGCCCGTGCGGATAAACAAATCATCACCCGCGACAGCGACCGTCGCGCGGGTCGGGTAGCCGCCAAGGCTGGTGCGGCTGACTTTCTTCAGCTCATCGCCGGCGTAGTAGATAAATAACTCGCCATCGCCGTCGATGAGATAGAGGTGCTTGTTCGCGTAGGTCGGGCCGCAGCGGAAGTAGCCCGGCGTGTCGATCCGTCCTTCCCAGAGCTTCTCGCCGGTGCTCGGGTCGAACTTGAAGATGCGCTTCTTGCCGCCGCTGAGGACGTATAAGCCCGTCTCGGTGTAGACCGGGCACGGCACATCAGCGTTGACCTTCTCGGCCATCCATTTGAGCTTGGGCTGGTTGTCTTTCACCTCGACCGCGAAGAGGTCTTCGCCACGCGGGGTGGTGAAGTAGATCAGGCCGTTGAGCCCTTGCGTCGGGCCCGAGATGACGCGGAACATCTTGTTGTTCGTTGGGTTGATGTCTTCGGTGAACCGCCAGAGCTCTTTGCCTGTATTCGGGTCGTGCCCGGTGAGGCAGTCGCCGCCGTAGCAGATGATCTGCTTCTTGCCGTCGATGGTCGCAGCGATCGGGCTCGCGTAGGACTCGGGGGACTCACCCTCGGCGGTGGTCGGCCGGTCCTGCTTCCAGAGGACCTCACCGGTCGCCGGGTCGATGCAGAGCAGGAACGACGGCTGGCGACGGAGGACCATCACGTACAGCTTGCCGTCAAGGAGCAGCGGGCTGGATGAGTAGCCCCAGAGGATCTCGATCTTGCCGTACATCTCGGTGAGGTTGATGTGCCACTTCTTCTCGCCTTCGTGCGTCAGCGCAACGAGGTCTCCCCCACCGAAGAGGAAGTAGGCGTGCTTATCATCCGCGGCGGGCGAGCAGACGGCGTGGTTATTCTCCCGGCTGCGCTGGCGCGACTTGCGTGCCTCGGCGACGTCGTGCTGCCAGAGGACCTCGCCTGTTTTGCGTGACAGCGCCATCGCGACGAGCCGGTTGGTATCGGTCGTGCCGGCGGTGGTAAAGATGTAGTCGCCGACGATGGCCGGCGTGCCGGCGGTCGGCCCGGGCATGTCGGCCGCCCACTTGATGCTCTTGCCGGTCTTCAGATCCAGGCTCGTCACCGTGTCCGCATCGGGCACGGCACCGGTCCCATCGAACCCGCGGAACTGCGGCCAGTCTGTGTCGGCGTGGGTCGGCTGAGGCATAGCGCAACCGAAGACGAACGTAAGGCAGATCAAGAAAGAGAAGTGACGCATACTGTTGACCCTTGTCCAGAACGGTGTAACGGGCGACGCACAGCGTCCCAGGTGCATTGTAAAGACTCCGCACGGGATGCTGCGCGTCACCCGCTAAACAGCAAGTTCGAAGCTTAAAAAGACCTACTTGCTCACATCAATACAAACCAGCTTGCCCCTGCTACCGCGGATGTAGAGCATCCCGTTAGCCAGCGTCGGCGAGGTCCAGATCGTGTCGTCGCCGTCGATCACCTCGACCTTGCTGATCGGGCGGTAGCCCCGTGGCGACGCAGGCACGGTCAGTACCTCGCCCTTATCTGACAGCACGATCAGCGTCTCGCCCGCCATGATCACGGTGCCCCGGCCCAGGCCGCGCTGGCTCCACATCTCCCTGCCCGTCTCCGCGTCGATGCAGGTCAGCTGCGACGAGTCGAAGCCATACAGGTACCCGTCCTTGAAGATGCTGGTGCACATCTGGTTCTTGAGGTTCTTGTTTTCCCAGATCGTCGTGACGCCTCTGCCGGTGAACTCGACGAGCGCGCAACCGGTGTTGTAGTCGGAGGACATGAAGATGAACTTGTCCTTGATGACGACGGGCGTCGCCGCGTGCACGCCGTAGCTGGTTTCCCACGGTTTGTGAGCGACCTGCTTGCCACCGTCCCGCTCGAGCACGTACAAGCCGGACTCGGGGAAGACCGCGAGGTAGTCCTTGCCATCAAAGGTCATCAACGCGGGCGTCGAATACGCCGGGCCGTAGTCCTTGGTCGCCCACTGCTCTTTGCCGTCAGCTTTGTTAAGCGCGATGATCTTGCCGATGTCGAGGTAGACCGTGTCGTCGAGGATCAGGGGGGAGCCGGAGAAGCCCCAACGCGGGACCCGCACGCCGTACTCCCGGGTCAGGTTCTTCTGCCAAAGGACGTCGCCGCTGTCCGCGTCGTAACAGAACAACTGGCCGTCGCGGGCCATGTGGTAAACCTTGCCCTCGGAGACGGCCGCGGTGCCGGAGGGCCCGCCGACGTTGAGGTTGTCGTATTTCGCTGTGGGGAAGCTGTGCGACCAAGCCTCCTTGCCGGTGTTGCTATCAAAGGCAAAGAAGGTGGTGTTCCCCTTATTCCAGCCTGCAGTATAGGCCTTGCCATCGGCGACAGTGACGCCGGTGAACCCCACACCGATGTCTTTAGACCATTTGACGTCAATGCCGCCCTTGGCGAACGCGGGGTCAAAGCCCGAGTCGGTCGTCGTGCCATCAAAGTTCGGCCCGAGCCAGTTCGGCCAGTCTGCGGCAATGGTGCTAACACTGAAAACTAAGGCAAAAAGAACGGCTAAACCTGTCACCCGATCGCGTTTCATAGGGCTGTCCTCGTTATTACTGGTTTACGACATGAGCTTCTGACACAAATCAAACAACGTTGAACCGTTGTTCGGTCTATTCTGCCAAGTCGGCTGCTTCAAACACCTCGACCATCTGGTCGATCGCGTTGAAGAGGTTCGTCCCCACCACGTTGACTTCATACGTACTGTCGTCGTTCCGCCGTTGTTCGGCGTGGCCATCGGCGTAGGCGATATTCACAAACTTGCGCTCGTGGTTGCTGCGGTGAAACGCCTCAAAAGACGAACCCTCAGGGAGGATGAAATTGTTGTCGACAAACATTGCCTGGGCTGGGTCGCCGTTGCGGTTCAAGCCTAGGTTGTCGAGCTGGATGCGGCGG
This sequence comes from Planctomycetota bacterium, assembly GCA_039188575.1. Classification (GTDB taxonomy): domain Bacteria; phylum Planctomycetota; class Phycisphaerae; order Phycisphaerales; family Phycisphaeraceae; genus JAHQVV01. The sequence continues at coordinate 36,576 of JBCCYY010000010.1, read as the reverse complement.
TCGAGCGGGGTGCCGAAATCGCGGAATGCTTCAAGGTCCGCGATCGTGTTGGTGCCATGCCGATAGATGTAGCCGCTGATCGCGTTGTCCACCCCGACGAGGTCCAACTGCTCCTGCACGACGATCTCCTGGTCCGCGCCGGGGCAGAACAACACCTCAGGCGTTTCGGAGAGATAGTCGTCCAGCAATAAGCCTGCCCCAACGACCCGGCCAAAGCGGTCGGAGATCAGGCTCGTCGTCATGCCGTTGATGATGTACAGGTCGTCGATACCGTTGAACAGTCCGCCGTTCGGCTCCTCTGGCCCATAAGGGATACGGCCCTGCTGGTCCGCCGCGTGGGTGCTGACCGCAATCATGAGTTGTCGCTGATTCGAGAGACAGCTCACGCTGATCGCTGATGCCCTTGCCGAGGCGAGCGCGGGGATCAGGATCGCGATAAGGATCGCGATGATGCTCACTACGACCAGGAGCTCGATCAGTGTAAATGCCCGTCGTTTCGGAGTCATGGCATGCGTGCTTTCGTCTGAGACAGTCCTTGCCTCGGCACTTAGTCTAGGCCCCTCAAACCGGTACGTCACCCCAAGAAAGGTCGTTGTGCAATCACCTGCGTCGCCGGAGAGCCAACAGTCCGCCAAGACCTAAGAGTGCAAGCGAGGTCGGCTCGGGAACAACCGTCAGGCGTGCGTTGTCGAAGTTGAACGAGCCACCGATATTGAACCGGTCTTGCACCGGCACATCGCTAGGCACGTCCACACGGATCTCAACTGCGATCGTTTTGCCAAGGAGTTCGGGAGCGATTTCGTCTGGCGTGAGGTCGACCCAGAAGTCCTCGAGCGGGGTCGGCCCAGACGTGCCGGTACCCGGGCCGAGGTCCGAAGCGATGATGTCCAGCCCATCGAGCTCGATGAACTTTTCAGATCCCTCCAGCCCGGGCGTATCGTCGAGGTACCCGATCGCGATGCGTAGCGGCGCGTCATCGCCGGCAGGGAAGACACTGGAGAGGCCCACCGCCAGCGTAAAGCGGTATTCGGTATCCGCTTCGAAGACGCCGGCGGATGCCTGGTGGATCGAAACAAAATCGTTGAGCACCCCGTCCGCGAACGGGTCAGCGAGGATAAAACCAAGCTGATCGAAGCCGACGCCGTCACCATCAACGTTCTCGATCGGATCGATCTGAACGTTGAACTGCGGGCTGTTGACGACCACGGACTGGTTGCTGAAAACGCCGGTCTGCTGATTAGGCGGGTTGGTGAAGTTCGAGGTTGGGCCGGTCTGTGTCCAGCCGCTGCCGAAGAAATCGACCGACAAGAGCCGGCCGATCGCAAACTCGAATTCCAACTGGCTGTTGATCTGGCTGAAATCGATCAGCGATAGGTTGGCCTGCGGGATGTCAGGGTCCTCAAACGAGCCATTCACCAGCGCGATCGACTGGGCAGAGACCTGCGAACTGACGGCCAGGCAGGCCACGGCAGCCAACCCGTGTTGAGTACGGAAACGCTTCTTCATCGAAATCATGTGATCCTTTCTCCAGCCATACGCATGGGGCAAACACCTTGCACCTCACCACAGACGGCTAACCGAGTGTAGTTATACACGGCCGCTTGAACGTTTTCCACACCCACCCTGAAATTGCAACAGCATCATTCTAGATCAGGATTTAAGTCGCGGATGATTCCGCCTCGCCTTCCAGCGCGACCTGACACGCATCCGCGAGGATCTCGATCTGCTCGAGCAGCCTCTCGCGTTCACCCGCGGGGATCGCCTTGAGCACCTCTTCCTGCAGTTCGACCGCGACCGGGCGGGCCTTGGCATAGACGCGTCGGCCCTTGGGGGTCAGCGAGATCAGGCGGGCCCGGCGGTCCGTCGGGTCGGTTTTCCGCTTGATCAGCCCGTCGGACTGCATCCGCTCGACCAGGGCCGCGATGGTGTTGGGGTCGCTGGCCATCCGCGAGCAGATCTCAGCTTGGCGGACGCCGCCGCCATCATCTTCCTCCAGCCAGCGCAGGACCGTGAACTGATTGGGCGTGATCCCAAGTATCGCCAGCCGCTTACGAAACGCCTGGTTTAAACCGTACCAACAACGCCGTAGCAGCGGCGGCAGCCGGCGGCGGTGCGGATCATCAATCGGGGGCTTGGGTGGCGTCATAGCGTGCGTAAGATGCAAAAGGATTCTAACGTCATCCCGCTTGACTATAAAGTACGTGTACAGTACTTTTTCTGGAATTAGTCCACTCCCCCGAACAGGGCCTAAGCATGTCTCTGATCCCGCGCATCGCTCCGCTCTTCCTCCTCATCGCCTTCGCGGTTGGCTGTGGCACAAAGACCGGAATCTTGCACCCTCCGCCGGAAGGCGGCCCGAACAGCCCCATCAAGGGCAAGCTCAGTTGGCGCGGCATCGACCAGACCGGCATCAGCAACCAGACCGGTCTGCCCAAGCAAGCCATCATTGAAGGCGACGACGCCAACCTCCGCTGGACTCTGGATGTGCCGGGCCGTGGCACCGCCGCCATCGCCGAGTACCCCGAGGGCAACCGACTCTTTGTCCTCGGCTACCCCGGCGAGGGCGCTGAGCTCACCGAGACCCTCTACTGCCTCGATCCCGAGACCGGCGAAGAGGTCTGGTCACGCTCTTACGCCGACTTCATCTCCGACATCGTCTACAACCGCTACAGCATCGGCGGGCCAACCATCGACCCCGAGACCGGCAACGTATTCATCCACACCTCGCCGGGCCTGCTCATCTCACTAGACCGGGATGGCAACGAGCTCTGGCGCATCTCACTGCAGGAGCAGTACGGCCGGCTGACCTTCCCCAACGGCCGGACCGGCGTCGTCACCATCGACGGCCAGCTCGCCATCGTCAACATCATCTCCACGAACTGGGGATCCGAGGGGCCGGCACGAAACCGTTTCTACGCCTTCGATAAGAATACCGGCGAGCTGATCTGGTCCTCCACGCCCGGCGTGGGGCCACCTTTCCTGGCCGACTCGTCGTTCTCGACCCCTCATATCGAAAACCGTCAGGGCTACCGGGTCTTCTACGCCGGTACAGGCTGCGGCAACCTCGTCTGCGTCAACATCCGCACCGGCCAGCCGCTCTGGCGCTACCAGATGTCCCTCGGCGGCGTCAACGCCTCGCCCATCATCTACAACAACGGCACGCCCGACGTGCTTAGCGACGACCTGATCATCCAGGTGCACGGTAAGGAAAACGTCGGCGACTCCGGCCGGGGCTACATGATCGCCATCCGTGCCGACCAGGCGCTGGTACAAGCGCTACAAAGTGATGAGAAGCCGGTCAAGATCGAAGACGACCTGGTCGTCTGGCGCAACAACGATGTCAGCATGTTTACCAGCTCGCCTGTCATCGTCGATGGTGTCGTCTACCAGTGTGCTCTAGACGGCAGGCTCATCGCGATGGACGCCAAGACCGGCCATACGCTCTGGCAGAAGAAACAAGGCGCGAGCCAGCTGCACGCCTCCCCGCTCTACGCGGACGGCAAGCTGTACATCCCCTACTGGAACGATGGCCTGTCGGTTGTCACCCCCGGACGTGCCGAGCCGACGGATACCGTGCAGACCAAGCTCGCAGGCAAATGCATTGGCAACGTCACCGTGTGGAACGGCAAAATCTACGTGCATACCACCGACAAGCTTTACTGCTTCGGCAACGACAGCGGCGGGACAACAGCTTTGGCAAGTAGACCGTCACCGACCTTTAAAGTGTCTCCGGTTAAGTACATGATCACGCCTGCAGAATTCCTGCTCAAGCCCGGCGAGGCCGTCACACCAACTACCAAGACCATTGATCGTCATGGCATGCAGCTGTCCGACAGTGTTACAGGTATGACATTCAAAAAATTCATTCCACCGACCGCGCGGGTCAAGGTCGAGATGGATGCGAGCATAGACGGAACAACCATCACCGCGTCGGATGCCAATGCGCCTTCGGCCGGTGCGTTCAAAGCATCTAACCCCGCGAACATATCCGGCACAACGCGCGGGCGCATCCTCCCCGTCCCGCCGTACAGCTTCGACTTCCAGGCGTTCGAGTTGAGCCTGACTGATCAGAACGACAGCGTCGCCTACGCCCACCCGCCGCTGCCCTGGATCGGGGCCCGGCTGAAGTGGCAGGTCCGCGACGACCCGTACGACGATGGCGACAACAAAGTGCTCGCCAAGACGCTTGACCGTGTCCTCTTCCAGCGTTCCATGATCTTTCTGGGCCACCCCGATGACACGGGCTACACCGTGCAGGCGGATGTGATGAGTGATGGCAACCGCCGGGGCATGAGCGTCGTCGGCGTCATCAACCAGCGCTACCTCATCGTGCTGGATGGCAACAAGCAGGCCATCGAGGTCAGCTCCAACCACAACCGCATCGCCGAGACCGTGCCGTTCAAATGGTCTGCCAAGAACTGGTACACGATCAAGTCGGCGGTCGTCCCTAATGAAGACGGCACGGGCACTGTATACGGCAAGGCCTGGCCCAAGGGCGAGGACGAGCCCGCGGACTGGACCATCGAGGTCAAGGTCCCGATCTGCCACACCGAGGGCAGCCCGGGCATCTACGGCTTCTCCCCGCAGTCCAAACACCGCGTGTATGTAGACAACGTGAAAGTAGAACCTAAGCCATAAAGTCGAAGCGTTTGGAACCGCGGATGAACGTGGATACACGCAGATTGAAAACTAAAACAACAAATACGAAGTGAAATGGATTGAATGATGAAAAAACAAACGACTGGGCTTGCTGCCTTTATCTGCGTTTATCTGTGTTCATCTGCGGTTACATCCTCCTCTTCCGCAGAAGACTGGCCCGTCTGGGGTTTGAATGGCTCCCGCAACATGGTCGCGCCAGATAGCGGGCCGATCCCCTTCGACTTCGCCCCCGGCGAAGAGATCGGGCGCACCGGTAAGATCGACCCGGACACGAAAAAGAAGATCAAGTGGGTCGCCAAGCTCGGCAGCCAGGCTTTTGGAAACCCCGTGGTTTCGCAGGGCCGCGTGCTGGTCGGTACAAACAACGAAACGCCCCGCGATCCCAAGTACCAGGGTGACCGCTCCAACTTCTACTGTTTCGACGAAAAGACCGGCGAACTCATCTGGGAGTTCAGCCTGCACAAGCTCGGGGCGGGCAAGGTCAGCGACTGGGAGTTCCTAGGCATGTGCTCCTCGCCCGCGGTCTACGGCGACCGGGTTTACGTCGTCAGCAACCTCTGCGAGATCGTCTGCCTCGACCTCAACGGCATGGCCAACGGAAACCAGGGCTTCCAGGACGAGAGCGCCTACTACGCCGGCCAGGGCAAGCCGCCCATCGAGATCGGTCCCAAGGACGCCGACGTCATCTGGAAGTACGACATGCGAGAGGAGCTCAACGTCTTCCCGCACAACATCACCTCCAACTCCTGCCTTGCCGTGGACGGCGTGCTCTACGTCGCGACCTCCAACGGCGTGGACTGGTCGCACATCAATGTCCCGGCACCCAACGCGCCCTCGCTCATCGCACTCGACGCGGAGACCGGCGAGCTCGTCGGCGAAGATGGAAGCGGAATCGGTCCGAACATCCTGCACTGCAACTGGTCCAGCCCATCGTTTGGTACCTTCGACGGCAAGGCCACCGTCGTCTTCGGGGCTGGCGACGGCTTTGTCTACGGCTACGACACCAAGACCGTCAAGGACGAGGACGACTTCGACATCCTCCCCGAGCGATGGAAGGTCGACGGCAACCTGCCTTCCTACCGCTTCGATGAGGCAGGCGAGCCGATCCCCTACGCCACCCCGCCGGGCCCCAGCGAGTACATCGCGACGCCGGTTATCCACGACGGCTTGATCTACGCGCCAATCGGCCAGGACCCCGAGCACGGCGAGGGGGTCGGCCGACTCATCGCCATCGACCCGACCCAGGTTACCGACGGTATCGCGAAGGTCGTCTGGGACTTCACAGAAATCGACCGCACGATCTCAACCGTGAGCGTTCACAAAGGCCTGGTCTACGCCGCGGACTACTCCGGCAACCTCTATTGCCTAGACGCAAAGACCGGCGAGAAGAAGTGGCACCACGACACGCTCGGCCATATCTGGTCCTCCACGCTTGTCGCGGACGGCAAAGTCTTCCTCGGCAACGAGGACGGCATCCTGACGATCCTTGAAGCCGGCCCGGAGAAGAAACTGCTCGCCGAGGTCGAGTTCCCCGCGCCGATCTACTCCAGTGCGATCGCGGCGAACGGCGTGCTTTACGTCGCGACGCAGTCCCACCTCTACGCGATAGCGGAGGATGCGCAGTAAAGCTATCAGGGAGGGCGGGGCTCCTGCCGAGCCGAAGGCCCTCTCTGATTCGCGGCTCGCCAAAGAGCCCCGCCCTCCTGTATGAGAACTCGCCATGGGCAAAAAAATCATACTCATCATTTTCTGCCTGATGTTCATCCTGCACCAGGACTTCTGGAACTGGGACAACAATGACCTGGTGTTCGGTTTTATCCCTGTTTCGTTGGCGTACCACGCGGGTTTCTCAATGTGCGCGGTCACGCTTTGGGCGTTCGCGGTGAGGTTCGCTTGGCCCAGCGAGGTCGAGGCGTGGGCGGATGAAATCGATGGCGATGCTGAACAGCCCGACGGAGACGCACAATGACTGTGTCGCTGGTTGCCAGTCCGCAATATCTGATTGTGGCCGATGTCTCGAAGCTCCCACTGTGGGTGATCTGCGGCTACCTCGCCCTGCTGCTGCTGCTGGGTATCTTCTCCGCTACCTTCTTCCGAGGTACGAGTAAGGACTACTTTGTCGCTTCGCGGTCCATCGGGCCGTTCCTGCTGCTGATGTCCGTCTTCGGCACAACGATGACCGGCTTCGCACTGGTCGGTTCGTCGGGCAAATCTTTCGAACTCGGCGTCGGCGTCTACGGGCTGATGGCGTCTTACTCCGGGCTGCTGCACTCCGCCATCTTTTTCGTCATCGGCATCAAGCTCTGGGCCATCGGCAAGCGATACGGCTACGTGACACAGGTCCAGTTCTTCCGCGACCGCTTCGAGTCGCCCGCCCTGGGCTGGATACTCTTCCCGATCCTCGTCGCGCTCGTGATCCCCTATCTGCTCGTTGGCATCATTTCGGCCTGCAAGACAATGGTCCCGATCACAATGGGCATGTTCCCAGACCTGTTTCCGGTACTCAACGATGACGGCACGCATGCGCGGATTTCCGGCAGTATCCCGCCATGGCTAACGGCCCTGGTGGTCTGCTTCGTTGTGTTGTGCTACGTCTTGTTCGGCGGAGTGCGCTCGGCAGCATGGGCCAATACCTTCCAGACGATCGTCTTCATGATCATGGGCGTCACCGCGTTTATCCTCATCAGCAACGCATTGGGTGGCCCGGTCGAAGCCTCGAAGATGGTGCTCAGAGAGTCACCGGAGAATGCCGACCGTTCCCTGATGGGTAAGACCTACTTCTTCAGCTACTTCGTCATCCCGCTGTCGGTGGGGATGTTCCCCCACCTTTTTCAGCACTGGATGACGGCCAAGAAGGCGAAGACCTTCAGGGCAACCGTGGTGCTGCACCCGTTCTTCATGATGCTGGTCTGGGTGCCCTGCGTGATCGTGGGCATGTGGGCGGCGGGTTTGTACGCGGCGGGCGACCTGCGTCTGCCCTTGACGGACGCGGGCACGCCCAACGCCAATGCGGCTCTCGGCGCGATCGTGCGGACGCTCGTCGAGAACCCGCTGGTGACCGGCCTGCTCACCGCCGGCATCCTCGCTGCGATCATGTCCTCGCTCGATTCCCAGTTCGTCTGCCTGGGCACGATGTTTACCAACGATATCGTCGCACGGGTGGCAGGTAAAGACCGTTTCAGCGACAAGCAGATGATCTGGCTGGCCCGAGGATTCGTCCTCGTCATCGTCGCCGTGTCGTACGTATTGTCGCTGCTGCTGCTGGATACGAACGTCTTCGACCTGGGTGTGTGGTGCTTCACAGGCTTTGGCTGCCTGTTCCCGCTGGTGTTTGCGGCGCTGTACTGGAAACGGACGACCAAGGCAGGTGCGATCGCCTGCGTGATCGCGACCGTCGGCACCTGGTCACTGTTCTTCTGGGACGACATCATCAACACCGGCCCAAAGGTGTTCGGCGAACAGACCAAGGCCAAATACCTCGTCGTGGGCATGATGCCGGCGATCTTTATCTTTGCCGCCTCGGTCGGCTCGCTGGTCCTAGTATCCCTTGCCACGAAGGCCCCGGAACAATCCACCATCGAGCGGTTCTTCCCGAAGAAACATGACTAGCACGACCACCCCTACCACCACCGACCCGGCCGCCGCGGCGAGGGAATCGCTTGATGCACACATGCGAGAGACCATCGCTTGGCACTTCAGCGAAGATACCGGCACGCCCTACTGGATCAGCTACGCCAAGGAGCACGGGATCGACCCTGCGTCGATCCAGACCTTCGATGATTTGATCGCCGCGTTTGACCACTTCGATGCGGACACGGTGCTCCGCTACATCCCGCACGATCAGATGATCCCCCGTGCGTTTGCCGGCAAGCCCTACAACGTCTTTGAGACCGGCGGCACCACCGGCATGCCCAAGCAGCGGCTCAACTGGGGCGACTTCCAGCACGACTACACCCAGTTCTCCAAGACCCTACGCGACGATCACTTCCCACGCGGTGGCAACTGGCTGATGATCGGCCCGACCGGCCCGCGGCGGCTCCGCCTGGCGATCGAGCACCTCGCGCACTGCCGCGACTCGTCGGTCTACTTTGTGGACCTCGACCCGCGCTGGGTCAAGCGCGTCATCCGCGAAGGGCAGCCCAATCAGGCTAAGGCGTACATGGGCCACGCCATCGATCAGGCGATGACCATCCTCCGTCACCGCGAGGTGACTGCGCTCTTCACCACGCCCAAGCTGCTCGAAGCGCTCAGCGAGCGGATGTCGCTTGTCAAGCTCGGTATCAAGGGCGCGTTCGTCGGTGGCACCACGATGGACCCGCAGTACACCCGCTTCCTCATCGAAGAGGTCTGCGAGCAACCCGATGGCGACTGTGCCGGCACCGCGGGCGTCGGCTTCTACCCGACCTACGGCAACACGCTCATGGGCGTCGCGCCCCACCGCCCAAACATCAAAGAGAACCACTGGCAGACGACCTATTACTGCCCCCAGCCCAGGGCCGTGCTCCGTGTCGTCGACCCGGACAACACCGCTTTGACCGTGCCCTACGGCGAGTTCGGCCGGGTCGAGCTGACCACGCTGACCAAGGAGCTGTTCATGCCCCGCTTCCTCGAGCGCGACGAGGCCCGGCGTGTTGAACCCTGGGCCGAGAAATACCCCTGGGACGGCGTATCTGAGGTCCGCCCGTTCGGCGCCAGCACGCAAAAAATCGTTGAAGGCGTTTACTAAACGCGTTTTTTATCGTCTTGTTCATGCACACCCAGTGCAAAATGCAGGCTGTTGTGTAATACCTGCAATAATACGTACACCCATTAGTTGTATCCAGACATGACCAGCCTCCCCCATATCCCGATCCTCCGCCTCGGAACCACCTACCGCAGCGTCAACACCCGCCCGATCAAGGACCTCGGAACAGGCGAGACCGTCGCCGAGATGTCCGTCGGCAACGCGGGCCTGCTCAAGCGCGACAGCCACAAGTTCGCCCAGGCCAAGGCCGCGCTCGATGCGATCCCCTGCGAGGAGCTGATCGAGATGTCCGCCAAGGCGGGCGATCTGTTCATGAACGCCGATCTGCCGCTGGGTGACGCGGTCCAGTCGCCGGGCGATTACGTCCAGCAGCTGTCACGCACGAGCGGCCTGCCGCACACGCTGGTCCGTGCGAACATGGCAAAGGTGCATGAAGCGCTGACGCACCTCGAAGACATCGTCCGAGGCCTCACGCGCGGGATCGACCCGTCGGTGATCGACGCCGGCTTCGGCGAAGTCGGCAACACAGCAGTGAGCTTCTACCCCACAACGCAGGCACTGGGCATGGTGATGCCGAGCAACTCGCCGGGCGTGAACGCGCTCTGGCTGCCGTCGATCGCGTTCAAGACGCCGGTGATCCTCAAGCCGGGTAGCGATGAGCCGTGGACGCCCTACCGCGTCGTGCAGGCGATGATCGCCGCGGGCGTGCCCGAAGAGGCCTTTGGGTTCTACCCGACCGACCACGAGGGCTCGGCCGCCGTTATGGACCTCTGCGACCGCTCGATCATCTTCGGAGGCGAAGCGACTATGAAGCGCTATGGCGGCGATGAACGCGTCGAGGTACACGGCCCGGGCTGGTCCAAGGTCATCATCGGCGAAGACGAGATCGCGAACTGGCCCAAGTACGTCGATGTCATCGTGCAGTCGATTGCGGCGAACTCCGGCCGGTCCTGCATCAATGCTTCGACCATCATCGTGCCCAGCCACGGCAAGGAGTTGGCCCAGGCCATCGCCGAGAAGCTCGCGCAAATCACGCCGCTGCCCAACGATGACGCTAGCGCGAAGCTGTCCGCAATTGCGAACCCGAAGGTCGCCGAGTGGGCGGACGCACAGATTACCAATGGTTTGCAGTCGCCGGGGGCCGCGGACCTGACCGAGGCGGTCCGTGGTGGGTCGTCTCGGCTTTCCACTTTTGAGGGTCGGACCTACGTGCTGCCCACGCTGATCCACTGTGACTCGTGGGAGCACGTGCTCTGTAACACTGAGTTTATGTTCCCGTTCGCATCGGTCGTCGAGGTGCCACAGAGCGAGGTGCTGAGCAAGATCGGCGGGACGCTGGTCGTCAGTGCGATCACGCACGACGATCGGTTCACGAACGAGCTCCTGCGTTGCCGTGATATCCAGCGGCTGAACCTCGGCCCAGCGCCGACGAGCAGTGCGCAGTGGGACCAGCCGCACGAGGGCAACTTGTTCGAGTTTCTCTATCAGCGCCGCGCGATCCATCACGCGTTGGCCGGGGCGGGTGCATGACGACGATCACGACGCCTGCCCCAGCGGACCTCGACCACACGCCCGGCACACGCTTGGTGTTCGGGGACGGTGCGTTGGAACACCTCGGCACACTCTGTGCCGAGCTTGGTGTCAAGCGCGTCATGATCATTAGCGACCCCGGCGTCACGCAGGCCGGGCACACCGAGCACGGGCTGGACATCGTAAAAGCCGCCGGCCTAGAAGCGGCGACATTCACACGTGTCCACGAGAATCCCTCGACCGCCGATGTGACCGAGGCGGTCGAAGCCGCAAGTGTATTCGAGCCGGATCTTTTAATTGGCCTGGGCGGTGGCTCGGCGATCGACACCGCCAAGGGCTGTAACTTCATCTATACCAATGGCGGCGTGATGGCGGACTACCACCACGCCGACAAGCCCGTCGAGAAGATGCTGCCGCTGATCGCCGTGCCCACCACGCACGGCACGGGCAGCGAAGCGCAGTCCTACGCGCTGATCGCGGATGAAGACACGCACATGAAGATGGCCTGCGGCGACCCAAAGGCCCTGCCCATCATCGCGCTGCTTGACCCCGCACTGACCCTGACCCAGCCCGCCAGCGTCGCGGCGTGCACGAGTATCGATGCGATCACGCACGCCGTTGAGTCGTACGTCTGTACGCGCCGCAATGATGTCTCAATGCGTTACGCGGCGGAGTCGTTCGCGCTGGCCATTCACGCACTGCCCAGGGTGCTCGAAGACCCGGGCGATACCAAGGCCCGCGGCGACATGCTGCTTGGCGCGGCCTATGCCGGGCTAGCGATCGAGAACAGCATGCTTGGTGCGGCGCACTCCTGCGCGAACCCGCTGACCGCGAAGTTCGGCACGATCCATGGCCAGGCTGTCGGCCTGATGCTGCCACACGTCATCCGCTTCAACGCGAAGAATGAAGAGGCCAAGGCGTCCTATGAGACGCTCGCGGAACTTGCCGGGGTGTCGGGTGTCGATCCTTTGATCGAAACACTGACTCGCTTGCTCACGAAAGCAGGTCTGGAAACAAAGCTCGGCCCCATCGCAAGTCCCGAAGCAATCCCCGAATTAGCAGAGAAAGCTGCCGGACAATGGACGGCCAACTTCAATCCACGCGAGATCAAAGCCGAAGACTTTGAAGCGCTTTATGCCGCAGCGTTTGGGGGGGAAATGTGATGCGAAACAACTTTTTCCTACTCGCCCTGATGGTACTGGCTACATCAGGCTTGGTCGCCCACGCAGAGCCAACCAACTGGCCGCACCCGCGCGGCGGTCTGCAGGGGCTGGGTACCGCGGATGTACAGCTGCAGAACAGCTACCAGCCCATGTGGACGTACAAAACCGACGGGGCCGTGCTGTCTTCGCCGATCATCGTGGACGGCGTCGTCTACGTTGGTTCAGAAGATAAGCACCTGCATGCGATCGACGCGAAGACCGGCAAAGAGAAATGGAAGCTCGCGACCGAGAGCCTCATCGATGCCTCGCCGATCTACGACGACGGCGTCGTCTACATCGGAACAGACGGCGGCGTGCTGCTCGCGGTCGATACCAAGACAGGCGAGCCCAAATGGCAGTTCAAGACCGAGGGACGGATCGCCGGCGAGGCAGCGGTCACCGCCCGCAAAGGACAAAAAGTTGTCATCGTCGGCAGCCACGACGGCCAGCTCTACTGCATCAACGCCGAGACCGGCGAGCAGGTCTGGGCCTACGAGACAGGCGATTACGTCAACTGCGGCATCGTGCTGGACGATAATACGATTGTCCTCGGGGGCTGTGACACCATGATGCACCTCATCGACCTCCAGACCGGCGAAGGCACCGCGCAGATCGAGCTCGGCGGCGAGGTCGCAGGAACCCCCGCGCTCAGCAACGGCCACGCCTACATCGGGCACATGCAGGGCGAGGTGCTCGCGATCGATCTCAACAAGAAGAAAGTCGCCTGGCGGTTCCGCGACCGGGATTTCCCGTTCATCGGCTCGCCCGCGCTGTCAGGCGACACGCTGCTCATCGGATCGCGCGGCCGACGGCTCTACGCCGTCGATCGTAAGTCCGGCGAGAAGCTATGGGACATCCGCACCCGCGGCGGCGTCGAAGGTGCCCCGGTCATCGCCAAGTCGCGTGCAATCTTCGGCTCGGCCGGCGGCCGGCTCTCTATCATTGAAGTAAAGGATGGTAGTACCGTCTGGGAGCGCGACCTCGGCGGCGCGATGAACGTCAGCCCCGCTGTCACTAAAGACCTCATCGTCGTCGGCTCCGAGGACGGTAGCATCTACGCCTTCAAACCGAGCAACGCGGACTAAGCCCATGTCAACCGAAGACACAACCCGGCTGACCGTGCTCGAGGCGGACGATAAGAAGACCACCGTCGGCAACTTCTTCGTCTCGAATTACCCGCTTTACTCGACGTGGTCCGTGGACCACCGCGACGCGGGTCAGGCAATCTTTGACACGCCCGCTCCGCCTGGGACGCCGCTTGGGCTGTATGTGCACATCCCGTTTTGCCGGAAGCGTTGCCACTTCTGCTACTTCCGCGTGTACACAGATAAGACGCGCGACGAGGTAACCGAGTACCTCGACTCGGTGCTCGAAGAGGCAAGGCGGTACGCCCAGACCGAACGCATCGCCGGCCGGAAGCTCAAGTTCGTCTACTTCGGCGGCGGCACACCGAGCTACCTCTCCGAGAAGCAGCTGACATACCTGTTCAACGGGCTCAAAGACCTGCTCGACTGGAACGAAGTCGAAGAGGTCGCCTTCGAGTGCGAGCCCGGCACGCTGAGCACCCGAAAGCTTGCCTGCCTCAAAGAACTAGGCGTAACGCGCATCTCATTGGGCATCGAGAACTTCAACGACCAGATCCTAGAGCTCAACAACCGCGCCCACCGCAGCCAGCAGGTCGGCAACGCGTACCAGTGGGCGATCGACGCCGGCTTCCAGCAGGTCAACATCGATCTGATCTCGGGCATGCTCGGCGAGACCGATGAAAACTGGCGGGCCAACATCGATACGCTCGTGCACCTGCGGCCACACGCGGTCACGATCTACCAGATGGAGGTGCCTTACAACACCACCATCTATAAGAACATGAAAGAGTCGGGCAGCGATGAGGCCCCGGTCGCCGACTGGGGCACGAAGCGACGCTGGGTCACCGAGGCCTACGCCGCGCTCGAAGCCAACGGCTACGACATCACCAGCGCCTACACGGCGGTGCGCGACGAGGCCGAGATCAAGTTTGTCTACCGCGATGCGCTGTGGTCCGGGGCCGATATGCTCGCGCTGGGCGTCTCGTCCTTCGGCTACATGACCGCGCCCGAGGGTGCGGACAAAGAAGGCGGCGGCATGCACTACCAGAACCAGCACGACATCGTGCCGTACATGTCCGCCATCGCCGGCGGGGAGCAGCCGATGTACCGCGCATTGCCGATCGATGCCGAAGAAGCGATGATACGGGAGTGGGTCCTGCAGCTGAAGATCGGCAAGATCAACCGCCAGCCGTTCATCGAGAAGTTCGGTGTCGACCCGTTCGAGAAGTGGGCCGATGTACTGCAGGACTATGTCGATCAGGGCTTGTTTGTCATCGAGGGCGACGAGATCATCATCCCGAGGCAGACCCTGCTGCGGATTGATACGCTGCTGGTCGCCTTCTTCAAGGAAGAGCACCGGGGGGTGCGATACGCATGAGTATGACCGACTCCCCCACCAGCGACATCCTCTACCCGCTCTCGTGCTTCGACTGCGACGCGAGCAAGGGCGTGACCCGCGCACGGATCCTCGAGGCCGAGGAGCTGCCCGAGCCATATCGCACGCTGCTGGCCCACGACCGCGACATGACCGGCACGCTCGAGACGTATTTCAAGCAGCCCATGACCCTCCGCGTCCACGTCAAGCGGCTCGAGGGCGACTCGCTCTACCGCCAGGTCTCGCTCATGGGCAAGGACGACGGCCGGCCCGCTGAGTTCGGCGCGATCCGGATTGACCTGTCCTGCTTCGATGGGGAAACCCGCGAGCTCGTCGCCGAGTGCAGGGTCCCGCTGGGCCGGGTCCTCCGCGAGCACGGTGTCGCCTACGTCTCCAACCCCTCGGCCTACCTCGAGGTCGACCCGGACGAGCTGCTCTGCCAAGCCCTCCACGTCACGGAGGGGTCGCTCTACGGCCGGAAAAATGAGCTTAAGATGCCCGACGGGCGGGCAATCGCCCAGATCATTGAAATCCTACCTCCCCTAGACCCATTTAGTACGCAGGCCTAGTATTTGCCATGATTAGTAGAAACAACCAGTACGATGTGATTGTGGTCGGCGCCGGGCCGGCCGGTTCTTCTGCCGCGACACTGCTAGCACAGCACGGCCGACGGGTCGTCCTGCTCGAACGCGAGGGCTTCCCGCGCTACCATGTCGGTGAGTCGCTGCTGCCTTTCTGCTACGAGACGCTCCAGCGCCTGGGCATGGTGGACAAACTCAACAAGACCGCGTTCGTTAGGAAGTACTCGGTGCAGTTCGCCACGATGGACGGGCGGATGTCTCAGCCGTTCTACTTCTCCGACCACCTCGATGGCCACCCCGCAGGCCAGACCTGGCAGGTCGAACGCGCGAAGTTCGACATGATGATGACCGACAACGCCAATGACCACGGCGTCGATGTCCGCTTCGGTGTCTCAGCGAGCAAGGTCCTGCAAGACGACACAGGCCGCGTGGTCGGCATCGAGGCCAAGGACGAGCACGGCCAGACGATCCAACTTCATGCGCCGATGACCATCGACGCGTCGGGTCGTAACGGCTTCGCCGCCAACGCGATGGGCTGGAAGCGCAAGCGCGACCCACAGCTCAACAAGATCGCGCTGTGGACCTACTACAAGGGTGGTAAGCGCGGCGCGGGCCGGGACGAAGGCGCGACCACCGTCGCCTACGTCCCCGAGAAGGGCTGGTTCTGGCACATCCCGATGCACGACGATCGGATCAGTCTCGGTGTTGTCGGCGAGCGGTCCTACCTCTATCGCGACGGGCTCAAGGACCCGCTCGCGGTGATGGAACGCGAGATCGAATCCAACCAGTGGGTGAAAGACGTCATGCAGGACGCCGAGCAGTTCGGCGAAACATGGGTGACCGGCGACTACTCCTACCGCTCAGAGCACAGCGCAACGGACGGGCTAGTCCTGACGGGCGACGCGTTCGGCTTCCTCGACCCGGTGTTCTCGTCAGGCGTCTTCCTCGCGCTCACCAGCGGGCAACTCGCCGCCGACACCGTGCACGAAGCGCTCAAGCACGACGACCCTTCGGCCGAACGCTTCGAGAAATACACCGACGAGTTTCAGAACGGTATCGAAGCGATGCGCAAGCTGGTGTACGCCTTCTACGCAGAGGGTTTCTCGTTCGCCGACCTCCTCAAGAAGCACCCGCACCTGCGCAGCGACCTGACCGACTGCCTTATCGGCAAGATGTCCACGGACTTCACATCGCTGTTTGAAGCCACCGCTGAGTTCGTCGATGTGCCTAGGCCATTGAGTTACGGCAGGCCGCTAGTCTTGGCGGAACACAAAGCGTAAGCGAGTGACGCAGAACATCGAGAACCTGGGGCACTCGCTTGCGCTTCGTGCTCTGACGAACCCCATGAAAGTCCTCCTCCTCACGCCCGGCACCGGCAACTTTCACTGCGGCAGCTGCCTGCACGACGAGTCGCTCGTGCGGGGGCTGCGAAAGCTCGGCCATGACGCCGCGATCAACGCGCTCTACCTGCCGCTGGTCCTCGACAATGAAGAGGGCATCGACGGCGATGACGTGAGCATGGGTGGCATCGGCCTGTACCTCCAGGCGAAGTCTGCGCTGTTCCGCATCATGCCCAACACCGCGATGCGTTGGCTCGACCGGCCGGGGCTTCTGCGCAAGGCATCGAACCGAGCCGACATGACCAGCCCACAGGAACTCGGCCGGATGACCGAGCAGATGCTACTAGGCGAGCACGGTAAGACACGTCTGGAAATCGACCGCCTCATCCAACACCTCAGGCAAGAGGGCTCGCCAGACGTTGTGCTGCTCAACAACGCGCTGCTGCTCGGCCTGGCCGAGCCGATCGTCAAGGTAATGGGCTGCCCGGTGGTCTGCACCCTGCAGGGCGAGGATACATTTATCGATTCGCTGCCCGAGCCTTGGCGGTCGAATGCCTGGAAACTGCTCGCCGAGAAGGCGAGGGATGTCGCGTTGTTCCTCCCGGTCAGCCGGTACCACGCGGACGTGATGGCGGACCGGATGGGTCTGTCGTTCGAGAGGATCCGCGTGGTATACAACGGCATCGAGGCCCAGCACTACAAACCACAAGACAACCCGCCCGACCCGCCGGTAATCGGTTTCTTCGCCCGGCTTTGCGAGAACAAGGGGCTGCATACGCTCGTCGACGCGGTGCTACTGCTGCATGAGCGCGGCCGGCTGGGTAACGCACGCCTGCACCTGGCCGGCGCGGCCTCGCCTAAGGATATGCGCTACGTCGATGAGCAGCACAAGCGGCTGGCGGATGCGGGCCTGGCCGACCGCGTGCTCATCGAGACCAACGTCAGCCTACAAGACAAGGCCCACCTGCTGCGCGGGATGTCCGTGCTCAGTGTGCCCGCGAGCTACGGCGAATCCTTCGGACTGTACGTCCTTGAGGCCAACGCCTGCGGCGTCCCCGTGATCGAGCCCAACCACGCGGGGCTGGCCGAGGTTGTCGCCCTCACCGGCGGGGGTATCTTGTATGAACCCGACGACCCGGGGTCGCTGGCCGACAAGCTCGCCGAGCTGATCAGCGAACCTGCCCGGATGCGAGCGCTCGGGCAAGTCGGACGCAAAGCCGTCCTCGAGCAGTTTACCGCCGAGCACATGTCACTGCACGTCGTAACCGCCCTGGAGGCCGCATGCCTAGCACCTTCCGCATGACACGACGCGTCGCCTTCAGCGAGACCGACGCCGCGGGCATCGTGCACTTCTCGCACTTCTTCCGGTACATGGAAGACGCCGAGCACGCGCTGCTCCGCGACCTTGGCCTATCGGTGCATCGCGATATCGGCGACGACGTAGCGGGCTTCCCCCGCGTCAGTGCGGCGTGCGACTACAAGAAGCCGCTTCGCTTTGAGGACGTCTTCACGGTCGATGTCTTTGTCAAAGCCAAGACCAACAAGTCCGTGACCTACGGCTTCGCGTTCCGCAAGGCAGACGAATCCGACCCGATCGCAACCGGCACGCTCAAGGTGGTTTACGCTATCAAGCCCGCCGGTGAAGGCAAGTTTAAGGCCGCGTCGTTACCGGCAGAGATCGACCAGGCCCTCGTTGTGATTGATCCAGAAAACTGAGAAACCGTATGCTCGCTCAAAGCTCCTCCTCTTCATCGTCCTACCTCCTCTTCGTACTGCTGACTATTGGCACGTGGGGGCTCTACGGCATCTTCCTGCACAAGGGGCAGGTGCTGATGAGCCCCGGTGATCCGAATGCGCGGTACAAGGCCTTCCTCTTCGTCGGCATCGCGTACTTCCTCGTTGCCGTACTCGCGCCGCTCGTGATGCTGCTCATTACCGGATCGGACTGGAAGATGACCGGCAGCGGTATGAGCTGGTCGCTGATCGCGGGCATCGTCGGAGCCGTCGGCGCGTTCGGCGTGCTGCTCGCGTTCGGAGCGGGCGGCAAGCCAGCGGTCGTGATGTCGCTGATCTTCGCGGGGGCCCCGCTGGTGAATGCCGCGGTCGCGATCACGATGGACAAACAGTGGGGCCAGGTCAAGCCGTTGTTCCTCCTGGGTATCGTGCTTGCGGCGGTCGGGGCGTACCTGATCGTGACCCAGAAGCCCAAACCCGTGCCGCACGGCAAGCCCACACCGACTGAAAACGCGCAGCAGGAATAACCGCGACGCTACGCGTCGCTGGCGACTCGCAACCAACTCTGTCAGGTAAATCCTGCGATGCGTAGCATCGCGGCTGTTGGAATAGCCCTTGTCATCCGTAATCGACAACTCGACGACAACAAAGGCTTTGCGCGCTCTGTTGCGCGCAATCCAAGAAGGAAACGCGTTCTACCAACCGTTGCTGCAAGCGGCCGGGCTTGAAGACACCGGCCACGTCACCATAGAACAGTTCGTTCAGCAGATGCCTT
Source organism: Planctomycetota bacterium (assembly GCA_039188575.1). GTDB lineage: Bacteria > Planctomycetota > Phycisphaerae > Phycisphaerales > Phycisphaeraceae > JAHQVV01. The sequence continues at coordinate 17,551 of JBCCYY010000010.1, read as the reverse complement.
TCACGACGAAGCAGCAGCTCGTCGAAGACCAACTCGCCCACCCGCCCTACGGCAGCAATCACAGCTTCCCGATCGACCAGTACACCCGCTTCTGTCAGACCAGCGGCACGACCGGTAAGCCGCTGCGTATCATCGACACACCGCAGTCGTGGCAAAGCATGCTCGACGTCTGGCAGATCGTCTTCGAGCAGGCCGGCTGCAAGCGAGACGACCGCGTACTCTTCGCGTTCTCGTTCGGCCCGTTCCTCGGGTTTTGGACCGCCTACGAGGCCGCAGCTCAGATGGGCCTGATGTGCCTCCCCGCCGGCGGGATGAGCACGAGCGCCCGCCTCGCGATGATCGACGACAACGCCATCAACACCATCTGCTGCACCCCGACCTATGCCCTCCACCTGGCCGATGCCGCTTCAGCGGCCGGGCAACCCCTCAGCAACTCACCCGTCGCTCGCCTTATCGTCGCGGGCGAACCCGGTGGGTCGCTCCCCGCGGTGCGCGGGCGCATCGAGTCCGCGTGGGGTGCTAGGCTCTACGACCACCACGGCATGACCGAGGTCGGACCTGTGACCTACCAGCACAACACCCCTGGAAGCACTACGCACGCGCTGCGTGTAGTCGACGGCTACTTCCTCGTCGAGGTCATCGATCTGCAAACGACCGAACCCGTTGAACCCGGCACCGAAGGCGAGCTCGTACTCACCACACTCAAACGTACCGCCTGCCCGCTGCTCCGCTACCGCACCGGCGACCTCGTCAAACAAGACCCAGCCGACCCGATGCGGCTCGTCGGCGGAATCCTCGGCCGGATCGACGACATGCGGCTCATCCGTGGCGTCAACGTCTACCCCTCCGCGATCGATGCCATCGTGCGCCGCTTCGAAGAGGTTTCGGAATACGAGGTATTGATTGAAACAAGCGGAGCGATGCACGAGTTGTCTGTAAGGATCGAACCCGGCGCGGGTTGTACTGATGTCGATGCGCTCTGCAAACTGATCGCCGAGGCGATGCGAGATGCATTGAGCCTACGCGTGCCGGTTAGCGCGGCCGCGGAAGGCACGCTACCCAAATTCGAGATGAAGGCGAAGCGGTGGCGTGAGGTGCAATCATGAGCGAACCCGCAGCCAACGCAGCAGACAGCCCAATCCTGTCCGTTCAGGGCCTGACCAAGACCTACCCCGACGCGGACGGCGGCGAGGTGACTGTCCTCAAAGACATTGACCTCAGCCTGCACACAGGTCATTCCGCCGCGATCATCGGCCCAAGCGGCTGCGGCAAGACCACTCTGCTAAACCTCATCGGCACTCTTGACACACCAACCGCCGGCTCTATCTCGATCGCTGGCAAAGACACCACCTCACTCAACGCAATACAACAAGCCGATCTCCGTGCCAAACAGATCGGCTTCGTCTTCCAGGAGCACCACATGCTCCCCCAGTGCTCCGCGCTCGAGAACGCGCTGATCCCCACACTCGCCAAAGGCATCGACCGCAAGGGTAGCCAGCAGCGCGCGACCGAATTACTCACGCGCGTCGGCCTGGGTGACCGCATCCACCACCGCCCCGACCAGCTCTCAGGCGGGCAGCGACAACGTGTCGCCATCGTTCGCGCCCTGATCAACCGCCCCGCCCTCTTGCTGGTCGATGAGCCGACCGGGGCACTGGACAGCAAGACCGCCGACCAGATCATGGACTTGTTAATTGAGCTCAACCAGGCCGAGCAGACCGCGATGCTGATGGTCACTCACGCGGATACACTAGCCAAGCGTCTGGACCAGACGCTTCGGCTTGAAGAAGGCCAGCTCGTTGATGGGGCAACCGCATGACGCTGTACCGCCTCATGCTGCAGTCGATGTCGCGCTTCTGGCGGACGAACCTGGGCGTGATGCTAGGCGTTGCCCTGGCCAGCACCGTCATCACCGGCGCCCTGCTCGTCGGGGATTCGATGCGTTACACACTCTCGCAAGCGGCGAAACAACGCCTCGGCAACATCGAGCAGGCTGTCATCGGTGGCGATCGCTTCTTTACCGATAGCCTCGCTCAATCATTTGGTGAAGGTAGCAGCGGTGTTATCATCGCAGAAGGCGTAGCCTCAACGCCTGATGGAAACAGGCGAGCGAATAACGTCACGCTGATTGGTATCGATGCAGCATTTGCTGGTTTGATGAACATCGCTGTTCTTCCCGCTGGGAACAGTGTCTTAATCAACCAACCACTGAAGGATCAACTCGGGCTCGAATCAAATGAAACATTCATCATCCGTGTAGCTGAACCCTCGGCACTGCCGATCGATGCGGCTTTAGTCAACGCGAGTAAACCATCGCTCGCGCTCCAGGTCGATCTCCAAGACTATGTCCCAGGCAATGATGAGGGCGGCCGGTTCAGCCTCCGTGCCGAACAGACGACTCCACTGAATGTCTTCGTCGATCGGAATTGGCTAGCCGACCAACTCGGGCAACCCGGCAAGGTGAACCTCGCCTTGTCCGCCGAGTCGATCGGGCCTTTTGAACCGTCCTTGGATGACCTGCAACTGATCCTGCAGCCGCGCGGCGGTCAGCAAGAGCTCGCAACCGATCGTATTTTCCTCGACCCATCGATTGAGAGCGATCTCGCCGACCTGCCGGGCCAACGCATCCTCACGTATATGGTCAATACTGTTGCACTCGATGGCAACGAATCGCCTTACGCCATGGTGACGGCGGCCAATCAGCTCGGCAACTTGGACCTTGCCGACGACGAAATCGCGGTCAATGAATGGCTTGCCGAAGACTTGGGCGCCGATATCGGTGATACGCTCACGCTGACCTATTTCCTTCCCGACGAAGGCGATCGTCTCGTGGAAGCATCAGCGACGCTGACAATCGCACAGATCGTCCCACTTGAAGGCAAATTCGCTGACCGCACGCTCACACCTGATTTCCCCGGGCTGGCCGAAGCGGACACGCTCTCACGATGGGACGCCGGGCCCGCGATCGACCGCTCGCGTATCCGCGACAAGGACGAGGCCTACTGGGATGACTACCGCGCGACGCCCAAGGCTTTCATCAACCTCGAAACAGGCCAACGGCTGTGGACCAACCGCTTCGGCACACTGACTGCGATCCGCTTCGACAACGAGATCACCGAGGAGCAACTGCTCGAACGCATCGACGCTGAAGCACTCGGTCTCGTTGTAACAGACATCAAAGCCCAGGCCAACGCCGCCGCGATCGGTACCGTCGACTTCGGCCAGCTGTTCCTCTCGCTGTCGGGCTTCATCATCATCGCTGCGATCGTGCTGGCTGTGATGCTATTTACGATGTCGGCCGAGCAGCGTGCGAGACAGCTCGGCACCCTGCTGGCCCTCGGCCTAACACGAAGTCAGGCCATGCGGCTCCTACTTGGTGAGGGGGTGATCGTCGCGTTCGTTGGTGCGCTGCTCGGCGTTGGCGGCGCAGTGGCTTACGCCTACAGCGTGACCAATGCGCTGGCCGGCGTGTGGTCCGGCGCGGTGGCAGGCTCGGCCGTGCTGCTGCACATGCCCGCCACGACCCTGGTGATTGGACCGCTCGTCACGCTCATCATCTGCGTGCTGGCGATGGCGATCGCAATCCGCGGTTTGACGAAGCACCATGCGCGGGAACTGCTGGCCGGCGGTGTCGGCAAGGTGTCGTCAGCTTCTCGGTTCTCGTGGCAGATCACGGCGGGCCTCGCTGTCGCGGGTATCGCCATCGCGCTACTACTCGCCATAACAAACACGCAGACAGGCATGCGCGGTGCGCTGTTCGGCTTTGCCGCAGGCGGGGTTGGGTTTGCCGGCGGGCTACTGCTGCTCTTCACGGTCCTGATCCGACGCGGCGGCGGGCAAAGCCCCGGGCCACTGCTCCGGTGGAACAACGCGCTCTCGGTCTTGAATCTCACAAGACGACGCGGCCGTACGCTTGCGGGCGTCTTCATGCTCGGCGCAGGGCTGTTCCTGGTCTACGCTGTATCTGGCTTCCAACTCAGCAGCACCGACGACCCGACCAACCGCGCCTCGGGTACCGGCGGGTTCGCGCTACTCGTCGAAACAAGCCAGCCGATCCGCTACGACCTCAATACCGAGCTCGGCCGAGACCACTACGTCCTAGGCGAAGACGAGTTGCCTACAGGCTCCGTTGTGCCCTTCCGTGTCAGCGGTGGCGACGATGCGAGTTGCTTGAACCTGAACCAGACACCGACGCCAAGGCTACTTGGTGTGGACCCCGCGCTGCTCGCCGATCGAGCAGCGTTCAGGTTTCAGAAGGTGGCCTACAAGGCAAGCGGTTGGGGCGTTCTGAATGCATCAACACCAAATAAGCGCGGCATGATCCCCGTCATCGCCGACGCCAACACCGCGCAGTGGGCACTCAAGATCGCAGTCGGTGACACGGTCACCGTGCCGGACGAGCAGGGCCGGCCGGTCACGCTCCAACTCGTCGGCACGATCGAGAACACCATCCTCCAGGGCAGCCTGATCATCAACGAGCGAGACTTCGAACGGGTCTTCCCTTCGACCTCAGGCCACCGCATGCTGCTCGTCGATGCGGTCTCGGGGCAAGCCGCTGGCGAAACAAGAGAGCTGCTCAACGAAGTGCTCGTCGATGAAGGCGCGACGATTACACCAACGAACGAGCGCCTCGCGGAGTACAACCGGGTGCAGAACACGTACCTCGCCGTCTTCCAGTCGCTTGGTGGGCTCGGCGTCTTGCTCGGCTCGCTGGGCCTGGGCATCGTCACCGCGCGCAACCTGCTCGAGCGGCGGTCCGAGCTTGCCTTACTTAGCGCGGTTGGCCTGAGCCGAAAACGGATCGCCCGCATCGTCCTGACCGAGCACGCGGTGATCCTCATCGTCGGCTTATCGCTCGGCAGCGCGAGTGCTTGGCTCGCCACGATGCACGCACAAAGCAGTTCTAGCTTGATCCTGTGGACGACCGCGCTAGCCTACATCGCCCCGCTGCTCGTCGGCCTCGCCGCGATCGTGCTCGGCCTGATGCCCGCGCTCAGCGGCCGGCTTACCGATGCGCTGCGCAACGATTAACACCGTTTCTATAGCTGACGCTTCATTACGAGCTAGGGGCTCTTCCAGCCCGGCCTGTGTCGGTTGCTGAACCCACCCGCTTCGATGAACAGGTACTCGCCGTTGATCGACTCGATGACCTGACCCTTCTTGTGCTGGCCGGCCTGCTCCGCGGGGGGAGCCGGGCTCGATGTTGGCGATCTTCATCACAAAGGCGGGCCGGACGAGATCGATCCCCATCCCGACCGGGCCGAACCGCTTGATACTTGTGAGAGATTTTGTCTCGTTGGGCCGAGTCGAGAAAAGTGCCTCGCCCTTATAAAAGGACTCGTGCTACACGAAAGCAGCCGCTACATGGCAACACGCTAAAAGTATCAACAGGTGCTGCATCACGGGCCTCCATTCAAGACAGATAGGCAACTCTCACTTGCCTGCATGATTACAGCACAAAACAGTCTTCGGCGGGAAGTGAACTCAATCCGCATATTTGGGCTGCTACTGCCCACTCAATCAGGGTTGGCACTCATCGCAATCGATTAAAATATGATTTCGTCATCATGCATCTTACGTATACCTGAAGTGGAATGGACAACGAAACGATCGACAACATAGAACCCACTCCGCAGCCAGAACTCGCTTGTGGGATCACGCTGGAATATAGCGACCGGGTGAACTTCGCGATGCAGCAGAACGATGCGCCCTGGGTGGACCGGGTCACACTGACTTCGTCGCATGATGAACCGCTGCACGACCTGACGGTCCGCCTCTACCTCGACAACGATGAGGCCGAGCCTTGGGCCACAAGGCTGGCCAGGCTGGACCCGGGCAACAGCGCGACACTCAGTGCCGAGGGCTTTGTGCTCTCGGTCAAAGAGCTCGCAACACGAACCGAGGCCCAACGCTGCACGATCCGCTGCGAAGTATCCTGCGAGCACGGTATGGCCAAGGCTTCCTACCCGGTCGAGCTGTTGCCCTTTGATCACTGGCCGGGCGTTGGCTACTTCGCGGAGCTGACCGCGGCGTTTGTAACACCCAACCACCCTAAGGTTGCCGAGCTCTTGCAGGCCGCACGACAATCGCTAGGCGACCTCAGCGACTCCGATGCGCTGGATGGCTACCAATCCAAGAGCCGGCAGCGCGCTTCGCTGATCGCGGAAGCCTGCTTCAACAGCACCGCCGCGCAGCGCATCGGCTACATCAACCCGCCCGCAAGCTTCGAAACCACCGGGCAGCGCGTCCGCCTGATCGACCGCGTCATGAGTGAGAGGTTCGGCACCTGCCTCGACACTTCACTGATGCTGATATCGCTCTGGGAGCAGTGCGGGATGCACCCGCTGCTATTGCTCACGCAGGGCCACGCCATGCCAGCGGTCTGGACCCACGACACGCACCTGGCCCAGACCGTGATCGACGAGCCCGCGCGTATCCGTAACCTCATCGAGCTCGGCGAGGTGCTGCCGGTCGAGTCCACTCACCTGACCGAACAAGGGGCGACCTTTGCCGGGGCGATCGACGCGGCAAAGCGCACCATGCAAAAACCAGGTGATACGTTCTGCGCGATCGACATCCGCTCGGCCCGAAAGCGTGGGGTGCGCCCACTGCCGCTGCGGTCGGACGGTGAGGCAGGGGTTGATGTAGATGCCTTGGCGACAGAACAGGTCACTGATGCGAACAGCACAATCGACCGCGTTGCCCTGGCTGAACGCGCCGAGGCCTGGTCGGCCGAGCACGCCAACGATGAGCCGGATGACCAAGGCGCGTCCGCCCGCGTCACGCGCTGGCAAAAACGCCTGCTCGATCTATCGCTGCGCAACCGTTTGCTGAACTTCAAAGAGACGGGCCGGACGCTGCCGCTGACTGTCCCGGACCTGCCCCTGCTAGAGAACATGCTCGCCGATGGGCAGTCGTTTGAGGTCCTGCCCAAGCTCGATGACAGCGAAGACTTCCTGGCCGAAGAACTCAAAGACCGCCGGCTGCGTACCCAAGCGACTGACGCCGAGTCGAAGAAACGCCTGCTCAATCTCTACCGCACCGCGAAGTCCAGCATCGAGGAAACGGGCGCGAACATCCTGTATCTCGCGATGGGCCAACTCAAGTGGTACGAGCACGACGCCGCCGACCAGCCACGCTACGCCCCGCTCGTCATGCTGCCGATCACACTGACCCGCACCTCGACCGGCGGCGGGTATGCGTACCGGATCGAGCTCAACGACGAACCGCTCTACCCCAATGTCACGCTGCTCGAGAAGCTCCGTACGGACTTTGGCATCGTCGCCGATGAGCTAGACGACATGCCCGAAGATGAGCATGGGCTCGATATCGAACTGCTTTTCCGCAACTTTCGAAGCGTGATTCGTGATGTTCCCAAGTGGGAGGTCATCGATACCGCATCGATCGGCTTGTTCTCCTTCAACAAGTTCCTCATGTGGAAGGATCTGCAGGAGAAGGCCGACAAGCTCAAAGAGAACCGGCTGGTCCGACACCTCATCGACCTGCCCGAAGCGGACTTTGATTCCGAACCATTGCCCGACAGCGCGGAGCTCGACGACCAGCTAGAACCCGATGGCCTGCTTTGTACGCGGGACGCGGACTCATCACAGCTCACCGCGGTCTGCGCCGCGAAGGACGAGCGCTCATTTGTCCTCGAAGGCCCGCCGGGCACAGGCAAGAGCCAGACCATCGCCAACATTATCTCAGATGCCCTCTCGCGCGGTCGACGCGTCCTGTTTGTGGCCGAGAAGATGGCGGCACTATCGGTCGTACGCAAACGGCTGGAACAGGACGGCCTCGGCGCGTTCTGCTTGGAGCTACACTCGGCCAAGGCTTCAAAGAAGCAGGTCCTCGCGCAGATCGAAGAGAGCCTACACGCCCCGCGCGGCGGCGAACCGGGCAACTGGGACCGTCTCTGCGATGAACTCGGCGCGACACGCGATCAGCTCAACGCCTACGTCCGAGCCATACACGAGCCGCGCGGCACCGGTGAGAGCCTTTTCCGCATGATCGGACGGCTCAACCGCCTTGGGAAAGGCCAGGCCATCGAGCCCCCGACCAAGACGCCTGCCGATACATCCGAAACACAACTGCAGGCATGGCTTGACGCGATCGCGATGCTGAAAGAGCGTGCCAAACCCATCGACCCGCATAACGATCATCCACTGCGTGGTATCGGCTCCTGTGGCTGGAGCTTTTCGCTGCCAGAGCAAGCCAAGGCGGCCATTCAATCGGCGATCGAACAGTCGGAAAAACTCCAACAAGCCGTCGCGTTGTTCCTTACGGAAGCCGGTTCAGAGGTTGATGCCAATACACCCAGGTATAAATCGGTCAAAGCACTGCGAGCACTCGCAGAGCTGCTACTACAAGACGAGCAACCCAATCCCAGCCTGCTGACAGGCATGCATGCAACGGCGCTGCGTGAGCGCGTCCGTGAAGCCATCGTGCTAGGGCGGCAGCGCGACGAAGAGCGCGGTCGACTCTTGCAGGACTACCGCGAGGAGTTCCTCGGCCTCGACCACCTCGTCCACATCGATGCGATCCAACGTCACCTCAAGCGCAACGCGTTCATGCGATTCTTCACCGCGGGCGGTGTTACGAAACCGCTTAGCCCCTATGCCAAGGACAAGCTGGCCCCCCTGGCCGAGGTTGTCAACCATCTCGAGCAGCTTGGCAGAGTGAAGAAACTTGAACAGCAACTCAAGGACCATACCGATGTCGGCCAAGTACTCGGGCCGGCGTGGAACAACACCAACGCGGATTGGGAGGCAGTCGAGGGTTTGGTCTATTGGTGCGAACAGTTCGCCGATCAGCTGGCAATCATCGAGTCAGATCGTTCGCTGGCGGGTGTCAGTGACCAAATCGTTGCGATCGCGGGTGCACCACGCCCCACAACGCTCACCCAATCATGCGAGACACTCATAGCTGCCTGGCAGGCCTGGACGGAGCAGTGGTGTCATGTCGAGCAGGCGCTGCAAACCAATAACGATCAGGCCTTTGGGCAGGATATTCCCAACTGGCTAGAGACCGTTCAAGCCACGCTTCAGCGGTGGGCCGAGCACCTCGGCGAGCTCAACACCTGGTGCAGCTACCGCGCTGCCCGAGATGAAGCCATTGAGTTGCGCCTGACGAAGCTCATCGCTGGCTATGAGTCCGGCGACTTGCCCTTGCACGACCTCGAAACGATCTTCTGGCGGGGCTTTGGCAGCGCCTGGTTCGCCGCAGTGGCGGACCGTGTCGAGGCCGTACGCAGCTTCAACGCACCAGCTCACACGGCCACCGCCGAGCGTTTCCGCCTGCTAGACAAGCAGGTGATCGAGCTGACGCGTCACCTCATCGCCGCCCGGCTGGACGAGGGCCGACCGCGCCCGACCAACGCCGCTTCTTCGCAGTCGGAGATGGGCATCCTTCGACGCGAGATCGAGAAGAAACGCAGGCACCTGCCAACGCGGAGGTTGATTGAGTCGGTTCCCACACTACTCCCAAGGCTCAAGCCCTGCTTCCTGATGAGCCCGCTGTCGGTCGCGCAATTCCTCGCAGCAGAACTGCCGCCGTTTGACCTGGTCGTCTTCGACGAGGCCTCGCAGATCCCGGTATGGGACGCGATCGGCGCGATCGCACGCGGCAAGGAAGTCATCGTCGTCGGCGACTCTAAGCAGCTGCCCCCCACCACCTTCTTCAGCACACTCGAGGATGAGGAAGACACCGACCTCGATGACCACGCGGTAGATGATATGGAGTCGATCCTCAAGGAATGCAACGCGTCGGGGATCCCCGCGCTGCGTCTGCTCTGGCACTACCGCAGCCGGCACGAGACACTAATCACGTTCTCCAACCACCACTACTACCAGAACGAGTTGTACACCTTCCCCTCGCCGATCGAGCGATCCGACGAACTCGGCGTGACGTTCCGCCATATCGAGGACGGCGTCTACGACCGCGGTGGGAGCCGGACCAACCGCGCCGAGGCCGAGGCGGTGATCGAACAAGTCGTCGCGATGCTGCTCGACCCGGCCGATACCGACTCGATCGGCATCGTCACGTTCAGCCAAGCCCAGCAAACACTGATCGAAGACCTGCTCGACCAGGCACGGCGGGACACGCCGGGCATCGAGCGGTTCCTGACGAATGAAGTCGATGAGCCGGTGTTTGTCAAGAACCTCGAGAACGTACAGGGCGACGAACGCGACGCGATCATCTTCTCCGTCGGCTATGGGCCCGACCAAGACGGCAAGCAGAGCATGAATTTCGGGCCGCTAAACAAAGAAGGCGGCGAACGCCGGCTCAACGTCGCGGTGACCCGTGCGCGCCGCCGTCTGATGGTCTTCTCGTCGATGACCAGCGAGGCGATCGACCTCCGCCGAACACGCGCGAGAGGCGTCCGCGACTTCAAGACCTTCCTCGAGTTCGCTGAGCACGGGCCGCAGGCGATCCCCGACTACGAAGCGGCGACCGGCGAGCTTGATTTCAAAGAAGGCTTTGAGCGCGTCGTCTACGACGCCCTGACCGAGCACGGCTGGGAGGTCGATACCCGGGTCGGCTGCGCGGGCTACCGCATCGACCTCGCGGTCAAGGACCCCGGCAACCCGAACCGCTACCTCGTCGGCATCGAGTGCGATGGCAAGTCTTACCACAGCGCAAAGACCGCCCGCGACCGCGACCGGACCCGCGAATCCGTGCTCGAAGGCCTTGGTTGGCAGATCGAGCGCATCTGGTCCACGCAATGGCAGGTCAACCCGAAAGGCAGCTTGCAGCAACTGCTCGACCTGATCGAGCAGGCGGTTACGAAGACAAGAAAGGAGGAGGAGCAAGAGGATATGCCCCCAGCGCCAGAGTCAGCAGTTGTCGAGCGCGAGCCAATCGATTCCGAGAACGATGATTCAGACTGGCTTTTTACGCGCGCAAAGGTCGAGAAAGAGAAGGACAATGGACCGCCGGTCTACGAGCCCACCAACCTGACCAAACGTGACACCGCGGTAAAAGATCTCTATGCCGCCTCGGCGGACGACCGGATGGTCAAGACACTCACCAAGATTGTTAAGCACGAGGCACCGATCACCGAAGAGCTAGCTATAAGACGGCTAGCCGAAGGTTTCAACATCTCACGCACTACGCAGCGGCTGCGTGAACGCTTCAACGAGGTGCTCGACCGCTCAATCGCAGAGAACCTGATTAAGCGCGAGGCCGAGGTACTCTGGCTTTCGACACAGGACCCGTCGGCTTACACCACGGTACGGATCGCCAATGAAGACGAGGCTTCGCTACGCGACATCGAAGATATCCCACTAATTGAGCAAGTCAATGCCTGTGTCTACATCGTTGACCAGCAGTTCGGACTGCCGCGTGAGGACCTCATCCGCGAGGCGGCGAAGCTCTTTGGCATCAGCCGGGCGACCGCGCGGGTTGTGGAGCAACTCGACCAGGCGGTGCAGGTAATGATCGATCGCGGTGAGGCGCAAGAATCTGAAGGCAGGGTCACGCCCGTTTCGTAAAGAGGCAAATGCCTATGCTATTATTAGCGCATATAGTCTTTGCTGGCCTTGCATAGCATCTCCGCTACCTTGGGCCGCTCGTTGGTCCAGTCCGCGTCTTAGAGGATGTTCGCAAACGTGATAGTGCCGGGCTTCAACTCACCAAAGACGGTGTAGTTCCTGCTGCTGTAGAGCCCCGATATGATCTAGACGTGCGTCGGCGTGCTGATCGGTTGCGTATGCCCACACGCAAACCTCAACCCCTGCATGGCCGATTTATCTAAGTTCAGCGTCTCATAGGTCTCGCCCCGTTCGCCTTGACACCTTCATAGCTCATATCGTCGGCCATGCTCAGCAGGATGTTCGGGCGTTGTGATCCAGCAACCAACACCAAGCAAACAGAGACAATCAAAACGCTGCAGCACCGAATCGATCAATCGATCGTAATAGAGTCTCCTGCTATTTGTGCCCGCAGTAATAAGTGAATGGGCGATACAGGACTTGTAGCCAAGAACCCTCAAATTGATGCAACCGATTGCGAAGACAACGGCTTAAAACAGCGTTGTGACGATGGTCCTAATGATTCTGGTGCGCAATCCGGTGCGCGTGAGGCATCAGAAGCTTCGGATGTCTCTCATGCCGTTAACCGGCTTAAGGAAGTATGGACGACTCTTTCGCCCGCCGCACGAGCCAACATTATTGCTGTGATCAAGGAATACACCGCAGATTAATTGACCACACCAAACGACTACGGTTAGTACGGAGAATGCGTGATACCGCAACGGCGCACAACTGGGCGTCCGGGATCAAGACAACCCACCCCAATGGCCACACCGAACAAAAGGTCGCTGGAAACGGGGTCTTGCATGGCCTGATAGACCGCCTGCTTTGGGAGCAGGAAGTCGTCAGTTCAAATCTGGCCGCCCCGATTGATAGAGCCCGTTTTTTCCAAGATTCATCTCTCTTGCACGACTTAAGAACCATAGCATGCACGACATAAGGCGCCACGCCGGCGCTTCCGAGGTGTGCAGCTATGGCTACAAAGCGTCGTCGAATCCCAAAGCTCTGTTACTCACCCAAGCGTGGACTGGGCTATCACGTCAACTACCGTGACCCAGAAACCGGCATCGCTAAGAAACACAAGTTCGGCATGGTGAGCGAGAGCGAAGCCCGCGCTCAATACCATCAGTGGGTTGCGGCCAGTCTGAACGGAGACACACCAACTTCAACGCCTGATTCCCCTCCTCCGCAAGAACCCGAAGAAACTCCTCCGCCAACTCGGAAAGCTCTGGTTGTTGAAGGCTGCCTTGCCATTGTCGCCGGTAGCTTTCTCCGCCAAGAGGAATTTCGCGTTTGGGATGGCACCGGCACAAAAGCCAGAGGCATGATCTCGGCCAACGTCTATGCAGACCGCAAGGGGCATCTGGGTCAGTTCCTTGAGTTTCTTAACGAGCAGCATGGCCACGGCGCCGTCGGCAGCATGCAACTCGCAGATCTCACACTGACGGACATCGAGAAATACAACCGAAAGCTAGCCCAAAAAGGCATGAGTGAGTCGGCTGTCAGCAAACGCATGCAGATCGTTAAACGGCTTATCGACCATGCCGGACGCCCTGAGTTCGGATTGCAAACTCTCACATGGAACTGGGATTCACGCCAGACCTATCACGGCAAGCCTACCAACGCTCGCAAGCTCCCTACTGTCAAACAACTCCAACAAATCCTCTCGCGATGCGGCCCAAGGGAAACAGCCATAGTCTGGATGGCGATCGGGTTGGGCTTCGGCCAAGGCGACCTTGCGGTTATCCGCACTAACCAGATCGACCAGAAAGGCTACGACCTCCGCCGCGGCAAGACCAAGGTGGAACGTTATGGCGATACGCCCAAGCTGATCTGGGATTGCGTGCAGCGATATCTGGAAGCGGTGCCGCGTCCCAAAGATGACCTGCTCTTTGTTACTCGAAACGGTTTGCCGATTGTCCGAAGACAATCCGATAGCGTCTTGCTGTGGTGGCAACGAACCAGAACATCGCTTGGGTACGACAAACAGTCTCTAGGCGGGTTCTACACCCTGCGCCACCTTGGAGCGACAGAGTTCGGCTCACGCCCTGGAGCATCGCTTAATGAAGTCCGAGGCTGGCTTGGACATGCTGCCGGCTCCGCGATGGCGGATGTCTACATGAAGCCCGTCTCGCCGGAGTATCGCGAGGTTGTTGAATGGGTACGCAACGCCCTCCAAACCGGCGAAGTTGATCTCACTTCACACACATCCTGACACCAGAATCAAAGAAACTTCTCAAGGTCGGGATGGACTGCGACCTGTGCTGCCGGACGCGGCTTAGCTAAGCGTGCTTGCTCCCATGCTTCGACATCGCAGACACGGGCGTAACGGATGCGACCACGACGCTCATAAGGCAGTTCACCGGATTCCATTGCCTCAATGACTGTTGACCGGCGGCAACGTTGCTGCTTACGGATCTGTTCAACGCTCAGCCAACGGGATTCGGATTGTTCCGACTGAGCCTGCCCGCCCTGTGTGGGCTTGTTGTTGAACAGCGGCATTTGCTCGGCGGAGGTCACGTTTGGGATTCCTTGCGATGGGGTGCGAGTTGTTTAGTCCCTTCACCCAGAGACAGGGACCAAACAACTCGTGCCTTGTCGCAAAAGACCTGGCGATGACCTGAGAGCGAATGATGCATTCAATAACCCCCTGCCCTACTCGCGGATCGGTAGGAACATGAATTGCGTTAGTGAATCTGAGGGTGGAGCGTAGTAAGCAGTATTGCTGGCATGCCCTCATGTTGGCATGCATTCATGCTCATTTGCATTCGCGACTTCTTGCGTGCATGCGGTCACGCTCCTGCGCTGTCTCACACTCATGCGGTCACAACCCCATGCCATCGTGCGTGCAATAGGTTGTGGACAAGACTGCTTGAGTCGTTGACTTCACACATAGAGATGTGTTCCTCTGAGAAGGGGGGCAACTTATTGCCTTCATGCGGGCGTTCCCCCACGCCCGCATGACCTCACGCATTCATAAACGCATGACATCACACTCGCATGACCAAACGACGTAAAACCAGAACCAATCAAAAACGACATAAGCCGCTAGGCGCGGTGATCGCCATCGGCAACCAAAAAGGCGGGGTAGGGAAGTCAACCGTCACGGTGAATCTGGCCGCCGCGCTCGGGGAGCTAGGTCATAAGGTCTTGGTCATTGATCTAGATCCGAGCGGTGGCGCAACTCATCATCTCGGCGTTGATCCTTACGCCTATGAAGGGGCCGTGGAGTTGCTGAATCAGCAGGCCGATCCAATCGAGCTTGCGATCGCCGAAGAGATGCCGGACAACGTTAGGCTGATTGCTGCGCGTCCGGAGCTGAGCGATGTAGAAACAGATCGCGTTAGCCTGCTTAGGGCAGGGGTCGTGCATGCTCGCAAGGCGTTTGACTTTATCTTGCTCGATACGCCACCGAACCCCAAGTCACCCAATACTTTTGCGGCCTACGCCACCGCGGACTGGTTTCTATTCGTAACAACACCTCATGCGCTATCGGTGCGGGGGTTGTCCGAAGCCTGGCGTGATGTCGATACTGTTCGTCAGAAGGCCAACACCAGCCTTGAGGTCCTCGGCACCGTCTTCAACGCGGTAGACACCCGGTCACTCGCACTCCGCGACACCAAAGCGTTCTTGGCGAAACACAAAAACCTTCGGCCGTTTGGAGCCAAAGGTTTTATTCCTTGGTCGGTTTTGCCAAACCGAGCGGCAGAGCAGGGGAGAACTCTATTCCAGGACCGACGCTATCGATACAAGCCAATCACACTTCGCTTTGAACAAATTGCCGCAGCGATCGCAGATCGCTGCATCAACTGCAAACAATTTTTAGCGTCATCAGCAGCGCCAAAACAATCAAAACGTATGAAGAGGAGGGCGTAGCCATGCCACGCGAGCTTGGGAAGAATCGGCCGAGAAGCACGATCGCAGACATGATTGAATTCGATGAAATCGAAAAGGAGGCAGAGGAGGGGCCAGTTCACGTCTTAAACGAGAGCAAATTAGAAAAACCCTCCGCAGCTCACTTAATTAACGAATCAACAGTCAGCACACCGCAGCGAACTGGCGAACACACCAATATCCAAAAGATGTACCGGCTTACGCCGACGGCTCTTCAAACGCTCCGAGAGTTGTCGTCCGTGATCGGCATTAACCTTGGCTTCGATGTCAACAACAGCATGGCCATCCGCTCGATCCTGCGGATCATCCATGATTCAGCACCCACA
This sequence comes from Planctomycetota bacterium, assembly GCA_039188575.1. GTDB lineage: Bacteria > Planctomycetota > Phycisphaerae > Phycisphaerales > Phycisphaeraceae > JAHQVV01. The sequence continues at coordinate 1,800 of JBCCYY010000010.1, read as the reverse complement.
ATTGAGGTCTTGGCTAAAGAGCGACTAACACCGCGCCGACAGCCATCGACAGCTATTGGCAATGAGCACATCCGTGACGAACTCGAATCTGAAATTGCCGAAGTGATTCTAGCCGGCATATTGCGAAATGCGGCGAATGGTATGTCTGAGTGAGCAGGCATCCAAGATTAGTTTCCATAAAATGTGATAATTTATCTTATGGAAAGTATCTCTTAAGAGTCATCGTTCAGATACATAGCTGCTTTTACCGATTAGATTTTGTGTCCGCGCCGAAGCCAATGAGCAGCCGAAAGCCTACCTTTACCCTGATGCGACCGATGATACGGTGAGCAAATCTTAATGACGTAACGATATAGACCGCTGCATGTGCAATGCCCAAATCCAAGATAGGCTAAGTAAGAAGGCAAGCAAGACATCTGGAAGAATGCGTGAGTTGATTGCAATATATACTCGTTTCGTGCTAGCGTTGTGCATGAGCTATGGCAGATATATCCCTGTTTTTTGTCTCGTTGCTTTGTATGCGGACTACTTTATCGAGCGCGGCAGTTTAACGTTTTCAAACTACATCTACTGCTTAGAAAGAGAGGGATATGAACACCTGATGTCCACTGTCCTTCCAATTCATATCGCAGTGCATGTACTAGCTTTCATTTCTGTCATAGTCGCTTGCCATAAAATCCCATCAAAGCTTGCCGGGTATGGACTAGCTTTATGCTCACTTGCCGGGGTTACGTACACCCTTGCAACCTTTCAGCTCTCAGGATGCCTCTGACGCCTTCGCCTCCCAGCCAAAGCAATCATGCTTATCACAATGGTGATCGACGAGGGTTCTGGAACTGCCCTAACATCAACAATCTCTAGTAGCGTAAGGCCTGAAACATCCGCGTAGCTTCCAGAGGCGTTTGAGTCGTATAACCATGTAAACTGACCTTGGCCATATAAATCGCCTAATAAGATGTAGGCTTCTCCTTCTACGTCAGAGCTTTGCCAGAGAAGAATGTCATCGAAGAAAAGTGATAAATACCCCTCCTCGGATGATAATTCATAGTCAAATTCTACAACCAGAATATCTTCAATACTGACGTTAGCCTGCAATGATGAGGGAGACTCCGCGATTAGCCTATAGCTTCCATCTGAAAGTAGCTCACCCCGACCAAGATTGTGCTGCCAACTATCAATAATACTGCTATTACCTAACCAAGATATACTCAACTTCGCTAGATCTACTTGCCATCCTGTCAAGCTCTGTAAATCGCGGAAATACCGCTCTTCAAGATTACTTGGATTCCAGGCGATCGGATAGTATGGATTGTTGGCTGGAGTCAACCACTCTCCAGACTCGATCAACCCTTTATAGAACTGCTTGTGTATATCAAAATGATCATAAGGCTCCGCTCGGCCGACAAACTGCGGAGCGTTCTGATCAGATAGTGTCAATGGGCCGGCCCCGGCTATCGGCTGTCCGAACTCAAAATCACGAAAATCACCTGTCCAAGAATAAAAGTTCTCGACATAATCAACGGATCCTTGCGGCATTAAACGCCAAAATAGAAGGGCATCATCGAACGTAGCGATACGGGCTTTCTTAGAATCAGGATCAGGCAATGTATCAATAAGGTGTCCACTAGCTTGACGGGGCGTATCAAGCAAAGTCACCATATTGCTCTGTTGACACCATCCCCAACCGCAGCGTCCCCGGCTAACGCCGGATGGCGTAGGCCAGCACCTTCATCATCGCGTCGGTCATCAGCCCACGCTCACTCGTCGCGTTCAGCGTGCTGCCCATCGTCCGTTTCATCC
>JBCCYY010000009.1:0-92851 GCA_039188575.1 Planctomycetota bacterium | reverse complement strand
TCCTGGCAAAAGGTGAGCACGCGCGGCAACGACCGCACGCTGGTATCAGCAAGCAACAACCCGCAGGATAGAAACAACCCGCAGGATAGAACCTGCCTGTGCCGCCCACCGGGAGACCCGGCTTTCATAGTGTCTGGAACGTGTGGTCTGACATTCATCCAAAGCCGTTCGTTCCGGGTCTTCGCTTTGCTCAGACACCGGCCACCCATCAGGATGCTCAGGCTTAGTATTTCTCGTTGATATGTGTACCGATGGCAGTTTCATTCCGTTACGATTTCTGAGGTGTCTTCCGGTAATTCATAGACATAAATCGGCGGCTTCTCATCAAGGTAGTTGTGGTCGACCACGACGTAGGCCTTGCCGTCACGGACGGCGAGGTCGGCCGCGGGGCCGGGGGTGATGGCCCAGACGGCTTTGACCGTGTAGTCCGCGGCGTCGACGACCAGGATGCTGGTGTGGGGCTCGGTCAGGAGGTAGAGGTTGCCGGCCTCGTGGGCGATGCCGGAGAACTGCAGGGCGGTGAGGTCGGCGTCGGGTTTGGCGAGGTTGGTGGTGTCGAGTTCGTGGATGTCGCCGGTGATGAGGTCGACGATGACGGGGCGGTCCTCGGTGGTGGCGAGCCGTCGGCCGTCGAACTGGGTCATGCCGGAGAACTCCATGTCGGCGATGCTGTCGGGGAGGGGGAGGTCTTCGGCGTGGTGCCAGCCTTGGCCTGTACGGGACCAGGCGCGGATGGCGCCGAACTCTCCGATGGCGTAGAGGGTGTCATCGGAGTATTCGATGCCTTCGAGCGAGCCCTGCTTGAGGAGCAGTGGCCCGGCGATGAGATCTGTTTTTTGGGGCCAGGCGGTCATGTCGGCGTTGCCGACGAAGAGCTCGGCCTGGTCGGTGGAGAGGTAGACCGTGTCGCCGCGGTGCTGGATGCCGGAGGGCTGCTGGATGTTGGGCGGGAGCGGGATGGTGTCGATGGGTTCGAGTGTGCCGGTGAGCTGTAGCGGGCCTGTGGCTGGGTCGTAGTCGGTGGTCTCGCCGCCGCCGAGGACATCGACGACCAGGTGCACGCCGAGGCGGGTGTCGAGCACGAAGTAGGCTCCCGCGGTGAGGAGCAGGGCGGCCGATCCGGCAATCAAGGTCTTTTTCTTCATAGGTGGCTGACGATTCTAACAACACTGCGTTGATCATCGGCAGAGGTGCGCAGCTCGATAAGGTAGCCGGTGCTGGCGGTCTCGCCTATCGCTTGTTTGGCCAGTCATCGGTACGGAAGGGTGATGCGGGCAGGCCCTCTTTGTTGTAGAGCGTGCCGTGGTCGGTATTCATGGTGTAGAGGTACCGCACCGCGATCGGCTGATCGACTTGGTCTGAGCTGAGCACGACGGTGTCGCCTTGGATGGTGGCGGCTGCCTCGGCCCACTGTTTGTCTTCGCCTGCGATCATGAAGCCCTTTAATTCGTCGACAGGCCTGGGCGGGTCGTTGCTGCGGGACGAGGTTTTCTTTGCGGCCATGAGCCCGCTGCCGACGTGGTCGAAGCGGACGGCGATCGTGTTGCCTTGCGGGCTCGCGGATTGGAAGAGTGGTCCGGAATAGACCAGGTTGTCCTTGCCGTAGTCTTTGGCCAGTGCCCAGAGGGCGAGGCGTCGTCCGACGGCGTACTTGTTGCGGGGGTGGAGGTTGATGGGGAAGTCTTCGGCGGTGTCGCCTGCGTCGGTGAGGACCGCCATGCCGGTGTTGGGGATCGACAAGGCTTTGCGTTGGGCGTCGCGGATCGGTGCCCAGGTGCGGTTGCCCTTCTCGTTTTCGTAGCTGGGCAGCTGGACGAAGTAGAAGGGGAAGTCGCCCTGGCCCCAGGCTTCGCGCCAGCCAGAGATCAGGGCCTTCATCTTCCACATGTACTGGTCGCCTTCTTTGGCGTTGGCCTCGCCCTGGTACCAGATCGCGCCCTTGATGGCGAAGCCCGCGGCGGGCTCGATCTGCCAGCGGTAGTTGGTAAACGGGGTCTTGCTGTACACCGCGCGCAGCGATTCGGTGGGGACTTCGTCGGCGATGGTTTCCGCGCTCTTTGGCGACATCCACATGTCGATCCGTGTGTTGCCCTGCGTGATGTTGAGCAGGCCGATGGGCACATCGAGTTCCTCGGCGAGGGTGTACGCGAAGAAGAACCCGGTCGCGGTAAAGCCAAGCGCGGTGTCTGCGTTGCAGACGGTCCAGCCCTGCTTGATCTGGCTCGGGTGGAACCTGCCGATTGGTGCGGTGTCTTTGTTGCGGCGGGGGAGCACGGCCATGTGGCGGATGGTTGGGTGCTTGTCTGCGTTGATGAATGCGGGCATGTCGCAGGGCAGGCGTGGCGTCTTGAACGTCATGTTCATGTTGGACTGGCCCCCGCAAAGCCAGACATCGCCCACGAGGATGTCCCGGCGCGTCAGTACCGTTTGGCCCGACTTGACGACGAGTTCTTGCGGCTGCTTGTTCAGTTTCAGTGGCCGAAGTGTTGCGGTCCATCGGCCGGTCTCGTCAACGACGGCATTGACGTTTTGGCCTGCGAATGAAACCGAGAGCTGCGTGCCCGGGTCGCCGAAGCCCCAGATAGGGACGGGCGCATCACGCTGGAGCACCGTGTGATCTGAGAAGAGTTCGGACAGCTGCAGATCGCTGTAGACGCTCGTGGAAACGAGCACGCACACAGTAAGCCAAGCCGACGCGATCGTGCGGCACCGAAACAGTGAAGAGGCTTTCAGTGTTTTGCTCCTGACATTTTATTGAGCCGCTCGAGGGATCGAAGGGCGTGGGTGTGTTTGCACAGTCTAGTCTTCGGCGGAGGTGCGGCCCCGGGATGATGCCCAAACGGATCAAGGGTTTGTTTCTATCTTTTTATGCTTACCGTTCATACGGAAAGCGCAGGCAGGAACAAGCGACCATACCACCAGGGCAATCAGGTAGTAGATTTCGGGAAAAACGTGCAGCCAATTCGCCGCGATTAAGCCCCCCACCATCAGGACGTGTGCTGATACAGCCCAGGCTAAGCTGGCCAGCACCTCAAACCGGGTCGCCGACTTTGTGATAAGTACAAGACGGTAGAAGTAGATTGAAAACGGTATAAACAAAATGACCGAGGTGAGGGTGCCCGGGTTGTAGGCCTGTTTTGCGATCGCGGCCAAGAGATGCGTACCCGCATTAACCAGGATGATGCCGTTCATCGCTAAGGCCGGGAACCGCGTCGTCGCGCTGAATTGGATCGCGGTGAATCCAACCAGCCAAACCAATGAGGTGTTGATCACGAAGATCGACAAGGGCGTGAGCACCTCAAAGCCCTCGGCTTCTTGCCCGAGCACGCCCGCGAGCAGGGCGTTTACGGATTGATAGAAGGCGTAGTACTGGCCGAACACGTCGAACCAGTGCTCTTCGAATTGATGGGCGATATACAAGGCAAGCATGACGACCGACATACCCCGGAAGTCCACCCTCTCTGACTGGTTTCGCCCCTCCGAAAACCACATCAAGAGCAGCACAGGGGCCAGGAACGTCCCGACTTTCATCCAGTGTGGGATGAGGAAATCGTGCTGACCCAAAGGCAGCCAAAGCCCGGCAAACAGCAGCACCAAACAAATCAACGGCAAGTAGTGCTTCATCTTCAGTTTTTAATATAGCTGATGGGCCGGATGCAGCATATCGCCTTACACCAAGAACGGCGTGGCCTGCCACCCGCTGGACCAAACGGCAAACCCTGAGCTCCGTTATTCCTCACGGCCAGAGTCGATTGTTGGGCAGGCCCGGCACGTCGCACATCGCCTGGCTTATCGCCCGGTACCGCTCGCCTTACTGTGCCTTCATCAGCGGGATACACCCGGCGAACCGTCTTTCCGTGGAGTTTTTAGATATAGATATGAAACACTTCAAAATAGACTACTTATCCGACTTAGGTTCATCAGCTTCTTCCTGTTTGGGTGGAGTCGCTTGACCTGGCACTGGCGAACCTCGCCAAGCTGAAATACTTAGACCTGTTTGATCCTTAACGAGCTTGTCGGCTTCGTCGTAAGGCATGACTCTTCCACGACGATCCTCAAACATGACCGACACGGTCTTGGTTTTGTCACTCGTTGGCAACTCCAATAGAGAGATGCGTTTTCGGTCGAGCTTCACGGGCTGGCCAGCGAGGAGAAAAACATAGCCCGTATTCTTGTCTACAAAATCCATTTTCTTGTTCTGTTCCCATTGAGCGAAACCTTCTGGGAGATCGGTTTTCGACCAAGGCAGTAAAAACTGCATTTGGTTATCGACATCAAGGAATTCAATCGTCTCGCCAATTCCACTCGGGTAAGTACTACGATTACTATCTGAGAAAGTGACTACGGCGGTGTGAATATGATGCATGTTCGTCATCGATTGATTGCCCAGCTTGCGGGTGGGTGCATGATGACGCTCTGTACGCCTCCTTTGATGTTCTTCTGTTCCTTCCTTGTTGCGAGTGTATTCAGAAATGTCTCGCTCATGATTTACATTTTTAAGAACTAATACCTCGTCTTTTATCACGTATGACATCTCAGAAATGAGGCGTTCCTTATCACTGTAGAAACTGAGAACCCTCTTCTTGTTGTCATGCTTGTATTTGCCTGAAAATTCCAGCTTGCCCCATGTGATATCATATGTCCCGTCTTTATTAAGGCGTTTTAGACTGACAAAGTCGGGTTGATCAGGGTCGCGATTAGCAGATGTCCCAAACTGGTCAGACATAGGTTGCTGATACCAAGTGCCGATGAATACGTCGTTGGTATCGGCATCATCCTCGGCATAGAGAGGGCTTCCTGCAATAAGCTGAGAAGTGAGTAAAGCAATCGCGATCTTCATTTGCTTCTTTATACGGCTCATTGGAATACCTCAAAGCAGGTGTTTGGATTATCTAAACTAGATTATGCTTGGGGGTAAAAAGGGGGCGGGAGTCGATTATCGCTTGGCTTGCCCCTCACCCCGGCTCTCTCCCGTGGGGAGAGGGGGTAAGGCTTTATTCAGCCGCTTCGACCGCTTTGAGGATCACATCGATCAGGGCGTCTTGGCCGTCTTCGGTGATGGGCTCCATAGGTTGGGCGGTCATGCGCATGTCGGTGCCGAAGAGGAGTTGTTGCAGGCCTTCGTCGCTGACCCAGGCGGTGATGTCGCGGTTCTTGGCCCCGGTCTTCAGTTCGAAGCGGGTGCACTTCAGTTCTTTGTCGGCGAGCTTGAGGGTTTCCTCGCCGACGCAGGTGATGAGGATGAGTTCCTGGTTGCCCGCGGGCTCGACGTAGGTCATCTGGACCATCTCGCCGACGGCGGCGACGGTCCAGGCCTGGTCGGCCTCGCGGGGAAGGATCTCGAGGAGGCTGAGTAGGCCCTGGAAGGTGACGGAGTTGGCGGGCGGGAAGCCTTCCATTTTGCTTTTTTCGCCGTCGGGCAGGGTGGCGGCGGCGACGCCGTCGGAGATGGTGATCGTGGCTTGCTGCGTGCGGTTGCCCCGGCTCATCTTGGCCTCGATGGCGGTGGGGGGCATCAGCGTGCTGGGGGTGCAGGTCATGGTCTGCTCGACCGTCATCTCGCCCATGATCGTGAGCTTCATGCTGGTCTGAAAAACGATGGCGTCGTCGGTTTTCTTTGTAGTCAGGCTGAAGGTGCCGGCTTCTTTGGGGACGACACGGGTTATTTGTGTGTCGTTGGTCCCGGTCGTCGTGGTCATATAAGCACGCAGGTAGAAGGTGCGCTCGCCGCCGGTATGGAGGTCGTCGAGCGAGACGTCCGCGTCGGCGAGCGGGGTGGGCTCGGCGGCGGCATGGGTGGTGGTTGCGAAGAGCAGCAGTACGATCGCGAGGTGGCGGATCATTGAGGGTCCTTGTGGTGGTGGCGTGTGACGCCTGTCAGGTTTGGAGGTTTCGGCCCGGCATGTTTCGATCCTAACGATTTGTGTGGGGGGTGTCGAGGGGTTGCGGGTTTGGTTGGCGTGGAATGAAAAGCCGCCGAGGGTGTCGGCGGCTTGAGGAGCGTTGCTGGATGAAGACCGCCGATGCCATCGGCGGCTTTGGGCTTGCTTACGGCTTGGGCAGGTCGAAGGCGAGGCGGATGACGACCTCGTCGCGGATGGCGGCGTCGGCCAGGCCGTAGTCCATGCCGAACTGGCCGCGGTTGATGTCAAACTCGGCGGCCATCTTGTACGCCGAGCCGTCCGCGGTGACCGTGACGGGGAACTCGATCGACTTGGTCTCGTCCAGGAGCGTCAGGTTGCCGGTGATGAAGTGGGTCGCGTCGGCGGCCTCCTCGGTGCGGTCGTCATCCGTCGCCTCGCGTATCGATGTCGAGACGAATTTGCTCTCGGGGTAGGTCTCCGAGGCGAAGAAGTCGTCGTTGAGCAGGTGCGCGGTCAGCTTGTCGTTGTCGGACCACATGCTGGCGATCTCGATCGTCGCTTCGATGGAGAGGAGTGCGTCGTCCGCGATGATGGCGGTGCCGGCGAGGGTCTTGAAGCCGCCGTCGTGCGCCGAGCCGGTCGGCTTGCTGCCGGTCCACCCGACGGTGGTGTTCTCGCCGGTGAGCTCGAGGGTGAGGGCGTCGTCCGGGGCCTGGGTCTCGGTGACCTCCTTGGCGTCGGTGGCCTCGGTGGTGAAGGTGGAGTCGGCGGGGTTGTCGCAGCCGGCGAAGCAGGCGGCGGTGAGGGCGAGGGCGGCGATCGGGAGGGGGCGTGTCATGGTCGGTTTCCTGTTTGGGTGGGCGGACAAAGTTTGTTAAAACAACTATATAATCGATTGGACTATTCCAGGCAAGTTTGGATTTTATTAATGCCCCTGATCGAGCGGAAGCGGGGGTGTGGCCCGGCCGCGTCTTTGGTGGGCTGGAACTTGGTCAGTTCGATGCGCTGGACGGCGGGTGGCCGTGGTCAAGAGGGGCGCGCATACGGGCCTGTGGGCGTGGCGTGGCCTGCGAGACCTCGGAGCGTCGAAGGCGTCCCGCTTGTAGTCGGCCGATTTTACGGTGACGTGGTAGATGGATAGCGGGTCTGTTTCGTCGCGGCCAATGATGTAAAGGCCTTGCGGGTTGTCGCTGTTGGGGTCGGCCTGGAGGACGGCGACGGAGGGATAGATCGGGCTTGTCGGGTCGTAGAGGTTGTATACGGTGAGCAACCAGCCGTCTCTTCCGGGATATGCCTGGAGGTTGATTGTGGCGTAAACGTCGCTGCTGCCTGTATAAAACGTATCGGTGATGCGGTTGAGGGTGAGCTGATGACCGGTCTCGACTTCTGTGACGGTATATGCAGGGTAGAGGTGGGTGTCTGTTTCTGCCGGTGGCGATTTCGTACAGCCGACGAACATTGTGAGCGGGAGAAAGAGCAGGGCGAGGTGCATGGCGGAGCGGGTCATATCGGGGTCCCGGGATGTAGCGGATGCTGCGGGCAGGCCAAGAAAAGAAGAGGCTTGGGAACGTGCGTTGAGGTGATGCCGTGAGCACTCTCAACATGGGCTGTCAACAGAGATTGTACGAGATGCGGATTGGAGGAGAAAAGGTGCCTGACACCTTATCTGGGCCACCTTATCTGACTCCATAACGATCCCGATCAGTCCAGATCGTGCTTCTTGCGCCACCTTGGGTAATCGCTATTGAGCAGGGCCGCCGGCCAGGTCCCGAGATAGCCGTAGCCGTTGCGGCGTTCGTGGCTGAGCTCGCTGTACTTGTAGCGGAACACCGAGTCGCGATCGACATACAGCGGGCGGTTTGTTTTGAGCTCGTAGAACCTGGCCCAGAGCGGCTCCGCGTCTGGATCGGCAACCAGCCTGCGGTCGGCGGTCCCGTCGTCGTTGCGGACGCGCTCGAGGCGTACGCCAGTGATTTGCACGGACTCCAGCCACTTGACCGCCCCTTGTATGGAGGCCACGACGTCGTCCGAGGGTTCCTCGATAGACATGAGGAAATCAACGATATCGGGGGTCGCGCCGCCGGCAATGGACGGCGGCTCGTACGATCGGGCCCAGGCCGGCTCAAGCGTCCTTGGATTGTGCTGGGCGCACCACCCGGTCGGCTTGCCGTCTTGCCGTATTTGTGTGTTGAGGATACACGCGACGCCCCGTTCGACCGCCGCGGCCGCTTTCTCCCGGCGTTGTTCATCGATGAAGGTATACGGTGGCTTTCCCTCGGCGGTGTCTCTGAGCACGGTCATCGCGTTGATCATGGCGCCGTCGTTGTACGTGATATGTGTGCTGTAGCCTTTTTTGAGCGGCCAAAACTGCGGCCAGCCGCCATTGGGGTACTGGGCTTGGAGCAGGTAATCGATGCCGCGGAGGAACGACTCGCGGTAGGTTGCCTGGTTGGTGGCGTGCGTGACGCGGGCCAGGAACCGCAGCGGTTTTGTTGTGGCGCCGTTGTCGAGGGTGTTGATAAGGCCCTTATCGATCTGTGCGGTCCCGCTGGAGAGGCGGGGCGGTTTTGCCAGGTCGGTATTCTTCGGCCAGCCGCCCTGGGGCGACTGGTATTGGATGACGCTGTCGGCCACGGCTCTAGCCTCCGCCGAGTTGTACCAATCGGCGTCCTGATTCAGCAGCGAACTGCCCCAGCGGATCGGTTCGTCGGCCGCCCAGGCATGGGTGGCAAGTAGTAGGGCGGCTAGCCAGGCCAGCCCCGGGGCGCATCGGGTGGCGTGGATGTGTTTCATGGCGGCATCCGGAAAACAGCATCGAACCCAGAACAGGGTCCGTATTGTACGCCGGGCGGCGTACAAGATGCCGGTGTGTGGGTTGTCTTGGAAACACGGGGCTGAGTCGTCATCAGCGGAGATGCGTAACTCGACGTTGCTGGTGTTAGAACCGCCGCCGTCTCGCGATGAGCAGTCCGCCCAGGCCTAGCAGGGCGAGTGAAGAGGGCTCGGGGACGAGCGTCAGGGTGACCGTGTTGGCGGCGGTGTTGTTCAGGGTCCAGACGCGGTCGATGCTGAGGTCCCAGTCGAGGGTGTCGATATCGGTGTTGTTCCACTGCATCTGGCCGGAGCCCGACCAGGTGGTCCCGGTGATGTCGCTGGTCCGGAGCGTCAGGTTGCTGAGGTTGATCGAGAAGAGGTCGCCTGAGAACGCGTCTGCCTCATCGGGCCCGCTGTTCCATGCGGCGGGTGCCGGGGCATACGGGTTGTCGAAGGATGTCCCTCCGCCGACAGTGGCGAACTCGTTAACGATCGCGCCGCTGAGTCGGACGCGGTGGAGGTCTTCGGTATCAACGGTAAAGGATGGCAGTGAATCGAGATCGAGGGTGCCGCTGTATTGGAGCACGACGTCATCGCCGACCTCTTCGACCGTGATGAGCACGTTGGCGGAGGTGTATGCAGCCGGTACCAGGGCTGCGGCTGCAACAACCAGTACGGAGGCTCGATTCAATGTCATGTTTCTCTCTTCCTTTTGCTAATGAACACGTCCGGGGGGTCGGTGGCGTGGCCGGTCGACGTGGCAGGCTTACCCCGCTAAAACGGTATTAGTATAGCAAGAGGCTCTCTCGACCAAGCACTTTTCGATCGGATGGTGGGCCGGTTTTTTGTGCTGATTGGTGATGGCTCAGGGTTAGTCGTCGGCGGAGATGCGGAGCTCAACGTTGCTCGTGCCGTTGCTGTCGGTGCCGCAGGCGGTGGCCATTTCTTCTTTGGGGGGCTTGAACTTGGTCAGCTCGATGCCCTCGACGGCTTCTTTGTATTCGTCGATCGTGGGGGTTCGGCCGAGGATGGCGGAGAGGACAACGACGGGGGTGGAGGCGAGGAGGGACTCGCCCTTCTTGCGGTCGGAGTCGGCGACAACGCGGCCCTGGAACAGGCGGGTGGAGGTGGCCATGACGGTGTCGCCTTTCTCGGCTTTCTCCTGGTTGCCCATGCAGAGGTTACAGCCGGGGCGCTCGAGGTACATCATGTTGTCGTACTCGGTGCGGGCCTGGTTCTTCGGCGCGTCGTCGTCGAACTCGAAGCCGGAGTATTTCTGCAGCGTGTCCCAGTCGCCTTCTTCTTTGAGCTCGTCGATGATGTTGTAGGTCGGCGCGGCGACAACGAGGGGGGCTTTGAACTCGACGGTGCCCTGTTCTTCTTCGAGGTTGCGGAGCATCTTTGAGACGATCTTCATGTCGCCCTTGTGGACCATGCACGAGCCGACGAACCCAAGGTCGACGTGTTTTTTGCCGTCGTAGTAGGTGAGGTCGCGGATGACGTCGTGGGTGTAGCGTTTGGAGGGGTCGTCGTTGTGGACGTCGGGGTCCGCGATCATGGGCTCGTCGATGAGGTCGAGGTCGACTTCGAACTCCGCGAAGTACTTCGCGTTGTCGTCCGGCGTGAGCGGGGGATTCTCGCCGGAGTTGATCTCCGCGATGCGTTTGTTAGCGCGGTCGATCAGGCCTTGTAGGACTTGTTTATCGTTGTCCATGCCCTTTTCGATCATGATCTGGATGCGAGATTTCGCTATGTTCAGCGACTCGATCAATGTCGCAGGCTGCGAAATACAGATGGATGCTTTCGCTTTCATCTCGGCGGTCCAGTCGGTAAACGTAAACGCCTGGTCGGCGAGTAGGGTACCGATATGCACCTCGATAATGCGGCCTTGGAAGACGTTGTCACCGCCGAACTTGTCGAGCATCTGCATCTGTGTGGCGTGCACAACATCGCGGAAATCCATGTAGGGCTTCATCTCTCCCTTGAAGGTGACCTTGACGGATTCGGGGATCGGCATCGATGCTTCGCCGGTGGCGAGCGCGAGCGCGACGGTGCCCGAGTCGGCGCCGAAGGCGACGCCCTTGGACATGCGGGTATGCGAGTCGCCGCCGATGATGATGGCCCAGTCGTCAACGGTGAGGTCGTTGAGGACTTTGTGGATGACATCGGTCATCGCGTGGTAGTCACCCTCGGGGTCGCGCGCGGTGATGAGCCCGAAGTCGTTCATGAACTTCATGAGCTTGGGGATGTTGGCCTGGGCTTTGGTATCCCAGACGGACGCGGTGTGGCAGCCGGACTGGTACGCGCCGTCGACGGTGGGGGAGATGACGGTCGCGGCCATGGCCTCGAGTTCTTGCGACGTCATCAGGCCGGTCGTGTCCTGCGAGCCGACGATGTTGACCTTGACGCGGACATCCGAGCCGGCGTGTAGCACCTTGCCAGGGGTGACACCGACGGCGTTTTTGTTGAAGATTTTTTCGACGGCGGTCAGGCCCTGGCCTTCGTGGCTGATTTCCTTAGCGGTCGCGAAGACCTGTGGCGGTTCGACGCCAAGCGTTTGGGCTGCGAAGGTCTGAAGCTTCTTGCCGAAGACAATCGCGTAGGAGCCGCCTGCCTTCATGAACTCCATCTTCTGCGGGGTGAAGGCCTTGCTGACGTCTTTGACCGCCTGGCCGTCTTTGTAGAGTTTTTTCTCTTGGGTGTTGATGGTCAGAACGGTACCGGTATCGACGGCGTAGGCCTGTTGAAGCACGGGCTCGCCGTCTTCGTCACGGACGGTGTTACCCTCGGCGTCGGTCATCTTGACCCAGTTTTGGAGGTCCAGCCCGATGCCGCCGGTGACATCGACGGTGGTGAGGAAGATTGGCGAGATACCGTTGGTGCCCGCGACGACGGGGGCGATGTTGACGAAGGGGACGTACTCGCTGGCGGGCTTACCGATCCAGAGCGCGACGTTGTTGACGCCGGACATGCGCGACGAGCCGACGCCCATGGTGCCCTTCTCGGCGATGAGCATGACGCGTTTGTCGGGGTGCTGCTTTTGGAGCGCGACGATTTCTTCTTGCGCCTCGGGGGTGATCATGCACTTGCCGTGCAGTTCACGGTCGGAGCGCGAGTGGGCCTCGGCACCGGGCGAGAGCAGGTCGGTCGAGATGTCCCCGACGCCGGCGACGTACGTGACCAGATCGATGGTCGCGGGCAGGTCCGGCAGCTTCGTGAAGAACTCGGCCTGGGCGTAGCTTTCGAGGATGTCCCTGGCGATCGCGCTGCCGGACTTGAAGGCCTCGGCGAGGCGTTCGGTGTCGGCTTCGTAAAGGAATACTTGGGTCTTTAACACATCGGCCGACTGCCTGGCGATCGCTTCGTCGTCACCGAGCGCCAAGTCGAGCAGCACCTCGATCGACGGGCCGCCCTTCATGTGCGAGAGCTGCTCAAGCGCGAAATCAGGCGTGATCTCTTCGACGCTCAGGCTGCCAAGGATGATGTCTTTGAGGAAAGATGCCTTGACGCCCGCTGCGCTGGTGGTGCCCGGCAGCGTGTTGTAGGTGAAGAACTTGAGGCAGTCGTCACGGTGCGGACTTGCGGCGTCCTTGATGTGCTCGATGACCTCGGAAAGCAGCTCGGCCCCGTCGATCGGCTTAGGGTGCAGGCCGGCCTTCTCGCGGGCTTCGATCTCTTGGAGGTAGGCGTCGTAGGCGGTCATATCACTCTCAATCGGCTGTAAAGAGCGTTTTCTTGGGTTATTTGAGCCACACATCCTATCAGACGGCAGTCGGTATTTGGCCCTTCTGGGCCTTACAATCGCGATATGGCGCAATTGAAGACCATTCTCATCTTAGGCCCGACCGCGGGGGGCAAGAGCGATTTGGCGGTCGATTTGGCCGAGCGCTTGCCGTCCGGAGGCGAGGTCGTCGGCGCGGACGCGTTCCAGGTCTACCGTCACCTTGATGCGGGCACTGCCAAGCCAGACCGAACACTGCGTGGACGGGTACCGCACCACCTGATCGATATCGTTGAGCCGACCGAGCGGTTCACCGTGCACCAGTGGCTTGAGCGGGCGCACAAGGCGATCGAGGATATCCAGTCTCGCGGGCGTCGGCCGATCATCGTCGGCGGGACGAACCTTTACATGAAGGCACTGCTCGATGGTATGTTCGACGGCCCGGGGCAGGACCCTGCGTTCAGGGCCTCGCTCGATTTGATTCAGACACCGGCATTGCACCATCGACTCCGCGAAGTGGACCCCGACTCGGCGGACCGCCTTAAGCCTGCAGACCGCCAGCGGATTGTTCGCGCATTGGAAGTTTTTGAGCTGACCAGTACGCCTATTAGTTCGTTACAAACGCAGTGGGCAGGCGGGGCGTCCCAGGGGCTCGATGCCGATTTGGTCGGCCTGCGTTGGGAGACCGAGGCGATCAACCAGCGGATCAACCTCCGCGTCAAGGCGATGTTCTACCCCGACAAGGTCGACCCCGAGATCGCCGCGGCGGTGTGTATCAACCGCGAGTCGCTGATAGACGAGGTAGCCCGGCTGAAGGGAGAAGGCTGGTTTCAACCGGTTCACGCCTACGCTGAGCGAAGCCAAGCGTCTGGTATCAGCCCTAACCAGGCTCGCGAAGCGTTGGGCTACAAGCAACTGCTCGCATGGATGGAGCGCACAGACGAGAAACTCACTTCCATCGAAGAGGTGTTCGAGCGGACCAAGGTGCTGACTCGGCGGTTCGCCAAGCAGCAGCGCACCTGGCTCAAGCGCTTTGTCGGCACCCACTGGGTTGATGGCGAGCGGTACAAAGCCTCTCGCGATGAAACCCTTGTGGAATTGGTTCAAGCGTTTAGTGAGGCGTGACGGCCTCGTTCGCGATTATTTCTTGATCTGGTACGTCGTCACCGGTCGGCCGTACCAGAGCACATCGAACGACTCGATGCCGTCAGGTGGGGAGAAGAAGAACGTCTCGGGATCGGTTGATTTTTTGCCGACTTCTGAGTTGTGTCCGATGTTGCGGTTGATGGTGTTGGCGAAGAAGCCGCCGTGCGTCGGGTAGACCTGGCTGCTTTTATCGCGGATGGCGAGCCCCCGGCCGCTCCAGTTGAGGCGCTTGCCTTCGTCGTCGTTGTAGTCCTGAGCATGGACTAACAGCGAGACGGCCAGCAGCCTTCGCCCCGGCACGGTGAACTTGGTCTTGATCTCCTCGTTGCCGACCCGGATGGTTTCTCCCGGCACGGAATCACCCCAGGCGACCGACTTGACCTCGACATCGACCATGTCCGCGGGGTGCGGTGGATCGACCGCTTTTTTGGGCACTTCGATTCGGAGGGTTTTCAGATCGTCAATGACCAGCGCGTAGGGCCCTTTCGCATCGGCCGGGATGGCGTAGACGATGTCGAACATCTCGTTGCGGCGGTTGTCTCGGACATGAAGCCAGAGACCCCTTGCCCAGTCGGAGAAGACCTTGTTGTCATCGAACGAGCCGATGGCGGGGTGGGTTTTACCGCCGTCCTGGACGAGGCTGATGTTGCGTGAGTTGATATTGAGGTCTTCTGAGCCCTCGGGCAGCTTGTAATTGATGACGAGGCGGATGTGCAGGAAGCGGAACTTGTCGCTCTTCACTTCGCTGCCCGCGCCGGTGAGTTCTTCCTCGTCGAAGAGGAAGAGCTTGTCGTACAGCGCGATCTTGGGCCTGGAGAACTTGACCGCGTCATCGGGTAGCGGGACTTTGTTCTCCTGGTCCTGGGCGGAGACCGGTGTTGTAGCGATCAACAACGCGATAGTGATGATTTGGATCAGACGCATAATGCCCTCTGGAATCGATGTGGGAGGATCGGGTACTCACAGGAGTTTAGATGCTGGGATGCTGGATTTCAGGGTTTGCAAGCCGACGTGGAAGCGGGGATTTTCGTCAGGATCGCTAAGTGCTTGATAATCAATGGATTGTGAGCCCCGCTTGACAGATGCCTACGATCCGGTTCAAGTGTCGCACCCTTAGCGGGCGATAGACGCCAATAATGCACCCAGAAAGAACCCGGGCTGGACCCGACGCGTAAACGATTGCCATGGCCAAGAAGTCCACCAAGAAGAAGACGGCGAAGAAGACCACCAAGCGGTTGGGTACTCGTTCGGGCGGCAAGCGTGGCATCGATCCTAAGCAGGCTGAGGGCAAGCACTTAGTGATCGTGGAATCGCCTACCAAGGCCAAAACGATCAACAAATACCTCGGCAAGGACTACATCGTGATGGCCAGCGTCGGCCACATCCGCGACCTGCCGCCTCGCAACCCCAAGGGCGTCAAGGCCCCGGTGCCGGGCGTAGACCTTGATAAGGATTTCGAGCCCACCTATCAGGTGATGGACGACTCGAAGAAGACGGTCACCGACCTCAAGAAGGCGGCAAAGCTTGCGGAAGACGTCTGGTTCGCGACCGACCTCGACCGCGAGGGGGAAGCGATCGCCTGGCACGTGGCCCACGCGCTGGACTACCCGGTCAAGGACGCGAAGCGCGTCGTCTTCAACGCGATCACCAAGGCGGAGATCGAGGCCGCGTTCAGCAAGCCCCGTCCGATCGAGACCAACCGTGTGGATGCCCAGCAGGCCCGGCGGATCCTCGACCGTATCGTTGGCTACCAGGTCTCGCCGCTGCTCTGGAAGAAGGTGGCCGGCGGCTTGAGTGCGGGCCGGGTGCAGTCGGTGGCGACCCGGCTGGTCGTCGAGCGTGAGCGGGAGATCGAGGCGTTCGTGCCCGACGAATACTGGCGGATCGGGGCGGTGTTTGCGACTGACGCTTCTCAGTCGGGCGAGCTAGGCCAAGAGTGGCGCAACTTCTTCTACGTCGGCGAAGAGGAAAACCCGCGCACGGTCAAGGAGCAGAACGCCTGGCTCAGCGAGCGGAAATGCCTGCGGGCAGAACTCGTCGATATCGGCAGCAAGCCCTTCAAGCCCGACAACCGTGATGATGCGCTCAAGGCCGCTGCCGCGCTGGGCTTTGACCTAAGCGACACGCGGGAGAAGCACGATGAGGACGCGAAGGGCCCGCAACAAAACCAGGTCAAGTTTGTTGGCGGCGTGAAAACTTCCGGGGGGCCCGACTACACGATCAAGTCGATCGAGACCAAACGCACCACCTCTAGGCCCAGCCCGCCGTTCATTACCTCGACGATGCAGCAGCAGGCCTCAACGCGCTTGGGCTTCCAGCTCAAGCGCACCATGCGTGTAGCCCAGCAGCTCTACGAAGGCATCGACCTCAAGGGTGCCCGCGGGCAGACCGGCCTGATCACTTACATGCGGACCGATTCGACGCACCTCTCGAACGAAGCGCTGTCGTCAGTACGTTCACACATCGAGTCGAGCTGCGGCAAGAACTACCTGCCCGAGAAGCCGAACTTCTTCAAGTCCTCCAACAAGGATGCGCAGGAGGCCCACGAGGCGATCCGCCCGACGGACGTCTCGATCACGCCCGGCTCGATCCGTGACAAGCTCAACGACGAGCAGTTCAAGCTCTATGACCTGATCTGGAAGCGTTTTGTTGCTTGCCAGATGGTCCCCGCTCAGTGGGATTCGACCGCGATCACGATCGGTGCAAAGGGCGCCACCTTCCGCGCGACTGGCCGAACACTCGCGTTCGATGGCTTCCTCCGGGTCATGGGCCTGCCGACAAGCGACGACGTCATCCTCCCGCCGCTGGAAGAGAACCAGCCTGTCGGTCCGCTGGACCTGACACCGGCGCAGCACTTTACCAGCCCGCCATCACGTTTTAATGAGGCGTCGCTACAGAAGAAGCTGGAAGAAGAGGGCATCGGCCGGCCGTCCACCTACGCCGCGATCATCGGCACAATCCAGGACCGCAAGTACGTCGAGACCGTTACCCCGCGCGACCGACGGCTGCGCGCAACCGACATGGGCAAGGTCGTCACGGACATGCTCGTCAATGCGTTCCCGAAGATCCTTGATGTGGGCTACACCCGCGAGATGGAGGCCCACCTCGACGAGATCGAGTCGGAGAACAAGGACTGGCGAGCGACGCTGCACGAGTTCTACGACCCGTTCAAGGATGCGCTCCAGCACGCACACGAGAACCTCAAGCACGCCAAGGCCGAGACCCAGCCCGCACCGGACGATCTGAAGTGCCCGACTTGTGGCGCCGCGTGCGAGTACAAGTTCGGTCGCAATGGTCGCTTCCTGTCCTGCACCGCGTTCAACGTCCCGCCGATCAAGGTCGATGTCGAGGGGCACCCCGGCACGTGGTACCTGCATAAGGCCAAGGGTAAGGCCCGCCCGAGGGTCATGAGCGAGGATCAGTCGGAGAAGGTCAACTGGACCAAGCTGACGAAGGACGACCAGAAGACGTTCCAGGCCTTGAGCAACGAGATGCCCGAGCCCTGCAAGTACGCGGCGCCGATAGACGCGAAGGGCCGGCCGATGGAGCCGGAGCAGACGGACATCCTCTGCCCCGAGCCGCCGCTTGGTGACGGCAAGCCAATGATCAAGCGGACCGGCCGCTTCGGTCCGTTCCTCGCGGCGGCGAGCTACCCCGACGTGCAGTACATCGTGAAGCTCAACGCGAAGACCGGGGCGGTCGAGCTGCCCAAGCCCCCGCCCATGGAGTGCGATGTCGCCTGCGACAAGTGTGACGCGAACTACTACGTCCGCGACAGCAAGCGCGGGCTCTGGCTGAGTTGTTCGAACTTCCCCAAGTGCCGTGGGCGTGCCGCGTTCAACAAGCTGCCAGACGAGAAGCAGCAGGAGATCGAGAAGGCCTGGGCGGTGCACCTGGAGGAGAACCCTCTGCCTGACATCCGCACGACGAGCGGCCGGGTGCTGCGGGAGGGCGACGACTATGTCCCCGTGATCGCGGGCGAGGGAGAGCCTGCGGATGTCGAGACGGCTGACGCGGCATGAGCCTTTTCTTGGCTTGCTGAACTCGCAGGCAAACCAGGCTTGATTCCCCAAGCCGCATACTTTTTCGGCATTTGAGTTCCACTTTAAGCCGCGGGTAACCGTATTGATCTGTTGGCATTGATTTTGCTCAACCGGATACTCAGCAGTGCAATGCTGCTTGATGTACCCCAGCCCACCTTTATAAGGATGTCAGCCATGACCGACTCGCTCGATACTCATCAAGTCCCAGAAACCGAAAAGCCGTTGCTCTATCAGCAAGAGGGCACGCCGCGAGGCCGAGTCTTTCAGAGCAACCCAGCTAATGCGGAAGAACCGTCTGCTTTAGAGAAGCAAGCCCTTGAAAGCACCGCCGAAGCCCTGATTTCGCCTATCTGGTGATGTTCGATGGTTTGGTGGGCAAGGTGCAACACGGCGTCGCAGCATGACACCGCGGCTTGCTTTACACTTGCTTTGATGAACGCCCGCGAAATCCGAAAGCTGATCACCGCCGACGATATCTATGAGTGGACCGCCTACGGCAAGGGGAGCTGCTGGGACTGGCTCGGCTCACTGCACAACGATGGGTACGCCGCCTGGAACGTCGGGGGAAAGCAGATCAAGGTCCACCGCGCGTCTTACTTGCTCTTCGTTGGGCCGATCCCCAAAAAGCGTTTTGTCGTGCACACCTGCAACGATCGGGCCTGCGTCAATCCCGACTGCTTGAAACTGGTCACGCACAAAGGCCTGTACCAGCACAACCTGGAGCGGGGCGATGTCGCGCGGGGCGAACGCAACGGCTTCTCGAAGCTGACGGCAAAGAACGTCCGCAGGATCCGCAAGCTCGCCGCATCGGGAAAGTACACGCACCGGCAGATCGGTGACATGTACGGCTGTCACCAGTGCAATATCACGCGCATCGTCAACCGCAACTATTGGGCACACATCGAGTAGCAGGAAACGCCATGCCAGAGACCAACCCGTCCGACGCCGCCCGCCGACACGAGCTGCTCGATGCCCTGGGCAAGACCTCGGAGATGCACTACCACGAGCTGCTGGTCATCGTTGTTCTGCTCGGTGCTCAGGGCATCGCGGCGGCGACAAAGTTGAATAACGGGCTCATCATCTTGTCAATGGTCTTCACTGTGATCGCGCTGGGGGTACAGCTCTGGTTCTATCACGGCCAGGTCGCCTCGGTCCGGCTCCGCCTGAGGCCGCTGCTTGAGGGCGACGACCCCGCCCCCGACGCAAAGACCCGGCAGGAGCTGGACTGGCTGACCCAGCAGGACCCCTGGCTGGACCGTATCAGCGTGTGGGGGCTATGGCTGGGCGCGGCGATTTTTGCGGGTGGCTGCGCGGTTTAATCTGATGTCATTGCGATGACGCCCCGCCGACAGGGAACAGCTCCGGGTCGTCCGGTGTGCTGGGCGAACTGTCGGGGTCCATCAGGCGTGGCGCTGAATCGCGCGACTGCATCGGGAAGAGCATCCGCTTCCATGCGGAAAGCGTCGCTTCGGGCGCTTCTTTGAGTTTGGCTTTCCGGTTGGCGTTGCGGACCTGCTCGACGACGGGCCGCAGCGCGTTGAGGTCCCAGCCGGCCTTGGATGCTTCTGTCTCGATGGTGCTCAGGGATTGGTGGATCCGCTTCTGCTGGTCGTCGGTCAATGCAGTGGTCCTGAGGGTCTGGTCCACGATGCTGGCGTGGAAGCCGATGAGGTAGCAGGCCTGGACCGCCTCGCCGTGCTGCTGGATGATCTGGTCGCGTGCGTCGTTGACCAGCGGCTGGATCGCGACGGTGAACCCGACATCCTCGCCCGGCATGATCCCGGAGGCGGGGTTGGGCAGGATGCGCAGCTTCTCAAACGCCTTGACCAGCTCGCTCTTCGCCGAGCTATCGACGCCATCCCCGCGCGCCGCAGACAGCATCAGGCTCGAGGCACGGAAGCCTGCATCAAACGCGTAGAACTTTCTGAAGCGTGCCAGCTCAACGGCCTCTTTCGCATCGTTCAATGCGTCGAGCGCGCTGTTGTAAGACTGCTCCGCGGCGGCGTACTGCTGCTCGTTCAGCTGGCCATCGCCCTCGGCACGCAGCCGGAGCATCTCGTCGATCTGATCATTCGCAAATTGACGCAGCCTTTGCTCGGACCCGCTGTTCTGCACGGCGTCGTTCAGCGCGTTGCGTGCCTTGCTCGCGAGCTGACCGGCCTGGGCTTTGTTCTCTGCGGTGAGATAGACCGACTCGGCTACATTGAGTATCTCGGTCGCCTCGATGAACTGACTGCTGGTGATCAGCGCGTCGACCTGGTCCCAGGCTGCTTGGCCTTCCAGCCATTCCTTGCCGGCCCAGCGCTCGGCCTCTGCGTCCTGCGCCTGCTGACGGATGGTCGAGACCCGGTTGCGCAGTTCGTTGGCCTCTGTCTTGGCTAGCTCGTTGGCCTGCCACTGGGCGATCTCGGTTTCAAGCGGGCCCACAAGCTCGCCCAGCTCTTTGTAAGCGTCGAAGGCTTCGTTATATCGCTCGGCCTCCTTGTCCGCCTCGGCCTGCTGCTTCAGCCGACGGATCGCCGCGTATTGCTCTTCGAATTCCGAGGGAATCTCGTCTGGCACGAGCCGCTCAAACGCCGTGATGGCGGGCACGCTGATGCGCGATACCGCGACACTGTCGCGCTGGACCACCGGCGTTTGGGTTTGCTCCTGCACTGGCTCCTCGTCCTTCGTCCCGCTGGTCAGAAGGATCAGCAGCCCCAACGCTACCACGCACAGCAGCACGACACCCATACCCAATGCGAGCGGGTCTGCGCCGTTGTGCTTCTTCCGCCGACGCGTTGGCGTAGCCGGCCCGGCATGCCAGACGTCCTCGGCCAATTCGCTGGCAAGTTCGTTGCCGTCGTCATAGGCTTCCGCTTCGTCGTAGGCCTCGTTTTCTTGCGGCGGCGTTTCGGGCTCGATAGGCGCTGCGGGATTTGCCTCGACCGGCTGCATTTTGTCTGGCTCAACGATAGTCGAGCCTTTCAACGCCGGCCGTTCAACCGGCTTGGGTGTGGGCTTGGCCGCAGGTTTCGACGGGGGATTGGCACGGCCCTGGGCGATCTCCTGCTGAGCCTGAGCACGCGTCTCTTCGGTCGTGTACTTAAGCCCGAGCGAATCGACATCGCTTGGCAGCGACATGTCCTCTTTGCAGAAATAGCAGGTCGTGTCCGTCGGCTCGACTTCCTGGTGGCATGCGTGGCAGGTGCCCATCAACCGCGATACGCCGGGCACATCACCCGCGCTCATCCAGAACTGATTCGTTGTCGGCCCGCGCAGGATCGTGTTCGCGCTGATCCGGCCCGCAGCAACCTGCTGGCGCAGGATCTCTTCACTGAAGCCCGGCATAAACGGCCGGTCCTCATCACGGATGTACCAAGGCCCCATCGCGAGCTGGGTCGCGATCCGGCTCAGCGGCTCGAACAGCCCGTTGCAGCTGCTGCACCGGCCCTCTTCAATGGAATCTTGCAGTTGACCACAGTAGGGGCAGGGGGCTTGAGGCACGTAGCTCTCCAACAAGGGCGGTCACAGAGGCTCACATAAAAGTTTTTTCCAAGCGGGTCTGTGAACGGCCGGCCGAAGCCGATAGTATAAGTCGAAGTCGCGTTAAACCGCGTCCACTCTTTGTATTACGGAGCTTGTTTATGTCTATCGGCACAATTACCCGCTGGCTTGTCGCACTCGGTCTGATGGCAGGCCTATCGCTTCCGGGCCTGTCGGCCTCGGCCCAGGACCAGCGCGAAGTCACGCTGATCGCGCAGCTGGCGTTCGAGCAGATCGCACAGCGCGAGGCCGAGGAGGCCGCACGCATTGAGGCCGAGCACCAGGCCCAACTCGAAGAGCAGTCCCGCCTCAAGCAGGTCTACCAGACCTACCTCGGTGCCGCGCGACGTACCGCCCAGGCGATCATCATCGAGAAGCGACGCAGCGCAACACAGGACCAGGTCGACAGCCTCCGTCGCAAGGCCCGCATCATCATCGACGAGGTGCAGGACGCGACCAAGCAGCGTGTCCCGCAGGAGCTGGACCCGGTCTTTGAGGAACTCGAGAAGCTGATCTCGGTCTCGCCCGAGGAGCTGGTCCGTGCAAACGCGCAGCTAGGCAAGATGCGAATCGAGCTCGGCCGAGGCAACGACCTGACCTGGGTCGATCAGACGGCGATCCTCTACGCACTGGCAGAATCCAAGGAGCACTCGGCGGTGATCGCGAGCAACGTCAAGTTCCGCGAACAGCTGTCGGACGACGAGGCACGGGCGATCGATGAGTGCAACCGCCGACGGATGGTGCTCGGGCTCAACCCGTTGTCGATCGATATGAAGCTGGTCGCCTGCTGCCGGGACCACAGCAGCGACATGATCCAGCACGACTTCTTCTCACACACCTCGCCGATCGAGGGCAAGTCCTCTCCCTGGGACCGCGCGAAGAACTTCGGCACGTCCGCCTCCGGCGAGAACATCGCCGCGGGCTACGGCGACGGGATCAAGGTCACCATGGGCTGGTGGTACAGCCCGGGCCACCTCAAGAACATGATGGGCAAGGGCCACAAGCGCATCGCCGTGGGCCAGGAGCAGAAGCACTACACACAGATGTTCGGGCGCTAATCGTTCTTAGCGTTCGTCTTTCTTTTGCTGGTCTTGCCAGTCTTCCCACTCACTTTCTGTGACGATCCACAGGCAGTTTTCTAGTTCGATCCTGCGCAAGCCCTCTGACTCCAAGATGTGATCGATGACCTCGTCAACTGTGACGTCTTTCATCGAAAGCGAGACCTTCCCTGACACCTGATCAGTGTGTATCGAGTTGAATCGGTTGCCAATACAGAGCAGCTGTAAGACCTTGGAAATCTCCAAGTCGGTTACATTGACCTCAATTTTACTGGGCTCGCCTTTTCTTGTTTCCTCTTGCTGCTCCTTCTGTTTATCTGTTTCACTTGCTTGATCAACTTCTTTATTTTTTTGATGCTCGACGGGGTACTGTTTGGCGAATTGGGCTTCCGACATCACATGTACCTTGCTATCTTTAATCAGCCACCGTGCTCTGAAGGGCGTACAGAGGATATCGAGCGCTTGTTGGGGTGTGACGTCGTAGAGATTGACGCTGCATGTCCCGCCCAAGTCTGTAGCGATGGCTGCTTCGAGCCCAGCCTCTTTGGCGATCTGTTGGATCAGTTCCTGGAAGTGGACTTCGTTGCCATGAAGCTTAATAGTCTCGGTTTCCTTCTTTTCAGCAAAGGTGGGATGTCCAAGCGCGAGAAAGAAGGCAACCGCGCAGATGATCCGGCCGATACGAGTAAGCGTCATCATGGATTCCTCGTGATTGGTTTGTTTGCAAATTCAAGCAGTCAACATAGCGGCTCGTTTAAATCGATCAGCAGCTACCTATTACCCCGCAACTCCGCACCAACCTTCTCACCCAGCGCCTTGACCACGGTCTCGACCTGCGGGTCGACCTGTTCATGGCGAAGCGTCGTCTCCGGGTCGCGGAACTGCATGCGTAGGGTGACGGACTTCTTGCCTTTGCCGACCTGCTTGCCGCGGTACGTGCCAACGAAGGCGGTCGACTCCAACAGATCCGGGTTGGCACCCGCGACCGTCTCGGCGATCTGCTGCCAGGGCGTGGCTTCATCCACGATGACGGACAGGTCGCGCTCAATCGCGGGGTACTTGGGCAGCTCGCCCGCGGCGTGCTCCGGCGGGTAGACCGAGGTGATGGTCTCCGTACGGATCATCGCAGAGGCAATCCGGGTCTGCAGGCCGAAGTGGTCGGTGAGGGGCTGTTTGAGCAGGCCGAAGCTGCCGGCGGGCGTGTCGCCTAGCCTGATCATCGCGGCGACTTCGTACCACGGGTCGTCGGTCGTCTCGAAGGAGAGGCTTTCGGAGACCGAGGCCCCGCCCAGCGCGTTGACCAGCTCGGCGATCGTCCCCTTGAGTTCGGAGACGGCCTGCTGCGGGTCGATTGCGTCGCGGATTACCGCGAGTTGTCGGCCTTCCTCGATCTCTCCGCCGCGCTTGCCCCAGCCCGAGGCGATCTCAAAGAGCTTTACATCCGAGTTGCCGACATCCTGGTTCAGCTTCCGGCAGGCCAGCAGGCTCGGCAGCACGGCGGGGCGGAGGGTGTTGTCCTGCCGACGCGAGTCCGAGGTGAGCGACGCGGGTTCGCTCTCCACGACAAACGGCTCGGCGTCTTTGAGCGGGATCAGCGAGGGCGTGATCGTCTCGTGGTAGCCGTGCGCGACAAGGGTTTCGACGATCGTGCGCTTGGCCTCGACGTTGTCCTGCGGGTGGTGTGCGACGATATTGATCTTGGAGTGGGTTGGGATGTTGGCCAGCCCGTGCTGCCGGGCGATCTCCTCGATGAGGTCGATCTCGCGTGTCAGGTCAAGGCGGTAGCTGGGGATAACGGCGGTCAGCGTGTCGCCCTCGACGGTGGCCAGGATGCCCAGCGCGTCGAGCAGTCCGGCCTGCTGCTGATCGGTCAGGTCGATGCCCAAGAGGTCGCGGGTGCGCTGCGTGCGGAGCTTCAACACGTTTGGCACGGGGTCGTCCTGGCCGACACGGATCACGCCCTTGGCCAGCGTGCCGCCCGCGAGCTCGAGGATCAGTTCGCAGCAGCGTCGGCTGGCCTTCTCGACGCCCAGCGGGTCGACGCCACGCTCGAAGCGGAACGACGAGTCGCTGAACAGCTTGAGCTTCCGGCTCGCGCGTCGCACGGCTAACTCGTCGAACATCGCCGACTCGATGAGCAGGTCGGTCGTGGCGTCGTTGACTTCGGAGTACGCCCCGCCCATGACGCCGGCCAGCGCGACGGGCTTCTCGCTATCCGCGATGACGAGCATGTCGTCCTGCAACTCGTGTTTGCTGTGATCGATGGCCTCGAAGGGCTCGTCCTTCGTCGCCTTGCGGACGACGATCTTGTTGCCGGCGAGCAGGTTCAGGTCGAACGCGTGTAGCGGCTGGCCGAGTTCCAGCAGCACGAAGTTGGTGATATCGACGACGTTGTTGACGCAGCGCTGGCCGACGGCCTCTAGGGCCTGCACCAGCCAGTCCGGGCTCGGGCCGATCTTGACGCCGGTAATGACACGCGCGGTGTAGAGCGGGCAGAGGTCTTCTGCGTCGTTGACAACCGACGCCAACGACCCCACGGCGGGACCCGCTTCAGCAGGAAGCTCACAAGCCGGGGCGTCTAGGGTCCGCTCGCTGCGTGCTGCGATCTCGCGCGCGACGCCGACGTGGCTGAGCACGTCCGGGCGGTTGGAGGTGACCTCGACATCGATCATCGTGTCGTCGCCGGCCGCTTCGGTCTCTTCGACGGGGAAGCCGCCGGTGGTGAGCAGCTGTTCGGCCTCGTCGGTGTCGATCGCCGGGGTCAGCAAGCGGTTGAGCCAGTGCAGACTTACTTTCATGCCGAACAGGGTATCGATGTGCGCCCGGCTGTGCAGGTGCTGGCACGCATCGAGGCAGGTTTTTGAGGGCTCTCATCCGCCATCGAGTGGGATCGCGACCAGCTTCTTATTGCCCTGTTCGTCCTTCTCGATCGCGGCCGCGTCGTAGAGTTCGCCCGTCGCGGTGTAGGCGCGGTACTCCAGCCGGCCGTCCTTGACATCGATGACCTGGAAGAATTGGGTATTCCTGGCGGTCTTCGCCGTGACAAGCCCATCCAGTTCCTGGAACTTGGCCAGGCCTTCTTGATCGATCTTGTACATCTTCGGCCCGCTGACCGAGGTGACGTACATCGCGCCTAGCCCATCGGTTTGACCATCATCGGCCGAGCGCCTTGGCGTGTGACCACGCGCGTAGGTGTGGTCGTGGCCTTGCAGCACCAGGTCCGCGCCCATTTTTTCGAGGACCTCTTTCCAGGCATCGCGCGTGTTGCTCTTTTTCAGGCCACGGCTCGGGGCAAATACGGGGTGGTGGAACGTGACGACCCGCCAGCGGTAGTCGCCTTCCCCGAGTTTTGATTCGAGGTAAGCGGTCTGCTGCTCGAGGTTGTTCGCCGAGTCGAGCACGATCACCTGCACGCCCTGGTAGGCGATGGTGTAGACGGTCTCGTGCAGGTGTTCGGGCAGGCTTTCTTCCACCGGCAGGGTGAATTGCGGCCGCCAATGGATCGCGAGGTGCCTGCCCTTGTTGACGCCTTCTCTCGTCAGATTCTGATACTCGTGGTTGCCCACAACGGGCACGCCGGTGGTCTCCGCGTGCAGGTGCCCGCCGGCTTTCATCCACTCGGCCCACTCGTGGTCGGCGTGGGCTTTGTCAACCAGGTCGCCCGCGTGGATAGCAAATGCCGCGTCTGGCGCCGTTCGGTGGGCCATGCGGATGACGCGGGACCACTTGCTGTGCACCTCGTTCTGCGCGTCGCCGAAGTAAAGGAAGCGGAACGGCTCTGGTTTGTCCGACGCGGTGCGGAACTGGATCCACTCGGACCAGCGCTTGCCGCTACCGACGCGGTAGGCGTAGAGCGTGTTGGGCCGCAGGTCCTCGAAGACGACCGAGTGGAAGTGGGTCGCCTGATTGACAGGTTTGCTGTTGTCATCGAGCGTGAGCGGCTCGGTGGTCGCTTCGTATCGCTTTGCGGTGTTGGCAAACGCTGGGCCCGGCGTGGCGACGGCGATCTCTGCGTAGGCCTGCGCGACACTCTTGTCGGTGCGCCAGGTCACGGCCCGCGAAGTCGCGGGGTCGCCGATGAAGGTCAGGAAGATCCGATCCGGGTCCGGGCTGGCGATCTCCCAGTGATGGGCGTCGCCGGTTTCGTGCGCCGCTGCTGTGAGCGAGAGGCAGGTAGAGATCAGGCAGGCGGTGATGGTCAGAACGGAGCGATGCATGGGTTTGTCCTCTGGTCAGAACGGTACAGTGCTCGCAGGAAACGCGTCATGCGCGGCCTGATCACAGTTGTTTGACTCGAAGTAAGGGTGCTTGGTTACGAGTTAGCCATCTCGCGGAAGGCGGCTCGCATGCCATCCATCGTAATCTGAGGCTGCGCTGCCTGCTTGGCAGATTGCGTCATATGCTCAGCAGTGCTGGATTGCCCAGGTGTCAGGGCGGGGGCCTGCGCTTGATAGGCCTGGAGGTCGCGGGTTTTAACCATACGGAAGACCCTGCCGTCTGCCGCGCGGAAGGTATGCAGAGGGACCTTGCCGGTCTTCACCGCGCGGAGCACCTGCATCGACGACAGCCCGGAGAGTTTGGGTGCTTCTTCGAGAGCGACAGCTTCGCCCAGCCTCCGTCGCCACTGTCCCATTGTCATCCTTGCCATGGCCTTGCTCCGTGCGCAGTCCTCCGCCACCCCTCCAATCGGCGTAGGTAACCGATGAACCGTATTCCAAGGAACCTGATTATCGGGCCTTGCCGATCAGACCGTCTCTGTGCCCGCGAGCCAGGCCAAGGCTTCATCCAAGGAGCACACAGGGACCCCGCGACGCCGGCCGGCCTGGTCCATTTCGCTCAGCAGCAGCAGGTCCTCGAAGTCGCTCAGTTGCTCCAGACGCCGACGGGCCCGCGCTCCGAGCGTCCCGGCCCGGTAGCCGTGCGCTTCCATGTGGTGCGCGACCAAGATCAGAACACGCTCGCTCACCTGGCCTGCGAGCGCTTCGAGCCCTGCCGCGACGTGGTCCGCCGGGTCGATCGCCTTGCCGACGTCGTGCACCAGTGCCGCGAGACAGAGCTCGGCGTCCCATTCACGTTCTGCCCGGGCGAGCTCAAACACCTGCAGGCTGTGGTACAGCGCATCGCCTTCCGGGTGGTAGGCCGGGTTCTGCTTGACCGACTCCAGCGGCGCGAGCAGCAGCCCAAGCATCGCGAAATCCAGTGCTGGCTCATCGATACCAAACTCGAGTGTTTCGGTGTCAAGCTCCGGGTACCACCCTTTCATCAACGACTCGACCTCGACGAGGTTCGCTCGTTCGATCGGCTTGCCGGTGATCGAGCTGCGGAAGACCGTTCGGTGCTGGGCCCGGGTGTAGACCGTCAGTTCGATCGGGTGCTTCGCTTCGAGGTGGACGTGGGTGTACACGTTGGATTGGCCGTGCTTTGTGATGTGCTTCTGCTCGATGGTGTAGGCGAGCGCTTGCTCGTCGAGCACATCCGTCAGCGCGGGCAGCGTGTCGGTGAAGACGTGCAGGTCGATATCCGAACCCCTGCGGGTATGCCCGGTCAGGGTCGAGCCGATGAGGCGTGGGCGGAACGGCTCGAGCAAGCGCATGGTCTGGTAGGCCAAGACGCGCATCTCGCGGAGGTCCTCGCCTCGCCGATCGCCCTCGAGCATGTTGGCCAGCAGCAGCACCTGCTCACGGATCTCCGCGTTCGAAGGCAGGTCCTTGGGTGCGTACTTCCAGTCGATGCGGAGCTGACCGGCTGCTTTACGTTTCGCGGTGAAGTACTCCGACTCTTCACGCGCGTACATGAGCGCCGCGGCACGCACGGCGATCTCCCGACGGATTCTGGGGTCTGGCATAGGGGTATGACGCCGATTTGAAGCCCATCGATGCGACGCCCGGGCGATGAAAGATTCTATCGTCATGAATCAAATCGACAACCCGGTGCTTTGATCGCATCACCACTCATTCGAAGCCCTATGATCATCGCCCCGATGCTTGCCAGTACGACCAATATCTACGCCACTTGGGGGCTGATCGCCGCGACGACGGCCGCGATGTTCTGGGCGGTGTCGGTCGTGCTGTACCGCCGGGTCGGGCGTGTGATGCCGCCGGTGAGGCTGAACATGACCAAGGGGCTTATCGCGGTCGTGATCCTGTCGGTCGTGCTGGCGGTCGACTGGCTGGTGTTTGGCAACCGGCCCTGGTCGACGACGTGGGGCACGCTCGCGATCATGGCGTTCAGCGGGGTCGTCGGCATCGGGCTGGGCGACACGCTCTTCTTCGCCGGGCTCAACCGCATGGGCGCGCGGCGGTTGCTGCTGCTCTTCACAATCAACCCGGTGGTGACGGTGATGATCGCGTGGGCGCTGATGAATGAGCCCTTGGCCTGGCCGCAGGTCGTCGGCATCGCGCTGACCTGCGGCGGGGTAACGTGGGTCATCGCCGAGCGCAACACGAAGCAGTCGGACGGCCACGTCGACTTGCTCGGTGTGCTATACGGCATCGGCGCCGCGACCTGCCAGGCGTCGGGCTACCTGATGTCCCGGCACATCCTCAAGCCGCCGGACGGATCCGAGGCCGAGATGACCACCGCCGCGAGCGCCTGGCTCCGCCTGCTCGCGGGGTCGCTGTTCTTGATCGCGTTCCTGCCGATGGACCGCTGGCTCAAGGACCCGGGCGGCGAGGACCACCACCACCCCGATGAGCCGTCGAAGACGCAGGCCCGTGTGATGTTCTTCGCCGCGCTGCTACTCGGCACCGTGCTCGGCATCTGGCTCATGCAGGTCTCGGCGAAGTACGCCGACAAAGCCGGTGTCGCCGCGACCCTGCTCTCGACCAGCCCGCTGTTTGTCCTGCCCATCGTTGCGCTGCTCGGTGAGCACCTGTCGAAACGCGCCGTACTCGGTGCGTTGGTCACGATCATGGGTGTTGCGATGCTGTTCGCGTTCTCGACTTAGAGCTTTTTGACGAAACGCTTCAATACATCTAAGGCTTAACCGCGTTGCTCGTTCAGATGATCCACGATCCGCTCGCGTCCGTTCCGATTTTTGTAGGCGGCAACGAGCATGCTCAGGCCGACGAGTAGCGCGAAGCCGGCTTTGAGGTAGACAAAAATCGGCGAGTAGTGGGTCGTCGGCATGACCTGGCCGTCCGCGAAACTGACGGATAAATCATCGGGGAGGTAGACGACTTCGACATAGCGGTCGCCTTCATTGTCGAACCGCTTTTTGAGATCAAGCCACGCCTCCTCCTCCATATGGACATCCTCGACCGGGCCATATTCATCACCGATCCCAAGCTGGTAGGAAAGCCTCGGGACGCCCTCCTCGCCGAAACGGTACAGCTCGACGATCTCAGCCCAGTCGTACTCGCCGTACTTGTTGAGCCGCGGCAACTCGTTGGGCATGACCCATCCAAGCACGAGCAGCGCAAGACCCAGGACGGTCAACACACCGCCGAACCAAAGCTGCTTCCGGCTGTACGCCTTGATGCCGAGGTCGAGTGCGTCGGCGACCTCATCGACGGGCCTCTCTTCAAATCGTGCTTGAACAAGCTTGCAGAGCGCTTCAAACCGATCGATCGTCTTTGGGACCCGCTCAACGATCTTCATGTCCCGGTCATAAAAAAGGAGGTACTCGCCGGCAGCGCTCTGCTGGTACTCGGCCCAGCCCAGGTCAGACCACTCGATCTCAACCGCGTTGTCGCCACGCTCGATGATCACCCCAGCCTCGTCAACCGTCACATGCCCGATCGATTTGGCGTGCCCGGCCTTCGACAGCAGCACGATCGCGATGAAGATCGGCACAACGATCACGTAATGCCACGGCATTTCGATCTCGATCGAGAACAACGGCAGCGCGAAGAACGTCCCGATGGTCACAACCAGCAGCGTGGTACCAGCGGCCTTGAATAGCGCGGCATTGGTCTTGTTGACCGCGTGCTCAAAACGCTGAGGCAGTTCGACTTGTTGTCCGTTATCTCCCGGCATCCCGCACAGTGTATCGCATCAGCCCGACGCCCCGTATAGCAGGAATATGCCAAGCGCTGAATACAAGCAAAACAGCCCGTATATCGCGTGCTCGATCGTCGACAGCAGCAAAGACCGTGATTTGAGGTAGGTGCGTATGAAGATGATCCCGCCGATAAAGGTCAGCACGAGCACGATCCAGTTGTTGAACATGATGTGGATCATGGCGAAAGCGACTGCATTAACAACAACGAGCACCCAGCCGCCGCCAAGGATCGGGCGATACCGGTGGCAGAAGAAGGCCCTGCAGATCACGTTCTGCGGGTAGACCGAAACCCATGGGTAAAAAAGGAAAATAATGAGGGGTATCACCGGATGGGCCCGATCGAAAATCGGGAAGATACCCGTTGGTACAGGCTTTGAAAGCCCTGGTAACTCGTAGCCAGAAATCAGCCCGAACGCCGCTGTCAGCAAAATACAGAGTATCAGCCAGCGACCGACGATCCATCCCATCGCGGGCATCACTGCCCCCGCGTTCCATAGTTTCTTGCGATCAAATGTTTCGTCAAATAAAAGGCCGATCAAGCAGATGAGTCCCATGATCCAGAGGAAGCCGAAGAGCTTAGGCCCACCGAGCAAGTCGTCGAACTGCCAGATCAATACCGGCACACCTCCGAACAGCGCGAGCATCTCGATCCAGCGCGCGATTTTTTGCGGCGTCGTCATCGACGAAAGTGTAGCTTGATGCAATAGCCGCGATGCTACGCATCGCAGGTGAGAAGCATGCATATGCCACGCTTTTCCTGCGATGCTTAGGCATCGCGGCTATTGCTTACATGTCCGCCAGCTTGATGTGGACGGCGCGGAGGGTTGTCTCGCTGACGACCTTGGCGGTGTGACCGTGACATTCGGGATCGAAGTCCTGGCCTTCCGGGACCTTGTCCGCGGCGACGAAGGCTTCGCCCTCGCTGAAGTCGCGGGTCTCGCCGTCACGCAGGCCGATCCGCAGCGTCCCGCGCTGCACGATGATCAGCACCGGCTCGCCCGCGACGTGCCAGTCCGCGAAGTAGCCCGGCTTGCTCTGCCGGAGGCGGAGCGAGGAGCAATCGATACGCGGGCTGAGGACCATCCCGCCCCGCGATTCGGTTGGAAGTTCCGTGGTGAGCCAATCCGAACGACCGTTTAAGGTTTCTAGTACGGGCACGCGGTACGTATTCTCGGTGTATTCCATGCCCGCATGCTAGTTGTTTGTCGGTTCGCTTGAGAAGGCGGTCACATCCGTTTATGGTGCATTCAGATTCAATGCTCTGACAAGAAACGGATTGATGTCAGAAAACACAGCCAACCGGATTATCAACGTCTCCAACCGCCTGCCCGTGCGCATCGCGGGGGATCAACTCGTCAAGTCTTCCGGCGGGCTCGTCTCCGCGCTCGAAGGCATCACCCGATCGGGCGGCGGCGACTTCGACCTGCAGTGGATCGGCTGGCCCGGCGGGGCGGCGGAGGAGACCGAACGATCCAACCTCGCCGACCGGCTTAAGTCTGAGTTCGGCTACCACCCGATCTTCCTATCCGAAGAAGAGATCGCCGACTTCTACCACGGCTTCTCCAATTCCTCGCTCTGGCCGCTGTTGCACTACAACCAGACGTACTTCAACTACCAGCACAAGTGGTGGGTGACCTACGAGCGGATCAACGCCTGCTTCGCGGATGCGGTCTGCGATGCGGCACAAGAGGGCGACCTCGTCTGGGTCCACGACTACCACCTGATGCTGCTGCCGAGGATGCTCCGCGAGCGTCGGCCGGACCTGCGTATCGGCTTCTTCATGCACACGCCGTTCCCCTCCTACGAGATCTTCCGCTGCCACCCCAAGCGCCAGGAACTCCTCGAGGGCCTGCTCGGTGCCGACCTCGTCGGGTTCCACACCTTCGGCTACCTCCGCCACTTCCGCTCGGCCGTCCTCCGCCTGACCGGCAGCGAGTCGGACGTCTACACCATCAAGCACGACGACGAAGAGACCCACATCGGCGTCTACCCCATCGGCATGAACTGGTCCGGCTTCGAACAGGAGCTTGGCTCAGAGCGCTTCCATGAATGCAAGGGACGCTTCCTTGAAGACTACAAGGACAAGCGCATCGTGCTCAATGTCGAACGGCTCGACTACTCCAAGGGTATCCCGCAGAAGCTCGAGGCGATCGAAAAATACCTGGAGTCCAATGAAGACCGCCGGGACAACGTGGTTTTCATCCTGATCGCGGTGCCTTCGCGCGAGGATGTTGGCGAGTACGCTGCGCTCAAGGAGACTATCGAGCTCGCGGTCAGCCGGATCAACGGCAAGTTCGCAACGATCAGCAACATCCCCGTCCATTTCATCAACCGCGGCGTCGCGTTTGAGGAGCTCTGCGCGCTGTACGCGATCTCCGATGTCGCGATGGTCACGCCGCTGGTCGACGGTATGAACCTTGTGGCGAAGGAGTACATCGCCTGCCAGGAAGACCACGGCGGGGTGCTGATCCTCAGCGAGTTCGCGGGTGCGGCGCAGGAGCTCTTCAACGCGGTGATGGTCAACCCGTACGACATCGACGGCATGGCCTGGGCGGTCGGCGAGGCGCTCGATATGGACGACCAGCACAAGCGTGAGCTGATGGAGCCGATGCGTCGCCTGGTGATCGAGAACGACAGCAAGTGGTGGGCCAAGCGGTTTATCGATGGGCTGGTCAGCTCGACCGGCCTGGCCACACGCGACGAGGTCCGCCGCCTGGACGACGACGCGATCAGGCCGTTTGCGTCTTCCCAGACGAAAAAGGCTCTATTCCTAGATTACGACGGGACGCTCCGCGGCTTCACACTCGACCCCGCGAAGGCGACGCCTCAGCCGCGCCTGATCCAGATTCTTGAACGCCTCAGTAAGCGCGACGACTTGGACGTCTTCATCGTCAGCGGACGCAAGGCCGACTTCCTGCAAAAACACCTCGGGCGGTTCGGCTTCACGCTCGTCGGCGAGCACGGGTACACGTTCAAGCGGCCGGGCCAGGACCCGGAGCTACTCAACGGTGACGCCGACCTGGACTGGATGCCCACCGTGCGCGAGGTGTTCGACCTCTACGCCGCCTCGACGCCCGGCACGCACGTCGAGCAGAAGCGCAGCGCGCTGGTCTGGCACTACCGCGCCGCCGACCCCGAGTTCGGCCAGTGGAAAGCGATCGAGTTGATAGGCCACCTCAAGGAAGCGATCGCCAATGTCCCCGCCGCGATCGCGCATGGTAAGAAGATCGTTGAGGTCTCCAGCCAGCAGATCAACAAGGGTATGGCGGTCGAACGCTTCATCCACGAGACCGACTACGACGCGGTGCTCTGCATCGGCGACGATCAGACCGACGAGACGATGCACCGCCACCGCAAGATGGGCGCGGTCACGATCAAGGTCGGCCCGGGCACGACCGACGCCGAGTACCGCCTGCCCGGCCCGGACCACGTGCACAACATGCTCGCGGCCATCGCGGGGATGTAGCGGTGCAAGGCAGCCAAAGGTTTGGCGTCCTTGATCCTTGGGGCGGTGTTGGGCGGCCTTTGTATCACCCCGATGCATTACAAAAGCGGTTGAAACACCGGCTTGGTGCGCATACCACGTGTTTTTTGCGCACGCGTTCAAGTGTGCCACACAGGCTTGGCCTCCTTGAACGACGCGTGTCGTTTCAGTCACGATCATCGATGTTGCTGAAGCTCTTCCGCCAGCAGTACCAGGCTGCCCCTAATGCGAGGGCAGGCGGCGCGAACGTCCCGACGGCGTAGCCGAACGCACGGCCCTGCGCCGCGGCGTCTTCCCCCTCGGGCTCGTAGTCCCTGTAGTTGTTCACCCCGACGCTGAAGGTCACCATCGCGAAGAGCAGCAGGATGATGGCGGCGAGTCTCATGGCGGCGGGCCCCTAAGCCTTGGAGTGCTTTGGCGGTTCGGTGTGTAGTCTAAACGGATCGGGATGGGCGGCAAGCCCGTTATAATCCATGGATGCCCGACCCCCAGCCCCCGCCGCAGGCCGCGCAGCAACCGCCGCAGAAGCCCGCAGCCGCCAACATCCACACCCACGCCAGCCAGCGCGTCGACCGAGGCAAGGCCCGCCGACCGATGCTTGAGTGGTGTTTCTACGCGGTCGGCCTGGGTGCGTTGGTCGTGCTTGTCGCGGGGCGTTTTATCTACGACGCGGTCCAGAACGATCTGCGCCAGGCGGCGAGCCATCAGGGCACCTACGTCTCGATCATCATCCTCTCGCTCTTCGGCTTCGCGGTCATCAAGAACTTCTTCGACATCCGCTTCATCCACCACCAGGCCCGCCTGACCGACAAGCAGATCGACACGCTCCGCCAGACCAACAACATCTACGTGTTCTTGCAGAGCTCCGAGCCCAGCCTGTTCCGCGACCACATCGATAACCTGCACGAGATCTTCCGCCGGGACTGCAACATCTCGCAGGACAACCTGGTGACGCTGCTGCAGTCGCGCCTGCTCGCAAAGACGCGTTTAGTCGAGTTCTGCTCGTCGATCCTTGTCACGCTCGGCTTGGTCGGCACGATCATCGGCCTGATCCAGTCGGCTGGGGGTCTTAGCGAAGTCTTCACCGCGATGACCAGCGAGGAGGGCTCGTTTATGGAGGGCGTCGATACCGCGCTCGGCGGCATGGGTATCGCCTTCTACACCACGCTCATGGGCGCTATCCTCGGCGGGGTCTGCCTGCGCCTGCTCTCCAACCTCGTCGACGCCAACACCGAGCACATCGTCAGCCACATCGCCGAGCTGACCGAGATCTATATCCTGCCGATCCTCCGGCGAGCCGGGCGGATCAACGAGGAGCACCAGCAGAAGCTGCGTGAGAAGGGCATCGGCCTGCCGCAAGGTGTGCCCGTCCCAGGGACGGTTGGCACAGGCCAAACCACCGCCGCACCGATGCCCGCGAGCGGGCCTGACGATTTAGAGTAGTAGTTTTGATCTACCGATTTCACAGATGGCACAGATTCAAGGCAACAAGGCAGCGCTTCGCTTCACCGCAGAGGCGCGGAGGACGCAAAGAACGCGGAGTTATTGTTCAGATTCAAGTTCAAAACGATTTATGCCTTGCTCCGCGGACTCTGCGATCTTTGCGCCTCTGCGGTGAAGCGAAGCGCTGCCTTGAATCTGTGCCATCTGTGAAATCGGTGGACGACACCGAACCCCTGACCGACTGACATGCTGATCCTCCCCAAGCGCAAGTCGACCTTTAACTTCTTCGAGTCGTTCTCCGACCTCGTGTTCTGTACGCTTGTGATGTTCCTGGTGCTCGTGTTGTTCCTCGCGATGAACGTGAACCAGAAGCAGGAGCAGGTTGAGAGTGATCAGCAGGCGGTGACCGAGACGCGTGTGGAGATCGCGCAGGCAAAGGTCGACGCGGAACAGGAGTTGGCCGAGCAACTACGGCTGCGCGAAGAAGCTAAGGACGTGTTCGACCGCGAGATAAAACGCGTGGAGGCAGAGCGTAAAGAGATCATTGATAAGGCCCAGGCCGCGATCGCCGCCGAGCGAAATCGCATCGAAGAGGAGCGCGCACGGATCAGCAAGGATCTCAAGGCCCGGCAGGCCGCACTGGCTGTGATGGAACGCGAGGTCGACCGGCAGGTCCGCATCTACGAGCAGGCGCTGGGCACCAACCGGTTCACCGGCCTGCCCGCCAGGCCGAGGCTCGTCGTCGCCTACGACTGGCAGGACAACCGCATCGGCGTGCACCCGGTGCCCGCCTGGCTGGTTGACGAACTAAACACGACCCCGCCGGGTTTGGCCGGCCAGCCGCTGATCGACTACTACGCCGCGCTGCGGAGCAAGTTTATGGACTTGGTTAAGAACGCCAAGGCTCTGACGCCGCGTCAGTACCGCGCCCTGATCCGCGCGGTATCGGTTGGGCTCGAGCCCGTGCCAAAGGTCGGTAACGACCGGCGCATGTCGCTCGACCTCGAGTTCATCGTCGACGATGACGGCCAGCCCACGACACAGGTCGGCGTTGCGATTCCAGGCGGCAACGGCGCATCTGCAGGCATCCGCGCTGGCGACACTATTATCGCGGTCGGCGACGACTCGGTGACGCCGGACACGCTGGCCCAGGTAATGGCCCGGTACCAGGCGGGCGACGGGGCACGCATCCTCGTTCGGCGGGGGGGTAAGCCCGTCGGCATCGACCTGACGTTTCGCGAGATCCGCGTCGTCGAACTCGTCGAGGCGTACCGCACCGACCTGAGCATGGTCGTCAGTGGTGCCGTCGATACCGACTACACGTACCTTTGGGAAGCGGCGAGGGCCGACGACTTGCGCGGTCGCTTACAACGCGGCAAGGCTTCTCAAGCGCTCTGGCAGGGCGCGAGCCGGTGGACGGGCCGCACGTCGATCAGCGGCCGACCCGCGCTGCGTTTCGACGCGGCACCAAGCGGCGATGAGGTCGTGATCGGCGAACAGCGGTTCAGCATGGACCAGTTCCGCCGAATCCTTGAAGCACTTGGCGGCGGGGGCGTGGTCGTCGAGTACGAAGCGAAGACCGGCCCGCGCACGATCCCCGATTGGCTCTACGAAGGGGCGCTGCGTCCGACAGGCTTTGTGATCCGCGCGCCGCAACTCGATAAGCTGTTAGAGCAGACGGACTAAAGCTCGGGGTATGGATTGGCTAGGAAGCTCAAGAAAACGCACTGCTGGAAGAAGACCCGTGTCGTGATGGGGCAGGGCTATGTC
This sequence comes from Planctomycetota bacterium, assembly GCA_039188575.1. GTDB lineage: Bacteria > Planctomycetota > Phycisphaerae > Phycisphaerales > Phycisphaeraceae > JAHQVV01. Next base: position 55,981 of record JBCCYY010000009.1, on the reverse strand, counting down.
GAGGTGCGCGAGCGAAAGCTCTGGGCGACGATCGGCCTGGTTTTCATGCTGGCCTGGCCGATCGGCTTGATCTTGGTGATCATGGCCGCGTCATCGTCAGCGGGGATCGACCGCGAGATGCTCATCATCCTGGCGGTGGTTTTATCGATCCCCGCGCTCGTTACGTTGGCCTTGTACCGACTTCCACGGGTGCTGCGCCTGTATCCACAGGAGAAGGTTGCGCAGCGATACCGAGCTATTTTTCAGACAGCGCTCTTCAGTAGGTGGGAGGATCTCAGCGAGGAAGGTGTGCAGGTACACAAGGACTACATCGTTGAGCAGCAGGCGGATGAAAGCGGCGGGCAGGCATTGCTCGGCTGCTTATTTGCCCTGATGGGGCCGGTCGGGTTGCTCCTCGCGCTGGGCACCCAGAAGAAGCGTGAGGTGCGCACACCGGTCTATACGATTCGTTGTCGCCAGGCGTTGGTGCCTCTGCTGGTGGTTGAAAACCGCAAGGTCGCGCAGCGTGCTGCGGAGTTGTATGAGGCGCTCTCCGACAATGGCCCCTCAAGCGACCTGACCTCCAGCTACTAGCCGATCGGAAAGACCACCGGGTGCGTCAGCCCTTTGCTCGGGGCCATGTACTCGATCTGTGTGATGGTGGTTTCCAGGCCCTCGAACCAGAGGTTCTCCGGCTCGCTGAGCAGGTTCATCGAATACTTCTCGGCCGCCTTGCTCAATCCCTGCCACGCGGGTTCGGCCATGTCGGGTGTTTCAAGCCGGATCATGGTGCCGATCAGTGTCACCACCTCATCATCCTTGTCATCGGAGAAGAGCCAGCAGACGTTCGGGTTCGAATCGAGGTGATCTAGCTTACGCGCGCCGCGGGCGCTGAGTGATAGCAGGGGGGACAGGCCCTCGTCAGGCAGGGCACCAAGCATCCATCGGCTGTGCGGAACCTGATTGGGATCAACAGTCGTCAGCACGCCAACGATCTGCGTTTTAATCAGTTTCCGGGCGGCGGCGATGGCCTGCTCTAGGGTGACTTCGGGCTCAGGCATACGGTTTCTTTCGGCAGAAAACAGGGTAGCAAGGCATGGTCTGTTCATGTTGTATCAGTTTTTTAGCCGATAGGTTGCACAGAGTCAATAAAAAACGACAATAAGGTCTTAATATAGTATTTATTGCTACTATGACGCTCAAGCCACCCCACTAGACCCGCCCGAGACAGACTCCCGTGTTCGCGTGGCCGATTGTCGGCCTTGCCATCCGTTCCTCTTACTACGAGATCAATCATGATCCAGAACACACGCACCTACCGTCACTTACTTGCCGCCGTGCTGGCCAGCGGCCTCGCTACACAGTCCAACGCACAGCACGCAGACTTCGTCCTTTTCGGCGAGTCCGACCCCGCCTTCGAGGCGCAGACCGACGAGCAAACCTTCGTCAACCCCATCACAGCGGGCTACTACCACGAGAACTCCTTCATCACCTCTGATGTCCGCGCCTGGTACATCTACCACCAGTTCGACAATGACGGCGTCGCCAACGGCGGCATCGGTGGAAACGCCCAGATCGCCGCGGTCCAGGTCCGACTCGCGCTCACTGATCGCCTGCAGTTTGTTGCCTACAAAGATGGCTATGCCTGGTTCGATGACTCGGCTGTCAACGACGAGGGCTGGAACGACGTCGCCGCAGGCCTGAAGTACAACTTTTACCGCGACATCGAAAACCAGCTCTACATGTCCGCGGGCCTGGGCTACCAGATCGACCTCGGTGACTCCGCCGTCCTCCAGGACGATGAGCTTCTCCGCATCTGGTTCTCCGCCGACAAGGGCTTCGACGAACTGCACATCGGCGGTACATTCAACTATTTCCACGCGGTTGATACCGAATCTTCCCTCGGTAACTCCGACACGATCTCCTGGCACCTCCACGCCGACTACTACCTAACCGATTGGTTCAGCCCGGTCATCGAGCTCAACGGCTACCACACCGTTGAAGAAGGCACCGTCTTCGTGCCCTTCAGCGGCGTTGATGTCGCTAACCTCGGCGGCGGTGAAGGTGAAGACGTCGTCACCCTCGGCATCGGCGGCGAGTTCCGTGTGCTGGACAATGTAGATATCCGCGCCGCCTACGAGTTTGGCCTTACCGACAACCGGCAGCTTTTTGGCGACCGGTTGACGTTTTCGCTCGTCTACAGCTTCTAGCTAGTGCCCTAATCACCAAGCGAAACACGCCAGCCAAACCTCCGCTGGCGTGTTTTGCTAGGATAAATGGAGTAGTGAGTCTATTATCGCAGGGCCTGAGGGGATGGACTCGTTGGCAGGGGCGCATAGCGTCGATGGAGTAAACGAACATGCTGTACTCAACCACCTGCTCCTACGCGATTAGGGCACTGGCCCGCCTCGCGGTGATCCGACCCGAAGGCTACGTACGCATCACCGAGCTCTGCGAGGGCACCGACCTTCCCAGCCACTTCCTCGCCAAGATCTTCCGCGACCTCGTCGGAGCAGGCCTCCTGACCAGCGCCAAGGGCCGTGGCGGCGGGTTCGCCCTCGCTAAGCGACCCAACGAAATCCGCCTCTACGACATCGTCGATGCCGTCGACGGCATCAAGGCCTACTCCCAGTGCGTGGTCGGCCTGGCCAAGTGCGACGCCACCCAGCCCTGCCCCCAGCACGACCAGTTCCTGCCTGTCCGCAAAGAGATCATCGCCTATCTTGAGTCCACCACCCTCGACCAGATGAGCGAAGCCCTGGCTAAAAAGATGGAAATCCTTGCCCTCGCCGAGCCTACCAACGACCTTCCCATCGTCAACGAGTGACCCGCACAATGTTTAACTCATCTTGCCGCCGCTTGACCGACGAACCGAAAAATCCAGCTAGCAAAACAAACGACTAATCCCCGCCTCCATAGCTTATAATTAGATTTCGGGGCCTGAACCATACCCTCATGACCCGTCCGGAGCCCTCCCATGGCCCGATTTGTTTCTCTGACCCAACTGGTCCTCGCGGCCCTTGTCTGCCTGCCGACTCTCGCAGCCGCGCAGGCCAAGAACCCTGACGCCGACCCTATTGCTGCCGACATCCGCAAGGCCGAGCAAGGCTTTCGCCTGCAGGTCCTCAAGGAAAAGAGCGATCTGACCCTTAATATCAAAACCATCGTCGACCGCGAGATCCAGCGCGCCGTCGCTGCCGGCGACCTCGACACCCTCGAGTCCCTCCAGGCCCAGTTCAAGGCCTTCGAAGCCGACGGCACACCACCCGACGTCCCTGCGACCCGCAGCCACTTCGCCCGCTACAACCAGAAAATCACCCGTCTGGGCGACAACCTCGTCAAAGCCTACGAAGACGCCACCCGACGCTATACCCAGGCCCTTGATGTCGACAGCGCCCGCTTGATGCGGGACAAGATCAAGTGGACCCGGCCGACTCACGGCCTCGGTACCGTTTCCCACAAGGGCAAAATCTACCTCTTAGTCCAGGAAAAGACGACATGGACACAGGCCAAGGCCAAGTGTGAAAAACTCGGTGGTTACCTCGTCTGCCTGAACTCAAAGAGCGAGCACCGTTTTGTTTACGGCCTGTTTGAGGACAAGAATATGGAAGTATGGGTTGGTGCTTCCGATGCACAAGTTGAGGGTGAATGGAAGTGGCTCGATGGCTCTTCGGACTATTGGGCATGGCATCGGAAACAGCCAGACAACGGTGCGCGGCGCTACCGAACTCAGAACTACGGGAAGCTGTATGCGAATGGAATGATGGACGACGTAATGGATAGCCAGAATGCTGGAATCGGCGCATATATCTGCGAGTGGGACTCCGCCCCGACCCGCGAGACGATCTATCAGACCGAGGAATCGCAGAAGCGTGAGTCCGCTGAGATCGAGACCCTGCAGACCGCGACGCTCAAGCACAACGAGCGTATCCTCGTTGAGCGCGACCGCCTGCAGTCCGCCATCCTCACCGCCAAGGACGAGGCCGCGATCGCCCAAGCCCGCACCAGCTACGACGATCAGGTCGCCTCGGTCAAGCAGGACTACCTCGCCAAGCTCGAGACCGGCCTGAAGCGCGCGGTCGCCGACGACCGCCTCGAGATGGCCGGCAACATCAAGACCCAGATCCTCCGCGTCCAACGCCAGCTCGCCCGGCTAACCAAAGAACAAGCCCCCGCCCCCAACGTCCCCGTCCTCGACGACGGCAACGCCGAGACCACCCCCGACGATACGCCCGATGCCCCAGATCTCGCGGATAACCTACCCGGCGAAGCAGAAGACGCGGGCGGGCCCGACGATACCGGCACCTTCTTTGGCCTGCCACTAGAGTAGTCCCACACCGATTCCTCAAGCTACCTATGGCATCGGCGCTGTTACTTGCCTGAGAGATATTGCTTGGTTGGCTCGCAGCTTGTGGTCCGACCAAAAAAGACAGCCCCTCGCGGGGCTGTCTCTTGTCGTTGGGTTTGAATCGGATATGTCATGCGCTGCCGACCCGCACCGGTTCGAAGCCCTTGCGGTAGTCGCGCTTGACGATCGTGTTCGTCGCTTCTTCGTGGTTGGTGAAGGCGAGCTTGGAGCTGTCCCACTTCAGTTCCTTGCCGGGGAACTTGGTGGCCTTGACCGCGAGCAGCGAGCCTTCGGTAATCTTCAGACCGACGCCGAACGGCGACCAGTGCAGCTCGGGGTTGTAGTTGCCCAGCGCCGTGTTCACCCACTCGTGCCAGTGGTTGAAGTTTTTGAACTCGGGCATGCCGGGCAGCTGCTTCCAGTCCTCGTTCTTGCCGTTGCGCCAGATCTCGAGCTTGCCGCCGGCGGTGAGGATCAGCGTGCCGCCCTCGCAGACGAACGCGGTCTGGTTGCGGTCGCCCGTCGGGTTCGTGCTGTCGGGCAGGGCGAGCTCGGCCTTGGAGGGCACCTGGCCCTCGTCACGGTAGTGCAGTTTGACGGTGTCCGCGGCGAAGGCGTCGGTTTTGGTCGGGTAGACCATCACAGCCTTGGATTTGAACGCGTGGAACATGCCCTCGGGCGGGTCGGTGACCTCGGCCTTGACCGAGATTGGGCTATCAAGCTCGGGGTAGGCGTAGAAGATGACGTCAAGCAGGTGGCAGCCCCAGTCGCCCAGGCCGCCCGTGCCGTACTCCCAGAGCGCACGCCACTTGATCGGCGCGATGCCGGGGCGGTAGTCGATCAGCGGCTGGACGCCGCTCTGCCAGAGGTCCCAATCCAGTTCCGCGGGCACGGGCTCGACGGGGTTGATCTGGCGGTTGTTGAAGTATCTGCCGCCGCCCTGAAGGCCCGAACCGGTGGTGACGAACATCTCCTTGACCTTGCCGAGCGTACCGGCCTTGAGTACGTGGACCGCTGCGCGTCGGCCGGCGTTCTGCATGCGCTGGTTGCCCATCTGCGTTGAGAGTTTCGGGTTCTTCTCGACCGCGGCCTTGAGCAGGTACACCTCTTCAAGCTGATGGACCAGCGGCTTCTGGCCGTAGACGTGCTTGCCCTTACTAAGCGCCATCGTATCGATCGCGCAGTGGGTGTGGTCCGGCGTCGCACAGATCACCGCGTCGAACTTCTCCGAGTGCTTGTCGAACGCTTCACGGTAGTCGGCCAGGGTGAAGGCGTGCTTGTGCTGCTCGGCGGCCTTCGCGAGCACCTTCGAATTCACATCGCAAAGCCCGACGATCTCGGCGGCGGGGTGGCCATTGACCTGCCGACGGTCCAGCGCGCCGACGGTGCCGGTCACGCCGATCGACAAGACGTTGAGCTTGTCGTTCGCGCCGATCCGGCGGGGGTTGGGGTCCGGCGCGGCGTAGGCGGACGAGAGCAGCGAGCTCGTAGAGAAGGCTGCGCCAGTGGCGGCGGTGGCTTTGAGAAAATCACGGCGTTTCATCGACATGGCAGGCTCCATTTCCTCGAGAGATTTTGTTAAATACAGCACAAGTGAGCGTTCATTTGAACCCGATTAGTTTAATCAACTGACTGAAATGACGGGGCTGTATCCGGTGCATTTCGGCCCCTAATCAACGAAAATCACTTAAATGGGCATCCAACAGGCTTGATCTACTCGTCAAAGACCTTGTAGACATATTCTTTGAACGCCGCGTAATCCAGCATGGTCTTAGTGTGTAGGTGGTTGACCTTTGAGCCATACTCTTTGTAGTGGTCGATATGGTACAGGCGCTGGCCCTCTTTGAGGTCGCCGACCTCCTTCGCGATCTTGTTGGTTATCGACGGCGACCAGAAGTTGAGCGTCGAGGGGATGTTGCCCCGATCGTCGAGCTCGTAGGCCTTGAACAGCACTTCCTCGGCGTCCGGAAAATCAAAGAACTGGAAGACCATGTACCGCGTGCCATCGATCACGAACTGGTCTCTGCAGAAGTGCGGCTTCTGTTGGAAGGCCTTGTCTTTTGTCGTCTTCCTGAGCTCGTGGAGTTTGTCAACGCGCTCTTCGACCTCGCCGTCTTTACCCAGCTTGGTCATCACCTGGATGAGCTTTTCCTTGAGCTGCGTGTCGTCATCGCCAACGATCTTTTCCATCACAAGCCAGTGCTTGGCCGACCGCTCGTACGCCTCGGCGAGGTAGCCCATCAGCCCGGTGTTGTAGAGCAGCACGACGTTCTCCGGCTCATCCTTGAGACGCGCTTCATACGCATCCAATGCCTCGGCATACTTGCCGGCCTGCGCCAGTTCCGCCGCGGTCGGGCCATCAGTTTTGGTCTCGTCCGCGCTGGCTTGCGGCGATAGTGCAATGAACGAGAGCATCAGCAAGATCGCGATCGGAAGGTTTTGCATGAGTGTGTCTTAGGTAGGAATCAAGATTGAGCCTATTTGAAAAGGGTACTCACTTGCGCTTCGTGCTCTGACAAGGCGTCACCTCAGCATGAGTCATTCACCGCCCAGCTCGCCGGTCGTGGACCTCGACCATCGTAACCCCGCCGCGGTTGACGTGGCGGATATTGTCGACGTGGACGTAGGCCTCCCACTTGTACACCTCACCGGGCGCAAGCACGGACGTCTGGATCAGCTCGAACCCAAGCAGTTGGTGCTTCTTGAGCTTGTGGAAGGGCACCTTCGGCCAGGCGCCAGACGTTCCGCCTGCGAGGAAGGTGTAGCGGTACGGTTTGTCGGAGGTGTTCTGGAACGTGCCGTAGAGGAAGACGGTCTCCTCGTCGTAGAGCACCCGGCTGCTCTCGTGGATCGTCACGGTACCATCGGTCTCGGTGACGATCTTGGTGCGGTTCTTCGTGCCAATCTCAATGAGGTCGAGCTGCCAGGTATAACGCCAGGCGGGCAGGTCCGCGATGGCCTGGGCCTCTCGAGCCGCCCACTCTTTAAGGTTGCCTTCGGCGAGTTTCGCGGCCTCCGAGTTCGGCCAGTTGTTAGCGATGAGCTTGAGCTTCGCGGTGGTCGCCTTGATCATGATGCGGACGTTGCCGTCCTGGAAATCGATCAGCGCCCAGTCGCTAAGCAGGCCGATCGCCTCCGCGTCATCGAGTGCCCGGCGGTACGCGGCCATCGATTCGATTGCGAGCCACTCCGATCGGTCCCGCTGCAGGTCCATCATGTACCGCTTGAACGGCTTGGCCAGGGGGTCCTGCCCGAGCAGCCGGATCGCGTTGTCGGCGAGCATGTACGCCTCCACCTCGTCACCGCTCGACTTGATCTTCGCCGTCTGCCGGGCTGACCACTCGGTGACCGCCTCGATGATGTCCTCCGCGGCGACACGACGCTTCACATCATCCCGGTCAAGCCACCGGCGGACGAACTTGATTGCGTTCTCGGCCTTGTCGCTACGCTCGTTGATCGCGGCGACCTCGGTCTCAAATACTACCGTCGCAAATGAGTCCGACACGATCGGCTTGTCTTCTTCTTCAACCTCCTGCACAGGTACCGGCACCAGATCTGGCACCGGGCTCGCTAACTCGTCTGGTCGGGCCGGCGGCTCGACACCTGCCTCGCGCAGCATCTGCTCGAGCTTCTCGATGTGATCCATCGCCGGGTCTGCCGCCTGGGTAGCTATGCCTTCCGCCTGGTCGACGGGCTCGGCAGCCGCCGTCAAACCCCACCCAGCCGCAGGCAGCAGGGCGGTGAGAAGCACCATCGTTCGAAAAATCGGCATGATCTGTCCCCGTTGAGAGATGATAGAGATAGTACGCCTACATAGCATACTGAGAACGCGTGGTTTTCCATCGCGTGATTCTGAGAATCCACATAAAAAAGCGGCGACGCAGAACACGCCGCCGCTTAGTGTGTTGGTTTAATGACTGATTTGGATTACGCCTGGTTGACGCCGCCGAGTCCCGCTGGCAGTGGCTCGTCCATCTTGTAGATGCCAGGCTTGGGGATGTCGTAGGCGCCGTTCGCGTCCTTGACGGCCGGGGGCCTGGTGTTCCAGGTCCAGTTGTCGATGCCCGGGCACCAGTCCTTGCCGGACAGCAGAAGGTCATCCTTCTCGGGCAAGACACGGGTACCGTCTGGTTTGCGCTGATCAAACTCATCCCACTTGACGACCTTGCCGCTGTAGCAGGCTTCTCGGCCTAAGATCGCGGTGAAGGTGGACTTCGCGCCGTACTCGCCCTCGTTGTAGATTTCGCCGGCCATCAGGGCGTTGATGAAGTTGGTCTGCTCCTGCTGGTGGCCGCCGCCCTTGCCCTGGACTTTGGTTGGGCGCTGCTCGCCGTACATCCGGTAGGCGGCGGGGAAGAAGGCCTCGCCCTTGGTACCGGCGGCGTACTCACCTACGCGGGTAAACGAGTTCTTGAGGTGCCGGCCCTGGCTGTGCATGGTGCTGCCGTCGGCGAAGGTGTACTCGACGAAGGTGTGGTCGTAGATCTGCGACTCTTTGCCGTCACCCTTGAGCCGACGGCCCCAGCCGCCCATGCCGTTGGCGGAGACGGGGTAAGCGTTCTTAGCCCAGCAGCCCACGTCGAGGTTGTGGATATGCTGCTCGACGATCTGATCGCCACAGGCCCAGATAAAGTGGTACCAGTTGTTGCACTGGTCCTGCATGTCGGTCCAGCCGTCTTGCCGGCCGCGGAACCAGATGCCGCCGCCGTTCCAGTAGACACGGCTATTGACGATGTCGCCGATCTTGCCCGAGTGGATCTCTTCCATCAGGTTCTTGTAGTGCGTCTCGTGGCGGCGCTGCAGGCCGATGCCGATCAAGAGCTTCTGTTCTTTGGACGACTCAACCGCCTTGAGGAACCGGCGGATACCCGGGGCGTCGGCGGCGACGGGCTTCTCGCAGAAGATGTGCTTACCCTTGCTGACCGCGTACTCGAACTGCTGCGGCTTAAAGCCTGGCGGCGTCGCGATCACGACGACGTCGCAGTCCACGTCGATTGCCTTCTTGTACGAGTCGAGGCCGACGAAGGTGGTGTCTTCGTTGACGACGACCTTCTCCGCGCCACGCTTCTTGAGCGAGTTCAATGCCTTCTGGCAGTTTCCTTCAAACGCGTCGGCAACCGAGACCAGCTTGACGTTGCCCTTGGTGTTGAACATCTGGGCGACCGCGCCGGTGCCCCGGCCGCCACAGCCGACCAGCGCGACGCGGATCTCTTCGCTGCCCTGCGCGTGCGCGGTACTCAGGCTGCTGCCTAGCGCGAGGGTACCGCCGATGGCAGCGCTGGATTTCATGAAGGTTCGACGGGTCGTCGTTACGGGCTTGGTCACGGCGGGTCTCCTTAAGGAATAGGCCAGTGTGTGAAAGTGGATTGAATAGTGTACCGCCAACCCCTGTTTTCATGGAATCGACGAGTGAAAGCACGCTCTCGGCGGGGCGTATTGGGAAGACGGCGGTGATCCGCATCGATTACGCGATGGGGCGGTCTGGGGACAGGTGAACGTTTTGATCACCTGCTGCTGTTCATCTTCCAGTCGTAGGTATCCAGGATCTGCTGGGCCCGGAACGCGATCTCAGGGTCCTGGTTGTTCTTGAGCTGGCGGACTTTCTGGATCGCCGCCTGCCCCAGGGCGATCAGCTCGCGCTGGGCCCGGTCACGCTTGGCCCACTCATCACTGCCTAGGTCATCGAGCAGGGCGTTGACCTGCAGGTTCAGGTTCGGGTCCACGTTGTTCACGACCACGATCGCCGTGCGGATGACCCGGTCCGGCTCGGGCTTGACCCGCAATTGGACATAGTCCTCGATGGCGCCCACCGGCATGATGTAGATCAGCGAGAGCCTGGTCTGATCGGACTTCGCAGAGGCGATCATGCCGAGGGCGAGCTCTGTCTCCTGCTTGTTGTAGCCACGCTCGGCTAGCCAGTCGGTGATCGGTGCGAGCGCCTGCTTCGTGGTCGACACCGCGGCGTTGTCACTGTCCGACTTCGCGATGACACCGCTAGGCTGGGACCAGGGCCCGGCAAGCGTGTCGGCGATCCACCCTCTGTCGCTCTTGCGCAACAGCACGCTTAACGGCGGGGCGGCGCGCTCCGGCTTGACCTTCTTGAGGCTGTAGCGATCGTTCGCAAACCGCAGATCGATGTTGGGTTTGAAACGGAACGATGCGTCGTACAAGACGAATCGTTCTTTCCGCAACGGGTCACGCGACCGCAGCCAGAGCCGGTCGTCGCTTTCGCGAAGTGTTGTGAGCCAAGCACCCTGTTCACCGAACACTTCGGCACGCTGCGTGTCATCGGCCTCGCGGACCTCCTTCCATTCAAGGAGCTGGTTCCCCACGATCGCGTCTTCATCGGGGAAGTAGGCCTGGAACTGGCTGGTCGATCCGGTCAGCTTCAACCGCAGCTGGAGCGGCTCTTCGATCGTGCCCTGGAAGGTCAGGATGCCGAGCGGCATCGGTTTGTCGCGGTACTGCTCCTGGTTGGTCGTGCTTTTCTTTCGACCGGTCTTCTTGATGTCGGCGGGCAACGCGGTGTCCAAAAGCTTTGGGTTGTTCGCCGTATCGTCGTAGCGGTCGGCCTGCACCACGAGTAGCTCGCGCAGGACCAGCTTGGGCTTGGGCTCGATCGCGGGATCGGCCACAGGAAGATTAGCCGGTGGGTCGACGGCTTCTTCCACAGGCTGGGCAGGTGGTTGCGCGGCCGGGAGATCGGGCTGGGCCAACACAGCGCTTGTGAACAACGGAAGCAGCGCGGTAGCCAGTGTGCTCACTCGGTTCATCCCTACTCCTGCACCGCGCTGTAGATCAGCCGTGGGTTGCACCAGGCGGCGCGGTCGCCGACATTCTGGCCTTCGCCGAAGTCGACCTCGAGGATCAGCCGCTCATTATCTTCGAGCTCGATGTCGACCTTGACAACGCCCGACTCCGCGGTGATGTCGCGTTGTTCCCAGAGCACCTCGCCGTCGCCGAGGACGCGCGCGGTCACGTTGCCGAGCTTGCCGTTGGGGGCCATGAGCCCGAACTCGGCCTGGAAGCGTTCGCATTTGGGCTTTAGCTTGTAGTGTAGCCGGCTCTTGCTGTGCACCGCCAGCCCACGCGCGTAGACCTTCTCGTCGTAGAGGACGATCGGCTTGCCGGAGAAGTTTGCGTTGACCTTGTAGGGCAGCTTGAGGCTGAAGTAGGGGATGGCCTCTTCCGCGCTCGGCGTGACGCGGGTCAGGTCGATGCGTCTGCCGTTCTCAACCCGCAGCACCCGCACTACCGTGCGCGGCGGGACCGCCTGACCGCCGCCGAGCAACTGGAAGTTGATGATGTCTTTGCTGATCGACTGCACTTTGCACGGCAGCACCTGCCCGCCCTGCAGCTCGAGCACCTGGTGCATACCCGGCGGCTCAGGACTCGGCCGACCGTCGTGTTTGAACACCAGCCCCACGACGCGGTCGCGAGCGATCGTCCGCTCTTCGCCACGGAATACAAACGTCAGCGACGCTTCATCCAGCTTGCTAACCCTGCCGCTGACCGAGCGGATCAGCTCCGGGTCGTTCTTGTCGCGCAGGTAAACCGTGTCCTCGTTGTCCGGCTCGTTCGTGCGGTTGACCTTAGCGAGGTCCGCCTTGCGGTCCCATAGCGATCTCGTATGGCTCAGCGCGATCGTGATATCGCTGACCAGCGGGATGTGGAATGTCACCGTATCCTCGGCGATCGACTTGAGCTCACCGAACGCCTTTCCCTTGTGTGCCAAGTCAGCACGCCATGGCGAATGCACCGGGACGTCGTTGAGCGATGAGCCTTGAAAGTTTTGCACCTGCCCGAAGTACAGCTGAGACCCGTCGTCGCTGACCAGGGTGAACTTGTACTCGCCGTCCCGGTCGGCTTTGAAGAACGAGTCGTAGACGAGCCCGACGTTTTCGTTGTGCTCGTTGAGCATACCGGTGTTGATCGCGCTGGTCGTGCCGGATCGTTTCAGCTGCAGCGCCTCGAGCGAGTTGACACCCGAGGGCACCTGCCCGTCCTGCCCGACGTACAGCCGGTAGCGCGAGCGGGTCAGCATCCGCCGGCGGTCCTGCGCTACAGCGAGCGCCAACTCGGGCAGCCGGTAGCCCGCGTCGTCTTTCCCCGCCGAGGGCTCCGCCTTATCGTTGGTGTCCCGGAAACAGCGGAGGTAGCCCGCCCCCAACTCGGCCCGGCCGTTGATCCCCGGGCCGGAGACGTAAACCGCAAGATTATGATTGCCCGCCGCCTGCCAGTAGGGGATCGTGATCTGGTGGAGCCCGGCCCGGAGCTTGATCCGGGCGTACTTCTGACGCGTGCCGTTGCCCGTGTCGTTGTCGATGAGTAGTTGCTGCTCGCTGTCTTCCGGCGCGAGCTCAACGTTCATGCGGGCTTGATCGATGTCGATCAGCTTGACGGACTTGGTTTGGTTTTCCGCGTCGGTGATGATGATTGCATCAGCACCGACCGGCAGGGTGATGGTCCCGCCGAGTGCGCCCTCGTCGATTGTGTTGACGATGTCGGCGAGCGAGGGAAGTGCAATAGCGAGCAGCAGGATCAGGACAAGCCTTTTGGCTCGTCGTCCGTTCGTTCGCAGCACGCGGTGTTTCATTGTCGTTGGCCCGGGTCGCGAATTACTCGTCGATGGCTTCGTCTTCCTCGGCGGTCAGGGCACGTTCGGACGCGAGGCGCTGGTAGTACTCGGCCAGCATCGCATCGAACTCCGCGGGAACGCCCTGGTTCTCTTCGTTTGCGCGGAGGATGGCGTCTCGCTGCGCGGGGTCGAGGTCTTCAAACCGGTTGTTGCCTTCGCCCGACGCGCCCAGCTCGCCGCTGCCGCCCGGGCCCGGCGCGAGGGTCGAGTCCTGCGCGGGGTTGTTGCCGTTGGCCTGGCTTTGTCCCTGGCCTTGACCACCGCCTGCACAGCTCTGGCAGGCGCTGCTGGCCTGCTCGAGCATTGTGATCAACGCGTCCATCTTGCGGACGACTTCCTTGCCCTGGGCCTGCGTCTCGTCGGCGGTGTCACTCTCGTCGATGTCCTGCACTAGCTCGTACATCTCGTCTTCAAGCGTGCCCAGCGGGTCGCCTTGCATCCACTCCTGGTCCGCGGCGGCGGCTTCAGCGGCGGCCTTATCCGCCTGCTCCTGCATCGCCTTGTTCGACATCTCGATCAGCTCCTGGACCGAGAGCTTCTTCTCAGAGTCCATGATCATCTGCTTGAGTTCCGGGTTCACCGGGACGCCGTTGATGATCTCGATGTCGGTCTCAGCCTCGGTGTCCACGTCCTGCGCAAGCACGGGTGTTGTGCTGATGAGCAGGGCGGCGAAGAGCGTCTTGGTGGCGTGTTTCATTGAGTTATTCCCTTGAATGTCTGAGGCACATTGTAATTCGGATTGGTTCCCGGCATGGATTCGATCGGTAAATCGGGCTTACCCGCCCTGCATAGCCCGTTCACGGAGCTTACCGGTCGCCTCGCGGACACGTTCCTGCTGGTCGCGGGTCATCTCTTCACGCTGGCGCAGCACGCTCTGGGGCAGGTCGCCGGACCGACGGGCCTGCTCGAGCCGGACCACGTTTTCGTTGGTCGCGATCTGCATGATCCGCAGCATCCGTAGCTCGGCGAGGATCTGGTTGATCTCGCGCTGCTCCTGCTGGCGGGGGTTCTCGTTGGGGTTCGGCTCTTTAGGGTCTTGGTTCTGGTTACTCATTTCCATCGCGTCGATTAGCGCTTCGAGGTCCTTCTCGACCTGGATCGTCGCGCTGACGACGGCCGGCCCGCCGAGGCCTGCCGAGTAGTCGTCGACGAGGTAGACCATCCGGTCACGCACGGCCGACAGGGCCGCGGGCAGCGCAACGCTGAACTCGACCAGTTCGCAGAGCTCGATCGTTTCCTCGGCCAGCACGATGATCTCCTGCTCGGGTGCGGCGAAGCTGCGCACCTGCACGATCGCGCGGGCGTCGCCCGAGTCGGCAGCGTCGGACACGATTTCCAGCTGCTCGCGGATCTGCGTCTGCTGCTTGAGCATCGCACGCAGGTTGTCCACGACCAAGCCGCGGATCTTCTTCTCGAGCTCTTCCTGCAGTTTCTGCTTCGCGGCCTCGAGCTTCTTCTTCGCTTCGTCGAGCTTCTTCCGAGCATCGCCCTGGCTCTCGGATGCGCCGCTGGGGCTGCCGCCCTGGCTGAGCTGATCGCTGGCCTCGCCCATCTTCCCGCTCGCCTGGCCGAGCGCTTTCTGCGCCGCCGCGAGGTCCGGGTCCTGCGGGTTGATGTCGCCGACCTTGTCGCTAAGCCGGTCGGTTGCTTCCTTGTTGCGGTCCTCCGCCTCGCCGACGCCCTTCATCGCGGCCTGACTCGGGTTGCCGCTTTCAGCGAGCTTGTCGGACTGGCCCTGGTTCTCGGCCTCTTGTGCCTCGATCGCCTCGAGGTCCTTGATCGCTTCCTTGATCTTTCGCAGCTGCTCCTGCTTGATCGCTGCCTCGAGGTCAGCGGTCAGCAGCAGCTTCTTGATCGCCTGCAGTTCATCGATGACGGTGTCGATCTTGCCGCTGGCTTCGTTGAGCTCAAGCCCACCGATCAGGTCGGACACGCCAGCCATCCGCTGTACCAGCAGCTTTTCGCGCGAGCGCTCCACACCCATGATTAGCCGAGCGGCATCATCCGGCTGGCTCTCCTTGAGCATCTCGGCCAGGCGGAACATCCGCTGCTCCAGTTCGAGCATGTGCTGGCGGGCGCGGTCATTCTGGAACTTCGCGCCGTCGGCCTCGGTCGCTTCCTCGCCCTTGATGGCCTGGGCCTGCACGCTCATCGGTACCGCCGCGCTAAGCAGCAGGGCGAACAACAGCAGCAGGCTCATCCCGTTCAAACTCGGCTTCATCACTCGGCAACTCGGCATCATGGACCCCTAGGCTAGAGACAGGCTAGCAATTCTACGCTCAATCAATCAAAAAGATCGTCAATCTGCTCGTCGATCAGCTCATCGACCTTCTTCTTGAGCTGCTCCTGCTGGTCGATGACCTCGCTCAGCTGGTTGATCGCGTCGAGCAACTCATCCCACCGGTTCATCTTCGACAGCAACAGGGTCATTTCTTGGATCAAATCCCCCTGATCGTTTCGGATCTGTTCCAGGCGGACTTGGTCCGCGTTTGCGGCCGACTCCAGGGCCGACCGCTGGTTGCTCATCGTCTGGTCGTGTAGCCGGGCCAGGGGCTCGAGGATCGTGGCTTTCATGGACTCGTAGGCCTGGTTGCCGTCTTCCTTGCTGCCTCCCAGGCGGTTCAGACGCATCTCCTCGGCCGATCGTTCCAACTCCCGGCTGACTTTCCAGACCGACCGCTGGATCGCGCGGAACCGGCGGGACTGCCCCGCGGCCTGAACGCCGTCCTCCGCGTCACGCAGCTTCGCCAACACATCCTTGCTGTCCTCGATCGCCTGCCGGAATGAGGAGCGGGCCTGCTGTTGACGCGCGATGATCTCGCGGAACAGCTCCTTGTGTGTGACGATGCGGAAGTCGACCTTGGTCGATTCGCCCACCTGCCCGCCGTCCGGCGTCGCGCTGTAGCGGTTGTCCGTCGCCACCCCGGTCAGGCGGATCACGTCCGTCGGCCGGACGCCGAACTGGTCGACCTCGAGCTCGTGCTTGTCGCGGAACTCGCGCAGCTCGGCCTGGTCGGCCTCGTGCAGCATGATCGGGTCGAAGGTCTCTTCGCCCGCTTCCTCGCCCGTGCGGATGCGCAGCAGGTCGATCTTGGTATTGACCAGCCCGTAGTCGTCGCGGGCCTCGACGGTCAGCGGGATCAGCGCGTTGGGCGTGATGCGTTGGCCGACGCCGGTGTACCGCAGGCGTACGCTCGGCTTGCGGTCGGTCTTGAGGCCGATGCTGATCGGGATCGGCTGGCTGACCAGGCCCGCGCCCTCGCTGACTAGTTCGATGCGGAAGCGCTGCCTCTCTATATGCGTCCAGTTAATCTTGAAGACGTTCTCGCTGGCACGCTTTATCCCGGGGCGTTCGGTCTCGGCCTCGCCATCGATCAATTCTTGAACATCCCGGATATCCGCGATCGGCACGTTCGCGGTGAGCACCAGTTCGACCTCATTCAGATCCAGGAGCGATACCTCGCCCTCGGCGCCCGCGAAGTCGATGGTCTTGGGGTTATCCGGGTCGGCCGGGTGCGTGTGTGTCAGCTTTAAGCCGGTGAGGCGTGGCCTCGCGGCCGGTTCAATTCTGAACTGCAGGGTTTCGTCGCCCGCCGTGATCGTCGCGGTCGCCGGGTCGGTCATCGGCATCAGCTCGAGGCGGAAGTCGTTCCCATCAAACTTATCAAGCCCCTTGGGCCAGCTCTCGCCGCCGCCAGGAGACAGCTTGATGCGGGCCTCCTCGATGGGCTCGCCGTCCTTGGTCGTGATCGTGGTAAACAGCGTCGCGTTCTCCCCGGCCGGGATCACGAGCACGCCGTCTTTACTCAGCCCGCCGACTTCGATCGAGGTGTTGCGGGGGTAGCCTTCGTCACTGAAGAGCAGCCAGCGCTGCGCCCAGGTGCTGAGCACATCCTCGCCCGCTGCGCTCATACCCGCGCCCGCGCCACCAAAGATCAATAGCGAACCCAGCAGCACGCCGACGCACTGCATGGTGTGCTTGCTGCTCAGCGCGCCGCCGAAGTCGGTCTGCTCCAGCGATTGATAGCTCCGGCCGACCGCGTCCTCGATCATGTTGCCTGACAGCGACTCGTCGTCCCCGAGCATGCTTGGCAGCTGCAGCACCGTCGCGACGCGCGGCGCGAGCTGGTTGGTCCCGCTGTTTTTCTGAGCGATGTCAACCGCCTCGGCAAGCTCGACCGGGCTGAGCTTGTGCGCCAGCGGCTTGATCCCGTAGTGGTAGAGGAAGTGCGCTGCCGCGGCGAGCGTGACCAGCCAGTAGAACGCGCGCATCGGCCGACTGAGCTCGAGCCAGAAATCCAGCACCAGCGACAACGCCAACAGGCCCAGCAAGACCGCCAGCCCGCGCACCGCCGAGTCAAACGCGATCCGCGTGCGCAGCTTCTTGCCCAGCCGCATCAGCCGGTCGTGCAGCTTGCGCTGCATCCCGGACAGGTCGGGCGACGGGTTCGGCGGTGGGGCGTTGAGCGTGGTCATATCTTAGGGTCTTTTTAAACAAGTCTGCAGCGTTTACGGATGATCCACTCGGCCAGGATCGCTCCGAGGAAGATCAGGATCAACAGCGGGGCGTTCCACACCTCGTCGGAGTGGATCAGTTCGTTATCGACGAGCCCGACGGTCAGCGCCTCGGGCAGCAGGTCCGCCTGGTCGAGCGTGAAGTACTGCCCGCCGCTGATCAGCGCGAGGTTGCTCAGCTCGTCGCTGGCCAGGGTCGGGTTGCGTGTCTCAAAGTCGGGCACGGCTACGGTGAAGCCGTGAGTGTTCGGCTTGGCAGCGCGCTGCGCCGGCGTATCGCCGGGCCAGACTCGGACGAGGTAGTCGCCCGCCCGCTCGGCCTCGAACCGCGCTTCAAACGAGAGCCCATCGCCCGTCGGCGTCATCGTCAGCTCGATCGGGTCGTCCTGGCCCGTCTGCACTTGCGCGAAGAGTGACAGCAGGCCATCGTCCACCTGGCCCGGGTCGATAAACTTCGCCTTGAGCACGACCTCGTCGCCGGGTTCGTAGCGCTGCTTGTCCGTGCTGACGCGGTAGGGGTGCTGCCCGCCGAGCTGCTTCATCAGGCCTGCCCGATCAATCACGCGCTGCCAGAACCCGTCGAAGACCGACTCGCCCGAGAAGCGCCAGCGGTACGTCGAGTCGAAGCCGATCCACAGCACCCGGCCGGGCCCGACAAGCTGCGTCGCCATCAGTACTTCCTGCTCCTGCCGGCCGCCGACGTCCACGGTCATGCCCGGGTGCGCGTGGCGCGCGAGCACCGTCGCGCCGGGCTTGGCCCGCGACACCGGCATGTGCCACATCATGCCCGGCAGCTGGTCCAGGATCTTGCGGTTCGTCGTCGCGTCACGGTCAAACGCAAACACCGGGTCGCGCCAGCCCGCATCCGTGATCTGCAGCTTCCACGGCCGCGCCCGGCTGAGCTCCATCTGCGTCGCAGTGCGAAACAGCCCGGGCTCGCGTACGACCGGCATCAGCGCCATGTAGCTTGCCGCCGGGTCGGTCATCTGGTTGAACATCTCCTGCGTGTATCTCTCGCCGGCGATATACACAAGCCCGCCGCCACGCTCGGTCACGAATCGGCTGAGCAGATCCGAGAAACCGCGGGGCCATTTCTCCGGCGTTGGGTCGTAGAGCACGATGCAGTCGTAGCCCGGGAAGACCTGCCCGTTCTTGGTGCCGCCCGCCAACTCGGTCAGGTCGATCGGCAATCGGCGGATCGGGTCGTTGCCGGGGTGGCGGAAGTCCTTGCTCGCGGTCTGCAGCCAGGTTGACAGCTCAACCGTCGTGTCGCGCGTCAGCGTGTTGCGGATGAACTGGACCTCGGGGAAGGTGTAGCCGGCGATGAAGAGCACACGCGTCTTGTCGTAGACGACATTGACCTGCTTGATCGACGCGTTATCGTCTGGGTCGATCTCGCCTTCGACGACTTCGAGACGAGCACGGTAGATGATCGACTCTCTCTCGGTGGGCAGGAGATCAAACTCGTGCCGGCGGGGCGTCGCGTCCGCGGCGAGGACGATGTCCTTGCTGTCGACCTGCTGCCAGTCTTCTTCGGTCGCGTTTTCATCATCTGGCCCAACCCCGGCAATGAGACGTTCAAGCACGAGCGTGGCGGGCTCGTCTTCCAGCCCACGCGCGTTCACGACGGCGGTCAGTTTCGCCGCGTCGTTAACGAACAGAACATCGCTGCCCTCGAGCTTGGTGACCTGCGCGTTGCGCGGGCCCTGCGGCGTGCCGACACCGACCGGGAAGATCGCGACTCCGCTGTCGGCGGCGACCTGCGCGGTCGCACGCAGCGAACTAGCGTTGGGCGTGGTGTTCTGACCGTCGGTGAAGACGACAACACCTGCGAGGTCCTTGCCTTGGTAGGCTTGCAGGAGTTGCTGGATCGCTTCGCCGACCGCGGTCGAACGCCCGCCGAGCTTAAAGGCATTGTCTTCCTCAGAGAGATCGAGCTCGCTGCCGCCGAGCCGTTCATCGAAGCGGTGGATATGCAGGTTGCGCTCGCCGTCGTTCTTGAGTGCTTCGAGCAGGTCGCTGGCCAGCAGCTTCTGGGTCAGGTCGATGCGTGTCGTGTTCGCCAGGTCCGCGGCGCTGTCCAGCCCGGCGACGCGCGCCGCGTCCGATGCCTTCTGCGGATCGATCCACGCGTCGCTTAGGCCCATCGATTGCGAGGTGTCCACGAGTACTAGCAACTCGCTCGGCCGTTCTTCCACCCGGCTCAGGACCAGCGCCGGCTCAAGCAGCATGATCAACACGATCGCGCCGAGCAGCACCCGCAGCGACAGCAGCAGGTACCGCGATTTCTGCGTCAGCTGGCCCGTCTCCTTGCGGTAAAGCCACCAGAACAGCACGATCGCTGCCACGCAGCCAAGGATAATCAGGAACGCCGTATCCCCCGCGCGTGGCGCGCCGAGCCACTGCAAGGACCAGGTCCCTTCCTCGGCCCACTCCTCAGGCTCGATCCCCAATAACCAGTACAGCGCTCCGCTCATCGCTTAGTGTTCCCTGCCCACCCACGCGGCGAACGCGCTCTCGACTAAAACAAAACCCATTAACAACATCGCCAGCGTCCGCCAGATCTCACGCTGCGCACCCGCGGCCCCGGGATCACTCAGGTCCACCAGTGTCAGGTCCACGCCAGGCAGCATCTGCTGCATCTCTTCGTCTGACAGCTGCCGCAGGTCGCTCTCGCGCACATCCGGGCTCAGCGCGAACAGCCGCTCGCTCAAATCGTCGCGCCCCGGAACGTCCCAGCTCATCGTGTAGAGCCCGGCCCGGTGCGTGTTGCTGTACACGATCTGCGGTTGGTTCGACACGCTCCGATCGATCGCTGCGCTGTCCGTCTGCTCGGTCCCGGGCCGGATGACCTCGGCCCGGCTCGGCGGGTTGCTCGCGCTGACACGCTGACGCAACACCTGCCCCGCGGTGAGGTTGCCCGTCGCGTCGCTAACCCCCGCGATGGTGAGCGCCAGTTCGCGGATGCCGATGAAGTAGCTTGCCTCGGTCGGCCAGTCGCTCCACTCGCGGTCGGCGGTGACGGTCCACAGCACAACCCTGCCCTTGCCGACCTGCTTCTCGATCGCGGCGGGGGGCTGGCCCTGCGCGTTCCAGCGAGCAAGCACACGCGTGTCCTTCCGCTCGTCCGAGTTAGGCAGGATCACCCGAGCGACCTTGCGAGGCGAGGTCTTTGATAACAATGCAGGCTTTTCCAGGTACAGCTGCTGCAGCACCGGCATCGGCGAGTTGTCGATCTGCTCGAGGATCAGGCCCTCGACCTCCATCGCCTCGCCCAGCTCGATTTTCGCGGGCAGCAGGCCGTTGCCGTTATCGAAGAGATCGCTGTTGTAGGCCGTCGGGTCGACCTGATCGCCTGTGAAGATGATCAGCCCTGAGCCGGCCTCGACCATCGATTGCAGTTGCTCGGCCCGGCGGCGCGGAATGCGCTCAACATTGGCCAGCACGACGAGGTCATAGTTGCCGACTGTCGGCTGCTCGAACCACTCGGTGTCGGGCAGGACGGTTGTCTTAATCGGCGTGCTGCCGGAGTAGAGCAACTGGGCGAGGAAGAAGACCTCGCTGTCGCGCGCCGCGATGCCGGGCTGGCCATCGACCAGCAGGACGCGGACCGACTCGGCGACATTGATGATCTGCGACCGGCTGTTGTCGCCGGGCAATGCATCGTCGGGCAGGCGCAGCTCGATCGTGTGCTGGCCGGGCTCATCAAACGTGTGCGAGAGGCGGAGCTCGACGCCGCGCTGCCCCGGCGCGATCTCGGGCAGCTTGATCGGCGACTCGACGCCGTCGATCGAGAGTGTGGCGTAGTCGACTTTGAATTGCGGGTCGCCGTCCGTATCGATCGTCGCGGTGAACTCGATGGGGGTTTCTGCAAGCGCGACTCCAGAGGTCGGCGCGAGGTCGGAGAGTGAGGCGTTGCCCTGCGAGCCGGAGCCGACCTTGATCATCACGACCTTGACGCCCATCGCTTCGAGCTTGGCGGCTTGCTCCGCGGCGTCGGCAGACCACCCGGCGGCGCGCTGGTCTGTGAAGATGCGCACCTCCTTGCTGCTGTTCGCGGTGCCTTCGAGCAGGTCGGCCAGCTCCGCTAGTGTCGCCGCCCAGTTGTTCGCCGACTCGACCGGGTCGAGCTTGCGGACCTCGTCGGCGAGCTCATTCGCTTCTTCCTGTGTCAACGCGGTGTCCCGGCTGAGCGGCGCGTTGATCGAGGACGTTGTCACAACCGTCAGGTTGTCCTGCGTACCGATCGATTCGATGAGTGCCGCGGCCTGCTCGGTGCTCCGCTGGAACGAGCTCTCGCCCGCGTTGGTCAGGCCCATCGAGAGCGAGTCGTCGATCAGGATCACCCGGCTGGTACGCCCGCCGAGCGACAGCCAGGCCGCCGCGGTGTTGCCTGAGAGGAAAGGCCGAGCGACCGCGAAGATCAGGATCAGGATCAGCAGCGTGCGGATCGCCAGCAGGATCCATTGCTCAAGCTGGAGCCGCCGGCGGTTCGTGCGCAGCGTGAGCTTGAGGTACTCCATCGGCGCCCACTCGACCAGCTTGAACTGCCGGCGATTGAGCAGGTGGATGATGATCGGTGCCGCGGCAAAGACCGCACCAAACAGCAGCAGCGGTGCTAGGAACGGCAAACGATACCCCCATCGATTCGACCCCAAATCCTCATACCACCGACCCCCCGATGCGTCCGCGCCCCGCGGTTGTCGCGGCCATGCGCTGCCGGCGGTGCAGGTACTGCGCCAGCGTCTGGCCCAGGTCCTGGTCCGTGCGGATCAGCACGTGATCGATCCCAGAGGATTGACAGCGGGATGTGACACTATCAATAAATTCTTCCATCGCAGCCTTGTATGCTTTGCGGAAGGCCCAGGGCTCGCCGAAGATCTCTTCGCTGCCTTCGATGTCCTTGAAGATGATCGAGTCGTTGAACGGCAGGTCGATCTCTTCGCCGTCGAGTATGTGCATCACGATGACCTCGTGGCCGTTGTGCTGCAGCTTGCCTAGCGACTCGTAGAGCGTGTCGAGGTCGCAGAGCAGGTCGGACAGCACTAGGATCATCCCTCGGCGTTTGAGCTGGTCCGCCGCGCGGACGATGACCGGGCCAAGATCTGTTTCACCGCCGGGGCGGGTGGACTCGAGCGTGTCGAGGATCTGCGCTGCTTGCCGGTTGGTCGCCTTGGGCTGGAGCACGGCACGCGGCTTGGTGTCGATCGTGATCAGCCCGACCGCGTCGCGTTGTT
Source organism: Planctomycetota bacterium (assembly GCA_039188575.1). GTDB lineage: Bacteria > Planctomycetota > Phycisphaerae > Phycisphaerales > Phycisphaeraceae > JAHQVV01. The sequence goes on along the minus strand of JBCCYY010000009.1, from coordinate 33,264 downwards.
TCATCAAGAGCTGCATCATGCACGCGGCGATGGTGGACGCCGTCTCGAACTTGTTCCGGCCGCTCTGTGCTTCCTTGCCAACGTATTGCATCGAGCGCGACGCATCAACGAGCATCGTGCAGCGGAGGTTTGATTCTTCCTCGTACCGCTTGGTGACGTACCGATCGGACTTCGCCCAGACCTTCCAATCCAGGTTCTTCACATCGTCGCCTGGTGAGTACTCGCGGTGCTCGGCAAACTCAGGCGAAACGCCGTGCATCGGCGAACGGTGCAGCCCGGTGATCGAACCTTCGACCACGCGCGCGGCCTTGAACCCGAGCGGGTTGATGCGCGAGAGGACGTCGGGGTCGAGGAGTTTAGAAAGTGATGCCATAGTCGAAGCGCAAGGATTGCGGTGGACGCCCACGTTCTGAGAACGTGGGCTTCAAGTGCCAAATGAAGTTTATGATGTCAGCGTGCGCTGCACGGCCTTGTTGCTCGCCGCCACATCGCCGCCGACCGGGATCTCGTCGATCAGCCGCTTGATCACGCTGTCCGCGTTCTCGCCCTCGGCCTCGGCGTTGTAGTTCACGACCAGGCGGTGCCGCAGCACAGGCACCGCCATCGCGTGCAGGTCTTCGATGCCGACCTCCGGGCGTCCTTGCAACGCGGCACGGGTCTTCGCCGCCATGATCAAGGCCTGGCCGCCACGCGGGCCAGCACCCCACAAGAGCCAACGCTTGATGAAGTCCGGCGCGTCGTCCTGGTTGTACCGCGTCGCGCGGATGAACCGCATCACGTAGTCCAGCAGCAGGTCGTTGATCGGCACACGACGCACCGTCTTCTGAAGCCGTAGCACCTCCTCGCCGCCCAGCACGGGCTCGGGCTCGGACACCGGTGCGCCGGTCATCATTTTGTAGATCGCCTTCTCTTCATCGGGCGTCGGGTAATCGACGAAAACTTTCATAAAGAAACGGTCCAGCTGCGCTTCGGGCAGCGGGTACGTGCCTTCCTGCTCGATCGGGTTCTGCGTCGCGAGGACGAAGAACGGGTCGGGAAGCGGGTAACGCTTGCCGCCCGCCGAGACCTGACGCTCTTGCATGCCTTCGAGCAGTGCGGCCTGCGTTTTGGGGGGCGTCCGGTTGATTTCGTCGGCGAGGAGGAAGTTGGTAAACACCGGGCCGTGCACGAACTTGAACTCGCGGTGGCCGGTCGTTTTGTTCTCTTCAATCACCTCGGTACCGGTGATGTCGGAGGGCATCAGGTCGGGAGTGAACTGCACGCGGGTGAAGTCCAGTGAGAGCGATTTTGCGAGTGTTGAGACCAGCAGCGTTTTGGCCAGCCCGGGCACACCCTCGAGGATGCAGTGGCCTCTCGCGAAGATCGAGACCAGCAGCTGCTCAATAACATCTTCCTGACCAACGATGACCTTGCCGATCTGCTGCCGCACGTTGTCATAGGCGGTCTTGAGGGTTTCCAGGTCTTTGATGTCGGGTGCTTGGACGGTCGTTTCGGTGTCGGTCAAGGGGGGCTCCGGGGTAAGGACCTGGTTGATACGGTGCAGGTTTTGCAGGGGTTCGGGCGAGGCGACAGTTCGCGGATCACTGCTGCGTCGCGCTGGTTTTGTACTCGTTTTAGCGTTGGTAAATGGGTAGGTACTTGTAGGGTAGTTGCAGGATGGTCAGCGCGAGCGCGGTGCCGTAGACCGGCCCAACGCCGTCGCCGTTCCACGCGCCCTCGCCGCCCTGGCCCTGCAGTTGGATGAGCTGGTCGCGCGCGACGGGGAAGTAGGTGTCCCAGTACTCGTCGCCCGCTTGATAGAAGGCCTGCGCCGCGTAGTAGTGTCCGTAGAAGGTGTGTCCGCCGTTCTTATTAAAAGACCGGTCGTTGCCGTTCTTGCAGTACATCTTGAAGACATACGCGAGGCAGGCCTCGGCCATCTCGGACTCGTAGTCACCGGTCGAATACATGCAGGGCAGCGCCGCCGCCGAGATCGGAAGCCTCGTGCTGTTGCCGCTGTTGAAGGAGTAGCGGATGCCTCCCTCGGGGGTCCGGCACATCTCCAGGTACTGGATCGCCCGGTCGATCACATCCTCGGGCACCACAAAGCCGGCGTTGTGCGCCGCGCGCAAGGCCTGCAGTTGCGTCACGGTGACCGAGCCTTCGTCGCCAGAGTTGGGCGTGTAGTACCAGCCCCCGAGGTTGGACTGCGCCGAGCCGATGAGCTTGATGCCTTTTTCGATGACGGACTTCATCCGGTCGCGGATGGTCTCGTTGCTCTCCATGCCGTAGACGCTGGCGAGGAAGAGCATCGCGAAGCCGTGCGGGTACATGGTTCGGCCGTTCTCGGTCCCCGCGGCGATGATGCCGGTATTCGGATTGGCCTGCGCGAGGAGGTAGCGGACCGCCTTCTTGACGTTGTCGGCATACGGCCCACGGCTGGTCGTATTGCCGCCCGCGATGAACGCCATACCCGCCAGCGAGGTCATGGTCACCGGGTAGGTCGCCCCGTCGCGCGTGTTGCGGAAGCTGCCATCCGGCGCCTGGTTGTTGGCGAGGAACTCCAGGCCCTTCTCGATCGAGCGCTGCGTCCGCTCATCGAAGTGCCTGGGCAGCAGGTTGCCGTTCTCATCGAGAACGATCTCAGGTGTGCCTTCCTCCCCTTCGCTCTCGGCGGGCTGATCCGGAGCATCCGCGGGCTTGGGCGCATTCTGCGCGTAGCTCACGAGACCACCAGCGCAGATCAGGGTCAGTGCTAGCAGCAGGCTGAGTGTCTTCAATAGTGGTCGCGTCATGGCTTCACTGTTAGGGAAAGATATTGAACAGGCACGCACAAGCTAGACGCACGGCGGGTAGTCTGGGTTCAAATCGTAAATCACCCTTTGTTCGAACGGTACATCGTGTTGGCTACTCGGTAATCAACTCGAAGCTGACGCTCAGGGCCCGGCCGACGGTAACCTCGTCCAGCGTGCCGGTCGAGTAAGGGTCCGACCCGTCTTCGCCGGACATCATGCCCCAGATCATCGCGAGATAGGCGTTCCCCCCCGGGCCGTCATCGCCGCTGGCCGGGGCGATACCGTCGCTGATCGCAACGACCTTGCCGAGCTTGCCTCCTGCTAGTTCTGCGAGGTACGCGGCATCAGCGCGTGCTTTTTCAACCGCGGCCTTGGTCGCCGCCTTTTGGGCCGCTTCCGGGTCGCTGACCTTGTAGATCGCCGAGGCGCCGCCGCCACCGCCCATCCCCATCTGCATCATCATCATCGACTCGGCGTCCATCTTGCTCATGTCGACGCCCGCCTCTTTCACCCCCTCCATCAGCTTGACGACCAGGTCGATCACAGCCTGCTGCTCCATCTGGTCGACGCCGGTCACCGTCAGCGTGACCGACTGGCTGATCTGCATGGCACCAGGGGCCGCGACCTCGCCCGCATCGATCCCGCCGAAGGGCCCGCCCTGCGGCGCGCCTGCGATCGACAGCGACAGCGAACTGGTCTTCACGGTCAGGTTCTCGATCCCCATCTCGTTGATTGCGGCCATCGCGCGGCGCTTGGTGTCGTTGAAGCCTGTGACCGCGTCCTTCATCTTCTCGTTGGTCTCGCTAATGGTGCCCTCAAGCACAAGCACGTCGGGCTTGACCTTTACCTCGCCAAACGTATTGACTGTGATGGTTTGCTCGGCATGCAGCGGCAGGGCGAAGCCAACGACTAGTGTCAGCACGGCGATAAGGATCATGGGGTTTTTCATCAAGCGTCTCCTATATCTGTTAGTTGTCTTATTTTGCGATCTTAAACGCGGTGATCTCGCTTGTGTCAATCGTGATGAGCAGGTCGTCGAAACGGTAGAGCAGCCCGCCTCTCATACCGAGGTAGTTCGAGTTGTCATATCTACCAGCGGGGTCGAGGAAGGTCGTATCCAGCTGACGTAGTTTGCCACTAGCGTAGAGCACTATTTTCTCACCTAACAAGAGCGCACCTGCGTGGTCCAGTGTGCCAAGTGCTTTATTGTTCCGGTCCATTCTGCGCTCACCATTGACGTGATAGCTTTGTACTGCCCTATCCATCAGGTAAAAACGCTTGTTATCAATGCCAATGAGTTTCGCGTCGGGTTTGAGCTTATCTGCTTTCCATTCAACTTTGCCCGTAGCCGGGTTCAGCGCGTATAGCGTCTTTCCATTGTGCTCCTTGGCGTAGAGCTTGCCGCCCTGCAGCAGGAGTTGGCCTGAGCCGTTGGTGTTGGCCATCTGCTGGATCTGCGGGCCCAGCTGGTTTCGGCCGAAGGCGTTGACGTTCGTCTGCGACTGGCCGATGCCGAAAGGCGGGTCCATCTTCAGGGCCCACTTGATCTCGTTGCTGATCACATCCACCGCGATCAGCGCGCCATTATTCGTCATCACGTACAGCAGCGACCGGCCCATCAGCATCTGCGGCTGAGGCATCCGGTTCACCTGCGTATATTGGAACGCCATGACCTCCGCGCTGCCTAGCGGGACCGTGAAGTCCACCTCACCGGTCGACGGATTGAACCGCCTCAGGTGCAGCGTATTCTGCCCCGATCGGTACACGATCGCGTAGCCCCAGCCGTCCGCGATGAGCACCTGGCCCAGCAGCGAGGTGGCGATTTCTTGGGCTTGGCCTTCTTTCGTGATCGTCCAGTCGTTCCGGGTGCTGCTGCTCCAGCTCTCCATCCCGGTGGACGCCTCGTAAGCCCTGAGTGTAAACGGAGCCTCCCGGCTGTCGTTGAGCGGGCTGGTCACCAGCACGGTGTCTTCGCTGATGGCGATCGCGTAGTTCCTCGGGTCGCCCTGGTTGCTCTGGACGCGGTTGACCACGGTTTCGGCCTTGCTCTGGATCTGGCCGTTCTTCCAGACGATCTTGCCCGACTCACGGTCCAGCGCGAACACTGCGCCTAGCCATTGGAAATAGACCCGCGCATCGTCCGCGACGACCGGCGGGACGAACTTCACGAGGTCTCCCGGCGGCTGGTACCAGCTGCCCCGGCTTCGCAACTGGTTGACCGTGTTCTGCGCCTTACGCTCCAGGAAACGCAGGTGCCAGTGCGGCGCGGCGTCGCTTGCGGGCAGCAGGTCCATTGGCTTGTTGTTCGCGTCTTGGACAGGGCCCTTGGCGGAAGATGCCTCAAGCATCTGGCCAATCATGGCGAGCGCGTCGATCTTCTCTCCGCCGGCTTGGATCGTCGCCTGGCTGTAGCGCGCGGACAGGCCATCGTATAAGGATTGGGCCTCGTTCAGCTTGCCCGCCCGCTGCATCGCGAGCGCGCGCTTCGCCTGTAGGGCCAGCGCCGCTTCGCCTGTTGCCGACCCCTGCTCCAGGGCCAAGCCCCAGCAGCGGTCGGCCTGATTGAACAGCCCACGCTCGAAGTACATGTCTCCCAGCAGCACAGCCGCCTCACCACCCACGCTCGAGGCGAGCAGGCGATCGACCAGAGCCTGGGTCTTGATCAACTGGTCGTCCGAGCCCGGCAGCGGGTGGTTCTTGATCTTCTCAAACTGCTCGCCCGCCTGGCCATCGAAATACAATTGAAACGCACGCCGGCCGTCTGGCGGCAGCGACAACAATTGCCGCTGCAATTCTTCCTTCACCAGCACGTGCTGGCCTTCCCTACCCAACGGTACCATCGCCTGAAGTGTGTCGCTGTTGAGCTCAGTCAGCAGGCGGAACGCCTTGGCCCAGTCCGCTTTTTCGATGAACTTGCTGAGCTGGGCGATCTGCTTTTGCAGGTCGTCGTCTGCCAGCACAAACGAGAAGCCCGGCTGGTAAGTCAGTTCCATTGAAGGGTCTTTGACCACTTCCTCGACTAGTTCGAGCGCCAAATCCGCTTCCGCCAACGCCTCAGCCTTGATCACCTCATCTGCCGCTGGTAACGCCTCAACCTTGGCAACCTCATCCGCCACGGCTTGCCCAGCCGGCGTGAGAGCGGTCGCCCAAGCGAGGCCGCAGGCCATCAGCAGCGGGTGTCTGGTTGTGGGGGTTCGATGCATACGGCTGCTCCCCGGGGAGGTGAATCACTAGTGTAACCCCAAAGCCTGTCACGATCTGACGAATGAAGCCCGAAGTTTCTCGCGGATGACAGCCACGGCCGGTTATGATGCTCCCATGAACTGGTCCTCGCGGTTTCAATCGCACCCTCAATTCAGCCAGGCCGCCCGTTTAGCCACGGGCAGGCCGCCATGGGTCCTCAAGGCCACGGGGGCGGTCGCGGTCGTGGTGTTTGCGATCCCGCTGATCGCGCTGGCGCTGCTGATGCTCGCGGCGCTTTTCATTACGGGGGTCGCTTGGGTCGTGTTCAGCTTCATCGCCCGCATAATCGATACCCTCACCGGCCAGGGGCGGCCGGCTTCTCCACAGAACACCGACCCTATTGACGACGGCCGCGAGAACGTTCGTGTCATTAATCGATCTTAAACACGGCCGATCGCTCTACAATCCCGGGCATGCTGTTCAATCGATTCTTGCTGCTTTGCGTGTTGCTGTCCCTCCTGCCCGCCTGCGCAACACCTCAGACGCAGACCGTCCGTATCGCGACCTTCAACACCGCGCTGAGCCGAGCTGAGCCGGGTCAACTCCATTCCGAGTTTGCTCAGGGTGACGACGAACAAGCGAAACTCGTTGCCGAGGTTCTTCAACGCTCCCGGCCCGACATCGTGCTGCTTCAGGAGGTCGACTACGACCCGACGGGCAAGGCGTACGCCGACTTCCAACGCAACTACTTGAGTATCTCGCAGAACGGCGCCGAGCCGATCGCATACAAGTATGTTTACGCGCCCCCTGTCAATACCGGCGTCCTCGCCCCGGTTGACCTTGATGGCGACGGCCAGATCACCCGGCCGAACGATTGCTACGGCTACGGCCTCTTCGAAGGGCACTACGGGATGGTGGTGCTAAGTAAACATCGGTTTGAACAGACGGACGACACCTATCTGCGTGAGTTGCTATGGAAAGACCTTTACGGCCATCAAATGCCTAAAGATTACTATTCTGACCGAGCAATCAACCACTTGCGACTTAGTAGTAAAACGCACCAAGTTATTCCAATTCAATTTTGTAACAAGCAGGTCAATCTATTAGCCAGTCACCCGACACCACCTGTTTTCGATGGGACAGAGGACCGAAATGGTAGGCGCAATTTTGACGAAATTGGGCTTTGGTTGCGTGTGATCGCGTCATACGATTGGTCTAAGTCAGGTCAATCGAAGCGGGGTGTAAATTCCGATCCGGACGGGTTTATCATTCTCGGCGATCTGAATGCTGACCCAAATGATGGTGAATCGATTCCGGGTGCAATTGATCAGCTACTTGATCACGCAGCAGTGAATGCATCAATTATTCCAACTAGCGAGGGCGGAGTTGAAGCCGCTAGGCTTCAAGCCGGTAAGAACCTTACCCACCGATCCGAACCCGCCGCAGATACTGCGGACTTTCCCGATGGCGATCGCGGCCCGGGCAATCTGCGCGTCGACTACGTCCTGCCCAGCATCGACCTCAATGTTGTCGGCTCGGGCGTCTATTGGCCGACCAGCGACGACCCGCACGCTTACCTCAACAAGGCCTCGGATCACAAGCTGGTCTGGATCGATGTGCGTCTGCCTTGAGCTTGTGCTTTATCATGGCCGCTATGAGATCGCCTGCTCCAACTGCTAACCGTTTATTCCTTGCGGCCGTGCTGCTCGTACTCTTGCTGCCGGCTTGGGGCGTATCTGCACAAGAGGCGGGCGAAGGCTCGGTAGAACCAACCCAGGCGATCCCCGAAGAACGCAGCAGCCCGCGCGCAGCGATGTTTACCTTCCTTGATGCCATGAACGCTATCAAGCGGGGCGACAAGGTCCGCTGGTACGAAGTGTTCGGGGTCTTGGGCGAGCCCAGCCCGACCGCGAAAGAAGCGCACGTGCTCCAGCGGCGGGCCGTGAAACTGCTGGAATCGCTGGACTACATCGGGCAGGTCGAAGCGTCCGAGCTTCCCGGTCCGACCAACTCCCCGGCGAAGTTCCACGTCTACTTCCCGCAGCCGTTCAACGGGGTCCACGACCGCGCGGTCCGGGACATCGGCAGGGACGACCTTGTGATCGCGTTCGCGTTTAACGAAGAGCTGGGCTGGGCCTTCTCAGAAGACACGTTCGAGGCGCTGAACGAGCTGCACACGCTGCTGCTCGAGAACCGCACACGCCAGTTCGAAGAGCAGATCAACAGCGAGGTCCGGGATGTCCTGGTCGACTGGATCCCCGACGCGTTGAAACAGGACAAGCTGTTCGGTTTGTTGTACTGGCAGTGGATCGCCTTGGCACTCCTGATCCTGCTCGGCGTGATGATCGACCAGGCAACCCGGGCGTTTCTGCGCGTGCTGTTGACCAGCCGGCTCGCCAAGGCCGGGCGAGAGGTCGAGCCGGAGCAGATCGTCCGCGCAGCCCGGCCGTTCGGCTTCGTGATCGGTGGCGTGCTGGTCATGCTTGGGCTCACGGTGCTGGGGCTTCCCGACCTCGCGTACCGTTTTCTCTATGGTGCCGCGGCGGTATTTACCGTGCTCAGCGGGATCCTCGCCGCGTGGCAGCTGATCGACCTGGTGATCGCGATCGTGCTCGAGCAGGTCCAGAAGACCAAGACCAAGTTCGACGACATCCTAGTGCCGATGTTCGGCAAGGCGGCGAAGATCTTCGCGGTCGCCATCGGCATCATCTACGGGGCGCAGGCGCTGAACCTCCCCATCGTCCCGCTCATCGGTTCGCTGGGTATCGGCTCATTGGCCTTTGCATTCGCCGCCAAGGACACGATCGAGAATTTCTTTGGATCTGTTGCCGTCATCCTCGACAAGCCCTTCGAGGTCGGAGACTGGGTCGTTATCGACGGCAGCACCGAGGGCACCGTCGAGGAGCTCGGCTTCCGCTCCACGCGCATCCGCACGTTCTACAACTCACAGATCACCGTGCCCAACTCGACGCTCGTCCGCGCGACCGTCGATAACTATGGCCGACGCAAGTACCGCCGATGGAAGACCCATGTTGGCGTGCAGTACGACACCCCGCCCGACAAGCTGATCGCGTTCACCGAGGGCATCCGCGAGCTGGTCCGCCAGCACCCGTACACCCGCAAGGACTACTACCAGGTCTGGATGCACCAGTGGTCGTCCTCATCGATGGATGTCTTGCTGTACATCTTCTTCGAGGTGCCGGACTGGTCGACCGAGCTACGCGAGCGCGAGCGCATGTTCGTAGACATCGTGCGCCTTGCGGACAGCTTAGGTGTTCAGTTCGCGTTCCCGACGCAGACGGTGCACCTCTACAAGGAAGAGCACGCCGACTACCAGACGAAGCACGAGACCCCGGGCAACTCGACCGACCGCCGATCCCTGGTGCAGGGCATCCGCGCCGCCCGCGAACTGGTCAGCAACCAGCCCTGGCTTGACGACCCCCCAGGCGCGGTGAGCTACAGCTTCGAGGGCGTCGAAATCGACCTCGACGAAGCGGGCAACGAGACGCTGCTGGACAAAGAAGACAAGACCGAGCCATCGGGCGACGAGCCCGAGCCGTCGGACGAGGATCAGACGCCAAAGCCGGATACCCAGTAACCAAGCCCGGGACAACCGCATCTGTATCCGGTGTGACCGGCCAAGAGCGCCAAGCAAAGCGTGGCACACTTGACACCGTGCGCACATCACAGCGGACCCCGTCTGACAGGCTGGAAACGCCATTAATCAGACCTAATTGATTGCCAAAACAGGATGGCTACCCCGCCTATCCGACCAGGCGCGGCCACCTTGGCAACCAGGCCACTTTTCTTGCATTTTCACCCCGCAAAGCGATAATAAGCTATGGCAGACGAGGTCGGCAAAGTCTATACCGTCAGCGATGGCGAACTCGTCCTTCAACTGGAAGAAGCGGGGGACGGCTCGTATTGCGTGACCGCGCCATTCGAGCAGGGCCTAGTGACGCAGGCGAAAACGATCGAAGAAGCCTTCGAGATGGCCTACGACGCGCGAGAGGCTCTTAATGAAGCTCGCTTGATGCTGGCGGACAAAGCGCGAGAAATCACCAAGCAAGCTGCCAAGGTTTCAAAAGCAAGCTGATCACTTCTGAGTGGTGCGGGCGATTTTCAATTCATCGCAGATCGCGCGGGCAGTGATCCAGTTGATTTCTTTGTGCCTCGGTACTGGTGCGGTAAGACCGTTTGCAGGGTTCCACCAAGTGTCATGTGGCCCACGGCCACTGCGTTTCATGTGGAATGCCCATCAATCACGAACACAATTATTCAGACTATCTCCAACATCTTGATAAGAACAGCGGCTGTTGCTTGCTGTCGTTTAGGTTGTGGATAACATGATTCCCTATGCTCACCCACCGCGTTATCCCGTGCCTTGATGTGAACCAGGGCCGCGTCGTCAAGGGCGTCAACTTTGTGGACCTCCGCGATGCGGGCGACCCGGTCGAGATCGCCCGGCAGTACGACGAGGCGGGTGCGGATGAGCTGGTCTTCCTGGATATCACCGCGAGCCACGAGTCGCGGGATATCACGTACGAGATGGTCCGGCAGGTGGCCGAGCAGTGCTTCATGCCGTTCACCGTCGGCGGGGGGATCCGGACGGTCGAGGATGTCACCAAGCTGATCCAGGCCGGGGCGGAGAAGGTGAGCATCAATACCGCCGCGATCCACGACCCGCAGATCGTCAAGCAGACCGCCAAACGCTTCGGCACCTGCGCAACGGTCGTGAATATCGACCCCAAACGGGTCCCTATAGACGAAGCCCTGCCACGCATGCGTGAGCGGTATGGCAGCGGCTTTCAGCCGACCGCTGTGAGCCAGCGCACCGACGAACAGGGCAACATTGTTGAGTATGTCTTCGAGGTCCACACCCACGGCGGCCGACAGCCCGTCGGCGTCGAGGTCCTGACCTATGCCAGGCAGGTCGTCGAACTCGGGGCCGGCGAGATCGTGCTCACCTCGATGGATGGCGACGGCACCAAGGCCGGCTACGACATCGAGGTCACCAAGCTCGTAGCGGACGCGGTCGACGTCCCCGTTGTCGCATCGGGTGGTTGCGGCAGCCCACAGCACATGATCGATGTGCTGCAGCAGACACGAGCCGACGCGGTGCTGGCGGCGAGTATCTTCCACTTCGGTGAGTACTCGATCGCCGAGACCAAGCAGGTGATGGCCGATGCGGGGCTTCCGGTTCGGCAAGCGACGTCGTTGGGCGCATGACGACGGCATCTCGAATAATCCAATCGCTATAGCTCGATCGTGCTTTTCATCGAAGTGCTTTGCGATCTGCCAGCGATGCGGTTAAATGGCAGAATCCTTTAGGAGTTCTGCGATGCACCGTTTCATTTTGTTGCTCTGCGTTTTTTGCTCTTTTTCCTCAATCCCTGTCCTGGCAGATGATGTCCAGCGTGGCATCGTCTACGCCACAGTTGACGACCGCGAGTTGAAGCTGGACCTTTACCTGCCCGACGAGGTAGACGACGCGCCTCTGGTGGTTTGGGTGCACGGCGGGGCCTGGATGATGGGCAGCCGGTACCCCTGCCCGGTCCGCTATCTGACCGAGGAGGGCTTCGCGGTCGCGAGCGTGAGCTACCGGTTTGCGCAGCACGCCGTATTCCCCGCACAGTTGCACGACTGCAAGGCGGCGATCCGGTACCTGCGTGCCAATGCGGAGGCCTACGGCTACGACGCCGAGCGGATCGGCGTCGCGGGCGCGTCGGCAGGCGGGCACCTCGTTTCGCTGCTCGGCACCACAGGCAACGCGGAGAAGACGCATGGCGAAGTCGGCGAGCACGACGATGTTTCCAGCGAGGTCCACGCGGTCTACAACCTGTTCGGGCCGACGGACCTCCTCGCGCTGGACGAGGGTTTCGACCGTGAGGGTGAACGCAATCGCAACAACCCGATTGTTCAGTTGCTCGGTGCCGATCCGGATGACGAACCGGTCTTGGCCAAGGCTGCCGACCCCGCGACGTTCATCGACAAGGACGACCCGCCGATGCTGATCGTGCACGGCACCAGAGACCGGCTCGTCCCACTCAGCCAGAGCGAGTACCTCGCAGAGAAGCTGGAAGACGCGGGCGTCGAGCACCGGTTCGAGGTCATCGAGGGCGCGGGCCACGGCGGCCGTGAATTCCGGACCAAAGAGCGCCGCGGACAGGTGATCGCATTTTTTTCAAAGCACCTCCGGCCCAAGCCTTGAGCGATTCGAGGTTCGCCTCATCATTGCGGTTTAGAATCAGGCATGGCCCTGCCGCGCTACTTCCCGTTTATGCACGGCGTCTACGACGTCAAAGCCGGTATCACCTCGCTAGGGAAGGACTTTGGCAACGGCGCGCTAGACAGCCAAGTCTTTCAGCTCGATGATCAGTTTGAGATTTACCATGCGGCCAAGCAGCACGCGATGTCGCACCACAGCCAGCATTTCTTTTGGGGTGACATTGCCGATGCCGCGGTCATCGAGATCGGCGAATGGATGATCGATCGGCTTAACGACGAGCACCCCGGTTCCTATGCCGGCAAGCCCGGAGACTGCGGGTTGGTGGGCATTGGTTTACTGATCCAAGAAGATATCGTGGTGCTTCAAATCGATCAGCGTGGTCGGAATCAGCTCACACACCTCAACGTCGCCATGCCAAGCGGCTGGGCCCCGGAGGAGAAGATCGGTAGGTCCTTCGACATGGTCCACGCGCCGGTGCCGCACATCGAGCCGATCAACGCGAAGCAGCACTCGATCGCGAGGCTCATGGTCAACGCGACGCGTGGCGCGGTCCGATTCGCATGGACGATCACGGATGACCCGGCGCTCAACCACCACCCCAAGCGTGATCGCTCGATTGAGCACCCCACGCCGCTGCCCGACCACCCGGTGGGCGAGCCGTTGCTGCGTGTCGAACGGCAGGTCATCTGGGGGTTCCCCGAGTATCGGGCTTCGTTGTTTCTGATCCGCACCTATCTTTACCCGTTTAACACGCTTGAGACAGAGGTGCGTGCGGCACTGGCACAAGCGGTCGCCGGGATGAGCGAAGCGAGTCTGCAATACAAGAACATGGGCAGGGCCCTGATTCTGGAAAGGCTGGCGTGAAGGGCGTCGGTTGTGCTACCATTGCAGTTCCAGCCAGGGAGGGCTAGGCGTAAGTGCGGGTATCGCAACGGTATAAGCGAGGTCTCGCGTCAAGCTGACCACCAAGCGTGTCGGCGGTGTGTTTTTTGTTCGTGTAAGGCAAACGAATGAGTGGCGTGAACTTCGATATCGACCCGGCGGGTCACAAGACCCTGGCCGACACCAAGCTCTATAAGTATTTCAAGGCCGCGGTCCAGCACAAGACATCCGACCTCCTGATGCGCGGCGGCGAGCCGCCGAAGCTCCGCCTGCGTGGTGAGCTCAAGGCCCTCGATGTCGAGCCGCCGAGCGTGCAAGAGTTCAACGAGATGATCTTCGATGGGATCACGCCCGAGCAGAAAGAGGAGTTCGCGGAGCGCGGCTCGCTGGACCTCGGGGTCGACTTCATCGTTGACGAGCAGAAGCACCGCTTCCGTATCAACATCTTCCTGACCCGAGGCCGGTGCGCGATCGCCGCCCGGCGGGTCAGCAACGAGATCCTCGACTTTGAAGACCTCTACCTGCCGCCCGCGATGCAGAAGGTCGCCGACGAAACGCACCAGGGCCTGATCCTGTTGTGTGGCGTCACGGGCTCGGGCAAGTCGACCACGATCGCGTCGATGCTGCAGCGGATCAACGAAACCCGCAAGTGCCATATCCTCACGATCGAGGACCCGATCGAGTACCTCTTCTCGGATGCCAAGGCGATGTTCAACCAGCGTGAGGTCGGCATCGATGTGCCGGACTTCCCCACCGCGCTGCGGGCGATGGTCCGTGAGAACCCGGATGTCGTGCTCATCGGTGAGATGCGTGACCGTGAAACCTTCGAGGCCGCGCTGCAGGCCGCGGAGACCGGCCACCTCGTCTTCGGTACGATCCACGCGTCGTCGGCGTCGCAGGCGTTCGGCCGGATCTACGACCTCTTCCCCGCGGACGAGCGTGAGAACGTGCGTTCGCTGCTGGCGTATCAGATGCAGGCGTTTGTTTACCAGAAGCTATTGCCGACGCTGATGCCGGACGTCCCGCGTGTGCCCGCGGTGGAGATCCTGCTCCAGAGCCCGCCGACGCGGAACTACATCCTTGAAGGCCGTGAGGGCGAGTTGGAGAAGGTGATCGCCGACAGCCGGGAGGCGGGGATGCAGTCCTATGTTGACTCGCTGGTCGACCTGGTGGAGAAGAACTACGTGCACCCGAAGGTAGCCCAGGCCGCGTCGCCGAGCCCGGAAGAGATCAAGATGCGCCTGCGTGGCATCAAGACGAAATAGGTGTTGGATACGACCTGGTTCAGGAACCTTGCCCCATGTTTCACATGATCGCTCAAATCGAAGCCGAGCCGGCGGTGCTGATGAGCATCACCAAGCCCGTGCTGATGCTGCTGGTGCTGGGGGGCTGGGCCTGGCTGGTCGGCCGCCTGGATAAGGACGCTGGTTTCTACTACGCGAACCAAGAGCAGTGGGGCCTGGCCCACCTCGGGATCGCTTTCGTCGGCTTCTCGGTCATGCTGTTCGTCCCGATCTTCTGGATCGGTTGGCTGCTTGGCATCATGATCTTGGTTGGTGGATCGGCGGGCTACGTCGCCTTCCGCAACGGCAAGGTGCCCGAAGAAGAACGATGGAACCCCAAAGATATCGTCAACCGGCTGAGCGAGCGGCACGAACGCGAGCGGGGCGAAAAAGCCAAGCGCCAGGCCAAGGTCAACCTCATCGATAAGAGCGGGGCTGTGATGGAGGTGCCCCACGGCGACGATGCGCGTACGCCCGCGTTCGACCTCTTCCAGGACATGCTTGTCTTCGCGGTGCCCCGCGGGGCCGACCGGATCGACATCACCGTCGATGCCGAGAAGGCCAGCTTTGTTGTACGGATCGACGGCGTCCGGATTGCTCAGCCCGCGCCGGACAAAGCGCTCTGCGTTCAGCTGATCGATTACCTCAAAGAAAACGCGGGTATGGATCTCGCCGAGCGCCGCCGTAAGCAGACCGGCAACCTCGGTGTCGAGGTCGAGGGCTACGACCGGCACAACATCAAGCTCACCACGCTCGGCTCGACACGGGCCCTGCAACTGGTCATCGAGTTCGACCTCGAAGACCAGCATAAGATCCCCCTTGAGGAGTTGGGCCTGTCACAGCGGCAGCTGAGCGTGATGCAGCAGCTGACCAGCGAAATCACCAAAGTCGTGATCTTCGCAAGCCCGCCGGGCACCGGCACGACGACCTCGACGTACGCCATGATGAACCTGCATGACCCGTACACCTCGTCGGTCATGACGTATGAGAAGCACTCGCCCTTCACCATGGAGGGTGTTAACCACAACTACTTCCCCGAGGGCGCGAGCAACGAGCAGATCGTCGAGAAGTTCGGCTCGCTCCTGCGGGCGGACCCCAACGTGATGATGGTCGAGCAGCTGGTGACCCCGGAGATGGCCCAGCTCGTCGCCAAGCAGGCCGAGGACACGCGGTTCTACATCGTACTGCCCGCGAAGGATACGCTCTCGGCGCTCAAGCTCTGGATCAAGATCGTTGGCGACAAGCGCCTCGCCGCCGAGTCGCTCGGAGCGATCGTCAGCCAGCGCCTCACCCGCCGGCTGTGCCTGACCTGCCGGGCCCCATACCAGCCCGACGCAGCCGCAATGAAGAAGCTCAACATGAGCAAGAACTCGGCGACCCACCTGTATAAGGCCTCGGGCAAGGTCGTGGTCAAAGACGAGGAAACAACCTGTGGCGACTGCCACGGCCTGGGCTACCGCGGGCGCATCGGCGTCTTCGAGGTCATGCCTATCGACCGCGAGGCATCGTCGCTGATCGCCTCGGGCGAGGGCGAGCGGCTGCGTGCCCACCTCCGCAAGCAGCACATGGTCTACCTGCAGGAGTCGGCGCTGGCCAAGGTCGTGGAGGGCGTATCTGATATTAAAGAAGTCACCCGAATTATGGCCGAGCACCAGAAGGCGTAGATCCCCATGCTTACCATCATCAACCTCATCATCATCTTGTTGCTGCTGGGCTGCATCTCGATGTGGGCGACCTACGGCTTCTTCTCCGCCTTCATCCAGCTGATCGTTGTCATCGTTGCGGGCACGCTCGCATTCGCGTTGTGGGAGCCTGTCTCGTACATGCTTCTTGGGCGGATGCCCACCTACGCGCATGGTGTTGGGCTGCTCGCGCCCTTCGCGTTGCTGCTTATCGTGTTGCGCACGGCCTTGGATAAGCTATGCAAGGCCAACGTCCATATGCCGCGTATCGCCGACCAGATCGGCGGCGGGTTCTGCGGGGCGTTGATCGGCGTGCTCGCGTTCGGCATCCTGCTCATCGGCATCAACTTCATGCCGATCGACAAGGACGCGCTCGGCGGGGCGGTCACCCTCCGCGGACAGGAGATCGACGACGAATCAGGACAGCTCTGGCTGGAGATCAACGTATGGTCCGGCGGGTTCTTCTCCGCGATCTCTGCCGGCTCGATGAGCCCGATCGGCGGCATCTCCCTCGCTGAGGGCAGGCCCGAACTCGCCGAGCGCGCGATGACCTACCGCATGCCCCCCGATACCAACCAGATGCGCTCGGCCCACCCCGGCAGCGTACAGGTCACCGGCGTCTACGCCATCCCCGCCACGCCCGACGCGATCAAGGGCCTGGCCCAGCGCACCGCCATCATGTCCTTCCTCAAGCCCAGCTACCCCGTCCCCAAGGACATCCAGTTCGGCGAGGACGGCCTGAGCCTGATCAACCGCCTCATCGGCGACCTCAACGCCAGGTACGCGGACCCCGATGCGAACGGCCGACCATCGGACATGCTGAACCTAGAGGCGATCCTCGACGTCTCCCGCACCCCAAAGTTCAAGTTCGAAAACGCTAGCAGCCAGCAGAACTTCCCGCGGTTTGTCCGGATGGTCGCCGACAAGATGGCCGAAGACCTGGTCGCCCGGCTTGCGTCGGTGATGGGTGAGAACAAGGTCCTCTACGTGGTCGATACCGAGTGGAACAACGAGCACCCCGGCACGTTCAATACCGACGGCAAGCTACGCGTCGCTGTCTCGTCCGTGCAGCTGCAGGCAGCGACGAACGACGGATTCGAGATGATCGCCCCCGCCGGCTACTCGATCGAGTACAGCCAGAACACCGGCGGGCGCATCTTCACCGAGATCGTCTCAGCCCAGGCCGACGATGAAGCGAAACAAACGGCTTATTCGACGTACCCCGAGTTCAGCATGGGCTGGATCTTCCCGGTCGATACAGGCCAGACGCCCGAGCGATTCTTCGTCCGTGAGCTCCGCTTCGACCTGGAAGAACTGGATACGCCGGCGGGTCAGGAGACGAAGGTGAACCAGAATATCGGCGCTGTTGCCCGCGTGATCGGTGCGCCGCTGCTGCCGAGCGCTGCCGAGTTGGAGGCGCAGGAGAACGCGAGCCCGGTCTTCACCGACGGTGTCAAGATCGTTGGCAGCGATGCCCGGGCGGACCTGAGCGAGGCGCTTCCAAGTATTTTCTCCGGCTCAGCGGTCAGCTACGATTTTGACCGAGATGCGGACCCGTGGACCGTGACTTCCGGCCGCGGCGAGAAGCTGCCACGCGGCGCACGCGGCTCCAACGCGGTCCGGGCGATCACGGTCGCCGACTCCGAACGGCTGATCCGCATCACCCTCGACACCAACCGGGCCAAGTCGCTCTACGGCCGGGCCATCGGTGCCGCCAAGTCGCTTGGCGTGATGCGCATCGTCGACGAGGGCGGCAACGCACGCGACGCTATCGGCTTCGCGCTCTTGCGTGCGGACGGCACGATGGATATCGACATCCGCTCGGACGCCATGCAGGGCGGCCTCTTCGCCACGGAACTGCCCCGTGTCGGCGCAGACGAGACGCTGATGATTTACTTCCAGGCGCCGATCGGGGACACGTTCGTCGCGTACCAGCTCGGGAACGAAAAGATGGCGTTCGAACAGCCGCTCGAGATCACGCGGGACTAGGTCGGAGCGAACTCAGAGCGGCTACCGCCGAGCACGAACCTGCCGGTGCGTGACGGGCCGCACAGTGTTGCTCTCGATTCGATTGGGCCTACTCTCGTATACTCGCGGGCATGGGTGAGCCCGACGAATTCGCTGGTCAACAAGTCACCGTGATGGGCCT
This sequence comes from Planctomycetota bacterium, assembly GCA_039188575.1. Lineage (GTDB taxonomy): Bacteria > Planctomycetota > Phycisphaerae > Phycisphaerales > Phycisphaeraceae > JAHQVV01. Next base: position 15,082 of record JBCCYY010000009.1, on the reverse strand, counting down.
GGGCCGGTTCGGCGGCGGCGTCGGCGTGACGCGCTTCCTCGTCGACCGCGGCGCGGATGTGCTGGTGACCGACCTCGATGACGCGGAAAAGCTCTCCAAGAGCGTCGAGCAGATCCAGGACCTGATCGATTCGGGCCGGGTGACACTGCGCCTGGGCGAGCACAATGTCAGCGACTTCACGACCTGCGACCTAGTCGTCGTCAACCCCGCCGTGAAGCCGGGCAACCGTTTCGTGCGTGCTGCCGAAGCGGCAGGGATCGAGGTAACGACAGAGATGCGCCTGCTGGTGCAGCGGCTGCCGAACCGCTTGCGGACCATCGGTGTGACCGGCAGCGCGGGCAAGTCCACGGTCACCGCGATGATCGGGCACGTATTAAATAAGGTCTTTAGCGCCGACGGCATTAGCGCCGCCCCGCAAGTGGCGGGCCCCAGCAAAGTCTGGGTCGGTGGCAACATCGGCGTATCACTGCTGCCCGTGCTCGATCAGATCGGCGAAGACGACTGGGTTGTGCTGGAGCTGTCGAGCTTTATGCTCGAGCGCTTAAAGAAAGATGCTCACTTCCCTGGCTGGTCCCCCCACATCGCGGTGATCACCAACATCAGCCCGAACCACCTGGATTGGCATGGGTCGATGGAGGCGTATGTAAAGGCAAAAATGGTTATTGGTGAATACCAGATGCAAGGCGATTGGTATGTGCCAGGTCCAGGTATTTCTGATGAAGCTTTGACTAAAGCCAGGGTCTGGCCAATAGCACATGACACCACTGCCGCTAAAGCAATGGATACCCGCTTTGTTGGAAGCCACAATGAACTAAATGGTATTGTGGCTTCATACACTGCTTATCTAGCCAGTGGGATGACGTTCTTACTTTGTTTGAAAGAACTCGCTGACTTCCCCGGCCTCCCGCACCGCCTGCAACGCGTCGCCGAGCACAACGGCGTCCGCTACTTCAACGACAGCAAGTGCACGACGCCCGAGGCGGCGATGCTCGCGATCGAGGCGTTCCTTGAAGACGGTGATAAGCCCGGTATCCACCTCATCCTCGGCGGCAAAGACAAGGGCAGTGACATGAAGCCGCTTGCAGCCTTAGCGGCAGAGCAATGTAAAGCCGTCTACACCATTGGGGCATTGGGCGGCACCATCGCAGGTCTAATCGAGAATGAAGCGAGTCGGTCTCTGCCAGATCGGCCAAACTCCTGCGGTGGTGTCAGTTGGCCTGTGCCTATTGCTGAGGTCGTGCGCTGTGGTGACCTCGACAAAGCTGTCGCCGAGATCCAACAACGGGTCAAGCCCGGCGACGTCGTCCTGCTCTCGCCCGCTTGCGCATCGTGGGACCAGTTCGAAAACTACGAGCAGCGCGGCGAGCGGTTTATTGCGTTAGTGAATGAGGCGTTCAACCGAGGCTAGCGTGTTGCTGAAGCCTCCTAACGCGTTCAGCAACCGGGGGGTGGGCTGAGAACAGGGCGCTAAGCCTATCGGTCGGCGGCAGACCGATGGTGAGCAGGTGGTCGTTGATAGGCACTGACGCCATCACCGCCTGTGCGGCGAGAGCATCCATCTTAATCAGTGCGCTGATCAGGCCTTTGGCCGAGCCGGCGATCTTTGCGCCTTCGATGTCGGCGAGGAAATCCCGTTTACGACGGATGCTCAGTCGGACCAGAGCCGCCGCGGTCGGGATGCTGACGAGCACCGCTTGTTGCAGGCCCCACCGCAGGCCAATGACCCGAGATGCCCAGATGCACAGGTGCGTGACTGATCCTGAGAGGGTTATCACGATGGATGACAAGAGCGTGTCCCGGTTCTTGATACGCGCAAGCTGATGGCCGATGACCCCCGCCAGTTCATCGGTCGTCAAGAGATCGATGGCCCCCTGAGTGAAACCGATTGTGGCGTGTTTCGGGCTCCGACCGGCAGCGAACGCGTTGGGCACATGCTGCGGGGAGATGACAACGCGCGGCCGTGGCAGCCCCTCGCGATCGGCGAGCCGTTGGGTCAGACGGATTAACTCGGCGAATTGCCTCCTATCGGCATCGACGCCACACATCGCCGAGACCACGATCGCATCGTTAAAAAAGAAGATCAGCGTGTTGACCAGGGCGCCGGCTGCGACACCGACTAGCACGCCGGCGTGCCCGGCCGCTAGCCCGATGCTTGCGAAGGCAATCAGGACCAACGCAAGGATCATGGCCGCTTTGATGATGTTGATGGACCGGGTCATCATGCTGTCTCCACGACCATGACTCAGAAATGCAGACCGCCGTAACTCTTTTATACCTGTTCTCATCATAAAAGTCGCGGATTCTGGCTTTAAAACGGGATAGCGGCCATCTTGAACGCCGCGACGACCATCAGCAGGACGAACGCGACCCGGACGTACGCGACGGGCAGGGTGTGGGTCAGCTTCGCGCCCAGCCCGGCCCCGAGGATCGCGGTCGGTGCCAGAACCAGCGCGAGTATCGCCGCGACCTGCCATGCGGGCTCGGCACCCTCGGCCGGGGGGTAGTGCTGATCCAGCGTGCCGAGCTTGAGCAGCGCGCCGATCCCGGCGCTGAAGACCATCACGAACGACGAGTTCGCGATCGCGTTACGCAGCGGGATCTTGGTCAGCAGCTGTTGCAGCGGCACCGCCAGCGCACCGCCGCCGATACCGAGCAGGCCCGCGGCGACGCCCATCACCGCGCCTGCCGACCCGCTGCGAACGGGGGTGATGGTCGCGTTGTCCAGATCGTTGCGCGGCTTACCCGCCCGCAGGTGCAGCAGCTTGCGGATGTTCGCGATGATCACGTAAACCAGAAAGATCGCGAGGACTCGGCCGAGCCAGAGCCCGCCTTGTTCGTTCTTGAAGATACTGAGGTTGCTCGCGAGGACGCCGAGGATAATCCCCACCACCGCGACGGGCAGCATCCACTTCAGCACGCCGGGCGTCAGTGCACCGGCATTTCTATGCCGACGCGCAGCGGGGATGGCGACGGCGAGGTTCGCGGTCATCGCGGCGGCCTGGTAGAGGTGCTGGTTCTCGCCGGTGCCGAAGAGGATCGCCATGCCCGGGATCGTGATCACGCTCCCGCCGACACCGAGCAGCCCGCCGAGGGTGCCCGCGATCAGACCGATCAGGGCGATCAGCAGCAGGGTCTCGGGCTGGAAAGGGTCGGGCATTTTTTTAGCATACTGACCGATTAACGGGCTCGCTTTGGCTGTTGCGGCGTGTAGAATCCTCAAAGCGCCGCAGTCAAACTCTGCGTCGCATCCGGCCGATGTTACTCAGTGAGCATCGGGCCGACCCCGGCCTGCCACACCCCGCGACCCGAAGCGTCGGAGCGAACCAAACCTATGTCCCAACCGCCCGACTTGTCTGCAGGCAACCTCGCCTACGCCGAGGCACAATACGAACGCTATCTTGCCGCCCCCGAGTCGGTCGACGAGCACTGGCAGGCGCTCTTCGCGACATGGGGAGCCGAGCTCAACGGCTCGGCCGGCCGCATCGGGCCGAGCTTCTCAGCAAGAAGTATCTACGACCCCGCAGGCTCGAACGGTACCGGCACGGTAAGCGCGAATGGCCACGCGGTCCACGCCGTTGGCGACGCCGCGCTGCAGCACCGCGTCGACATGCTCATCCGCAACTACCGGATGCTCGGTCACAACTACGCCCACTTCAACCCGCTCAAGCCGGACCCCACCGAGCCCCACCCCGAGCTAACCACCGAGTATTACGGCTTTACGGAAGAAGACCTCGACCAGCCGTTCACCACGGTTTCGACCGTGCCCGGCAAGCGGAAGCGCACCGTCCGTGGCCTGTTCGATCAGCTCAACCGGACGTACTGCGGGCAGATCGGCGTGCAGTTTATGCATATCGATGACCTGCCGACGCGTCGCTGGCTGCAGGAGCGGATGGAGGAATCGCATAATGAGATCGAGCTTTCGCGCAAAGAGCAGATCCGTATCCTGACCCGTCTCACCGATGCGACACTGTTTGAAGAATTCATCCAACGCAAGTTCATCGGGGCGAAGTCATTTTCTCTTGAAGGCGGCGAGACCTTGATCCCCTTGTTAGATCTCTGTTTTGAGCACGCAGGGGAGATGGGGACTCGCGAGGTCGTGATCGGCATGGCCCACCGCGGCCGGCTTAACGTCCTAGCCAATATCCTCGGCAAGAGCCCACAGAAAATCTTCCGTGAGTTCGAGGACGTCGACCCCGAGCTATACATGGGCGGCGGCGACGTGAAGTACCACCTCGGGTACTCCGGCGACTGGCGCACACGCTCGGGCAAAAACATCCACCTGTCGCTGTGCTTCAATCCCTCGCACCTGGAGTTTGTGAACCCCGTCGTACTCGGGCGCATGCGGGCCAAGCAGGACCGAACCCACGCGCAGACCGAGATGAGGACACGTGGCGACCTCGGCTTCGCGCTGTTGATCCATGGCGACGCCGCGTTCGCCGGCGAAGGCATCGTCCCCGAGACGCTCAACCTCGCCGGGCTGGAGGGTTACCACACCGGCGGGACGATCCACGTCGTCATCAACAACCAGATCGGCTTCACCACCGGGCCACAGGACGCACGCTCGACCCAGTACTGCACCGACGTCGCGAAGATGCTCCAGAGCCCGATCTTTCATGTGAACGGCGAGTCGCCCGAGGCGGTTGCTCAGGTCGTCAAGCTCGCGATGGCATTCCGGCAGAAATACAAGCGCGACGTCGTGATCGACATGTACTGCTACCGCAAGCGTGGCCACAACGAGGGTGATGAGCCGAGGTACACCCAGCCGAAGATGTACGAGAACATCGATAGCCGACCTGGTGTGCGCGAGGCGTACCTGTCCAAGCTGCTCACGCTCGGTGGCGTGACGCAGGCGGATGCGGACCGTATCGCCGAGCGCCGCACCGCGTTACTCGATAAAGAGCTTAGCGCCGCGCAGTCCGCCGCATACAAGCCACGGTCGGATGACCCGCGGGGTCAGTGGGCGGGCTACCACGGCGGCAAAGAGAACATCAACGACGATGTCGAGACCGGCGTCGATAAGACCACGCTGCAGCGTCTGCTTGAGCGGCAGCTCGAACTGCCTGTTGATTTCAACCTTCACCCCAAGCACAAGCGGCTGATGCGGATGAAGAACGAGCAGGCCGAGGGCGAGCGCCCGCTGGACTGGTCTGCGGGTGAATCGCTTGCGTTTGCGACGCTACTGACGGAAGGCCACGGCATCCGGCTAACGGGTCAGGACTGCCAGCGCGGTACCTTCAGCCATCGCCACGCCGTACTGCACGATGTCAAGGATGGGCACGAGCACTTCCCGCTCAAGCACCTGTCCGAGGACCAGGCGACGATCGACATCTTCAATTCGCCGCTGAGCGAGGCCGGTGTGTTGGGGTTCGAGTACGGCTATTCGCTGGACCAGCCGCAGATGCTCTGCCTGTGGGAGGCTCAATTCGGCGACTTCGTCAACTGCGCCCAAGTCATCATCGACCAGTTCATCGCGTCCGCCGAGGACAAGTGGAAACGCCTTTCAGGCCTGGTCATGCTCCTGCCGCACGGCTTCGAGGGGCAGGGCCCCGAGCACTCGTCGGCAAGGCTCGAACGCTTCCTGACCAGCGCCGCCGAAGACAACTACCAGGTCTGCCAGCCGACGACGCCTGCGCAGATGTTCCACCTGCTGCGACGCCAAGTCCTTCGCAAGTGGCGCAAGCCGTTGGTCGTCATGACGCCCAAATCGCTTCTGCGGCACCCGCGTTGTATCTCGAGCTTTGAAGACCTGACGCAGGGCACGTACCATCGCGTGCTCGTAGATTACGAGGCGGACCCGAAGAAGGTGAAGCGGATCCTGCTGAGCACCGGCCGGGTCTACTTCGACCTGGTGGACCGCCGAGAAAAGATGGGGCGGGACGACGTGGCGATCATACGGCTCGAGCAGTTGTACCCGCTGCCACGGAAGATGCTGGCCGAGGCGATCGCGCCGTACAGCGAGGCCGCCCCGCTGGTCTGGGTGCAGGACGAACCGAGGAACCAGGGTGCCTGGCCGTTCTTCCTGCAGCGGTATCTGCAGGAGAAGTTCCTCGGTGAACGCGAGTTGCATGTTGCATCCCGGCACCACTCGGCCAGCCCGGCGACCGGGTCTAAGTCCGCCCACAAACTCGAGCAGGAACTGCTGCTGGCACAGGCCTTTGGCGAGACCGTCGAAGAGCCCGCGCCGCCCGCCGCGTTCGCGAATTGACCCCCGGTCGTATCTCCCGCCAACCTGCTACCATCCCACATCAAGCCCGAACGAAACCACCGTCGATCCAATGGTCGTAGGAGCTCCGCCACGATGCCAACCGAATTGAAAGTCCCCGAGGTCGGCGAGTCCGTCACCGAAGTTGAGATCGGCCGATGGCTGGTCAAGGAAGGCGAAGCGATTAAAGCAGACCAGCCGCTGGTCGAGTTGGAAACCGACAAAGTCAATCAGGAACTGCTCGCGCCGTTCGATGGCGCGCTGATCAAGGTCATGATGCAGGCGGGAGATACCGCTAGTGTCGGCGATGTCATCGCGCACATCGAGGAGGGCGCCGCAGGTAGCGCGGCCAGCGATAACGGTACGGCAGCACCGGCTGAAGCTCCCAAGCCCGCAGCAGAGCCCGGCCCCACATCGGCCCTTGAATCCGCGAAAACTGAGACAGCGAGTGAAGCAAAGGTCATGCCCGCTGCACAGGCCCTGCTTGACCAGCAAGGCCTCAAGGCCAGCGATGTCACAGCGACCGGCCCCGGCGGTCGGCTGCTTAAAGAAGACGTCCTCAAACACATCGAAGGCAAGTCCAACTCACCTGCGCCGGCTCCGACGCCAGCGCCGGTAGCGAGCCCTGCACCAGCAGGCGACCGCGACGAAGAGATCGTCAAGATGACGCCGCTCCGTCGCACCATCGCCAAGGCGTTGGTTAACGCCCAGCAGACCGCAGCGCTGCTCACGACCTTCAATGAGGTCGACATGACCAACGTCATGGCCATGCGCAAGCAGTACCAGGACCAGTTCGTCAAGAAGCACGGCCTGAAGCTTGGCTTTATGTCCTTCTTCGTCAAAGCATCGATCGAAGCTCTAAAGGCATTCCCTGCGGTCAACGCCGAGATCCGCGACGACCATATCGTGTACAAGAACTATTACGACATCGGCATCGCGATCGGTGGTGGCAAGGGGCTTGTCGTCCCCGTCCTTCGTAACGCCGAGCGGCTGAGCTTCGCCGGCGTCGAGAAGGCGATCGGCGACTACGCGGTCAAGGCCAAGGACAACAAGCTCGCTATGTCCGACCTGACCGGTGGCAGCTTTACCATCACCAACGGTGGGGTCTACGGCAGCCTGCTTTCCACCCCGATCGTCAACCCGCCGCAGTCCGGCGTGCTCGGTATGCACGGCATCGTCCGCCGACCTATCGCGGTCGGCGACCCCGGCAAGGAAACGGTCGAAGTCCGCCCGATGATGTATATCGCCTTGACGTACGACCACCGCATCGTCGACGGCCGAGAAGCTGTGACATTCCTCAAGACGATCAAGGAAGCGATCGAAGACCCGGCGCGGATGCTGATTGAGGTCTGAGCAGTTTACTTCTTCCCTTGTCGCTCTTTTGCTTTTGCTTCGGTGGCGAAGCCTTCATCACCCTGGTTTTTCATCCATGCTTCGAGCCTGTCGTGCATGTCCCTCAGTCGTTCCGCGTGCTTGCGGTCGTCTGCAAGGTTGTTGAGCTGATGTGGGTCGGCTTCGATGTCGTAGAGCTCAAACTCAGGACGATTTTGATAAAACGCGATCCGCTTGGCAATGACGGGGTCTTCTTTGGCTGCCTTGCTCCAGTCCTCCCATAGTGCTTCGCCGTGCTTATGAAAAAGGTTTCTGAAAGGCTCGTTATCTGCGTTGAGGTTCCAGACCATCAGCCACCGCTCATCACGGACCGAGCGGATGGGATAGGATTTGCTGCCGTTGATAATGCCGTTGGTGGTCTGGATGCCGTATACGAGGTTACGGTGTTTTTCCGATTTGCCTTTTAGTACGTCCGCAAAGCTAATGCCGTCGAAACCGCGGGTCTGTTTGGCCGGGTGGCCGATACCCGTGTCGATCTTGGCCGGGTTGCCACCGGCCAAGTCAATGAGCGTTGGCAGCACATCGATGTATTGCACCATCGCGCTGGTGCGGGTGCCGGGTTTGATTACGCCGGGTAGTCGCGCGATCAATGCAGTTTTCAGGCCGTGATCCCAGCAGGTCCACTTGCCGCCCAGCGGGACGTGTGCGGCGCCCTGCTCGCTTGTGAAGATGATGAGTGTGCGGTTGGACTGGCCAGATCCCTCTAGTGTCTTCAAAAGCATACCCAACTCTGCGTCGAGCATCTCGACCTCGGCGTAGTACAGGCTAAGTTGCTCCTTCGTGTAGGGCGTGTCCGGCAGATGAAGCGGTACCTTGATGGCATGGGCAGGGAAGCGAGAAGGATCGCCCTGGGTAAATGGGCTGTGCGGGTTGTGCGAGGCGTAGTACAGGCACCACGGCTTGTCGCCCGCGTCTTTAATGAAAGTATTGATGCTCCTGGCGAGGTCGGGCAACTGTTCCGGCAGGCCCTTGTGTTTTGGCACATCGCCCAGGTACTCGAACGGATAGCTGGCCTTGGGCTTGAAATGCCCTTTGCCCATATGACCGGTGCGGTAGCCCAAGCTCTTTAGGTGGTGCGGCAGGCTTTTGACACCTTTGTAGACGCCGCTGTGATTGGGCCAGGCCCCGCTCCGTACGGGCCAGAGACCGGTTAAGAGCTGCTGCCTCGTCGGTGCACACATCGCGGTGCTGGTGAAGGCCGCATCAAAGGCCATCCCCTCTTTGGCCAGCCGGTCGATGTGGGGCGTGCGGACCTGGTCGTTGCCCATGCAACCCATATCGTACCAATGCAGGTCGTCGGCGATGACGATGAGGATATTCGGCGGCTGCGGTTCTGCAACGGCGGTGTAGGCCGAGCCGATCAGCATGATGCTGGCGAGCATGCCGAGCAACCGCGTGAAGGCATCGCTGCTTATCTTGTGGTGTTGCATCACAAAAGTGTAACGCTGTTGTTTTGAATTAGATGTGTTTTCAAAGAAACAGCCCACCGCTGATGTCACGGTGGGCTGCCTGTCTGTTCTGATTATTTGTTCCAGATGCGCTGCTTGCTTGTTTGGAGGTGCCTTAGTCGCGTCGTCGACGGCGAAGGCCCATGACGCCTAGAAGAGCCATGCCTGCAAGGGCGGCGGTCGGCGAAGGCGCGGAAGATGGGGTGACTCGCTCGGATACGACTTCCTGGTCGGATGGGCTTTCCTCGCTGAAATAGACATCCGCCAGTTCGCTGTAAGCCAGGTCTTCGGTTTTCGTTTCCGCGTCGGCAGACCCGCCGCCACCGCCGCCACCACCGCCGCCGCTACCGCCTGCGGATGCACCGCCGCCAGAACCGTTGGTGAACACCCCGAATTCCACACGCTGGTTGGCAGTGATCTTTTCGCGTTCGGAGTCAACGCTCGATCCACCAGTGGCCGTGAAAGGTTCGATGGCTACGAGCAGCGTGTCGGCACCGGCCGAGTCGTAGCTCAAATCGATTTCGCCTGACGCTTTAATTGCGTCCCCGGCGTCAGTATCCGCGATAAGCAGTCCGCTGCTGAAAGCCTCGGCGTTGGTGTCCGTTGCTTCTGCCGGGTTGAGAATCGGCGTGAACTTGGAATCGAAGGATTCGATATCGCCATTATTGCTAAAGAGCGACCCGCCGTTGAGCGTGGTATCTAGCGATGCCCCTCCCATTGCGGGCACAGCCAGCAACAGCAAGCAGGCTGATGTCACCATCCACTTGGTTTTGCACATGTTTTTTCTCTCTCTTCCCTTGTCTTTTCTAGAGCGTTGCAGGCACTCTAGACACAATTGTACCGAAAGTACGGGTTGTGTCACATCCGCCGGCATTTTATCGGGTCCAGAACGAAGTTCAACCCTCTATAAAAATATTTCACACGAACAGAAACCGATCGCTAGGCACTAAAAAGCAGCCGGGCTATGATGCGTCGCCTTACCCCTTTTGACACCCTTCGATCACCATGCCCGAATATTCCCACGAACTGCTCGTCATCGGCGCCGGCCCGGCCGGGTATGTCGCCGCGATCCGTGCCGCCCAACTCGGCCTCGATACCGCCATCGTCGATAAGGAGGCCCAACTCGGCGGCACATGCCTCCGCATCGGGTGTATCCCGTCTAAGGCCTTGCTCGAGTCCTCGCACAAGTACGAAGACGCGACCAAGCACTTCGCGGGCCACGGCATAGAGGTCGGGGACGTATCGCTGAACCTCAAGGCCATGCTCAAACGCAAGGACAAGGTCGTTAAGACCCTGACCACCGGCGTCGCAGGGCTGATGAAGAAGAACAAGGTCAAGGTCTATCACGGCACCGCGAGTTTCAACAGCGATAAGTCTGTGATCATCGGCGGCGACACGGTCAAGGCGGTCAACGTCCTCATTGCTACCGGCTCGGTGCCATCGACCATCCCGGGCATCAACCTTGACGATGAACTGGTAGATACCTCAACCGAGGCGCTGAGTTACAGCAAGGTCCCTGAGCACCTTGCCGTCATCGGTGCGGGCGTCATCGGCCTGGAACTGGGCAGTGTTTGGCGTCGCCTGGGTGCGAAGGTTACCGTCATCGAGTACCTGGACCGCATCATGCCAGGCATGGATAGCGAGCTTGCCAAGTCAGCGCACAAAGCCTTCAAAGCGCAGGGCATCGACTTCATGCTTGGATGCGCGGTCCAGGGTGTGACCAAGGACAAGAAAGGCGTGACGATCGATATCAAGGATGCCGGCCCGGTCAAGGCCGATCGCGTGTTGGTGTCGGTTGGGCGCAAGCCGAATACCGAAGGGCTTGGTCTTGACAACATCGGTATCACACCGAATAAGCGCGGGCAGATCGAGGTCAACCCAAGATTCCAGACGAGTGTCGATGGCGTCTACGCGGTGGGCGATGTGATCCCCGGCCCGATGCTGGCGCACAAGGCGGAGGAAGAGGGCGTCGCCTGCGTCGAGATGATCGCGACCGGCCACGGCCATATCGACTACAACACGATCCCTTCGATTGTCTATACGCACCCGGAGATCGCCAGCGTTGGCAAGAGTGAGGAAGAGCTTAAAGATGAGGGCGTGGACTACAAGAAGGGCAGCTTTCCCTTCCTCGCCAATGGACGGGCAAGGGCCAACGACGACACCGAGGGCTGGGTCAAGATCCTGGCCGACTCCGTGACAGACCGGGTGCTGGGCGTGCACATCATCGGTGATAGCGGGGGCGACCTGATCGCGGAGTGCGCGACGGCGATGGCTTTCGCCGCTTCGAGCGAGGATATCGCCCGGGCCTGCCACGCCCACCCGACCCTCAGTGAAGCGGTCAAAGAAGCGGCGCTTGGTGTCTCGGGGCGGGCGATCCACATCTGATTTCGTGTCCAACAAACGCGTGTAATCCCGTCCTTAACTCGTGCATCGTTATGGCTTAAGGAAGCGATGTGATGCCAAGAGACCTTACAAGGCGCGGATTGATCGGCGGGGCCGTGGCTTCAGTCGCAACGCTTGGTGGATCATCTGCTTTGGCCGACAACAACGCCAAGGAGTGGCATATGCCACTGCCCCCGATGAACCACCGCTACTTGCTGTCCTGCAAACTCGGCATGATCACCAAGAAGGGGCCAGGCGGCGAGACGCTTTCGCTGGCTCAGCGGCTCACACTTGCGAGGGAAGCGGGGTTCGATGGCGTGGACCTCGACGAAGCCGGTAGATTCACCCCGGAGCAGACCCGCGCTGCCGTTGCTGAGTCTGGTGTCTTCGTCCACAATGCGATCAATCACGACCATTGGAAGAAGCGCTTCACGAGCGGTAACGAAGCGGACCGCCAGCAGGCGCTGAAGAACCTGGAGCACTGCATCCGTGTGTCGCACGCGGCGGGTGGCAGCGGCGTCCTGATCGTCGTTGGGCGAGGCGGAGATGGGCCAGAATCAACGATCGTCGAGCGCTCGATTGCCGAGATTAAGAAGGCGATCCCGCTCGCCGCGGCGCTGGGCCAACGCATCCTGTTCGAGAACGTCTGGAACCAGATGTTTTACGACCACAACAGTGGCCCTGAGCAGTCCGCTGAACGATGGGCCGAGTACGTCGATGCCTTCGACAGCCCGTGGGTCGGCATGTACCACGACATCGGCAACCACTGGAAGTATGGCATCCCAGGCGACTGGGTCCGCACGTTCGGGCCCCGCGCGGTGAAATTCGATTTGAAGGGCTTCAGCCGGGCCAGCAACAAGTTCACAGACATCGGACGGGGCGATCTCCCGTGGGACGATGTGCGTGACGCTCTGGACGAGGTCGGTTTCACCGGCTGGTTCACGGCCGAGGTCGGCGGCGGGGGGCTGGACCGGCTCAAAACCGTCCGTATGCAGATGGCCGAAGCACTCGGTGTGACGTGATAAACTGCGTAACCATTTAGAAGAGGGAGGGCGTGGCTAGCGCCGCGCATTCAACCAGGGCTTGATGCCCGCAACAGGATTGGATTTGATGAGCGATACCAACAAACTCGAACTCTCCCGCAGGTCTTTTGTGAAACAGGGCACCGCTGGCTTAGCCGCTACGGCCGCCGCTGCTAACCTCGGCCTGCTCACCAACAACGCCTATGCTCAATCCGGCGACAAGGTTATGGGCCTGGGTATCGTCGGCTGCGGCGGGCGCGGCAACGGTGCGATGGGCAACTGCCTCAGGGCCGCCGAAGAACTGGGCATCAAGGTGAAACTTGTTGCCGTCGCGGATGTGGCCGCCGACCGTGCCGAACGCGCCAAGAAAGCCATCGAAACCGCTTGGGGCCCTAAGGGCGGCTACGGCGTCACCGACGAGACCACCTTTGTCGGGATGGACGCATATAAGTCGCTCTGTGCTCACCCCGATGTCGACATCGTGATCCAGACCACCCCGCCCGGCCTGAGATACCTCACCCTTCGCGAAGCGGTCAAGAATGGCAAGCACTCCTTTGTCGAAAAGCCTGTCTGCGTTGACTCGGACACCTACCGCCACGTTATCGAGTCTGGCGAGATCGCCAAGCAAAATGGCCTGGCCATCGTCACCGGCACGCAGTATCGCCGTGAAGCCCTTTATGTTGACGCCATCGATCAACTTCAAAACGGTGTCATCGGAGACATTACCGCGAGCTACCAGTACTACTGTGCGGGCACGCAGTGGCACTTAGGCAACGGCAATGGTGAGTGGGACGACATGACCTATCAGATGCGCAACTGGCCCTACTTCCCGTGGCTCTCCGGTGACCTCATCGCCGAGCAGTCCATCCACAATATCGACGCCATCAACTGGTCCATGGGCGGACCACCGAAAAAGGCCTATGCCTCCGGTGGCCGTATCTCCCGCATCAAGCCCGAATACGGCACGATCTACGACCACTTCTCCGTCCACTTTGAGTGGGATAACGGCGTCCGCTCGGCATTCATGGGCCGGCACTACAGGGGTTCAACTAATAAGGTTCAAAACAAATGGATCGGCACCAAAGGTACCCTGGACCTCAGCCCCGGGACCAGCGGTTCTCGATGGATCGCCCGTGGTTTCGACGGCAAAGTCCTGGCCCGAAATGAGGACAAGCGTCGTGATTCTTACGTTGAAGAACATGTGGCGCTGCTTGACGGGATAACGAGCAACAGCCCGGTGATGGAGATCCAAGAGGTTGCTGATTCGTCATTGACCTGTATCCTCGGTCGTGAGTCTGCATATTCGGGCAAGGAATTGGAATTCAAGTTCCTCGCCGAGCAAGCCAAACTCAAGCTTCGCCCCGAGGGCATCGACAACGGGCCAAAACCAGGGCCGGTTAACCTGCCGTTCCCGAATGTCCTACGGCCCGGTATTCCCTGCGTTCCTGATGATAAGGGCGAACTCGCGGTTTACACTGTGAAGTAAGTTGTCCGCGACAATTCGATTTAAAAAAGAAGCTCACGCTTTATAAGCGTGAGCTTCTTTCTCGGTGCTCAATTCAATCGGCTTAGATCTCGAAGTCATCCGCCTTGCGGTAGGCGGCGATACACTTCTTCTCGCCTTCGAGCCCGCGGACGCTGTGTCCGTGCTCCATGCCGATCACGCCTTGATAGCCCTTTTTGTAGAGGTGCTTAAAGATGTTCTGGTAGTTGATCTCGCCGGAGTAGGGCTCTTTGCGCCCGGGATTGTCGCCGACCTGAAAGTAGGCGATCTCAGACCAGGCTTTGTCGATGTTGGGGATCAGGTTGCCTTCGGTGATCTGCTGGTGATACAGGTCGTCGAGGATTTTGCAACTGGGGCTGTTCACGCCCCGGCAGATCAGGTAGGACTGCGGGATTTCCTGCAGGAACCGGCCGGGATGGTTGGCCCACCAGTTCAACGGCTCGAGCACCATGATCAGGCCGGTTGTCTCGCACACCTCTGACAAGGCACGCAGGTTGTCGATGACATTGGCGGTCTGGTAGTCCATGTGTATTTTCTGAGTGACCTCGCCGGGGACGACCGTGGTCCACTGCGCGCCGCAGCGCTTGGCCACATCGAGCATCCCCGTCATGCGCTGGGTGAGCTTGTCGCGTGTCTCCTTCTTGGCATCATGCGCCATGTTGGCCGAGACGGAAACGAAGACGCCCATGGTCATGCCGTTGTCTTTAAGCTTCTTCCCAATCTTCTCTTGCATCTCCGGGCTCTGACGGGGCAGGCCGTTGTCCTCCCAGCCGGTGAAGCCCTGGTCGGCAGCGAACTGGATCTGGTCCAGGTAATCGCCGCCGGCATGGTTCTTAAACTGGCCCGGGCTCGGGCCGTACTTGAGCTTGAACTTGCCGCCGTGGTTGTTTCCTGTGTTTAGTTTCTCGGCATGGTCGTCGGCGTTGGCCGAGGTAGTCAGGGCGGCCGCGGCGACGGCACCGGAAGCAAGGAATTCGCGTCGTTTCATGGGGGACTCCTTAGATTGAAAGATGTCGTATCGAGCGGTGTAGCGGGGGGGCGCCGGCCGCCCGCCGCAAAAAAAAAAAGGGGGGGGGGGCGGGCGCGCCCCCCCCCCCCCGCCCCCACACACACACAAGTGGGGGCCGCGGTT
>JBCCYY010000008.1:0-94410 GCA_039188575.1 Planctomycetota bacterium | reverse complement strand
GCGGGGTGATCGAGTTCCTGGCGGTCTCCAGCGAGCTGCGCGAAGCGATCGGTTTGGACAAGCTACCCAACTACTCGACGCTCAAGAAGTTCGCGGACAAGCCCGGCGTGATGGACGCGATGCATGGGATGCTGGCGACAGCGTTACGTGAGTGACGTTGCGTTGCTTGGCGTGCTGGAATTCCACCCATTCCCGCATGGCCTTAGCGTTGCGTGCTGCAAGATACCTGCCGCCTGTAGGACAGAGATGCGAGTAGCAGATTTTAGGGGCGATGTAAAAACGCATGACTAAAGGTCGACAAATCTTTATGAAATGCCGACCGGTTGTGACGACGCTCAAACATTGAGCTTGCCGCCTGCTAGGACGGTTAGACGAGTGATTGCTTATAAGTCGGCACTAGGGTCGTGCCCTTCCAAGTTTCTTTGAGGTAGCCCGCAACAAACATGATGGACCCCTGCTGATAGTTAGGGATGTCCTCATCTTTGATATCTACAGGTAGGGAAACGCCAGTTCCACCAATGGTGCAAAAGATGTTTTCACCGCCCTTCTGGGACTTACGTTTCTCGCAGTCGAGCACAACGCCCGACCTCACAATCACGGGGACTAATGTTTCAGGAATCGTTTCGAGAGCCTCCTTCACCATGTCGGCTTGGCTTTTGGGCTTGTCTACTGTTGTTACCATGTTGTGTCCTTTCTAGGAGCTTGTCGTATAGCAGCCGCAAGAAGTAGATCGTTGTATAGCTGGCTGCTGTAGCTAGAACGATGTATAAAAACAAGGTGAAATTGAGATCAATCAGACTCATTCGTTACGGGTCGCCTCCATTCCTCATACATATCACCGAGTTTGGTTACTACCGCACCTAAAAAGCAGAAAAAAGAGAGGGCAACAGCGAAGAGAAGAAGCATGGCATACGCCTTTATGCCATCGGTCGCCTCTGTGCCGGTGTAAAGGTCAGCTGGAAAAATGAACGGAACAATAAAGACTAGGGCTATTGCAAGAAAAAAGAGCAAAGCCCCCATCAACGTTAGAAAGATTGTAGGGTTACGTAAATTCATTGTGTCCTTATATGAAAAGATGTTCCAACTCGGTAAACGGGTTACGTCGCCCGCCGCGAGAGGTGATTTCTTTGATTTGAATTCTGGAGATAAGATGCTCGGCAGCGAGCCAACCACTTTGCCTATGCTTGTGACCGCGTACGCGTATACGTTGGCCTTCACAACGGATCACTTGACCTACTCGGTATAGATTGCCCCGTTTGTAGATGAGTCGATCACCCGGCTTGAGTGATCGATACTCGGTACGTGTGATGGGTCCGTCACGGAGAGACGTCGATGGTGCATGCTCTGCTCGCGGACTCCCCGGCGGTAAGACCGCACCTTCTTCACGTCGTATTCCTTGCGGGCTTTCCAGCCCGCTAGCCTTGCTGCGATCCAGGTCGCAACGAGAAGGATTACAAAAGCCATCCCTAGAACGAAAGAGAGTAGAGTCGTCGCCATGCATGATGTGTCCTTGATTCGCGGAATTGCGAAAACAGCCCCCCTGCTCTCGCAGAAAGGCTGCCATGCAACACGTAGGACACAACGTAGCCACAAGTCATCAAAAAAAGCCGCACCGCCCATATGGACGATGTGGCATTCTGGGGGTAGGATGGACGGTGGTCTGGCACGTTTGTTCCTTAAAACGTGTGCGTGCTGGGCTCGGGTAAAGCGATGCTCAAAATCGCCTTGCCCACTTGAGCGAAGGGTTGCAGCCCTTCGCTCTTTTCTTTTACCAGACCGTTATTATCGTTGCAAGCCGTTTAGAAGTTAGGGCGTTCGCACGTAAGTCCTTGTTTTTACTGGACTAATGCACGTTATGTTTAATTCAATCAATCCTCACGCTACGCCAGGCAGAGTTTGGCGTGGCTGGCAAAAAAATGCGGGTCATCTCACCGGCCACGCCGCGCTAGATCAAACCCACTCAGTAAGAAGGGAATGCCCGGGAGAGGATTCGAACCTCCAAGGAGTTTTACCTCCACCACGACCTCAACGTGGCGCGTCTGCCAGTTCCGCCACCCGGGCGTGGGTGGATCGAGGAGTATAGCGTCTCTTTTGAAGCCTGTCGTCTTCAATGCGGGTGATAGGACTCGAACCTACACGGGTTTTACCCCACCAGAACCTAAATCTGGCGCGTCTGCCAATTTCGCCACACCCGCGGCGATTACGTAGTGTAGCGGAGGCTGTCTGCCTGCGGTGCACGTGATCGGCGCATAAACTGCGGTATATATGAGCGACGACCCGTTTGAACTGTTCGGCCTCGAACGCCGGTTCACGCTGGACGAGGAGACGCTGCGCCAAGCCTTCCTCAAGGCATCTACCGAGCAGCACCCGGACCGTTTCGTAGACCCGATCGAGCAGGCCGAGGCGGTCGAGGCGATGTCGGAGTTGACCGAGGCGTTCCGCGTGCTCAGCGATCCTGAGAGCCGGGCTCGTGCGCTGCTTGGGTTGTCTGGCCTCGAATTAGCGGAGGACCGAGACAGGCTGCCTCCCGACTTATTGATGGAGGTGATGGAGGCTCGTGAAGAGATGGAACGCGTGGTTGCGTCGGGTGATCATGAGGAGATCGAAAAGCTGCGTCGCTGGGCAACCCAGGAGCGGGCGGGCTATCTGGATCGCCTTGACGATTTGTTCGGCCTCCAATTGGATCAGGAGCAGGCGGCGTCGGTACGCTTGACGTTGAATGCACTGCGGTATATCCAGCGGATGTTAGAGCAGTTGCCAGCCGGTTAAGGGGTTGTGGTAGGCTATCTTTGTACGCGGCACGGTGTCTGCGGACGTGCTTGCCCACTCCTGCCTCGCGAAACGAGCCGCCCATGCCCGATACGACTGAACAATTCTCGATGCACTACCAGAGTGCGCGAACTTCAAACGATCGTTCGTACGCCGAGCGTATGAACGAATACTTCGATAGAAGCCTTGGGACCTCCATGGATAAGCTTCGGCATTTCGCCAAGTTTGTCCCGCGCCAGGAGCAGAGCATCTACCTGGCCAAGCACGACATCTTTCGTCGGGCCATGTCGATCCACGGAGCGATCGTTGAGTGCGGTGTCTTTCTAGGCGGTGGCCTCATGACATGGGCCAACTTCAGCGCGATCTACGAACCGTTCAACCACACGCGACGGGTTGTCGGCTTTGACACGTTTTCCGGCTTCTCCGGCCTGACGGGCGAGGATGAAGGAAGCGAGTCGGTTGATTTCAAAAAAGAAGGCGGCCTTTCGACAGGCGCAGAGGCGGACATCCGCGAGGCCCTTGATCTGTACGATCTCAATCGCCCGATCGGTCATATCCCGCGTGCAGAATTGGTGGTCGGAGACGCAACAGAAACCATTGCGAATTACGTCGCGGAGAACCCCCAACTGGTGGTCGCGATGCTTTATCTGGATTTCGATGCCTATGCACCGACGAAGGCGGCCCTCGAGCACCTCGTTCCCAGGATGCCCAAGGGCGCGGTCGTGTGCTTCGACGAGCTTTATGACAAGAACTGGCCCGGCGAAACGCAGGCGGTAGATGAAGTGCTCGGTCTCAAGAACCTGCGTATCGAGCGGTTCCCGTTTGTATCTAACCTTTCGTATGCGGTCCTGTAGGAACGGGCTCAGTAGCGATTCGGAGCGATCAGACATGCAGGCAGCAAGCAGTAGCGTTGATGTCGATTTTTTCAATGAACACGGGTATCTGCGGCTTGATGCCGGCGAGTTGGTGCCACAATTGGACCTGCTTCGGGCGGAGCTGAGTGAGTTGATTGCGCTCCGCGCCAAAGAAGTCGGCGCGGATCACACACCCGGCGTCGGTCACGGCTTTGATGATGGCCTGCTTTCCTTGGCGCGGATGGATCGCAGCCATGCCGGCGCGGTCTTTGATGCGGCCAGCCGGCTGCTCTCGCTGCACCAGCTATCGATCCATCCCTGGCTCATTGGTATCAGCAAGCGGATCATGGGAACCGACTTTGTGCAGTGCGCTCTGGATAAGGCTTTGCGCATGGATTTCCCCGGCGAGGAGCGGTACCTGTTCCCGCTGCACCAGGACTATACATACGACCCTAGTTCGCCGAACGGGCTGGTGTACTGGATCCCTCTACGGGATGTGGACGAGCGATCGGGGTGCATCTCGTATGCCGGTGAAACACACAAGGCAGGCATCCGCGATGTGCTGGTCAGGCACGAAGATACGAGCGAAGTGACCGGCAACCAGCTGTTTGATCTGGCGGATGTATCCGACATCGATCGGGGAACGATGCCTCTGGCCGAGCTGCGATACGGTGAGGTGCTCGTCTTCAGCAACCTGCTGATCCACGCCAGCGGAGCAAACCGGAGCGAGAACGTGCGATGGACTGTTCAGGTTCGCCACGGCGACTTCCGCCACCCCACCGCGGTGAGCAAGGGGTGGCCCCACGGTAATTTCCGTGGCAAGTGGTTCTACCAGACACACCCTGAAAGAATCCGCGAAACTGAAAAATGACATGCCTCAGCCGGTCGTCAGCCCGGCGAGCCTGGCGGCATACTTAAGCGTTTCCCGAGTGATCGCCATCATTAACTCGGGCGGCCAGGCGAGCGTGGCATCGTGCTTAAACTGCTCGGGCAGCACGCCAAGGGTCAGCGTGCGGACCTCTTCCTCGACTTGCTGCCGGCGTTGCTGATGCGCCTCATCGCTACCCGATGCGATCGGGTCCGACAGGTCATGAGCGAGCATAAGTGTGGTGACCTGCCAGTCGAAGTAACCCTGCAGCGGGTTTTGCTCTTCCTGATTTTGCTCGGCCATGGCTTAAGCCCCCTCGAAGGAGACGAGCGCCTCATCAATGGTGAACTGGTTCTCGTAAAGGGATTTACCGATGATCGCGCCTTGGATATCGAGCTCTTTCAAGACGCGCAGATGATCGAGCGTGCCGACCCCCCCGCTGGCGACGATCGGGACATCCGTCGCCGCAGCCATCTGGGCAGTAGCCTGCACGTTCGGACCGGTCAGCATGCCGTCTACCGCGATATCGGTGTAGACGATCGCGCTGAGCGGCCAGCCGTTAACTTTCCTTGCGATCTCGATCGCGCTGCTGTCGGTGGTTTGCTCCCAGCCTGAAACGGCTGCCATGCCGTCCTTGGCGTCGAGCCCTAACACGACGCGGTGTCGGTAGGCTTCTTGATGCACAAGCTGGGCGAACCATTCCCAGTTACGCAGGGCCGCGGTGCCAACGATGACTCGTTCAACACCCGCATCAAGCAGCTGGCCGATGGCTTTCTCTGACCGCACCCCCCCGCCGACCTCGACTTTGAGTGCTGTTTGTTCGCAGATCGCGCGGATATGTTCCAGGTGCTCCATCTCGCCGGAGCGGGCACCATCGAGGTCGACAACATGGAGCCAGGTGCTGCCGGCCTGCTCGAAGACTTGGGCCTGAGCAAGCGGGCTGTCGCCATAGGTCGTTTGGCGGTCGTAGTCGCCCTGCGTGAGACGGACAACATGCCCGCCGCGCAAATCAATGGCGGGGAACAGGTGCTTTGGCTGATCACGGGGCGTATTCATCGGGTCGGCGATTGTAGGCTCTGTTGTCGATTCATGGGTGTAACCCCATGGGTTGTAAGGCGTCCCCCTTAGCGTTACCTTGTTTTTGCGATATGCAAGCGATTTTTCGTTCCAACACGCTTCGTTTTACGGTACTGCTCTGGTTTTCAGGCTGGTTGCTGCTGGTCATGCCCGGGCACAAGCGTGGGATCGTCACGCTGCCGGGCGCGGAGATCGAACATGCGCAAGCCGAGTCCTGCTGTAATCCGCAGCCGAGTTGCTGCGAGTTGTGTCCGGGCGGCTGTGAGGCGCCTGGGCCGGTCGACCCGGCCAAGCACTGCGCGATCTGCTTCCTGAAATCGCACCTGACCGACCCGCCCGCGATCGTGCTTTATACGCCCTACCTTGGCGAGCTCGACGAGCTGGCCTATCTGATCGAGTCTTCCATTCTGGAATCGCTGGCGACCCTGGCCGGCATCCGCGGACGCGCCCCGCCGGCCTGATCGCCGCCCTCACGCTATCACGGAACTGACCCCGATCATTCATACAGCCGCCTTGTTGCGGCTGTGGGAGAAATGCACCATGCGTTCCCGCGCGTTTACGCTCATTGAGCTATTAGTTGTCGTCTCGATTATCGCACTGCTCATCGCGATCCTCTTGCCGGCTGTTGGCAACGCACGCAAGGCCGCACAGCGGACCGCGTGTCTGTCCAATATGAAGCAGTTGGGCATCGCACACTGGTCGTACATGACCGACCACAGCGGCAAGATGCTCGGTACCAGCCACAGCCAATCGTGGATCACCGTGCTGCGAGAGAAATACGACCCGAAGCTGCTCATGCGGTCGCCACTCGACACGAGCCCACACTTTGCAGGGGGTACTCCCGTGAGCGGTCTGTTCCGTGAGACCAGCTACAGCATCAACCTGTACCTCTCGCCAGACGGCGTGGATCATGGTCTGGCCGGTGCGACCGGTGACCTCGATAAAGTCCGGCACCCCACCACCACGATCCACAACTCGACCGGTGTCTTCACCGGGTCCAACGCGGTCCTGGATCACTTCCACCCGCACTTCTGGCAGAACGCCGACCCCGCTCTCCCACCGCTTTTCGCGTCTGGCGAGCTACAAACCAACGCCCACGCGGGCGACCCCGGCCAACCCGACTCAGTGAGCGCTTACGGCTTTCTGGACGGCCATGTCGAGGCCCTTCCATTCGACGAGACCTATGCGTCCGTCGATGACAACCAATACAACCCTGCCCTGGCCGATTAAGCCTGGCGCATATGAGAAAAATGATGAACACTGCATTCAAAACAACCACAGCCATCCTTATCGCAGCGGTCTTTGCCGAGGCGGCTTCCGCCCACGGCGGGCGCCGCTACGACGTCAAGGTGATCGACAACCAAATCGTTGCGCACGGCTATATCAGCACTGGAGCGGATGACATGGGTGACAACCTGCCCGTCGCTAACGATGGCGACCCGCTCTATCGCACGTACTACAACGCTGTGCATGCACACTGGGATAACATCGGCAACGCGATCTCGCGATCGACCCTCCCAGGCTTCGATGTGGACGACACACCTGAACTTCAGGGCGACGAACTCTGGCTCACGATAACGGGTGCGAAGAAATGGACCGATGCACCCTTTGCCGATTTCGCCGGTAGCCACGGCAGTGGTCACAGCGGACACGGCCACTTCACACCCGACTTCGTAGCGCTCGAGCCAGAGGAATCGATCCTTGTGCAGTCCCTGGACAACGGTCTGCTCGCACCGCTATCACCTAATACCGCGTTTCAGCTCGATGACGGTGTGGCAAACGGCGGGCACTATGACCTTGTCTTCGACTTCTATGCCGGCAACCCACTCGCACATACGCTTGCGCCCGATTCGGCGGTCTACGTAGTCGAGATGCAACTCAGCACATCCGACGCGTCGATCCTGCCGAGCGATACGATCTACGCGATCCTGTCGCCCTCAGGTACTAGCGTCCCTGGCTCGCACCACTTATCGCTTGCAACCGAAGCGGCGCTGGGTACACCGATCCCCGAACCGACCTCGCTCGGCCTGATTGCCGTCGGGGGTGTGCTTCTGGCTCGGCGAAGGAGGGCATAAAGCCTAAATATGGACACTTGCAACTTCTGAGAGGCGTGAGCGAATGCTCACGCCTTTTTCATGGATCGATCGGCCGCTGGCACAAAGAAGCGTACTAAGATGCAGCCAGAAGCATCATCAATGTTAACGCTCAGCGAGACGCACACATGAAGCTGAATCGCCGCCGATTCCTGACCCAAACCGCGGCTGTAACCGCCGGCTTCGCAGGCCTGCGCACCTTCGCACAGGACGCCTCGCCCGGCGCGGTAGCCGATCAACTGTCCTCGCAGTTCGGCTTTGGCTCGCTCGCCAAAGATGTGCAGGGCGTACTCGACCTGCCCGTGGGGTTCTCCTACCACGTCTTCTCGAAGACGGGCGAGACTATGGACGACGGTCTATTCGTCCCCGCCAAACATGATGGTATGGCCGCATTCCCCGGGCCAGACGGTCTCACCCTGCTCGTCCGCAACCACGAGGTCACCGGCACCAAGTTCCGCGAAGGCGCCTTTGGCTGGCAGAACGAACTGATCCACAAGATCGATAGCGACATGGCCTACGATTTTGGCTTTGGTAAGACACCAACACTTGGTGGTACAACAACCCTAGCTTACGACACAAAGCGAAAGAAACTCGTCCGCCACTGGCTGTCGCTGGCCTGCACCGAGCGTAACTGCGCCGGCGGCCCGACGCCGTGGGGCTCGTGGGTTACATGTGAGGAGACCGTCAGCCGGGCTAGCAATGCACGTGAAAAAGACCACGGCTACAACTTCGAGGTACCCGCGACCGCGGAGGTGTCCCTCGCCAAGCCCGTGCCCCTCAAGGCCATGGGCCGATTCAACCACGAGGCCATCGCAGTCGATCCCAATACCGGCATCGTTTACCAGACCGAGGACCGGCAGGACGGTGTGATCTACCGCTTCATCCCCAAGACCCCAGGCAAGCTCGCCGACGGCGGCCTGCTGCAAGCCCTCGCCATCCGTGGCAGGAAGCCCATCGATCTGCGCAACTGGCACGCCGACGCACCCGCGAAACTCTACAACGGCGGCGCAGGCGACGGCTCATTTGAGATCGACACCACCAAGATGCTGCTCATGGACCAGGGTGAGGTTTTTGATGTCGAGTGGGTCGACGTCGACGAAGTCGAGTCGCCCGATGACTCACTGAGATACCAAGCATACGGCAAGGGCGCGGCACGATTCGCACGGGCCGAGGGCATGTGGCACGGCCACCAATCGATCTACTTTGCGACCACGACCGGCGGCCGTAACGCGAAGGGGCAGATCTGGCGCTACGTCCCCAGCCGGTTCGAGGGTACCGCCGACGAGGCGCGCTTCCCCGGCCGGCTCGAACTCTTCATCGAGCCCAACGACGCGAAAGTGCTCCAGTACGCCGACAACATCTGCATCGCCCCCTGGGGCGACCTCATCGTTTGCGAGGACGGTGGTCCGGTGAACCATATCCTCGGCGTCACCCCCGAGGGCGAGATCTACCAGATCGCCCGCAACGCGATGAACAGCAGCGAGTTCGCCGGCAGCTGCTTCAGCCCCGACGGCACGACCCTGTTCGTCAACATCCAGAACTTCGGCCTGACCGTCGCAATCACCGGGCCTTGGACGGGTTGAACAAGGTATTGCGAATAATGTCAATCTGCCGATAGACATGGCATGTTCCGGATGAATCAACCCCTCATTGCCATCCTTATCGCTTGCACGTGGGGCTGCGGTCGATCACCGCAAGACCCGGCTACCGCACAATCCGCACAGGATACCTTCGCGGCGAGCGACACGGCAAGCCATGACGAGTTGCACCGTGTTGTTGCGCTTCGGGCCTACGAATTTATACCTTACGATTTAGAAGAGACCGCATCCTACTATCGTGATCACCCATCGAATTGGCTTACACTCATTGATCTAAATCATGATGGCATAAACGAGGCCATCGCAACGACCACTTTCGCGGTCGATGAATCCGGTGAATTGCATCTCGCGGATGGTGTCACCGGCAACCGCCCATTCAATGTATTCCGTGAACAAGATGGCAAGTGGTTACCGATGATGGAAGAGGATTTTTGGTGCCGGGACTACTCTATTGAATCAACCAAAGTCAACGGATGGCCCGTCATCACCAGTACAAGCAGGCTCAGTATCTCAGAGTACCCCGTCTCGGTATATGCCTACGAAGCCGGGGCCTACCGGATCATTTGTGACCATATGTTTAGGCCGTGGGAAGAGCCGACAGAATCCCGCTAAACTCTGTGGATGCAATTGCGCGGCCGTGATGTTTACCGAGGCACACTCTACATCGGGATCCTGAGCATCCTCCTGATGTTCCTGATCTGGCCGATCGTCCTGACGGTCCGAGGTGGGTTCGTCGGCGGGGATGGCAAGTTCACGCTCGGCTTTTTCTTCGCTGAGGGCACAGGCGTGCTCCGCGACCCGCTGTACCTCCGTGGCCTGCTCAACGCGTTCCTGATCGCTGTCTGCACCACACTTTTGTGCCTCGTGGTCACCCTGCCGATGGCGGCGATCGCGACCAAGCGCGACTTCCCTGGCAAGTCGATCGTCAGCGCGCTCGTGCTCATCCCGCTCATCCTGCCACCCTTCGTCGGGGCGATCGGCCTACGGGCGATCCTCGGGCGCACCGGCTCGCTCAACGCCTTCCTCCAATGGATCGGCGTCCTCGGGCCCGACCACCCCGGCATCGACTTCCTCGCCGCGCAGTTCTACATCCCCGGCATCGGCGAGTTCAACGGCGTCTTCTTCGCCGTCGTCCTCATGGAGGCGCTGCACCTCTACCCGATCCTCTACCTCAACATCACCGCGTCGATGGCCAACCTCGACCCGTCGCTGGACGAGGCCGCGCTCAACCTCGGCGCGGGCAAGTGGCGGCGGTTCTTTAAGTGCACCCTGCCGCTGATCCTTCCCGGCATCTTCGCGGGCTCGACCATCGTCTTCATCTGGTCCTTCACCGAACTCGGCACCCCGCTCATGTTCGAGTACACCGAGGTCACGCCCGTCCAGGTGTTCTACGGCCTGACTGAGATTTCGACAAGCCAACGGCCCTACGCCCTTGTCGTCGTGATGCTGATGTCGGCGTTGATCCTGTATCTAATGGGCAAGTTCGCGTTCGGCGACCGAGCGTACGAGATGCAGTCCAAGGCCCAGCACGCCCAGGCGCTCAAGAAACTGACCGGGTTTAAGGCCTTCGCCGCCGCTTCGCTCTTCATCGGGGTCACCCTGCTCGCGGTGATGCCGCACCTTGGCGTGATCCTCAACTCGGTCTCTGGCATGACCGCGGGCAACGATTGGTACCGCACCGTCCTCCCGCAGTCGCTCACGACCGAGCACTACGAGGGGATGCTCAAGCACAGCCTGGCCGTGCCCTCGATCATCAACTCGCTGATCTATGCGCTCGCGGCAATGGTGTTCGCGATCATCCTCGGCCTGGCGATCGCGTACCTGGCCGTCCGCGTCAAGGTCAAAGGCGGCTGGCTGCTCGACACACTGGGGATGCTGCCCTTGGCGGTGCCTGGGCTGGTGATGGCGTTTGGGTACGTCGCGATGTCGCTGACCTGGCCGTTCAGGCCCGTGGCCCCCGGATCGCATTCAACGGTCATCAGCGCGGCCGCGTTGCTATTCGGTGTCACCGCCCTGTTCTTCCTGGTCTACACGCTCAGCCACACCGTGGTGCGCTTGAAAAAGAAGGACGCGTTCCTACCGGCGATCACGCGGTTCAAGCTGGTCTTCATGAGCTTCTGCGTGCTGGTGATTGGCGTCTGTACCTGGCTCTGGTTCAGCCCGCCGATGTGGGTGCAGAACCCCGTTGCGCAAGTACTCTCCTCCGCACCGCTGAGCATGCTGCAACTGCGCGGCGAAGCGCCCAACCCGCTGGTCTTCCTGATCGTCGCCTACACGATCCGCCGGCTGCCCTACATCCTCCGCTCGGCCTCGGCGGGCCTGGAACAGACCTCTGGCCAACTCGAAGAAGCAGCACTGAACCTCGGCGCGTCGCTCATGACCGCGATCCGACGCATCGTCGTCCCGCTGATTATGGCAAACCTGATCGCGGGCGGCATTCTGGTCTTCGCGTTCGCGATGCTGGAGGTGAGCGACTCGCTGATATTGGCCGAACGCGAGCAGCACTACCCGGTAACCAAGGCGATCTGGACGCTCTACAACCGCCTGGGCGACGGGCAATATATCGCCAGCGCGATGGGCGTCTGGGGCATGGCCCTGCTCGCTGTCACGCTGATCGGTGCGAGTGTCTTGATGGGCAAGAAGCTGGGCGCGATCTTCCGGGTGTGACGCCAGTTTTCGGCGGGTGTATTCTTTTGCAATGGCAGAAGAATCCAGCCAGACTCAATCCGGGAAAGTATTGACCGACGAGCTCCAATGTGTGCAGTGCGGATACGCGCTACGGGGACTTGAACCAAGCGGCTCCTGCCCCGAATGCGGACTTGCAATCAAGTCCACCATCGATCGACTACACAGCCTTTCTTCACGTCAGCTCTTCACTATCTTACTTCGACTATTCGCGATCACAGTTGTCATCGCTCCTATTCTGGGGGATTTCGGCCTTGTCTACAGCCTCACCTACATGTTCGCGCACTCAGAGTTTGCAGGCAGACCAATCGGGTCGGACTCATGGGCTGAGATGTTTATGCCTTTCATCGCTAGTGCAGCAATCGCTGGGTTACTGTGGTACTTTGCACCAATTCTTGCCTGTTTAGCCGTGCCAACCAGCGCGCCATTGATTGCAAATATTGGAGGCGCCAAAACCGCTATTATAATTGGATTGGCCTTTGTCGCGGCTTGGCTCGTCGCTACTGGTGTAGAGGAACTCGTAATGATTGGGTTCCATTATGCAACAGGAGTTTATGGTCTTGAAAATGACCAAGGGGACCTTTCTGAATATCTCGCTGGCTGGGTTGCTGCTAGTTTCTTTCGCGTCCTAGCGGGCGGCTTTCTGTTTGCTTGGATCATTCGGCGTTGGGATCATTTGCAATGACCCGTTTTAAGAAACGCATCGTGACCTGGCTGCTCGTCCTGCTGTCGCTTTATGTGATCTACTGCGGGCTGATGTTCTTCTTCCAAAACAAGTTCGTCTTCCGCGCCGACTTTGCGGGGCAGGCGAGTGACCGGCTGCCGACCGAGATGACCGAGCGGATCGAGTTGCCGACGGACGAGGGCAACACCGTCGCCTGGTTCATTCCCGCCCCCGGAAGCGGTGATGGGGTTGATGGGGATGACGCCGGCACAAATCCAGCAAGGCCGCTGGCGGTGTTCTTCCACGGCAACTCCGAGTTGATTGATCACCAGCAGCGGATCATCGACCTGTACCACGGCATGGGCGTCTCGGTCCTGATGGTCGAGTACCGCGGGTACGGGCACAGCGACGGCACGCCTTCGGAGGAACACATCCTGGCGGATACGCTGGCGGTGCTCGAAGGCGTGCTGGAGCGCGACGATGTCGACGCCGACCGACTGGTGCTGCACGGCCGGTCGCTGGGTGGCGGGTTCGCGACGGCGCTCGCGCTCGAGACCGGGCCGGCGGCCCTCGTCGTCGAGAGCACATTCAAGAGCGTCGCGAGCATGGCCACGCGGTACGGCGTCCCGTCCCTGCTCATCACCAGCCAACTGCGCCCCGAGGAAACGTTCCCAGAACTCGACCTGCCGATCCTGATCCTGCACGGCCAGGCCGACAAGGTCGTCCCGGTCAGCCACGGGCATAAGCTGGAAGCGGTGGCCAAGGACGCCACACTCGTCTTGTTCGACGCGGGCCACAACGACCTGCCCAATGGGCTTGAGATCGGGAAGTATCGCAGTGAGGTTTATGATCACCTTGTTCGAGCGGGTGTGTTCTCAAAATGAATAAAAAAAGCCCACGCTGTCACAGCGTGGGCTTCGAATCATTACGGCTTAGAAAAGCGTAGGTTTTACCACGCAAAGTGGGCAAAGGCCTTGTTGGCCTCGGCCATCCGGTGGGTCTGCTCACGCTGGTTCACGCTCTTGCCCTCGTTACGGGCGGCGTCGGAAAGCTCTTTGGCCAGACGGAGGTACATCGGCTTGCCACGCTCGCTGCGGGCGGCGGTGATGATCCAGCGGAAGGCCAGCGACTGCTGACGCTTCTTGTTGACCTGCATCGGCACCTGGTAGTTTGCGCCGCCGACACGCTTAGAGCGGACCTCGACGTTCGGGCGGACATTCTCGAGCGCCTTGTGGAAGATCTCGATGGCGGGCTCATCGCCGTTGTTGCGTTTCTCGATCTCATCGAAGGCGTCGTAGATGATCCGCTGCGCGACAGACTTCTTTCCATCGAGCATGACGCAGTTGATAAAGCGGGCGAGCACTTTATCGCCGTACTTCGGATCAGGCTTGAGTTGTTCTTCGGACTTGGTGAATCCACGGCCCATGCTGGGGCTCCTTAGGTGTCAGGCGGCGGCCGGCTCTCAGGTGGCCGGGTTTTTCACCGAGAGGCAACCAGCCAGTCGATTACTGCCGCGGGACGAAATCTATTTGAGGGCCGCGTCGTGACGACGCGGCTCGCATTAGCCCTTGGGCTTCTTGACGCCGTACTTAGATCGGCCGCGCTTGCGGCCGTCGACGCCGAGTGTGTCCAGCGCGCCGCGGACGACGTGGTAACGCACGCCGGGTAGGTCACGGACACGGCCGCCACGGACGAGCACGATGCTGTGCTCCTGGAGGTTGTGGCCTTCGCCGCCGATGTACGCGGTAACTTCCTTGCCGTTGGACAGGCGGACACGCGCGACCTTCCGCAGTGCCGAGTTCGGCTTCTTAGGGGTCACGGTCTTGACCTGCAGGCAGACGCCGCGACGCTGGGGGCACTGGTCCAGGTCCTTGACCTTGGACTTGACCTTCGGGGTGCGGCGGGGCTTGGTGACCAGTTGGTTGATCGTTGGCATGCGTCGTCTCTTGGCGCAGGGTTTCGGCGTACTGTCTAGGTCGATATCGAGCCACGGAGTTTAGGCGATTGAGCGATCCAATGCAAGTTTGCGGGGCAGTAACCCGGTTTCCTGACGTCTAGGCGGGGCTTTTGTAGGAGATCAGGTCCTCAATCGCGTCCGCCAGCGAGCGTCCCACGGCGCCCTCCGTGCCGGCCTGATCAGGCGGCTTCATGGCTTTCTGCCCGATGGCGAGTTGCTGACGGATCGCTCGGAGCAGTTCCGAGGGGTCCGCTGGGCTGCCGATCACGGTGCCCCCCTGCTTCAGGACGACCTCACCCAGGCCGCAAGCATCGGTCGTGATAATCGGGGTCTTCGCGGCCAGGCCGTCGAGCACCCCCCAGCCCGATGGGTCAAAGCTCGACGGGCTGACAATCAAGTCGCTCGCCGCGAGGAACTCAAGACGATACGCGGTCTTGCCTACGAAGCGGACCCGGTCACGCAGGCCAAGCGTGTCGATCCACGCCAGGTGGGTGTATCGGGCCTGACCGACCAGCAGCAGCACTGCATCCACACCCTGTTCAACCAACGGTTTCATGGCCCGCAGCATCGGCTCGAACCCACACAGTTGAGGGTTTGTGAAGGGCAGCACGATCCATGCCTCCTCACTGGTGAGGCCCCACGCCCTTGCGAGCTTGCCGCGCAGCTGTGCTACGGCATCCTCCGTTGAGGATTGGCTAGGTAACTCGCATCTCGCGGGCTCAATTCTGACGCGTAGCTGCGTCACGAATGACTGCAGTTGCCGCTCGATCAGTGGGCTCAACGAGATTATGACACTCAGTGAAGGGTCACCCAATGCTTGCTTTTCAAAGTACGCATTCGCCAGCGCCGTTGGCGTAAAGCCCGCCAGCACATATTTCAATCTACCCAGTGGACCGAATTGAAGTTTGAGCATGGCCTCCCTGTAGCCTCGGAACGTCCCCCGCATGGGTGCCATGATCTCAGCGGGGAGCGTGCTGACTAGCGAGACAGTATGGTCGTACTGCGATTCATCCAGCGCGCGTTTAAGCCATCGAACATAACGCCGCTGACCAATGAAAGTGAACCGCGACCCGACACCCGCGATCCGCTGCTCGACGCGCGGATCTATGTCGGGATCAGCTGCAGATCTCGCAACGATGGTGACACGGTGACCACGCTCCAGTAGCCGGTGAGCGAGTAAGATCGCTTGCGCCCCGACGATCTCTCTTGCGTCGAGTTTGTCACAGATAACCGCCAGGTGCTTGGGATTCAATCGTGGGTCCCCGTCACATGGAGCCGGCGGGTAGTCTCGTACAGCTGGCTGGCATGCTCGAAGACCTCATCGGCGTGCAGCAGGTCCAGGCTGGCGCGGCCCTTGAAACCGCGGTCATTCATGTCAGCGACGCTGATCCCATCCGACACCACCTGCTCCTCGTGCGACAGGCTCAAACCCGAGCCCTGAGGCGAGGTTGGTCCAAAAAGCGTGAGCACGGGGATATCCATCGCCGCGGCAAGGAAACGCGGGCCGGTGTCGTTGGTCACCATCATCCGGCTACGCGCGACCATCGCTTTAAGGAGGTGCAGGTCGCGGCCCAGCTCGGGAATGTCAATAATCGGGACTGTCGCACGGTCCAACATCTCCCGCACCACTTTCCGCTCGGTGGGCGTGCCGGTGACCACGGGCGTCAAGCCAAACCGTTCACTTAGCATCTCGCAGAGGTGGGCCATCCTCCGTGGCGACCATCGGCGCGCGGATGATGGCGCGCCTGGGTTAACCAGCAACAACTCCTGTGTCGTCTGCGAGATACCGGCTTTCTTAAGGTAGTTTTCGAGTTTGTACGTTGCCTCGGGTTTGAGGGTCAGTTGCATCCTGCCACTGGGATGTTTGGCGCCCAGGTATCGGGCCAAGGCAAGGTAGCTGTCGATCGATGCGCTGCAGGGCTTCTCGCCACGGTTACGTGTCGGGATCAGCCGATCGGTCAGCAACACCCCGCGCCGATCGTGCTCGTAACCCAGCCGCCTGGGGATCCCGGCTACCGCTGGCAGAGCCGCGGCCCGGAACGAAAGGGGCAAGATAACTGCGGTGTCGAAGTTGGCCCTCGAGAGCCGCTTCCCGAGACGGATCACAGAGGCGCGGGGCTTGGACGATCTCCCTTCCCCCTTACGCTCCGAACGCTTCCGAATCGACCACATACGGTCCACACACCCCAGTCCATAGAGCACGGGTCTGAGCCGACGCTTGATCAGCACGGTGATGTTCGCGTCCGGCTGTGCTTTGCGGAGGGCGTTTAAGGTCGCGGTTGCCATCACGGCCTCACCCAAAAGCCCCGGCATGATGACCAGCAAACGCTTGCTTGGGATGTCCTGTGGCTTAGCCATCATGATGTATCCAATATTAGCGCCCGTACAACAGCGTCGCAATCGCGGTGAGTTGAGCCATGATGCTGACCCCAAGCCAACGGAGAAAAACACTGTCGTTCTCACCACCCATAAACAGCCCGCCAAGCAGGCATACGATCGCTACCAATTGCAGTGCGATGGCGATGATCGTGATGAACGAGACTTCCTGATCGGAGCCACGCTGGGCCCGCAACTCGTGGAGGATGAGTCGGAGTGTTTTGTCGCTCTCGGCTTCTTCCGCGGGTGGCTTTGCGGTCTTCCTCCCAATGGGATGACGGATTGTGTCGGGGATGTCTTGTACAGCGGCCTCAGCCAAAGGCGGGGCCGGCACAGCAGAAACACTCAAGTCAGACTTGCCCTCATCTGACTGTGCCTGGTGCCTCTTGCGGAAAGGCTTGGTGACAATCGGGGTATCGTCCTCGTCCACAGCCGGCGCACCCCACGGGCGGAAGGCCTTGACAGCGGCAGCCGGCTCAGCCTGCGGTTCGGCCGAGTCTTTCGGAGGACGCGGCACCTGCAGTTTGGCGATCTTTTCCGCGTCCCACTTCCGGCCAGGCAGGGTAGGCTTGATCTCAGCCTGCTCGACGCGCGGCTGTTGGGCGATCAGGCGCGCGGCATCAACCAGGTTGACCGCGAAGAAGTCCGGACCGCTGGGGCGTTCGCGATCAGGTGGCTCGCTGGTCACGCCCTCGATCGTCGCGGGGTCCACAGGCATGAGTTGCTCCGCATCCGGCCGAAGCAGGATCGTTCTTGCCCCAGCGGCATGGCCTGCCTGTACATCAGCCAGTTCGTCGCCGATCATCCAACTCGTGTGCAGGTCAAGCGAATGGTCCTCGGCCGCCTGCTGGAGCATGCCGGGCTTAGGCTTTCGCGTCACGTGGTCCTTTCGGTACGCCTTCTGCTCGCCACGGGGGTGGTACGGGCAGTAGTAGAACGCGTCGATCACCGCGCCGTTCGCGGTCTGTCGAACGAGTTCATTCACATGGGCGTGCAGGCTCTGGACGTCTTGCTCGGTGATCCGCCCACGCGCGACGCCCTCGTGGTTGGCAACTACAACGACCTTATAGCCCAGCCCACGAAACGACGCGATCGCCGGTGCTGCGCCCTTAATCAACGCCAAGACCTGAACATTGGCGGCCGCATCGTTGTCTTCGATAATCGTGTTGTCGAGGTCTAAAAAGACAGCCGGCTTCATCGCCACATTGTAGGGCATCACGTTGCAGAGCCTGACAGAGGTTAGACGCCCTGCTAACCGCCTAACTCGGCCTCGACAATCGCTACCGCCCGATCAATGGCCTTTTCGAGTTGATCATTCACCACCGAGTGCTGGTAGATACCAAGGTCTTTTGCCAGTTGGATCTCATCCCTCGCCCGCGAAAAACGCTTCTGGATCGTTGCCTCGTCTTCACGCTTGCGGTCACGCAGCCGCTGCAGAAGCACCTCGTCGCTGGGCGGCTCAATCAGGATACCCACCGCACCGGGCATCCGCTGCTTGACCTGGTTCGCCCCCTGCACATCGATCTCGAGGATCACCGTCTCGCCTTCGGACAGCGCTTGCTCCACCGGCTCGGCAGGCGTGCCATAATAGTTGTCGTAGACCTGCGCGTACTCGAGCATCTGGCCAAGCTTGACCAATTTTTTAAACTCGGACTCTGAAACAAAGTAATAGTGCTGGCCATCAACATCATTCGGCCCCATATAGCGCGTGGTCATCGAGATACTGAGTAAAGCATCTAAACGATCAACCATCGCATTAACAATAGTGCTCTTCCCGACACCGGCAGGACCGGAGACGATGACGAGCAGGCCGGAGTATGAGTTTTGGATTGCGTCGGGCATGGGGCGTGAAGCATAAACGATTACGACGTGCCTATTGCCCGGCGACCAACGCGAGCGTCGCCATCCGCACCGCCAAGCCGTTGGCGACTTGGTCAAGGATGACCGAGTTGGGCCCGTCAGCTACGGCCGACTCGATCTCCAGGCCGCGGTTGATCGGCCCGGGGTGCATCACGACAAGGTCGTCCTTGGCTTGTTGCATACGTGTCGTGGTGAGCCCGTACAGCGTGGTGTACTCGCGCTGGCTGGGGAACGCCGGCCCCGACAGCCGCTCAAACTGCACTCGGAGCATGTTGACCACATCAACACGAGGTAGTACTTCATCAAGGTCGTGGCTCATCTCACAGTCCAAACCCTCAAACGACCCAGGCATCAGAGTAGGCGGGCCGACAAGGATAACCTTCGCCCCAAGTTTGATCAGGCAGTGAACGTTGGAGCGGGCGACACGAGAGTGCCCGATATCGCCGACGATCGCGATCGTTAGACCGGAAAAATCGAAGCCGCTATTTCGGCCCAGCCGCTTGGCAATCGTGTACGCATCCAGCAAGGCCTGGGTTGGGTGCTCGTGCTGACCGTCGCCGGCGTTGACGATCGCGCAGCCGCTGGTTTGAGCAAGCTGGATCGCGGCGCCGCTCTGTTTGTGCCTGCAGACGATGATGTCAACGCCCATCGCCTCGATGTTGCGCGCGGTATCAACCAGGGTCTCGCCCTTGGAAACGCTCGACCCCGAGGCGGACATATCCAGCACATCCGCACTCAGCCGGCTAGCCGCGAGGCGGAAACTGGCACGGGTGCGGGTGGAGTCTTCGTAAAAGAGATTGACAACGACCTTGCCGTGTAGGTCTGCGTTCTTAGGTAGCGCCCGGCTGGTGGAGACCCCTTCGTATGACTTTGCCTTCAGCAGCAGCGTACGGACCTCGTCAGCAGACAACGGCTCGATGCCAACGAGGTGGCGGTGGGTCCAGGCGGAGGTCACAACAGGTGTTTCCTGATAGGGCATCACCCGTGATGATACCGATTCAATCGGCATCGGTGCGGCTAGCGATAGGCCTGATTAATCGCCCGATCAAACACTTCGAGAAAGGCCGTATCGAATATAAACGGGGCCTCGTCACCGGCGGGCTCAAACGCGTAAGGCGGTGCCCAGCCGAATCTCGCTCGTCGGGACCAACGACACGCCGGGCGGCATACCACCCGATTTACCAGCCGAGTAGAACTGATGGGAGTAGGCGGGGAGGTCGGGCTGCTGCCACATTAGCCACCAACCACGGACCAGGCTGTGCAAGTTGGGGTAGTAGCTCAGCCCCACGCCGGAGTTGGCGTAGCCCTGGTTCCAGATCGTGCGACGCCCCAGACTTCGCCGACGAGGATATCATCGACGATTGCAGCCATGCTTGGGTTTTTCCCCGTCCCCAACGGTCATCGATTGCGGCTTGGCACTGGCCTTCAATGGGTCGAGCCGAACCATCCACTTGCCGGCCTCGTCTGCGCTGGCGGACTTGGTCTGGCCGGCGAAGCTGACCACGACCTCCATGCCGGGCTCAGCCCAGCACCAAACCGGGACCGGCATACCACGCTGCAAGACAGCGCCATCCACAAACGGCGTTCCCAGTTGGATCGGCGTCGACTTTGCGCCCGCGTCGTCACCGGGCTGGTCATTTGCCTGCTTTAGTGACAGCCGAAGCTTGACCTTCGTGCCCACCTTCGGCAGGTGCTTGTCGTTGACCGACCAGACCAACTCACTGTTGTTCTGGCTCACCTGCATGGGCAGGCAGAGGACCTCGTCGCCGAAGGTAGAAATGCTGATCACGTTGCCGTTGATGTCGGCAAGGTACTCCCGCTCGCCCTTCGTATCCTTAACCACCACCGACCCGGCGAAGAGAAACATCTCAAATACATCGGCGGGGTCGTCTAAGTCTTCCGCGTCCTCGGGCACGCCTCCATCGATGCGCTCCGCGCGTTTGAGGAAGTCGCTGATCGGCCGCTCGATTGTTTTGTCCTTGTCCTCCGGATCAGGGTAGACCAGCGACACCGCGATCGCATCGCCACGGGGCGGCAGGTGTAACCACTCGGTCCGTTCCCCATTCGCGGGCTTGACCATCGCGGGGTGGCCGTTGTTGGCACCGATCAGCAGCAGGGCCGCGTGGAGATGGACCGGTGCAGCATCGATGACGACCAAAGACTCGTGCTCCTTAGAGTCGGGTATGCAGGCAACCAGTTCGAGCAGGCCGTTATCCAACGCCACCTTCGCATCAACATCGACCCGCTTGTTCTTCGCATCGATCTTGATACCAGGCAGCTCTACTTTGTCTGCAGCATGCGCATCAGGCTTGGGCTTGTTGTCATCGGCTTCATCGCCAGATGCCGGAGAGGCGGACAAAAGTATGGCGAACACAAGGGCCGCGAGGGGCCACCACCTTCGTATCCATCCCTCAAGTAGCGGTTGGGCTTTTGACATCTTGGCAGCACTCCAAAGTTGGCATCACCGAATGATCGCAACAATCGTAATCGATCTACTGCCGCGCGACGCGGGCATCACACGCTCCATTACGCTCCGAAGAAGACCCGCTCTGCGGTCCCGCGGAGGATCGCCTCACGCTCATCTAAAGAAAGGAACGCCAACCCATCTTTCATAAGCCAGATAGCGTCACGGTATGTGTTACCATCGTTCAGTTGATAGGGCAGGTCGCTGGCCCACATCAGCCGGTTTGGGCCGAAGGCGTCGACTACACGCTCGATCATGGGGGTGAGATCGTTGTATGGCGCTTTCTTATCCCCGAACTTATAAAACGCGGACACCTTGACACAAACGTTACGGTGCCTGGCCAGCTGAATCAGCGCAGCAACCGTCTCAGGATTCTGCATATCAATATGGCCGAAATGGTCAATGACCACAGTCGTGTCGGGGTAATGCTCGCACATTGGGCCGAGCGAGGGCAGGAATTTGGGGCCCAGCAAGGGGCAGATAGCGATCCCCAGTTCGGCGGCGTGCTGCCAGAGCAGCTGCTGGCCCGGGGACTTGAGCCAGTGGAGTGGGTCAACATTGAGCGTGCGGTCGGCGTGCTTGGTCGGGCCGACACGGATACCACGTGCGCCCTCGTCACGCAGGTCTTGTAAACGTCCTTGGAGTCTGGGCGTACGCTCATTAATCATCGCGACAACGCTAAACGTTCCAGGGCGTTTTCGGGCGCAATCAAGTATGTAGCTGTTGTCGTAGCCATGCAGCGGTGCATGCTGGATCAGCACACAGCGCTCAAGTCCGTGGGGCCGCATGATTGCGAGGAGTTGATCATCGGTAAACGTCGCGGGCTTCATGTCTGCGCTCGTCGCCCACGGCCCGAGCGGGTATTTCTCCAGGTCGCCGGACCATACGTGGGCGTGGGCATCGATGTAGCCAGTCGGCTTTGTATGACTTGCGGTCGTTTGGCAGCCTGTCAAAGTCTGGGCGGTGAGCGCAACTGCACCAAGCTGAAGAGTTTGTCGGCGGGTGATCTGCATGGTTACCCCGTTATGAATGGCTCAATGATTTTCTTATAGAACGCGAAGCCGCCCGCGAGGAACAGCCCGGACACGCTGACCCACAGGAAGATATCCCATACCGGGCCAGGCCGCAGGCGTGAATCGCAGCGATAGTACCGCCCGTATAGCGCGGTGACACCGAGCAGCGGCAGCATCAATGCCCCCATAAAACCACCCGCCAGGACGAGTTGCTTGGGCGCCTGGAAAAAAGCAAAACTGGCGAAGAATAGAAGCGGTAAAACCACGCAGAACACGCGCGTCCAGAAGACGTAGGATCCCTGCCCGCCACTGGATAACCCGAACACGCGCATCGCGTCGGCCAGCGTCCTGGCGTGGCTCGCGGTTGCGACAAAGAAGGTCGAGTACAGCACTGCAAACGCGCCAAAGAGGAAGATCAACTGCGCCGAGTCCCCGAAGACCGGAACGTACATCTCACCAAGCGTGCGGACCATCTGGTCGCCAGCCGGGTCCAGGCCAGTACGGCCAAGGATCGCCGCACCCAGCAGGTAGAACGCGATCGTCGCGAAGGTGTAGACGACCATCGAGCACCACGCGTCCCACTTGAGCACACGGATCCATCCCTCGGCCCGCTGCTTCCATGCATCCGACTCGTCCCGCGGCCCGGTCCATTTCGCGTAGCCCTTTTCGATACACCAGTACGGGTACTGGATCAGCTCGGTCGCCCCGACGCCGATGATCCCAAACGCTGCCAGCGCAACCATCAGCCCATCGCCTGGGGGGATCTGGAAGCTCATCCCCGCCACGAGTTCGCTCCACGTCACACGCCACTCCGGATCAAGCTGCAGGACGACGAGGTTGCCAATCGTGATGAGCGTGAACATCGCGACGAGGGTGGTTGAAAAATACTGAATCAGTTTGTATCGACCAAGAACAAGAATAACGATCGTAACTAGCGTAATTCCGAGCGCCCAAACAATGGGGTCATTAGACTTTTTCCAGGTATCGATATCCGCGCGTTCTTCCTCAAGCGACTCAATAATCTCAGGATCCCAATTCTCACGCAATCCAACCTGCAAGATTGTGCGCAGTGCATCCAGCTGGATATGAGCCCGCTGCCGCTTGGTCATGGCTGCCATATCCCAGCCCGCCACAATCATGTTCATATGTTCAGCTGATTCGACCCAAGCCTTCCCGACATGCCCAGCCCCCATCTCATTTTCATTGTAGATCTGCTGGAGTCGGTCGAGGACTAACTTATTCGCGAGATGGATACGCTGAACAGTAGGCACCTCAGCAATAGCATCCAACTGTCTCTCGGCGTCAGCTCGCGCAGCCCACCATTCCGGCATACGTAGCCGTGCTTCAGGGGCACTACCATCCTTGCGTATACGACCGTCGATCACATCAATCTGGATATCCAGCGACTGATACTCGTCAACGGCTTCACCCTGATCACTTAGTGGCAGCGGAATCGACACCGCCTGGCCGACGCCACCGATGATCCCACCGACCTGGACCAGCGCGACGACGATGAAAACGAGCCAGAACCAGCAGACCCAGTTGACTCGGCCTGTCTTGGGGCCGCCGAAGCGTGGCCCGGGCACCTCGTTCATGCCATCAAGCGTTGTTTTGCCGTTCATGATCGCGTACTTACCGAACTCGATCTGCACGAAGACCTTGATCAGGCAGCCGATGATGATCAGCCACATGAGCACAAAGCCCGCCTCGGCGCCGACGGCGGTAGTCGCGATGAGTTCTCCCGAGCCAACGATTGCGCCAGCAATGATCAGGCCAGGCCCGAGCTTCTTTCGCACGCCACCCAACGTTGTAGGCGGGTCGGCAATCCCGTCGTGCGGGGGTGATATCGTTTTCAGCGGCGGGGTCTCGTCAGGCATCGAGACGACTCCAATGGTAGGCATGAGATGATACAGGCGTGCGGTCAACGCCAAGTGATACGTCATTCTAAATCAAGAAGCACCCCTCATCGCGCACAAAACACTTCAATCAACGCCATAAAACGACGCTGCGTTCTGATACAGAATCTGAGCTTGTTCGCTTTGGCTGAGTTCGGAGATTGCTCCGGTTACCGTTTGTACCCAGCGCTTGTAATCCGTCATCAGCAGCGCGACCGGCCAGTCGCTGCCGAACATCAGGCGGTCAACACCAAAACAGTTGGCCGCGTGATCGAAGTAGGGTTTGAGCAGGCTGTCATCCCAAGACTCGGCTTTCACCTCCGTCGCCATACCAGAGAGTTTGCACAGGACGTTGGGCCGCTTCGCCAGCTCAGCAAAATGCTTCGCCCATATCTCATCAAATGTTCCTGGCGTGATCACCGGCTTGGCGATGTGGTCGAGGACAAGTGGCATGTCATCAGGCAGCTGATCCACCATCTTGATCGTGTTCGGAAGCTGGTGCGCGAAGATCAGGATGTCGTAGCGCAGCCCCATGCTTGCGATTGTTTTGATGCCGTCCAGCAGGGCCGGCCGGAGCATGAACTCGGGGTCTTCTTCGTCCTGGATAACGTGCCTGATACCTTTGAACAGCGGCTTGTCGTGGAAGCGCCCCATGATCTCGCCAACCGATGGGTCCTGAAGCGGCACCCAGCCAACGACGCCCTTGCACAGCGGGTCGCGCTCAGCCAGACCGAGCAGCCATTCGGTTTCGCCAAGCGTCTGCCGTGCCTGGACAGCAATAGTGCCGACCAGCCCCGTGTCTGCACTATGCTCGACCAGGTCGTTGAGCCCGTAGCTCTGCTCCAGCGGTGTGCCCGGCGGGATCCACGGGTACTGCTGCGGGTCGTAGTCCCAGAGGTGGTGGTGGCTGTCGAGGATGCGTGGCTGCATAGTCAACCTTCGATCGGGAAAGTCCGGCAGCCGAGCGTCAGGATCAGGTTCGCCCAGCCCATCTTCTCGCCGGTCTGGATCGTGAGCACGTGGTCGTCATTCATGACCGCATCATAGAAAGCCCACTTCTCGATCGGCTTGAGCTCAAGGTCCAGCCCGGCCTCGCTGATCGTCTTGCGGTAGTCTGCCCACACCGGCGGGTCCTCGGTCAACGCGTACTCACCTTCGGTGTGGTATTGCATCGTGTTGATCTCCTCGACCGCGATCGCTGTGAGCAGGCCCTGGAGGACCTGGTTGCAAGAGAGCAGGCCCGGCATAAAGTTCATGTGCACGATCTCCGCGTTCGGCCCGAACTTACTCGCGACGGGGTAGTTGCCATCCGCGATCAGTACCTTGGAATGGTGGCCTGCCGCAGCAAGGCTTGCGAGGATGTCGGGGTGGATCAGGTCGGTTTTGAGCATGGCTTACATCCCAGCGCGGAGCGCTCGAAGGTGGCGGGCAAAGTGATCTGACAATACCTCGGCGTAGGTGTCCGGGTGCGACTCAAGAACGCTGCGGAGTTCGCCGCCGAGGGTCGGATCGGTCAGCACGGAGCCGAACGTGCAGTGCAGGATCTGTCGGCCGGCCTTGGTGAAGCCGAGCCCCTCGGGCACCTCGGACCAGATCTCGAGGTACTCTCGCTCGATCGCGGTGTCGTCGGGTAACTCGCTTGGAGCGGGCGTACCCTCCACAGTCGCGTGCACGTGGTAGGTCGCCTTGTCGGTGTCGTAACGCTCCCGACCGAACTCAACGATCCGCCGGAAGAGCGCCTTGTCATGCCGCGTCGCGACGCGGAGTGCTTCGAGGTAGCTGGTGCCGGCGGTTTTGACGTGGAAACGGCCCTTGGTCGCGCGGGCCAGGGCGGGGTACATCGAGATCTTGTCCGACCCGGAGTGGAGGCTCAACTTATACGGGCCAACGAGCTCCGCGATCGCGTTATGGTCAGCCATGGAGGCTTCAAGCGCGGCGACATCGCCGATGTAGTCGACACCTTTCTCCAATTCGCCAATGAAACGTGGTGCGAGTGACACCAGCTTCATGCCCTTGCTGACGCACTGATCCGCGATAATGTAGTGCTCAGCGAGCGTCGTAGGCTGGTCGGTCTCGTCGACGCTTAGCTCGATCTCATAGTCTTTACCGGCTTTCTCGTGGACATCCTTGATGTAGTCCGCGAGCTTGAGAGCCGACGTGATAGCCTTGCCGTACTTAACGGCACAACGCATGCAGGCCTCTTCGTCGAGCTTGATGAGCGTGCCGTTGGGCAGGATGACGTCCTTAGCAAGGTACTTTTCGTACCACTCGACCTCGCCCTTGATCACGGCAAACTTCGCGCGGAGGGTTGCCTCGTCATAACTGTCGGATTTTTCGTCCACATCATCGGAAGGGTCGATCGTGAAGAAGGTGAAACCTACTTCGGCGGTACGGTCGACATCTTCGGGGGTCTTGAGATGGTCGGCATCAGCACCGATCGGACCGTCCCAGCCCGAGCCGATCGCGGCGTCCATCGCTTCGTTCATCACAGCGATAGGCTGGCGAACAGTACGGGCCATCTCGCGGATGGATTGCTGCGGGTAGATCGGTACGATCCCCTGGCCGGCCTCTTTCATCGCCAGCACGTGGCCGGGCGTGGCCAAGCCGATGCGGTCGCCGAAGCCAAAGCTGGCGGCGATGCCGAGGGTGACGGGTTTGGTTGCGGTAGTAGTCATCGATTCGTTCCTAGACGAGTTTCTTGATTGTTTCGATCGTGGTCTTGGCACAGGTATCCGCATCCGGAAGCGGGAAGGCCTCGGCACAAAGGTATCCCGCGTAGCCGATATCCCTAAGAGCCGCGACAATCGGCGCATGGTCCATGTGTCCGAGGCTGGCGGCGCGGCGATTCGAATCTACGAAATGTACGTGCCCAACATGCTTACCCGCATCGCGGATTGCTTGGGCGATGTCGGACTCTTCAATGTTCATATGGAATAAGTCAGCGAGCAACTTGACGTTGTCCGTCTGCAGCGACTCGATGATCGCGGAACCCTCGGCCAATGTATTAAACAGATTCGTTTCGTAGCGGTTCAACGGCTCGTAGAAAAGAGGCTGGCCATTCTCCTTGGCATATTCGCCGAGTTCTTCTAGACAAGCTTTGAGGTGCAGTATCGCGCCTTGGTGGCTCACGCCCTCGCCGGATCGGCCCTGCATCGAGCCGATGATCGCCGGGGCGTCGTGCTGGGCAGCGAGATCGATCACGCCCTTGACATAGGCGACCGCCTTGGTCCGCTGGTTCTCGTTGCCATCCGTCAGCGACAGCTTGTGCTTAACCCAGCCGGCACCGGTACCGATCGCGGCGAGCTTGAGGCCGTGCTGTTCCAGCAGGCCAGCGAGTTCGGGCAGCGGGTCGAACGAGGCGACAAAGACCTCCACGGCGTCGAACCCGGCCGCCGCAGCGCGGGCGCAGCCGTCGGCCAGGCCTTCTTGATAAACGAACGGCCCCTTGCGGGCTTCTTCAACCAGTGAGATGGTGATCGCTGATTTCATGAAGTCAATCCATTTCAATCACGGTCTTAATCGTGCCGGGCGCCGGGGTGATGAGTTCGGGGAACTCGCCTGGTACATCGTCGAACGCCATCCTCCGGGTGATCCAGGGATCGGTGTTGATCGCGCCCTTCTCGATCAAATCGATGATGTAGGGGAAGTCTTTGGGCAGCGCGTTTCGGCTGGGCAGGATCGTGACCTCTGGCTTGTGGATCGCCACGTGCGGGAAGACAAGGTCCTGATTCGTGATGCCTACGTAGACCAGCCGGCCTGTCGGGGCGTTGTACTTCATCGCGGTGGACATTGAGCCCTGGTGCCCGGTCGCATCAACGACGACGGAGAAGCCGTTGCCGTTGGTGAAATCCTCGACCTGCTTCATCTCCGATCCGTCTTGCTGGGGGATGATGCCGCATTCGATGCCGTAGGTGTGTTTACAGAAGTCAAGCCGATCCTGACTGAGGTCAATGACCGCGATCCGCCCGCCGTTGACCTTGGCGAACTCCAGGGCCGAAAGCCCGATCGGGCCGGCACCGATGATGAGCACGTCTTCGCCCGCCTGCACACCACCACGATCGATCGCGTGGCAGCCGATCGCGAGCGTCTCGACCAACGCGAGCTGCTCGTACCGCAGCGCGTTTCCGGGGTGTACCTTGTCCGCCCGGATATTGAAACGCTCCCGAAGCCCACCGTCGCACATCACACCGATCACTTCAAGGTTGACACAACAGTTCGGGCTCCCGTTGTTGCAGGCGAAGCAGTCACGGCAGTTCATATAAGGCTCGATCGAGCACTTGTCGCCAATCTTGAGGTGCGATACGCCATCTCCGACGGCGACAACTTCGACACCAAGCTCGTGCCCCGGGATGCGCGGGTATCTGAAAAAAGGGAACTTCCCAACGTACCCACCCAGGTCGGTGCCGCAGACGCCGACGCGGTGCGTCTTGACCTGGACCTCACCGGGCTTGGGGTCGGCGGGCTCATCGGTCTGTGTTGTTCGGATCTTTTCGGGTTCGTCGAAGTAGAGGGTCTTCATAGCGGGCTTGATTGGAGATGTGATCAGCCGAGATTCGTCGGCAACGGGTTGGTCGGCGTGTCGTTGTTTTCGGGCAGGCCTTCGATATGGTGCCAGTTGTGGATCGGCTCAAGGATCTTCTTGACCTCGGCGACGAGCGCTTCGTCCATGGGCTCGCTAGCCCATGCGGCCCACTGGCGTATACGGTCGGGGTTGGCCGAGCCGGTCACGCAGGTTGCGAAGCCGGGGTGGCCCAGTGAAAACTGCAACGCGAGTTTGGCGATATCGGTGCCCTGCTCCTTGCATAAGTCCACCGCCTTCTTTGCGACTTCGCGTACCTCCGGCGTCGCCTTGTGCCACTCGGGGAGCGGCGCGCTGGTCAGCAGCCTTGCCGTAAACGGCGCCGCGTTCATCACGCCCACGCCCTTCTCCGCGCATGGGCCAAGCAACTGCAACGCCATATCGTTCTGTAGCGTGTAGTGGTTGTAGCTCAACACGACGTCCAAGTCTGCCCACTCGATCGCGTTAAGCAGGGTCTTGATGGGGTAGCAACTCGCTCCGATGTAGCGGACCTTGCCCTTTTCGACCTGCTTTTTCAGCGCGGGCACCGCCTCTTCCAGGGCGTCTTTCGAATTCACAAACTCGATGTCGTGGCAGATCACGATGTCCAAGTGGTCGACCTTCATCCGCTCCAGCGAAATATCAATGCTTTCCTCAACACGCTTGGCGGAGAAGTCGAAGTGATCCGGCGCGTATCGACCAAACTTAGTGCAGAGGGTGTAGCTATCTCGGTCTAGTTCCGGCAGGACCCGGCCAAGCATCACCTCACTCATCCCTCGCCCGTAGTATGGCGACGTGTCGATGAAATTCATCCCGGCTTCCATCGCAACGTGCACCGACTGAAGGCACTCGTTCAGGTCGACATTGCGAAACTCCGCTCCGAGCGATGAGGCCCCGAAGGATAGTACGGTTGAGTTGATATCGGTCTTGCCAAGCGGTCTAGTTTCCATGGCTTCCTCGCTGTGTGGCGACGCATGATATCAAGATCATTATGGCGATCACTCGGAAATCGAGATGCGCCATCAGCCAAGCCACTCGGCCACCTGCGGGGCAAAGTAGGTTAGTACCGTGTCGGCCCCC
Organism: Planctomycetota bacterium; assembly: GCA_039188575.1. Lineage (GTDB taxonomy): Bacteria > Planctomycetota > Phycisphaerae > Phycisphaerales > Phycisphaeraceae > JAHQVV01. The sequence continues at coordinate 64,599 of JBCCYY010000008.1, read as the reverse complement.
GCGCGCTTGATACCGGTCAAAGTTTCGAGAACAAGCGCTTTTTCCTCCAGCCCGCCCGTCGCGGCCGCGGCCTTGATCATCACGTATTCGCCAGAGACCTGATAGGCCGCGATCGGCAGGGTTGTCACCTCACGCATCTTGGCAATGACATCCAGGTATGGGCCCGCTGGCTTGACCATCACGATGTCCGCACCCTCGGCCTCGTCGAGTTCCAGCTCACGCAAGGCCTCGCGCACATTGGGCGGGTCCATCTGGTAGGTGGACTTGTCTTCGGGGATCGGCTTGCTGCCGGCTAGCCTTGGGGCGGAATCGAGTGCACCGCGGAACGGGCCGTAGAACGCCGAGGCGTACTTCGCGGTGTAGCTCATGATGGATGTGTTGGCATGGCCGGCCTGATCCAATGCCGCGCGGATCGCTCCGACCCGGCCGTCCATCATGTCGCTGGGCGCGACGATGTCGGCACCGGCCATGGCATGGCTGATCGCCTGCTTGCAGAGCACCGCGATCGTCTCGTCATTCAACACCTCGCCAGTATTGGAAACGATACCGTCGTGACCATCACTATTGTAGGGGTCTAGCGCGACATCGGTGATGACGCAAAGATCCGGCACATTCTGCTTGACCGCAGCGATCGCGCGCTGGGCCAGGCCTTCGGCATCATAAGCGTGCTCACCCATTTCGGTCTTATACGTGTCCGGCACCTTCGGGAAAAGCACAATCGCGGGGATGCCGAGTTGCTGAGCGCGCCGGGCTTCCTTGACCAGATCGTCCAACGACAAACGGCATTGCCCTGGCATCGAGTCGACCAGCTCGGTTGCCCCATCCTGAACAAAAAGCGGGTAGATCAGGTCGGCGGGTGTCAGCACGGTCTCGCGTACCATGGCGCGGATCGCGGGCGTCCTACGGTTACGCCGGGGACGTGAAGACAGATCGAGATGATGCGAGTTTGGATCAGCCATGTTTACTATTTGCCATAGACCTCATCGGGATCGTAGACCTTCTCATTGATCACAGACATCTGCACGGGTTCGTTTGTTTCACCGATGCCGGTTGGGATCGAGCGGTAAAAACAGTTTGGGTAGCCGACATGGCAGGACGCCTGCGCCCCGCCCTTGGTCGCCTTGCCCAAGGTGACGCGGGCGACGAGCGCATCCTGGTCACAGTCGGTAAGAAGCTCAACGACCTTCTGCGTCATACCCGAAGACTCACCTTTGAGCCAAAGCTTGCCCCGGCTGCGGGACCAGTAGTGGACCATGCCCGTCTCAATCGTCTTGGCCAGCGAGAGTTCGTTCATAAACGCGAACATCAGCACCTCGCCAGTCTCTGCGTGCGTGGTGATACAGGGAATCAGCCCGTGCTCATCGAACTTAGGCGAGAACCCCTCGCCTTCTTCGAGGTCTTTCTTGCCTGCCGGGCGTGGGGTGAAGTAGTTTGACATCGCTAGTCCGTATTGAGTTCTTTCACACGCAAGTCCCGCCAGCGCACTTGGCTGAGTTCCCCCCAGTGTATCTGCAGGCCAAAGAAACCCGATTGAAGCGCATCCTCCGACTCATCGGTCGTATCTACGATTGGGACGCCGTTGAGCCATGTCTGGATACGCCGACCCTCGCAACGGATCACCATATCATTCCAGCCATCGAGCTTGACGGCCTGCCGTTTCGTGGCGTTTTCTTCGCCTTTGAGCGCGACCATCCAGCCACGCCGGGATTCTTCGTGCAGGCCCGCTGTCCACGCCCGCTCCGATTGGTCCATCTCGTACTGGTAGCCAAAGACCCGTCCTTCCGCCTGGTTATTCTGTGGCGGCTTGTGTGCGGAGCGGAACTGGATGCCCGAGTTGCCGGGGATGTCCCACTTGAATTGGCAGCGGAAATCGAAGTCTTCGTAGTCATCGCGCAGGGTTCTCAGGAAGGTATTGGGGCCACCCTTCCCGCTCGTCCCGACGATATGACCGCCCTCGACCCGATACGTCGCGTTCCCCCCGACCACACGCCAACCCTCAAGCGTCATGCCATCGAAGATCGGCACAAAGCCATCATCGGCACCGGCTTGCTTGGTCGTGCATCCCTGCGACAGGCAAACCGCCAAGAGCGCGATTAACCAGAGCCGCTCCAGTCGCAAGCGTGAGCAAGGCGCTTTCATTCGCGTACTGTATTGATCGCTTGTCATCGTAGACAGATTACCGCAAGACAAGGCGGGTGTTTGGTAGGGATAGCCTATTCTCTGGCTTGACATTAGACTGTTCAACTTGTTGTAAGGGCTGACCGCTGACCTGTGCGACAATATTTGACCTTTTGCGATTCTTATCATTCACTCGTTTCGAGATCCGAGCCTGCTGATGACCGACCAAGACACTTCTACCGGAGCGCCAAACCCGCCGCGCTCGGATGCCGAGGCCGAAGCGCTCAAACGGTATTGGCGAGCCAACGTAGCCATCATGACCGTGCTGTTGATGATTTGGGGCGTCGTGGGCCTGGGCTGCGGCATCCTGTTCGCCGACAAGCTCAACGCCATCCAACTCGGCGGGTACCCGCTCGGTTTCTGGTTCGCCCAGCAAGGCTCGATCATGACCTTCGTCTTGATCATCCTGGTCTACTGTATCCTGCTGAACCGGCTGGACAACAAGCACCACGAGGAGCTTGAGAAGATCAATAAGGACGCGGCCAAGACCGGGGGTGCGGCATGACGACGCTTGAGATCTGGACCTATGTGTTCGTCGGCCTGACGTTCAGCCTGTACCTGGGCATCGCTTGGCTGTCTCGGGTCAAGGACACCAAAGGCTTTTTCATCGCGGGTGGCGGCGTCCCTGCGCCGGCCAACGGCATGGCGACCGCTGCGGACTGGATGTCGGCCGCGTCGTTCCTCTCCATGGCCGGGCTGATCTCGGGCATGGGCTTCGCCGGCGGCGTCTACCTCATGGGATGGACCGGCGGGTACGTGCTGCTCGCCCTGCTGCTCGCGCCCTACCTCCGTAAGTTCGGCCACTTCACCGTGCCCGACTTCATTGGCGACCGCTACGACTCGAACAAGGCCCGAATCATCGCCTTGCTCTGCGCCATCTTTGTCAGCTTCACGTATGTAGTCGGGCAGATGAAAGGTGTCGGCGTCGTCTTCTCCGGGTTCCTCGGCGTTGCACCAGCGACGGGCGTCTTCATCGGTATGGCGATTGTTTTCGTCTACGCCGTCTTCGGCGGGATGAAGGGCATCACTTGGACGCAGGTCGCCCAGTTCTGGGTGCTCATCACCGCCTTCCTCATCCCCGCGATCGCGATCTCGCTCAAGCTGACCGGCAACGCGGTTCCGTCGATCGGCCTGGGCAGCCAGGTTGTCGAGACGGTCGATCCCGCCCGACCATTCTTGCTTGAGAAGCTCACACAGATCAACCAGCAGTTCGGATTTGGCAACTACACCGAGGCTTACGCCGAGAGCGAGCCGCGGTGGAACAGGCTAAATGTCTTCTGCGTCTGCCTCGCGCTCATGTGCGGGACGGCGGGTCTGCCGCACGTGATCGTTCGGTTCTACACCGTGAAGAGTGTCAAGGCAGCGCGTTGGTCGGCGTTTTGGGCTCTGCTCTTTATCTCGATGCTGTACCTGTGTGCACCGGCCGTGGCGGCGTTTGCACGCTACTACATGGTGGACGATGTCGCAGGGCTGAACGGCGCAACCGCAGAGGAACTGCCCGAGTGGTACCACAAGTGGAACGAGACGGGGTATATCGCCTGGGTCGACTTCAACAGCGATGGCCAGGTCGCCTTCACCAATAACCTGACCGGCAAGGCGAAGACGATCGAGGTGCCAGACCCCAAAACCGGCGAGATGCATGAGATCGAGCTGCTGCCCAACGAGTTGATGCGTGTGGGTGGGCTGCCCGCTGCGGTGCGCGGGGAGGTGCTGGAGGACCCCGATGCCTGGGTCGCGGCAAACAACAACCTAAGCGATGTGGAAGAGCAGGAGCTACGCACGTTTGAACTCGATTACAGCTGGATCGCGACACCAGGTTCGGGCCCGGACCCCCAAGCCGAGGAACGGGCTCGCTGGAAAGAACTGCGAGACAAGCAGCAGTCCGCCGCAAGCAGCAGGCTCGTTGAACTCGGTGCCGCCCACCACCCCGACCGCGACATCATCGTGCTGGCCACGCCGCAAATGGCTCAACTTGCGGACTGGGTTGTTGCGTTCGTGATCGCTGGCGGTTTAGCGGCTGCGTTATCGACGGCGTCAGGCCTTTTGCTAGTAATCAGCTCGTCCGTCTCGCACGACCTTTACTACCGCGTGATGAGCCCGGAAGCGACCGAGAAGCAGCGTCTGCTCGTCGGCCGGATCACCATCGCGGTTGCGGTGTTGATCGCCGGCTACTTTGGCATCAATCCACCCGGCTTTGTGGGTGAGGTCGTCGCGTTCGCGTTCGGGCTGGCGGCGGCGTCGTTCTTCCCGGCGATCGTGCTCGGCATCTTCTCCAAGCGCGTGGGCACGGCCCCGGCGGTCACGGGGATGCTCGTAGGCATCACATTCACCGCCTTCTACATCGTCACACAGAAGGCGGATGTGATCCTGCTGAATCCCGATATCGCTGCTGCGATCTTTGGATCGATAACGACCGACCCATCGACGGGCGAAAAGATCGTGCCCTGGATCCGCCAGCCCTGGGCCTTTGGTATCGACGCACAAGGCATCGGTACAATCGGCATGCTGCTGAATTTTATCGTAACCCTTAGCCTGGCCCCGCTTTGTAAGAAGCCAAGCGAAAAGACCAGGCAACTGGTCGATTCGGTCCGTGAACCCGAACAGGCCGGAGGAGGCCTCAACATCGAAGCGGCAGACGTGCACTGAGCCTCATTCGGACTTGGGTGAGAGCGGGCGTTTGACCCAATCGTTGGACTCGGCTACATTTACGGGCTCGGCGCGGTGCCTGCAAACAGGTGCAGTGCCTCCTAACGAACCCATAAAACCACTCGCAATCAGGTACTGAGTCATGCTGCCTAAACAACGCATCAGCCGAACCCGTGGCCGGATCCGCCGCTCACACGACGCACTGACGCCGCGTGGCTTTGTCAGTTGCCCGTCGTGTGGCTCGCCGAAGCTGCCGCACGCCGCGTGTGCCGATTGTGGCTACGTGCGGCCGGGCCTCAAGGTCACGCCGGGCCGTAAGTCTGGCGATTAATCGACCCGTCGCAGCCGACCTCACACCGAACCAAGGACTGGCACCAGGGACAGGGGCACGACGTGCGAATCGCAATCGATGTCATGGGCGGGGACAACGCACCGGACGCGATCCTTAAAGGCGCGCTCAGCGCGATCAAACTGCTTAAGGATGGCGACAAGCTCGTCCTAGTGGGCGATGAAGAGATCATCACCGAAGCGCTCGATGAAGAAGGGCTGGTCGGGGACCCGCACATCGAGATCGTGCCGACGACGCAGGTCATCGAGATGGGCGACCCGCCTGTTGCGGCGCTACGCGAAAAAACAGACAGCTCGATCGTCAAGTGGGGCTGGCTCGGCTCACCGCGCGCAAAAGAAGATCGATGCGATGTGATCATTTCCGCGGGCAACACCGGCGCGTGTGTCGCCTCGGCACAGATGTCCATGCGACGGCTCAAGGGCGCCCACCGCCCCGGCATCGCCGTCACCATCCCGACGTTCTATGGCCCAGTCGTCGTGTGCGATGTCGGCGCCAACCCCGAACCGCGCGCGACGCACCTGCACCAGTACGGGCACATGGGATCGATCTTCGCCGAACGCGTGTTGGAGATCGAAGACCCGACCGTCGCCCTGCTCTCGATCGGTGGCGAAGAAGGAAAGGGCAACGCCCTGACCCGCGGCACGCACGAACTGCTGAAACTCGACGAGACCGTCAACTATGTCGGCTACATCGAAGGCCGTGAGATCTTCGAGGGCAAGGCCAACGTCATCGTCGCTGAGGGCTTTACCGGAAACGTGGTCCTGAAGCTTGCCGAGGGCCTGAGCAAAGGTATCTTCAAGACGATTGCGCACGAGGCGTTTGAGATCGATCCTGAGTTGGCGATGAAGCTGCAGCCGGTTGTCGAGAGCATCTACGCCAAGCACGACTATCACGAGCATGGCGGCGCGCCGCTGATGGGTGCCAACGGGATCTGCCTGATCTGCCACGGCTCGTCGCAGCCGCGAACGATTCACAACGCGATCCGCAACGCGTTAAAGTACGCCGATTTGAACGTGAACCCCGAGGTCTCCGAGCGCCTGCTCAAGGCCGAGGAGATCATCAAGGCGAAGAAACCCGTCACGACAGGGGCCGACACATGAGCGCCCCGCCCGCAGCCGCGGGGGTTGGTGTACGCCTGGCGGGAGTCGGCATCGCCCTCCCCGAACGCGTGCTGACCAACGAAGACCTTACGGCTTTAGTGGACACCAATGACGCGTGGATTACCCAGCGGACCGGGATCAAAACGCGACATATCGCAGATAATGGTACGACTACCAAATCCCTCGCGGTCGATGCGCTCCGCGGGGCCTTGGATGATGCAGGCATGCAGCCGGGTGAGTTAGATATGGTCCTGCTCGCCACGATGACGGCAGAGATGACCTGCCCTTCCAGTGCCGCCCGTGTCGTGCATGAGATCGGCGCGACACCCGCGGGCGCGATGGACATCACCGCGGCCTGCTCCGGCTTTGTCTATGGACTCAACCATGCAGAGGCGTTGATCCGATCGGGCCACTACCGTAACGTCGCGGTCATCGGCTCAGAGACCCTCTCGAAAGTGGTGAACTATGAAGACCGTAAGACGTGCATCCTTTTTGGAGATGCGGCCGGTGCGGCGGTTCTAACCGCAGATGATGATAGCTCACGCGGCTGCCTGGCCCAGACGATGCGCTCTGATGGATCTCTGTGGGGCGAGCTCTACCTGCCCCGCAACGCGAACGACCTGCCCGAGGAGCACGAGGGCTTCACCGGCCGGTTCAACACGCTGCAAATGAACGGGCAGGAGGTGTTTAAGTTCGCGGTCACCACCACCCAGGCGATCATCGATGAGACGCTTGAGAAAGCCGGCGTTACCGCCGCCGACCTCGCCTCGGTGATCCCACACCAGTCGAACCGACGGATCCTCGAACTCGTCAACAAACGGATGGACTTGCCGCCAGGCAAAATGGTGATCAACATCGATAAGTACGGAAACACCTCCGCCGCAAGCGTCCCCCTGTGCCTTCATGACAAGCGTGTGGCGGGTGAGCTGAACGAAGGCGACCTCGCGCTGTTCGTCGCGATCGGTGGGGGCATGTGCTGGACAACCTCCCTCTGGAAACTGTAGAACTTCACGCATGAGCGACACGAATACGATCATCCTTTGTCCCGGGCAGGGCTCGCAGGCCGTTGGGATGGGTAAGGCCTGGCACGACGCGGTGCCGGAGTCCAAGGCCGTTTTTGATGAGGCCAACGAAGTACTCGGCTTCGACCTGGCAGGGCTCTGCTTTGAGGGGCCGGCCGACGACCTGAACCGTACCGACAACGCGCAGGTGGCGATCTATACCGCGTCGGTGGCTTGCTTCCATGGCCTGCAAGCGAAAGGTGATCTGCATACTTTCATTGCGACAGCGGGCCTGTCGCTTGGTGAGTTCACCGCGCTGCACCTTGCCGGCGCGTTCAGTTTCTCGGAAGGTCTCAAGCTAGTACGCTTACGCGGCGAGGCGATGCAAGCAGCCGCAGAGGCGACCCCCTCCTCTATGGTGGCAATCACCGGCGATGTGAACGAGGCGGCGATCGAGGTGCTCTGCGATAAGGTTAACGACGCGCTGCCCAAGGAAGCCGTGATCGTCCCTGCCAACTACAACTCGCCCATGCAGGTCGTCGTCAGCGGTTCGCTGGATGCCTGTGAACTGGTGGTCTCCGAGGCCGAAGCGGCAGGCTTCCGCGCCACGCCGCTGTCGGTCGCCGGCGCGTTCCACTCGCCGATCATGCAGCCCGCCGCGGTACAACTGCAGCAGGCGCTCGAGAAGGTAGCCTGGTCCGAGCCGACCGTACAGGTCCTCAGCAACGTCACCGGCGAGGACCACCCCAGCAACCCGATGCTTATTCAGAAGCGGCTGGTCGAGCAGTTGACCAACCCGGTCCGCTGGAGCCAGTCCATGCAATACGCTGCAAAGAACCTGCCTGGCCGGTATGTCGAGCTCGCCCCAGGCAGAGTGCTCAGCGGGCTGATGCGGCGGATCGAGAAAAGCATTCGTGTGGAGAACTTCGATTCGCCGAAGGATTAGGGCATGAAAGCGATCAAGCGACCGATCCAACTGGCAACCCTGTGCATGCTCGTGCTCGTCAGCTCGGGCTGTATCAGCACGGGCGAGACGATCCGCGTCAGCGGCGATGTTGTCGGCGTCGACGGGAAGCGGATCACCGACGCGGTCGTCGTCGCCGAGGGCTCTAAACGCGGCGGCACGATCATCCAACCGGGCGAGTGGGAGAGCCCGGATTCAGTCGACGAATCACGGCAAGCCGTTGTCGAAACGCCAGGAGACGGCACATTTACGGCCTCATCCCGTTGGGCCGGCACACTCACACTGGCCGTACAGGGCTACAAGATCCGCCGAGTCGATGACCTGGGTACGGAGTTCCTAGTTCCGAACCGCAGTTTCTTCCAATCGCAAGATCAAGTAAGGCTGGAGGTTGTCAAGGATGACTCTGCTAACGGACCGTAGCGCCATCAACTCGTATGAGTCTAGGCTTCCAAATGCAAGGCGTGTTCCGATGAGTCGGATTATTGCTTTAGGCTTGCTCTGCTTTGTTGCGTTCTCAATCGGTTGTACGACCGGGCGGGCACCTATCGAAGTGGATGGGACGATCTATGGCCTGACGGAACAAGCCAAGGACCAGCCAGAACTGGTTGTGTCTGCCCTGCGCCGCGAGTCTGCAAGCGAGATGGGTGTGCCCAGCTTTGAGGATGTTACGACGCAATCACCCCGCTACGTCTCCTATGACGTAAACGCCGATGGATCATTCTCGGCTAAAGTGACGAACAGCAAGCGACTGATCCTACGGGTCAGCCACTTCAAACTAATGCGAAAAGATCAGCCCGACTCAAAGCCGGCAGAGACTCTCTCGTTTTCCCGATCGGAAAGCGGATTACAACTGGAGATCATCCCGAATGACTGATACAACACCAACCCGCATCGCGATCGTGACCGGGGCATCGCGTGGCCTGGGTGCCTCGACGGCCAGGCACCTCGCCGCCGAAGGCCGGCACGTGGTCTGCGTTGCCCGCAACGAGTCTAAACTCAGCGAAGTCAAAGCCGAGATCGAATCGGCGGGCGGTAGCGCCTCGATCGCGACCTGCGATATCTCCAGCCAGGAGTCGATCGAAGGCCTGATCGACAGCGTGTTCAAGGAGCACGGCCGGCTGGACATCCTCGTCAACAACGCGGGCATCACGAAGGACAACCTGCTGCTGCGGATGACGGATGAGGAGTTTGATGATGTGATCCAGACGAACCTGCGCAGCGTGTTTATCGCCTGCCGCGCGGCGCTCAAGCCGATGATGCGCGGCAAGTGGGGCCGGATCATCAACCTCGGCTCGGTCGCCGGCGTCGTGGGTAACCCCGGCCAGGCGAACTACGCCGCGGCGAAGGCCGGCCTGGCGGGCTTTACCAAGTGCCTGGCCAAAGAAATGGGCGGGAAACATATCACCGCCAACGTCATCGCCCCCGGCTTCATCCAGACCGACATGACCGATGTGCTGCCCGACGCGATCAAGGACGGGGTCAAGACCATGACCGCGCTCCGCCGGATGGGCCAGCCCGATGAGATCGCTGCGGCGGTTACCTTCCTCGCCTCCGAGGGCGCGAGCTATGTCACCGGACAGGTGATCTGCGTCGACGGCGGCATGACGATGTGCTAAAGATCGCCCGTAGAGGGCCCTCAACCCCCTTTCCCCGCTTGTGAACGCCCGCGAGGCACGCTATAGTCCCCGCTTGACACGAACCGCCGCCGGGCAACCCCCGATCCCCCGACCCGGCCAGGAGCCAACCACCATGGACGAACAGGAAATCCAAGAAAAAGTGATCTCGATTGTCGCCGAGCAGATGGGCGTCGATAAGGGGGAAATCTCCCGCGACACCTCGTTTGTGAACGACCTCAACGCCGACTCGCTCGACACCGTCGAACTGGTCATGGAGTTCGAGGACGAGTTCGAGACCTCGATCCCCGACGAAGAAGCCGAGAAGATCGACACCGTCGGAAAGGCGATCGACTTTATCAAGGACAACTACGGCGGCTAACCGCTGACCGTGCCGGGCTTGTTTTTGCCCGTGCCCGTCGACACGAAACGGCGCCGCCTCTGCATTCCAGGGGCGGTGCTTGTTTTTCCCTCATCCCCGATCCTATTACCCGATCAGAACCATGAGCAAGCGACGCGTTGTTATCACCGGCCTGGGCTGGGTCACGAGCCTTGGCACCGACGTCAACGAGGTCTACAGCCAACTGCTGGCCGGCACCAGCGGGATCCGCCCGATCACGCGTTTCGACACGGCCGAATACGCCACCAAGTTCGGCGGTCAGGTTATGGACTGGGACGGCCCGACCAACTTTGAGCCCATCGAGCGGAAGAAGTATGCCAAGAAGCTGGACCGCTTCGCCCAGTTCGCGCTCAACGCCTCGATCGACGCGGTGGAAGACTCGGGGCTGGACTTCGAGAAGGAAGACGCCTGGCGCTGCGGCAGCATCATCGGCAGCGGTGTCGGCGGGATGGAAGAGTTCGCCGAGGGCCACCGGAAGCTTCTTGAAAAGGGCCCGAGCCGGGTCAGCCCGTTTATGGTGCCAAAGCTGATGTGCAACGCCGCGGCGGGCAACGTGAGCATCCACTACGGCCTCCGCGGGCCGAACTCTGCCGCGACGACCGCGTGCGCGTCCGCAGGGCACGCGATCCTCAGTGCGTCCGAGGCGATCCGTCACGGTGTCGCCGACGTCATGATCTCCGGCGGGTCCGAGGCGGCGCTGACCCCGCTGGGCACCGCCTGCTTCATCGCGCTCAAGGCATTGTCAAAGCGAAACGATGAGCCCGAAAAGGCCTCCCGCCCGTGGGACCAAGACCGTGACGGCTTTGTGCTGGCCGAGGGCGCAGGCATCGTCGTGCTCGAAGAGTACGAGCACGCCAAGGCACGCGGCGCGAAGATCTATGGCGAGCTACTCGGTGCCGGCCAGTCGGCTGACGGCTCGCACATCACCGCCCCGCTTGAGGACGGCGCGGGCGCGGCATACGCCATGCAGGCCTCGCTGAACGACGCGGGCGTCAACGCCTCCGACATCGGCTACATCAACGCCCACGGCACGTCGACAGGCCTGGGCGACCTGGCCGAGACCAAGGCGGTCAAGCGGGTCTTCGGCGATGACACCAAGGTCATGGTTAGTTCGACAAAGTCGATGCTCGGCCACTCGCTTGGTGCGGCGGGCGGTATCGAAGCGGTCATCCTCGCCAAGGCCATCGAGACCGGGCAGCTGCCCCCGACGATCAACCTCGACAACCCGAGCGAGGGCTGCGACCTGGACTACATCCCGCACACCGCGCGAGAGGCAGACATCAAGGTCGCGATGAGCAACAGCTTCGGCTTCGGCGGCCACAACGTCTGCATCGTTGTCGGGAAGGTCTAGCGCACAAAACAACCACTAAAGCACCGCGACCCCAGCAGACCATCAATCAAGAGCGCCAAGCAAAGCGTGGCACACTTGAAACCGTGCGCACCGAATGTGTTTATTGCGCACCAAACCAGTCATTCAACGGCTTTTGCAATCCATCCAGACGACACAAAGACCGGTCAAGGCCGCCAGGCCCTTGGCATCCTTAAAACACCCCCAAATACACGCAAGCACCTGCTGGATCGGCAGCCGACGGGCCACGCCCGGTCGGGCATGACCTCTAATGCGTCCGCCCGCGTATGACGCGGCGGCTGCAACAACCCCGCCCATCATACGACACGGGTATTGTCAAAAGCGCGCAGATCAAGCGTCACAATAAACTCGGTGTAACGCCCTAACCATTCGGACTGAGCACCGTGAAATCCGCGAAAACCGCGTAGATCACGATCACCGCAATGACCAGCACGATCCCCGCGGGCCAGGCAAACTTCCATGGCGTGATGTCCACGTCCTTGCTGTGCTCGTGTACCCAGACCTCAGGCCTTGGCTTGATCCATTGAGCAATCAGCATCAATGCCACGAGCAGCACAAAAACGATCCCGACAAAGTGGAAGTTATGCATCACCCCGCCAGCGAGCAGTAAAGCTTTACCTTCTTCGCTCTCACCGACCGGCACAAAGTTGCCAACCAATAACAGTGCGACCCCGAGGATGAGTGCGGTATTGGCCGACCAGCCGGGTACACGCCGGGTCAGCATGCCAACGACCACAACCGAGAGGATCGGGATGAAGTAGATCGCGTTCATCATTTGCAGGAAACCGAAGATGCTGTCTTGCCCAGCAAGCAGCGGCGCGATCGTCATCGCGACGGCCGCGGTCGTCCAACCAAACCATTTGCCCGAGGCGACGACCTGCTTTTCGCTCGCATCCTTGTTAACAATTGGCTTGTAGACGCCAAGGCTAAAGAGCGTCGTTGCACTGTTGAGCGCGGAGTTGAACGAGCTGAGGATCGCGCCAACCACAACCGCAGCAAAAAAGCCTACAAGACCTGCGGGCAACACCTCACGCACAAGCCGCCCATAGCTTTGCGCCGGCTCCAGACCTGCGTGCTCCGGGTTGTTGAAGAACAACTGGTAGGCAATCAAGCCGGGCAGCACCAGGTAGATCGGCCCGAGTAGCTTAACCGCCCCACATAGCAGCACGCCCTTCTGCCCGGTCTTGAGGTCACGCGCGGCGAAGGTGCGTTGGATGATCTGCTGATTGGTACACCAGTAAAAAGTCATCAGCAGAAAGGCCCCAGTGAAGACCGTCTCAAAGGGCACAAGGTCCGTCGATCCACCAATCGAATTAAGCCTGTCTGCCTGGTCAGCGCGGATCGTATCGAGGCCGGCCATGACACCGTTATCTCCGCCAACAGCCTGCAGCCCGAAGTAGGTGATGAGCACCCCGCCGAGAAGCAGCCCGACACCGTTGAGCGTGTCGGACACCGCGACGGTACGCAGCCCGCCGAACAGCGCATAGACCGAGCCGATCAATCCGATCAGCCAGACCGCCAGCCAGAGCACGATCTTTGGGTTCTCGATGCCCGTGAGCGTCTTGACGTCAAACATCTGGCTCAACGCCTGGGCACCGGTGTACAGGATCATCGGTAGGAGGACCACGGCATAAGCGATCAGGAAGACTAACGTCGTGATGGTGCGCGTGGTTGGCCCAAATCGGTCGTCAAGGAACTGCGGCACAGTCGTAACACCGCTACGCAGAAACCTGGGCAGAAAGAACAGGGCCATCAGGACAATCGCCAATACGGTCACGATTTCCCAGACCATGACGTGAAGCCCGCCCTTATAAGCGTCCCCGTTCAGCCCGACCAGTTGCTCTGTGGAGAGGTTGGTCAGCAGCAGCGAACCGGCGATGACGATCGCCCCGAGTCGACGCCCGGCGAGGAAGAAGCCATCGGAGGTGCTGTGGTCGTCTTTATGGGTGAGAAACCAGGTCAGCCCCGCGACGAGGCCGGTGAAGAGGAGAAACGAGAGCAGGACGGTCACAGGCAGGTCTCCTGTCGCCGGATCGGCGTCGAAGGGGTGCGGTCGTCATGAGCATACCACCGCTGAGCGTCGATCAATAGGTGCGGATGGATACCGGCTGTGCGTAGAATTGCGTGCCCAGGCCGATTGATTTACATTATTGGGCTCGATCAACAGCCCACCCCTCATAGGAATGCGACCCGATGACCGAATACGCTACGGATGTCCGTGATACCGAGACTGCACAGAAGTACCGTGACATCGGCATGAACCACGAACTCGCCGGCGACCGGATCGAAGCGATCAAGGCCTATGAGGTCGCGTACACCGCTGACCCGGACGACGCAGAGACCAGCTTTCGACTGGCGTACAATCTCGATCTCCTGGGCGAGGAAGACGAGGCGCTGCACCTCTACGAGGAGTGCTGCCGGGCCGACCGCCCGCCGCTGAACGCCCTCATCAATCTCGCGGTGATGTACGAGGACCAGGGGAAGTACAGCCACGCGGAGCGCTGCATCCGCCAGGTCCTCGCGACTCAGCCCGACCACGCACGGGCACGGCTCTACATCCAGGACATCCTCGCCAGCAAGGCGATGGTCTACGACGACGAGTCCGAGGCCAAGGCCGTCAAGCAGGACGCGCTGTATAACACCCCGATCACCGACTTTGAATTGACCGTCCGGACACGCAACGCCCTGCGGAAGATGAGCATCCGTACGCTCGGCGACCTGCTGCGTGTCACCGAAGCCGAGCTGCGCAGCTTCAAGAACTTCGGCGATGCCTCGCTGGACGAGATCAAGGCGATGCTCGCGCAGAAGGGCCTGCGCCTTGGCCAGACCGTCGAGCAGCACCAGGAAGAAGTGAAGCAGCAGGTCTACGAGCAGCTGGCCAGCGAGACCGGCGACAGCTCGATCCTCACCCGCAGCGTCAACGAGTTGGACCTCTCCGTCCGTGCACGCAAAGCGCTGGCGCTGCTCAACGTCGCGTCGCTTGGCGACCTGTGCATGAAGACCGAGGCAGAGCTCATGGGTGTGAAGAACTTCGGCATGACCTCGCTTGTTGAGATTAAGGCCAAGCTTGAGGAAATCGGCTTGGGCCTGCGTACGCTCGAGGCGTGAAACTGTATCCAGTGTGCTCGATTGGTGATGGAAGTAGCCGGCGGCCTACGGACGCCGGACGAGAGAACAAGCCGGTGATCTGAACAAGCCGCTGCTTTCGCGTCCGGAGCCCGTAGGTCTCCGGCTGTTTTTTACTCATCTTGCCAAGGCTGATCTGGGATGGCAGAGCCAACCGACCCCATCATCGACCGTCACGCGGCCCGTGTGCTGCTGCTGGACCGACACAACCGGGTGCTGTTGTTCCGCTGCCAGGAACCCGGCGCAGACCGCGCGTTCTGGATCACGCCCGGCGGTGGGCTTGAGGCGGATGAGACCCACGAGCAGGCCGCGGAGCGCGAGCTCTACGAAGAGACCGGGCTTAGCGGCGTGACGATCGGCCCGTGCGTCTGGACGCGGACACACACGTTCCCCTGGCTGGGGAGGGTTTACCAGCAGCACGAACGGTTTTTCCTTGCTCATATCGACGAACACGAGGTAAGCCGCACGGCTCACACCGCGGAGGAGCAGCAGGTCCTGACGCAGCACCGCTGGTGGTCGGTTCAGTCGATTGAACAGGCACGCGAGGAGTGTTTTGCACCAAGCCGGATGGGCGCCCGCCTCCACGACCTGCTGGCTGTTCGTCCTGCTAAGCCAATCGATGTTGGGGCATAGAGCACGCCAATAAAAAGCCCCGCCATCAGACGGGGCTTTCAGATGATCAATCGGCTTGTTACAGCGTCTTACTGCGTTGCGCCTTTTTCACCGAAGAAACGCTTCATCGCACCTCGGAGTTGTTCGGCCATTTCAGACTTGGGGTCCGCCTCGATCGCGGCGGTGAGTGTTGCCTTCGCGGTCTCTTTGTCATTCAGCGCGAACATCTGGACCTGGGACTTCATGGCGAGCACGTTCTGCTTGCTTGCAGCAGGCAGGCCTTCACGTGCAAGGACCTCATCGAGCTTCGTGATCGCGCCCTTGGGATCTTTGCGGACACCCTGCATGATCGACTCGATTTCTTTCTCGAGTTTCTTGGCGGCGTAAAGGTCGTTGTACTTCTGCTTGAGGCCGGCTTCGTTGTCCGAGTCAAGCTCGATGATCTGTTCGACCGTCGCGCCATAGTGCGCCAAGGCCATTTCAGTACCGATCACCTCAAGGCCTTCGTGCAGGTGCTTGGCCTTCGCGATGCCCTCCGCCTTTTCTGCCGCGGTGAAGTGCTTGTCACGCTCGACGCGTACCTTCTTAAGCTCTTCGAGGTGGGCGATATAGTCTTCCGGGCCGCCTTGGCGGAAGCCGGTCTGGGCGTAGGGCCGTCCCTCGGCGTCGGTCAGCATCACGGTGGGGTAACCACGGATGCCGTATTTCTGCTGGAGATCCCTGTTCTGCTTCTTGAGGTCGGCGGACTGCTCTTTGGATCGCGGGAAGTCGAGCTTGACCAGCACGTAGTGCTCGCCCGCGCCTTCGGCAAATGAGTAATGCGAGAAAACCATCTCGTTCAGTTTCTTGCATGGCGGGCACCAGTCCGAGCCAGTGAACTCGAGGAGCAGGTCTTTGCTCTGCTCGGCCGCCTTGGTCTTGGCGGCGTCATAGTCCTCGGTCCAGCCCTTCTTGGCGGCAAAGACGGGCATCGTGATCAGACAAACCGCGGCAAGCAGTGCGGTGAACGGTAGACGGGTGGTCAGCATGGCATTCCTTAGTGGGGTGTCCAGGTAAAGACGTGATACGAGGCTGCAAGCATACAGGTTCGGGTCAACCGTGATTTAACGGCTGTAGGCGATCGTACCAGCACCTGCATGCTTGCTGAGACGATTGTGGACGTACAACGCCTCGAGCAGCATCTCCCCGGCACTCGCGAGCATGCCCGTATCGCCTTGATCCAGATCAAGCGACTCGGCGATCTCACCCGCGGCGTCGGTCAGCCCATCCACATGTTCCATGCTATCAGCCAGTTCCTGAGCAGAAGCAGTGTCGCCGACCGTGAGCCTGAGCCCCTGGTCGAACTGGCCGGCGAGGTCTTCGTAGTCGTCGATCGATGCGATGCGGTCGAAGATCGCCTTCACCGCTTCGCCCAGCAGTGCCCCGACGAGCTGGTCCTCGGCCTGCTCGGAATCATCGGCCATCATCAGCTCGATCTTGCCGCGGGTCGAGGTGAAGACGTGCTGCAGGTCGCATATACGGGCAACGACCTCGGGCTCGCCGGTGAGGATGCCGCGTCGCTCGGCGCTGGACACGATCGTCTCGAGGCAGGCGACGGAGGTCCGTACACTGACGCCAGACGACTGATTGATGTGTGAACTCGTCCTTGCGGAGGCGATCGCCTCTTCAAGCACGCGGTGCAGGTAGCCTGGCACGACGACCTTCGGCGTCGCATCAACGTCGCCACGCTCAAGCCAGGCATTCTCTGCCGTGATGTGCATGCCCTCCGCGATGGTGAGCGGGTAGTGTGTCCGGATCACAGAGCCGATGCGGTCCTTAAGGGGCGTCACGATCCGGCCGCGGTTGGTGTAGTCCTCGGGGTTCGCGCTGAATACCAAGGAAAGGTCGAGGTTGAGCCGGATCGGGTAGCCGCGGATCTGAACATCACGCTCTTCGAGAACGTTGAACAGCCCCACCTGGATGCGCGGCGCAAGGTCAGGCAGCTCGTTGATCGCGAAGATACCGCGATTACTACGCGGGATCAGCCCGAAGTGCATCGTCGCTTCGTCGGAGAGATGCCGCCCTTCGGCGTGCTTGACGATATCGATCTCGCCGAGCAGGTCGGCGATGGTCACATCCGGGGTCGCGAGCTTTTCGTGGTAACGCTCCTCGCGGTGAAACCAGTGGATTGAGGTGTCGTCCCCTTGCTCGAGGACCGCGCGTTGGCCCAGCTGCGTCGCTGGCTCAAGCGGGTCGTCGGGCACATCGAGGTCAGCGATAATCGGCACCCACTCGTCGAGCAGACCAGGCAGCATACGCAGCATCTTGGTCTTGGCCTGGCCGCGTAGGCCGAGGAAGAGCATGTCGTGTCTGGCAAGCAACGCGTGGATGATCTGTGGTACGACGGTGTCGTCGTAACCGCGTATACCCGGAAACAAGGTTTCGCCGGATTTCAGTCGGGCGATGAGGTTCTCGCGGAGTTCCTGCTTGACGGTTCGGTACTGGTAGCCCGATTCACGGAGTTGGCCAAGGGTGGCTGGGCTGGGGTGCGATGGGGGCAAGCGAGGATTCCGTGCTAAGGATGATTGGTAAAGGATGAACGGTTTAACGCTAGACATGCCAGAGGCGTAAGTCAATGCTCTTTTTAGGGTTGGGACAGGTTCTTTAGGGGGGGTTATAATCCCTGTTTAGCGATCGGCCGGCGTCGGCCCCGGATGGATGAGCGTTTTCGATGAGCCAATTATTGGTAGCCGTATCTTCGCCCTGGGCCAGTGACAAGCTGGCTGAACCGATCGCGGACCTGGCCCGCCGGCTGGATGCGTCGGTCTTTGTCGCCCACGTCGCGACGCTGCAGGAAACGGACGAGCACGAGTCCGACGCCACCCAACGCGGCGAGCAGACACTGCAGCTCTTCACCGATCGGCTCAAGACCGCCGGCGTCGAGGCTGAAGGGATCATGCTCTTCTCAGACGATACCGCCAAAGCCATCCTCAATACCGCACGGGCCCGCAACTGCTCGCTGATCGTGCTCGGCCTGACCGGCAAAGGCGTGCTCAAACGCCTGATCGCGGGCGACGTCCCGACCAACATCATCCGCTCGTCCGAGATCCCGGTCCTGCTCTGCCCGGCGAACTGGGACGGGTCAATCTAATATCCATTTTGTGCTTCGCCCGATGCGTGTCATAATCAATCTATGCGGGAGGCGATCATAAACACACTCAAACCGATCATACTCTGCACTCTGGTGCTGCACGCCGCTACAGCCTGTGCGCAGGCCCCGCCAGTTGAATCACACGCGATCATGGACACTGACCAGGGGCAGGTTGGGCTCGCTTCCGAAGATATCCGCGAGCTCTCGGGTATCACCTACTTCGGCTTAGACCTGTTCGCCGTCGTTTCTGACAAGGGCGGGAAGATGGGCATGGCGACCATCAAGATTGACCGCGAGACCGGCGAGATTCTCGAAGCCTCTATCAATCAAGTCATCGAACTCGAGGGTGGGCGCGATCTCGAAGGGATCGCGATCGATCCGAGCACCCGCCTGCTGCTCAGCGCGGACGAGGCGGACCAGACCATCAACTTCCACCACTTCCCCTCGGGCAAGCATCTTGAGCCGGTCGATGTGCCTGAGGTTTTTAAGAAAGCACGGCCCAACCTGGGATTCGAGTCGATCTCCGCCTCGATGTGGGACAGGAGCATCTGGGTGGCAAACGAAGAACCGCTCAAAGTCGATGGCCCGCGTGCAACGGAGGAAGCCGGCGGGCTCATCCGCCTGCAGCAGTTCAACCACGAGCTGCGCCCAATACGCCAGCTTGCCTACCGCGTGGAAGCGCACCGCGGCAGCGACAACCTGATCCAGCGGGCACAGTCCGGCGTGACCGGCCTGGTCGCGCTGCCCAACGGCGGGCTGATCGTCATGGAACGCGAACTCGGCGGGTCGGGCATCCCCTCCTTCCGCGTCCGCCTGTACCTGATCGATCCAAGTAATGCGACAGACACGAGCGAAATCAACGCACTAAACGAAGAAAACACCACCCCGGTTCGAAAGCAACTCCTGTTTGAATCCAACACAGGCCTTGCTAACTTCGAAGGCATCACACTGGGGCCGCAACTTGATAACGGCGAATATGCATTGCTCCTTGTCTCGGACGACGGCAGCAACCAGTACAACCCACAAAATCTAATGTCGCTGCGCATCTCGGCGAACCTTGTCGATCCAACATCGCCGAAAGACACAAACGCATCCGAAGCGGACTAAACTACTTTGCTTCGTTGTTGATGCTGCTAACCTGTCATCATTATCTGAAATCCCTTTCTGCCGGAGAGCCAGCTGTTGAATACGAGTACGAACGACGAGCCGATCGATGTCCTGCTGATCGGCAGCGGCATCATGTCCGCGACGCTGGGCGCGATGCTCAAGAACCTCAAGCCGGATATGACGATCCAGCTGTACGAGGCGGCGGAAGGCTTTTCTCACGAGGCTTCTGACGGCTGGCACAACGCGGGGACCGGGCACGCCGGTATCTGCGAGCTGAGCTACACGCCCAACCGTGGTGAGGATGGCGAGGTCGATGTCGACAAGGCCATCGAGATCTTCCACATGTTCGAGCACTCCAAGCAGTTCTGGGGCTACGCCGTGCGCGAGGGGATCATCCCGGAGGCAACCACCTTCATCAACTGTGTCCCCCATATCGCGTTTGTCTACGGGCAACCGCAGGTCGACTTCCTCAAGTCGCGCTTCAAGGGTATGCAGGCCCACCACTTCTTCGAGGCGATGACCTACACCGAGGACCGTGAAGAGATCAAACAGTGGGCCCCGCTGCTGGTCGATGGACGAGACCCCAACGAGCCGATCGCCGCGACGAAGATGGGCATTGGCTCGGATGTGAACTTCGGCTCGATCGCAAGGCAGTTCACGGAGTGGTTGGGGAAGCAGGATGGCTGCTCTGCCCAGACGAACCACAAGGTCATCGACCTAGACGAGACCTCCGACGGCTGGACCGTCACGATCAAGAACTCGAAGACGGGTGAGAAACTGATCCGCCACGCGAAGTTTGTCTTCATCGGCGCTGGCGGGGGCAGCCTGCCGCTGTTGCAGAAGTCCGGCATCGACGAGGCCAAGGGCTTTGGCGGCTTCCCGATCGGCGGGCAGTGGCTGGTCTGCGACAAGCCCGAGATCTTTGAGCAGCACGGGTCGAAAGTCTACGGCCTCTCGCCGGGTGCCGCGCCGACCATGGCCGTTCCTCACCTGGACATCCGCGTCATCGATGGCAAGAAGGCGCTGCTCTTCGGCCCCTACGCGGCGTGGACGACCAAGTTCCTGCACGAAACCGGCAGGTGGACCGACCTGATCAAATCGATCCGGCTGGACAACATCGCGTCGCTGATCAAGGTTGGCTTGTACAACATCCCGCTAGTGCGGTATCTCATCCAGCAGGGCCTGCAATCGATGAACACGCGGATGAAAGAACTCAAGAACTTCTACCCCGCCGCGGACGTCAAGGACTGGAAGCTGATTGATGCGGGCATCCGCGTCCAGGCGATCAAGAAGGAGGACGGCGACGCCGGCATCGTGCACTTCGGCACCGAGGTCGTCACCAACCAGAAGAAGACCATCTCCGCCCTCCTCGGCGCCTCGCCAGGCGCATCTGTCTCGACAAACATCATCCTGGAGATCGTGCAGAAGTGCTTTGCGGATGAACTCGCGACCGATGACGGCCACGCAAGAATGAAACGGATGGTTCCGACCTACGACGAAGACCTGATCCCTGCTGAGATGGCTGATCGCCAGCGCGAAACCGCGCGACAGGCCGAGGTGTCGCTCGGGCTGCGGCCAAGTTGATTAAGTACCGCGTTAAGCCCTCCGTCGCTGCAACTGCATCCGCTGGATCTCGGTGCAGCGCTGCTGCATCAGTTGCTCGTGAGCGTTGGCTTCAGCATCGTTGTCGAAATCGAATTTCAGTCCTAGATACAGGCCGTCATCGCCCAGCGCGTTGATGTGTGCGACACGGACGGGCATCTCGATCGCCTCATCATCGCTGAGCCAGGCGGTGCATTGGAAATTTCGTGTGCGCTTCAGTTGTTTCAGCACATTCCGCGCGGCACGGATGCTGACGCCGATCCCGCCCGCGCTGATATTGACGAGCCGGACACTGCACTCGAAAACCGTTTCCTCGACCTCGCTGCGCAGCTTTGTGGGCTCGAGGTCCATCGCAGCGACGTTGACACGATAGAACGAGCGACGCTGTTCTCTCACCGGCCGGCGTCCCGGGCTAAGCCGATAGCAGGTGACCTTCAACGAGGCGTTAAGTTCATAGGTCAACGTGTCTTGTAGGGTACAGGTCGCGAGCATCCGCTCGTTGTTGACCATCAGGGTGAGATCGATGTCGTCCCCAACTCTGAACGAGCGGTCGAAGACCGCCTGCTTGGGCGTTTCCACGATGATACACCCGCCTTCGAGTATCTCAAAGACCCGGCTGCGGTACATGATGATCGCGGCATCATCGTTGCTCACCCCGCGCGACAATTCGACTGAACCATCCCGTGATGCCAGACGCTTGAGCATGACGTCCCATTGCTGTTCGTTTCTACTCGACAAAAAAGACCTCCATCTCCCATGAGATCGGTACACGATTCCCAGATCTGAAGGTCAAACGTGGTATGCCCAGCCAACCCCTCAGGCACAGGCGTCATAACCCGCACAGCCGTACACTTGTCCCATGCCCACTCTTTCGCATGGCTCTGATCTAACACTGGCCCCAACACTTGGGCCATTGATTCAGGCTAGTGGCCGACCGCCGCGGCGGGTGCTTGCGTTGATTGCTGAGCAGGGGTTCGCCTCGGTGCAGCTCGACGCGACCCTGCCGGGTTTGAGGCCGCGCGAACTCGACATATCGGCAAGGCGTGACCTGCTCGCAACCGCGATGCGTTCCGGCTTGACGATCGCGGGCATCGATTTCTTCATCCCCGCCGAGCACTACAGCGACCCCCAGTTTGTAGACCGCGCGGCAGAGGCAGCGGCCGGGGCCTGTTCACTAGCCGGCGACCTCGGGCGGGTGCCAGTGAGCCTGAACCTGCCGCTGGGTCAGTCGGGCCCAGAACTCACGCAAGCCCTGATCGATACGGCCGACGAGCAAGGGGTCACGCTGGCAATCCATGATGAGTCCAGCCTGGATGGCTTGAAACACTGGCTGGCCGATCACGCCCCGCCCCATGCCGGCGTCGGGCTCGATCCGGCTGCCCTGCTGATCCGTGATCAAGACCCTTCGGAGGCCGTACAGGCGATGGCAGACGCGGTCCGGGTTGCCCGGCTGTCGGACGCAAGCAAGGGGCAAGCCGACGGTGGGCGTCAGGCCGTTGGTGCGGGCAGCCTTGCGGTGATGGCCTATCGCGTCTCGGTGGATCTCACGCCGAACCGGATCGGGCCGGTCGTACTGGATGGGCGCGGGCTGGCCTCGCCGATGCAGGCGATGCGCACGGCCAAGGCGGTATGGGATCAGGCCGCTGTATCGTTTTAATGGACCGCTTCGGCTTCCAGCTCGCCCGATTCTTCATCACCAGGCGATCGCCCACCCAGCCCGAGCAGCGCGATCGCCCCAACCAGCCCGACCCCGACGAGGTAGAGCCTGAACGCGACGAACATCATCAAAGCCTGCTGATCCGTCGTCGGGCTACCGCCAACGATCAGCTGCACCGCGACATAGTCGAGCGGGCCAAGCCCGAGCGGCCCCGAGACCGGCAGCGACCACAGCATCAGCACAATCGGGATCATGCTGATCAGAAAAACCGCGGGCTGCTCGATGCCGAGCGCAAAACCCGCGAGCGTCATCGTCGTCGCAAGGCAGGTGTGGATCAGCAGGCTCAGGCCGATGGCAGCAGAAAGCGCACCGAGGTGTCGGCGGTACGCACCGACCCACGCGTCCACCTTCCGGATCAGCTTGGCCCCGGGCAGGTTGCCAAACCTTGCTTCAAGCCGCAGCTTCGCGCGGAGGGTCGGGCTGGTGTATACCCAAGCGACCGAGACGAGCCCGGCGAGCCCCAACCACATCGCGATCGTGATCCGGCGGATCAGCGGGTCATCCAGTGAGAGCAGACCGATCAGCGCCACCAGGATGATCAGGCCGACCAGCCCGCAGAGGCGATCAATCCCAATGCTGACCACGGCGTCTGCGCGTTGCCGTGTCCCCTTGGCGGCGTAGTAGGCCTTCATCACGTCGCCGCCGGTCGTACCCGGCATGCAGAGGTTGAAGAAGTACCCCGCCAGCGTCAGGCGACCAACCTTGGTGTACGCGATTGGGATCCCGCGTGCCCGCATCAGCACCCACCACCGCAGCGACGCGAGCAGCACGATCGGGGCCATGATCAAGCCCCCGCCGATCAGAAGGGCCTTGTCGGCCTGCCTGAGGATGGTGATAAAAGAAGGCTTAAATTGGGGCTGGTCCTCATTGGTGCCGAAATCGGACTCAGCGATCCATGCTTCTTCTGGCCAGTAGTTCTCTGCTTCTATACCAATCCGGTAGCGACCACCTTCGACTGTCATAATGTCATAGTCAGCACCCTGCTCACCCCCCTGGATTTTGGGGGCCAGTTCATACTCTGGCGGCAGGTAGACCTGGTCGCTCCAACTAAGCGTATAGAGGATGTAGCCGATGCCCAGGGCAGCGATCAGCATGCGTATCACCCAGCCCAGATGCTTTTTCATCGCCGTCCCTGACCGTTGTCGAAAAACACAAGGAATCCCTGCAATCGATGCATCATCCCGATTGCTCCATAGAATAAGGCACAACCCACTCTAGGAACACGCCATGAAACTCCGCCACCACCTGACCGCCCTGCTGCTGCTTGTCTGTGTTTGTCTTCCAACAACGGCGCTGGATGATGAGCACTGGAAGAAAGCTAACGCCTCGATCAAGAAAGGCATCGCCTACCTCAAGTCAACGCAGGGCGAGGACGGGGCGTGGATGCCCGACATGGGCCCGGCGGTGACTGGCTTGGCGCTCTCCGCCCTGCTCGAGCAGCCAGACATCGGCCCCGATGACCCGCACGCCGCCAAGGCGATCGCCTACATCCTCAAGCACGTGCAGGAAGACGGCTCGATCCGTAAAGGCCCGGACGGCATCCTCGCCAGCTACAACACCGCGCTGAGCCTGTCGGCGCTCGCTCGCATCGGTGGCAGCAACCCCGAGGCTGCAAAGGCGATTGCAGGCGGACAGAAATTCCTCATGGGGACCCAATGGATCGTCGGGATGAAGGACCCCGATGGCAACACGATCGATGAGAACCATCCCTTCTATGGAGGGTTTGGCTACGGCGGAAGCGGACGCCCCGACATCTCCAACACCCAGTTCGCGTTGCAGGCGCTTCACGATACCGGCGTCAACTGCGAAGACCCCGTCTTCAAACGTGCCCTTACGTTCCTCAACCGAATCCAGGCCGTCGACAGCAACGACAAGAACGCGGGCAAATTTGAGAAGCTCGACGGCGGCTTCATCTACTCCTCCTCGATCAACAAAGACCACATCGGCGTGCCCGAATCCAAGGCCAGCCAGGACCAGATCGATGAGGGCAAGGCCGGGCGACCGGTCTCCGGGCTGCGGACCTACGGCAGCGTGACCTACGCCGGCTTCAAGTCCATGATCTACGCCAACCTCGACCGCGACGACCCACGCATGGTCGCGGCGATGGACTGGATCTCGAACAACTACGAGTTGAACCAGAACCCCGGCATGCCTGAGAAGCAGAAGCTGCAGGGCCTGTTCTACTACTACATCACCAAGGCGCGTGCCTTGAACGCGTATGGCAATTCGACGATCACCGTGAAGCGTGACGGCGTTAACGGCGGCGAAGCCAAGACCGAGAAGCGCGACTGGGCCAACGACCTGATCGCGACCATCGTCAAGCACCAGCACGAAGAGGGCTGGTGGGCCAACACCGAGACCCGTTGGCTCGAGAGCCAGCCGGTTCTCGTGACAACGTACTGTATCATCGCACTGCAGAACGCAATCGACTAATTCCACCAACGCAAACATCTCTAAAGACGCCGGCCTAAACGCTGGCGTTTTTTCATTCGGCAGAGAACCCCGATCAGACCGATAGTCGTTTAGGATCAGCTCAAACAGGCAAGGATGCCGCTATGGATCGACGAAAGACCTTTTTAATCCTGGCGACGGTTGGTGCGCTGCTCATTTCCGTCCCGTTTCTCTATAGCCACTTCGCTGGGCAGAGCGGCCCCGTCCTGCCGAGCACCGCGGAGTACTTCCCGGTGCAGGACCCGGATACAGGGCTCTGGGGCTTTATCGACAGCGAGGGCAACCCGGTCACGCCGATCGTTTTCGACTGGGCAGGTGATTACCGTCAGGGGCTTGGCCTTGCGGAGCAGGACGGCGCGATGGGCTATATCGACGCCACGTTTCAAGACACAGGCAAGTGGGCGATCTTCCCTCGGTTCGAGCTTACAGACCCCGGCGACCAGTCGGCGTTCGGGTTCTTCGAGGGCCGGGCATTGGCACGCGACACTTCGGGAAGGTGGGGCTACATTGATCAAGAGGGCAAGTGGGCGATCGAACCCCGCTTCGCCGAGTCGCTGCGGGATTACCCGGGCGTGCCTGCCGGTCATTTTTCCGATGGTTTGGCGTGGTTCCAGATCGTAGAGATGGGCGAGCGTAACAAGCTGGATGAGAACGACGAGTTTGTACTCGACGCCGAAGGCAAACCGATCAAAGAAGCGCACCCTCGGCGGCGGATCGGCTTCATGGACCGCAACGGGGAGGTTGTGATCGATGCCCGCTACGAGATGGCGCATGATTTCGGCGAGGGGCTCGCGGCGGTGCGGATCAAGTCCCACGACGCGTGGGCGTTTATCAACAAGGATGACAGGCGTGTGATCCCACCGACCTATGACGCGGTCGGCCGATTCAGCGGGGGCCTCTGCGCGGTGGGGATGCAGCTCAAAGTGGACAACGTGGGCGTCGAGCGTTGGGGCTATATCGACCCCGCGGGCAACGAGGTGATCGAGAGGCGGTTCGATGAGGCGCGCGACTTTTCGGAAGGCCTGGCCGCGGTGCGCGAAGGCGAGAAGTGGGGCTATATCAACCCCGAAGGCGAATGGGTGATCCCGCCAACCTTCGACAACTATGAAGACTACGCCCACCCCAACGACCCAAGGCCATTTGAAAATGGGCTCGCTCGCGTCTCACTGGACAGGCAGCTGATCTATATCAACAAGCAAGGCAACCAAGTCTGGCCTAAAAATTAGATCGCTTTACGTTGCTCTTCGGAGCCGGCCTGATGCTTAGCCTGCCGGATGGCGAGTTCGATCGCACACTTCATTGAGCCGGCATCCGCTTTGTTTTTGCCCACTAACTCAAACGCGGTGCCGTGGTCCGGGCTCGTGCGGATGATAGGCAGGCCGAGCGTGGTATTCACCGCCGAATCAAACGCCAGCATCTTCACCGGGATCAAGCCCTGGTCGTGGTACATCGCGACGAAGAGGTCGTACTTCGCCAGCTTGTCGGGGGTGAAAAGTGTGTCGGCAGGGAACGGCCCGCGTGCATCAATGCCGGCCTTGTTGGCGACCTCGATCGCCGGGCGGATCAGACGCGTCTCCTCATCACCGAAAAGGCCGTCCTCCCCGGCATGCGGGTTAAGTCCGCAGACTGCAATGCGTGGTTTAGCGACCCCGAGTTGCTTCATCGCGTCGTGGCCCAGATCGATCGCGTCGAAGACCCGGCCGATGGTCAGCTGGTTGCGGATGTCCATCAGCGGGATGTGGATCGTCGCGAGGACCGTGTTGATCTCCTTGGCGTGGAACATCATCGCGACACGCTTAGCGCGGGTCTTGGACTGGAAGTACTCGGTGTGGCCCGGCCAGCGGTCAAAGCCCGCCATCGCCCACGAGGTCTTGCTGATCGGCGCGGTAACGATCGCGTCGATCCCCGCCGCGTCGATCGGGCGCTGGGCCGCGGCGAGCGCATCGTCGATAAAGCGTCTGCTGAACTGGCCGCCCTGCTTGGTTGGCTTGTGCACGGACGAGCCCAGCATCGAATACTCGTCGTAATCCAGGCAGACAACTTCGTGCACGAGCGCGTGTTCAGCGCGTTCGGCGTCGTGCTGCAGGCGGTGCCAGTACGGCTCGATCTCGGCGAGGTCCGCGGCGTAGGCCAGAAGCTCGTTCATGCCATAGACCACGAATCGCGCTTGGCTGCGCAAGGCGGGGTCCGCCAGCGCTTTGACGATCACTTCGGCACCGATGCCGGCAGGATCTCCCATCGTGATTCCGATGACGGGTTTTTGTGGCAGCTTCGCCATGCCTACATGGTAGCCGCTCCGATGGGTCGATTGCGATACCATGCGGGGATGACTGAGACGGATCAACCGCTGCCGGTCGCTGTCGTCGGCGTAGGCCGGATGGGCAGACACCACGCGCGGACGTACCACAACCTGGAACTGACAGACCTTGTCGCGGTCGTTGACTTCGACCAAGAGCGTGCTATGGCACTCGCTAACGAGTATGGATGCCGCGCGTTTGGTTCGGTTGCCGAGTTACTCGAGGCGTGCCCGGAATTGCAGGCCGCGACGGTTGCGGTGCCGACAAAGTACCACACCGACTCCGCCTTACCACTGATGGAGGAGGGGATCGCCTGCCTGATCGAGAAGCCAATCGCAGGCTCGGTCGAGGTTGCGTCTGAGTTGACGGCGTCCGCCAAGGCTCATGATTGCGTGCTACAAGTCGGTCACACCGAGCGTTTCAACCCCGCGGTACGAGCGTTGGCTTCGCTCGGCCTAACGCCTCGCTATATCGAGGTCACACGTTTCAGCCCGATGACGTTCCGCTCGCTGGATGTCGGTGTCGTGATGGACATGATGATCCACGACCTCGATATCGTGCTGTCATTGGTTGGCAGGCCGATCGCTGAGGTCCATGCAGTGGGCAGCAGTATCCTTGGGGGGCACGAAGATATCTGTGATGCACGGCTGGCCTTCGAAGGCGGCTGCGTGGTCACGATCAAAGGCTCGCGTATGGCACGGGGTGTGATACGCACGCTCCGTATGTTTGCAAAAGATGCATACGTGTCGCTGGACTACGGCTCGCGCGAGGGCGTCGTGATCCAAACAAGTAGTCATGGCGATGTATTGAGCCAGGTACAGCGGCAACTCGTGGCAGGAGAAGACCTGTCGGATATGAGCTACGGAGACCTCTTGAAGGCCGAGCCTCTATCGATCGATTTGCCAGAGGACGAGAAGGATCAGCTCACCGCACAGGCCAAGGCGTTCGTCCACGCGATCCGCTCGGGGACGGAGCCTGTCGTGACAGCGGAACATGGCTGCGCAGCGGTCGACGCGGCCGAGCGAATCGTCAAGGCGATTCGTGAGCACGCATGGGATGATTCGGAATAAAGCCAGTCGAAGGCCGTATATAGCGCCTAATAGAGTCTGACGTATTGGACCCGATCACGCTTATCTTGATGCTGGCCTTGCCGACGCTGCTCTGCGGCAGCGCTCTCTTTAGCGGCTCGGAAACCGCGCTCTTCTCCCTTTCCGCGCACCAGCGCTCGCTGCTTTCAGAATCAAAGCGTGCGGGTGCAATTGCTGCCGCCACACTGCTTGTTGAGACACGCGCCCTGCTGGTCACGCTGCTGGTGGGGAACATGGTGATCAACGTGTTGTACTTCACGCTCAGCACCGTGCTGATCGACCGGCTCCGGGATAACGAGATGATCGCTGCGACGGGTACTGCCGGTATCGCGGTCGCGACATTCTTCGGCGTGATCATTTTTGGCGAGGTGCTGCCCAAGCAGATCGCGGCGCAGAAAGCGTTCGTCTGGTCCGGGCTGGTGGGCGTGCCGATGCTGGCGATCCATCGCACGATCGCGCCGGTGCGCATCCTCGCCGAGCGGGCGATCATCGCGCCGCTCGCTCGTCTGATCGCCCCCGCTGCCCCGCCACCAGAGTTGTCGGCACGCGAGTTAGAGATCATGCTGAGTATGAGCCGGCAGCGCGGTATCATCGACCGGGATGAGCAGGAGCTCCTGCGGCACGTGCTCGAACTCGGGCAGATCAAGGTGCGCGACGTCATGGTCCCGCGGGTCGATATCCATGGGTACGATCTTGACGAGCCGACCGAGGACTTGCTGGCACTCGCGCGTGAGACTCGGCTGCGCCACCTGCCTGTGTATGAAGGCAGCCTGGATCAAGTTCAGGGTATCGTGTTGACACGCCAGCTACTTGTGAACCCGCCGGCTGATCGCCAAGCCGTGATCGATATGGCGAATCCCGCTTACTTCGTGCCCGAGGTCGCTCCGGCGGATCACGTGCTTAAGACGCTGCGCGAACACGCCGTGACCTTCGCGATCGTGGTCGATGAGTACGGCGGGACCGCCGGGCTGGTCACGCTCGAGGATATCGTTGAGCACTTCATCGGCGACATCCCCGGCGCGTACGAGCGCGATGGTCAGCCGATTGTCGAACAGCTCCGTGACGGCGTGTTCCGTGTCGGTGCCGACCTTGCAGTGCACGACTGGGTCGAGTGGTTCGGGCGTAACCCCGCCATGACGAAGGCGGCCTCAGACGCGGCGACGCTTGGGGGCGTCGTGATGGGCCTGCTCGGCAAGGCACCGGATGAGGGAGACCAAGCGACGCTGGGCAACATGGTGCTGACCGTCGACCGGGTCGATGGTCGACGGATCATGTCGGTCATCGTGGCGCTTGCGGGCACCAACGGTAAAGCAACCAACAGCGAGGAGGTGCTCGATGCCGGGTGACCTGCTTTTCTGGATCGTCGTGATGCTGCTGGGCTTTCTTGGCTCGGCGCTTTTCTCCGGGATGGAGACCGGCGCGTATCGTCTTAACCGTGTCCGGCTGTACGTGCTGTCATCGCAAGGACAATCGTCGGCCAAGTCATTGGAGCGGATCGTCGCCAAGCCTGCCTCGCTGATCGGGACGCTGCTGATCGGGAACAACCTGTGCAATTATGCGGGCACGGCCGGCCTGGGCATCATCCTCGCCGCAATGGCGATGCCGGTCTGGCAGGCGGTCTTGATCAATACGGTCCTCGTCACGCTCGTGCTGTTCATCTTCGGCGAGACCCTGCCAAAGGACCTGTTCGCCGCGCACTGCGACCGGCTGATGTACCCGCTGGCGAAGCTGCTGGTCTTCCTCAAGACGCTGTTTACCTGGACCGGGGTGCTGCCGATCGTCGTAGCGATCAGTGCGCTGGCGATCAAGCTGGTCGGCAAAGCGGAGGGCGGCGCGCTGACCCCTCGCAAGCGGGTTGAGCAGATGGTCCGCGAGGGCGCGGGAGTCGGCCTGATCAGCAGCGAGCAGACCGAGTTGGCCCAGCGGGCGCTTGCGCTGTCTAATCGCCGTGTGTTGGCCGAGTGTACGCCATGGTCACAGGTGGTCAAGGTCTTCGAGACGACGGAACAGACCGCGCTGCGACGTCTGGCGCAAGAGACGCCGCGCTCACGCATGCCGGTCATTAATGCAAGAGGAACCATCGTCGGCGTGGTTGACATGATCGATGCCATGCTCATTGAAGAGAGCGACCCTGCACCTGTCCGCTCGGCGATGCAGCCCGCGGTGTACCTGGCATCTAGCACAACCGTGCGCGAGGCGTTGGCCCAGATGCAGCATGATCACATCGGCCTAGCAATTGTTCGCCAGCCCAATGGTAAGCCGGCCGGCGTTGTCACCATGAAAGACCTGGTCGAACCGTTGACAGGTGAGATCAGAAACTGGTAGAGGTCTGTGTCATGAGGTGGCACCCGCCCGATATCGCAGACGCCGTGGCTGCTGGCCTCACCTGTCGAGCCAAGGATGACGATACCGAGCACGCGGTCTATGGGTTCGATGCGCTGGACGAGTTGGGGCTGCACCCGGTCATCCAACAGTCGCTGAGCGATGCTGGCTACGGCGCCTGGCCCGAGCAGCGTTACCCAGGCCACTGGCACAAAGTGAAACGCTCCGAGGGCATGCGGTGTGATCTGGTCTTGACGCCGGATCACAAGCCGTTGCGGGACCAAACCGTCAAGGACACGCTTTTTGACACGGGCGAGGCTGTCGATGTGCAGGCCGCCTACTGGCTGGAGATCAAAACGGTCGCGCAGTACGAGACCAGCGGTGCGTTTAAGCGGTACTCGGCGGAGTTGCTTTCGCCGGTCATGAAGGACGTCAAAAAGATCTGGTCGGATGGCGTCATCCGGCACGGCGGGCTGCTGATCGTGCTGTTCACCGAGTCGCAGGAGATCGCTGAGCACGACCTTGCCGTGTGGCACGAGCGGTGCCTGCGGAAGGGGTTCCCGGTCGGGGTACCCGCCGTGCGGGGGCTGCCTATCAGCGACCGGATCGGTAACAGTTGGTGCAGCGTGGCGGTTTTCGGCGTGCGGGGTGTTTAGTGAAATACAAGAACGTGTACGAGAAGGGTGAAATAGCCGGGGGCCTACGGACGCCGGACGCGAGAACACGGGGGCTGTTCAGACAAGCAACCGCTTCCGTGTCCGGGGCCCGTAGGTCCTCGGCTGCGGTGCGTACGTCTTGTACACGTTCTAACAGTCATTTGTGGCTGAAATCGTGCCGTGGCGTGGCGTCGTGCCGAAAGTTCAAGCCAGTCCTGCTCATAACAAGGGGGCGGGTTGGGTAGAATCCACTTAGTCCTCCGGCATAACTCGCGTTTTGAATGTCTTACAGTCCAAGCACGCGCAAACCCGGCACATGAAATGGAAGACGATCTCGGCCCACGCGGGCAAGAACCTGCTCAAGCTCACCAAGGACAAGGCCCCGGAACCGCTTCTGGAGTTTGACGAAACGGGCCTGGATTTCTGATCTGTACCCTGAAACGAAAAAGCCACCGACGGGACTCGAACCTGCGACCTGAGCTTTACGAAAGCTCTGCTCTACCAACTGAGCTACGGTGGCGTGGATGGGAGATTGTAGCGGGGATCTTTTGGGAGGGCGAGGCTCCTGCCAAGCCGTAAGCCTCAGCGGACACACGGCTCGGCAGGGGCCTCGCCCTCTCGAACACACGGAATGGTTGGCTCACACGCCGATACTGTTTATCATGCCGACACAACGCCACCGTAGCTCAATTGGCAGAGCAGCGGTTTTGTAAACCGCAGGTTGTCGGTTCGAGTCCGACCGGTGGCTTTTTGAATTTTGTCATCTTCCATGCAGGGGCGATTATCTCGAAGGTTGCTTTAATGGCTGCCGTATATCTGGCGGTTGGCTGTAGCGATACAAAATCACCTACCACCCGGTATAACGATCGAGTGACGATTGATGCGCTGCTTGAACTTGATGAGGCGATCCCGAAGCAGGCGTTCTACGAGAGCGTCCGTGAAGGCCCCCTGTACGTGCTCTTGCGGAGCGAGGTGACGCGGCGGGCCGCAAAAGATGGTGTAGCGGCAACATCTGCCGGAGACGAGCAGTGGTTTTACGCTGCGGACGACTCGGCTTTTTACATTGTCGATATGGAAGGCGAAGAAGTTCTCTGGGTAGCTGGGCCATTTGAGGGAGATGTCCACGCATTCATTGCGGACGGCTGGTAGGTTTGGCTGGAGTGTTTATGAGCCTCACCCCCGACCTCATCCTGAGCGCGTATTGCCAGGGCCTGTTCCCGATGGCCGATGGGCGCGATGGCGAGATCGGCTGGTACTCGCCCGACCCGCGGGCGATCCAGCCTTTTGTTGAGGGCGACCCGCTCGGCTCGTTTCACATCAAGCATTCCCTGGCCAAGCAGGTCCGTAAGCACCCGTTCGAGATCACCACGGACCACTGCTTCGCGCGGGTCATCCATCACTGCGCGACGGTGCAGCGTCAAGGCGAGACGGGCACGTGGATCAGCCCCAACATCGAAGCGCTGTATTTTGACCTGCATTCCTCGGGGTTTGCACACAGTGTTGAGGCATGGCACGAGGG
Organism: Planctomycetota bacterium; assembly: GCA_039188575.1. Classification (GTDB taxonomy): domain Bacteria; phylum Planctomycetota; class Phycisphaerae; order Phycisphaerales; family Phycisphaeraceae; genus JAHQVV01. The sequence continues at coordinate 31,352 of JBCCYY010000008.1, read as the reverse complement.
CGAACTAAGCGGCGGGATCTACGGCGTCACCATCGGCTCGGTGTTCTTTGGCGAGTCGATGTTCTCGCTCAAGCCAAACGCGTCGCAGGTCTGCTACGTCTGGCTGGTCGAGCACCTCCGCGATCGCGGCTACACGCTGTTCGATGTGCAGTTCACCAACCCACACATTGAGCAGTTCGGCGTCGTTGAGGTGCCGCGGGACGACTATATGGGTTTGCTCGAGCCCGCGATCCTTGCGGATGTGTCGTGGGTGGAGTGATCCCCCAATTCCAAGGGCCTTAGATCAACTCCTGATCCGCATCGATCTCAATAAGCGATGGGCCATCGTTTACCGCAAGCGCGGCTTTGATGGCGTCGTTGAGCTGATCGGCTTTATTGACTTTGATGCCCACCCCACCGCAGTTCTCGGCGAACTTCGCGAAGCTGGGGTTGACCAGGTCGGTTTGCCAGACGGGCCACTCGCCGGCACGCTGTTCCTTCGCGATCTTGCCGAGGTTGGAGTTGTTGATCAGGACGTGGGTGAGGTTCATGCCGTACTTCACGGCGGTGGTGAACTCCATGGCGTACTGGCCGAAGCCGCCGTCGCCGGACACACTGATGACTTTGCGGCCGGTGTAGGGCGTGTCGGGCTCTCGCGTCGCGGCCCAAGCGCCCATGGCGGCGGGCAGCGCGAACCCGATCGACCCGAGGTAGCCGGACATCAGGAAGGCCTGGCTGGAACACTCGAAGTATCGGCCGAAGCTGTAGGCGTTGTTGCCGACATCGACACACATCACCGCGTCGGCCGGCGCGAGCCGGGTGAGACGATCAAAGATGGCCATCGAGCTGACACCTTGGCCGCGGTCGTCGGCGAGCCGGCTCTGCTTCTCCTCGCGCCAGATCGCCCACCGCTCGGCGACTTCATCGGTGTGGTCGATCGAGCTGTGCCCTTGTGCAACGGCCTCCTGCAGCAAAGGCAGCGTCGCTTCAAGCGAGCCGAGCAGCGGGCAGTCGACAGCGTGGAACTTGGACAGCATCATCGGGTCGTCGTCGATCTGGATCGTCGGCTTCTTGGGCGTGATGCCGGTGTGGTTGGAGAAGCTCGCGCCGCAGACAAGCAGCAGGTCGCACTCGTTCATGAACCATGACGCGATCGGTGTGCCGGACCGGCCAAGCACGCCGCCGCCGAGGGGGTGCCGCCCCGCTGCCGTATCGCCGTGGTCGGGGACGAGGCCCTTCCCCTTGAAGGTCGTCATGACCGGGCACTTCAGCGTCTGGGCGAGCGTAATGACCGCGGGCATGTTGTAGCGTGCGCCGTGGCTGACGATGATGGCGGGCCGCTTGGCGGCGTTGAGCATCTCGGTCGCTTGGCTCAGCGCATCCGCCGGCGGCACGATGCGGCGATCGGGCAGCCGGCCCTCGGGTGTCGCGGGCGCGGCGTCGGGCTGGGGGATACCCGCGACCTCGTCGGGGAAGACCAGGTGCGAGACGGAGCGGTTGGTGATCGCGCTCTTGCAGGCCAGCGTCATGAGTTCGGCGTGGTTGGACCCGGGCAGCACGGTCTGCGTGTAGTCGGCGACTGAGCCGAAGGCCTTGTCGAGCGGGACTTCCTGGAAGTTGTGCCGGCCGAGCACCTGCGAGGCGACCTGCCCGCTGAGCGCGATGAGCGGTGCACGGTCGACGTTGGCGTCCCACAGACCGGTGAGCAGGTTGGTCGAGCCCGGGCCCGCGATGCCCAGGCAGGATGCGGGCTTGCCGGTCAGCTTGCCGTACGCGCTGCATGCAAAGGACGCGGCGCCCTCGTGGCGGATGCCAATAAACGCGAGCCTGCCGTCTTCTTCCGCACGCCGCATCGCGTCGGCGACAAACAGGTTGCTGTGCCCGACCATGCCGAAGCACCACTTCACGCCCCAGTTGATCATGGTCTGGATCATGACATCGGAGACGTCCTGCAAATGCGAGACGACCTCTTCGATACCGACATAGATGCCGTCGTCGCGCTCTTCAACCACATAGGTCGGCACGCCATCGTCGTAGCCACCCGGCGGTTTGCCGGTGGTCGGGTCGAAGTCCCAGCCGTGCCAGGGACAGCGGAGCATGCCGTTCTCGATCGAGCCTTCGCCGAGCGGCCCGCCCTGGTGTGGGCAGGCGTTGCAGAGCGCGGCATACGTGCCGTTGTGGTGGGTCATGCAGAGCGACTGCGTGCCGAGCGTCACGGTCTTCACACGGCCCTCGGGCAGCTCGTCTTTAGTCAGCGCTTTATGCCAGGTCAGTTCAACTTGTTGAGAGGCCATCGAGTACTCACGGCTGTGAAGAAATGGAATAGATGCGTTGCGAGCATAACCGCATGATGCGGCAATCGCTTCCATGTCTTTATGAAAATCAAGCTAAACCAAGATCTTGATACAGCGCCTCAAGAACAGGGTTGACGCGCTGCTGGTGTTTGGCTTCACCGGGCATGCCGTTGAAGACCAAGCCGACGGCAAGGTGGTGCTCGGGGTCGGCGAACGCAATGGACGATTGTGCGCCGCCGTGGCCGAAGGTCTCGCGTGAGGCGTGGGGGCCGTAGCCGTAGGGGATACGGTGCCATGCTGGCTCGCCACCTTGCGCGGCGGGCGCGTGGTGGGCGGAGTTAATGGCCAGGCCGAAGCCCCAATCGATGGTTTGTTTGAACGTGTGGTCGTGCAGGTCGGCACGCTGGCGGGAGGTCATCTGCGCGACGGTGCCGGGCTGAAGGAGGCGTACGCCGTCGCGTTCACCGCCCTGGAGCAGCATCTCGTAAAAACGGACGAGCTCGCGGATCGGGCCCATGCAGTTGCCGCCGGGCCGGGGGCGTGTGGACCAGTCGAAGCCGGTCATCGGCGCGGGCTTGAATCCGCCTGTTGCGGTGTTGGGCATATCAAAGAGCTGGCCGGCTTGTTCGTAAGCGCGATAGGTTTCCGGAGGCATACCGAGCCAAGAATTCTTCATACCCAGCTGCAGAAAAACCTCCTCACGCGCGTACCGGTCGACCGTCCGCCCATTGATGAGGTGGATGAGTTCGCCCAGCAGGAACCAGGTCGTCTGCGTGTGGTAGCCGCCCTCTTCGCCTGCCTCCCACTCGGGTTGGCTATCGCAGATCGCCGCGATGATCGTATCCCAGTCGTCCTGCGGGAACTTGAATCGCGCGGTGCGGATGCCGGCGGTGTGCATCAGCAGGTGGCGGACGGTGATGTACGACTTGCCGTGCGACGCGAAGAGCGGCAGGTAGTGCGCGACCGGGTCGTCGAGCCCGAGTTCGCCCTGCTCGACAAGCTGCATAATCGCGACCGCGGTGACAGGCTTGCCGCTGGACATCCACAACGCGATCGAGTCGTCGGTGAGTGGTTGGCTGGGGGCGGCTTCTCCGATCGCGAACTGCTCGATCACCTCGCCCTGCCGTGATACGCAGAGCTGGGCCCCGCGGTGGAGCTTTTTTTCGATGCCTTGTTGGATGAGTTGGGCCGCTTTTGTGAGCATTATGTGATCGTAAATCAGAATAAAGAATGGTGTAGCGGGCGATGCGAAGCGTCCCGTGCGAATCGTGATAGATGGTTTGCACGGGACGCTCCGCGTCACCCGCTACACATGTCTTGAAATGCTTGATCAGAGGTCGTATTTCAACTACTATTTTGTGAGCGTTGGCGAGGCGCAACCCCCCACTCGCTGCCGGTAACGGCCTGCTGATTTCCTAACAGACTGTCTGAGAAACCGAGGCTGCTATCGCTCCGAACCACTCTACCGACCTAACTTCGCGGATCAGAATCGTGAACACGGATATCCCCTCGCCAAAAACACCGGACGACGTCTCGCTCCGCGAAGTGGGTGAGCGTTTCAAGAACCTGATCATCATGGTCCGGGCCGACCCGATCATCTGTGGCCATTCCACCGAAGCGCGCAACCTCGCGGAGGCGGCGCACGCGGCCGGGCTCAAAAAAATCCATATCGTCAGCTACCCGATCGAGACGCTCAAGACATCGGGCCTACCCCTCAAGCCGCTCGCGTCGGTGCAGTCGTACTCGCAGGGTATCGAGGTCGACCGTCCCGAGCCGCTGGGTGACTACAAGGTGCTCGACGGCCGGCTGAGCTACGCCATCTCCGGCCACATCATCGATCTGCTCAATGCTTGCGAGGGCCCGACACTTTTGATGGACCTGTACATCGTGCCGCACGGCATGATGGTCATGAACGCGGTCAACGCGCAGCAGCACTTCGGCGCCCGCGATCGTGTTGCGACGATCGGCGAAGCCGTCGGCTCGGACATCACGAACGTCGTTAACGCCGCGCTCAAGTCCGGCCAGATCGGAGCGGCACAGCTCGTGCTCAGCAACTACCTCAGCCACGAGCTGCCCGTCGCGGTATCGGCGTACACGCGAGATCTGATTGTTGATGCAGGCAAAAAAGTCGACGAGGTCCTCGGCACGCGCTTCGAGGACCAGCTCGTCAACCGTGTTAAGATCAGCTACCCCGCGATCGATACGGCCAAGTACCTCAGCGTGGAGAAGCACCCCAAGCGGCTGCAGGAAGTGCTGACCGAGCGCGGCCTGGAGCGTGACGGGTATATCCTGTTCCTGAGCAGGCTCGCGCGGGCCAAGGGCGTCGACGACCTGATCCATGCCTACCGCGCCTCAGACAGCTACGGCGAAAAGAAGCTGGTTATCTGTGGCAACGGGCCGGAGAGCGATCGGCTGCACGAACTCACCGACAGCGACTCGAATATCGTGATCCTCCACGATGTCGGCGACGAAGAAAAAGCGCTGCTCATGCACGGCTGCGCGATGTACTGCCTGCCCAGCAAGGCGAGGCCGGAGTTCACCGAGACCTTCGGCATCGCGATCGCCGAGAAGATGCTGGCCGGCGGCCTGGGCCCGGTCATCACGACGCGCACCGGCGGTATCCCCGAGGCGACCGGCGACCAGTGCCTGTATCACGAAGCGGGGAACGTGACCGATCTCACACGGGCGCTCGACGAGGCGTTTGCCATGACCGATGAGCAGCGCAAGCAGCTCAGCCAGGATGCGCGCGGCTTCGCGATGCGGTTTGATCGCGCGGTTGTGTTCAGTAAGCTCGTGAACATGCTCGTGACCCAAGAGGTCCCGACGCCCCAAGCCGAAGCGATGGCCTGAGCAGGTTTGTATCTGCAAGCTAAACTCTGTCAGGCATGAGTGAGCCATCGATCCTCGATGACGTCGATCCGTTTATCGGTTGTGAGCCGATGGATGTCCCCGTGCCCGAAGGCCTTGCCTCCGCGTGGTTCTTCCCCAAGCCAATGATCGGCAACACACACCCCGGCGCGACGCTGCCGTTCGGCATGGTTTCGGCCTGCGCATACTCGGGCGGGTACCCGACGGGCTACGGCCGGTGGAACAAGTGCCTCGAAGGCCTGCCCGCCGAGCTGTTTGAGCGGCAGGCCTGCAAGGGGTTCACGCATTTCCACCCGTCCGGCGTCGGGGCGATCCGCAAGTACTACAACTACACCCGCGTGATCCCGACCACCGAGGAACTCGGCGGCCTCAGCTCGATCAACACGGCACGCGAGATCGTCAACGAGCAGGCCCGGCCGGGGTTCTATGGCTGCGAGCTCAAAGACACCGGCATCACGGCGGAGCTCACCGTCACCTCCCGCGGAGCGGTGCACCGGTACACCTTCGCCGAGGAGTGCAACGCAATGATCGCGATCGACCTGTCGCACGGCGGGATCGCGATCGAAGACGGCGAAACCATCCCGCAGCGGGCCCACTGCGAGATCAACAGCGTCAGCACCGGGCACAGCGAGGTCGTCCTCGAAGGCGTCGCGCTGTGCACCGCCATCAGCCTGCGCTATTACGAGGAGGAGCCGGTCGCCGAGCTTTGGGAAGGCCATCGGGTGCTGGCCGACCAGGAAGACCTGCTGCACCAGTACATCCGGCCATCGACGTTCGAGCCGTTCGGCCTGCTATTCACGATGCCGGTCAAGGCCGGGCACCAGCTTGAGCTGCGTCTTGGGTTCAGCTGGCGTTCGACACGGCAGGCGCGGAAGAGCATCCCCTCCCGCCGGTACGAGGTGACGCGGGACCGGGCCGCAGACCGCTGGTCCGACAAGCTCAACGCGATCGAGATCGAGGGCGGCACCGAGGCGCAGCGCCGGGTCTTCCGCACCTCGCAGTACCGCAGCCTGATCAAGCCCTGCGAGGCGCACAACGAGTCGCCCTTCTGGCCGTGGGACAGCCCGTTTTACTTCGACATGTCCACGATGTGGGACCTGTACAAGACACACTTGCCGTTGCAGCTGGGCCTGTACCCGGAGTTTGGCCGCGACTTCGTTAACAGCCTGCTCAGCATCGTCGAGATCGAAGGCAACTTCCCGATCGGCTACCGCATGGCGAGGGGCTTCGACCGCTTCGCCCACCAGGCCAGCGCGCTGGCGCACGTGACCATCGCCGACGCGCTGACACGCGGCATCCCCGACATCGACTGGGAACGGGCCGCGACCATGATGGTCCGCGACCTCTCGCGCGGCGGCACCGGCGAGGCCTTCCTGCAACAAGGCATCGTCCACCCGATCACCCACACGCTCGACCTGTCCTACGCCTGCTACTGCACCGCGCGCGTCGCCAAACATATCGGCGACGACCGGCTGTACGAGGAGATGATGGGGCAGGCGGGCAACTGGCGCAACGCCTACAACCCCGAGACCGGGCTGCTCCAGCACTCGACCTTCTACGAGGGCGGGAAGTGGAACTACTCTTTCCGCCTGCTTCATGACATGCACGGGCGGATCGCTTTGTCCGGCGGGACCGAGCCCTTCCTCGAACAGCTGGACCGGTTCTTCGGTTTCGGCGCGAACCGTGCGCCGCGGGTCGGCTGTGGGCCGCTGCCCAACGAGATGCGTCTGGGCCACGACCTGCACCGGTTTGAGGGCCTGTGCAACGAGCCGGACATGGAGGTGCCGTATGTGTACTGCTACGCCGGCCGGCACGACCGAACCTGCGATGTCGTCCGCGAGGGGCTCAAGCTGTTCACCCCCACGCCCGGCGGGATGGTCGGCAACGACGACTCCGGCGCGATGACCTCCTGGTACGTCTGGTCGGCGCTGGGCCTGTTCCCGGTCGCGGGCCAGGACCGGTTCATCATCGGCAGCCCGGTGTTCAAGCAGTCAAAGATGCACCTCTTCGGCGGCGACCTGACGATCAGCGCACCCGGAACCTCGGATGCGAACCGCTACGTGGCTTCCGCGACGCTGGACGGCCAGCCGCTGGACACGCCGTTCGTGAGTTGGCAGGACCTGCTGAACGCGACGCTGGTGCTGGAGATGACGGACAAGCCGACGGCGTGGGGCCAAGGCGTAGACGCTTAGCCGCCGGGCGCTGTCTTGCCGCCCTACTTCCAAAACATCCATGCTTTTTTCTTGGGCTTCGCCGGCTTGGAGAGGTCCTTGAACGACCTGGGCTGAGGCCGACGGCCTTCCTGCGTCTCGGTGATCAACCCGCGTATGTTCTGATTCACTGGGTCCTTGGGTGACAGCTTCAGCGCCGCTTCGATCGTGCGGTCAGCCAGGTCCAACTGACCGGCAAAGAGCATCGAGATGGCGAGGTTGGCGACGAGCTCGTTGCTGTCCGGCTCGATCGCGACGGCGAGCCGATTGATCCCAACGGCCTCATCGAATCGTTGCAACTCCAGGCAGACACCGCCCCACTCGCGCGGGATCGCGGTGTGGTTCTGCTCCTTGGCGTACGCGTTGCTGAAGGACTGATAGGCCTTCTCGTATTGCGCAATCGCGATCTGCCCCTTGCCTAACAACCACCATGCTTGCCACGTGGCGCCCGGGTGCTCGCACACGCGTGACATCTCCTCGACGGCTTGCGTAACCTGCTGCAAAGACTTGCTTTGGAGCGGCGGCTCGCCTGCCGTACGCATGTTCGCGATGATGACCTTACTCGCATGTTCGTACAAGACCTCGACCGGTATTTCGGTCCGGCCGATATAGACCTCCTCACCGGTTTCTTTATTGCGGTGGACTTCGACGTTCTCGTCCATACGGACAAACTCGAGGTCACTGCCGTCAGAAAACGATAGCCCCGAACCGACGCTGGGGTCCCAGCCCTCCCTTGCCACGACGGTCTTGGGCTCGGTTCCGACAAGCCAGGCGATCCATGCCTTGTCCCACTGGCCCATCTGAAGCCACTCACAATACGGATCGATGGACTGATCAAACTCGTTAACGACGACGATATCGGAATCCGGGCCTTGAGCGGTATTGACGCCCAGAGCATCGAGCCGGCTTACGAGCGCGAGCGCATCGCTGTGCGCCATAAACGAGCAGCACCAGAGGTGATCATCCGCAAGCCCACGGTGGTTGGGGGCTTGCAACTGCCCGCTCTCGATCAGATCGATCACACGCTCTTTCTGAGCAACCACGGTATAGGCCTCGATCGGTACAGCCATACTTAAGCCTATTAAGGATACAAAGGAAGGTTAAGGTCTCGGTTGCCGGCCACCAGCGGAAAGCAGACTCCAAACCGACATATGTATTCTACTCGCGTACGCAGCCGATCAAAAGCAGCCGGTGGTTAGAGGGCCGCAGCTACTTTTGACGCGACGTATTCATAGTCGCGTATCAGCGGCCCAATAAGCTTCGGATCATCCTCAAACTGTTCGACGAAACCCTTAGTGAGGTCGCGTATTCGAGCATCTTTATCCATCTGATCAATACCTCGACGCGCCGAGCTTGACCATCGCCGAATAGCTATACGAGCCATCTCCTCGGCGTGTTGCGCGACTGGCGAGCCTTCTTCCCATGCGGCAGCGATGGCTTGGGTGGCTCGTCCGAGCATGTCATCATCTATGTAGACACTCTTGGGCATGGACCTCTAACGTAAAAAGTCTCAGTTGCCGGCCGCCCGCGGGGAGCGGGCTCCAAACCGACAATAACATCATAACGCGGGCGCAGCCGGTCAACTGCAGCCACTGGTTAGGCGTTTTTAGCTCAGCAGTGACAGTCGATACCGACCGCCAGATGATCGCCGAAATGTTCAAGCAGGTTGGACCATTCCGCTTGCCACTGCGATTCCGACTTGCCCTCGCAGTCCTGCCATTGCCCGTCGGGTGTGATAGCCGCAAACGGCAGCAACCCCGGTCGCAACACCGATACCGGACACACATTGTCCTCCGGGCTCACGACATCTAGGCCATATCGAGCTTGATATTCCGCCGGAGTCAAATCGTAGTGTTGTTCTTTACCCCAGATGTCGCCGTCATACCGACCTCCGACCACAAAACCGTCACACTTTGCGTCTGGAGAGTCGGCCATGTCTCGCGCGAAGTAAGGGCGTAGAAGCTGCTCACCCGCATTAGTCGGGTCGGCCTCGTTCGATTCGACAAACACTACGGTGAGAAAGTGAGCCATCGCCTGCTGACGCCTAACAGTTATTCTACGAAATCAAGATCGCTATTAGTATCGCCTCTGACCCCGTACCGATCAAGCAAGTGATTCAATATCTTAGGTTTAGCTCACAGATCGCGCTGATATTGGATCGAGCGATTACCAATGCGGGTATCGGTCTAAACCAAATAGAAATGGGTGGACATGATCGTGCTGATATTGGCTACGGAGCCAGGCGCCTCGTGTTGCTCGGCGTCGGCTTGGCCGGCGGCTAACGGCGCATAAAAAACTGACGCCGGGGCCGATCCCGTGCGGGGTTGATCGGTTCGTTTCGCGTTGTTCGGAGGAGCAACACGGCGTCATCGATCGACTCTTTATAAACATGGTGGCCTCGGCGTCTTCCCGCTTGGTCGTGCTTTCGCTCGCTTCTGCGTTGGTCCGCCTTACCCTGTGCACATGGGCGCGTCGGTCGTCTTCAAGAAGAACCGCCGGTGCTCGCTGAAGCCGGTGGCTGGTTCCGCTTCCGGGTCTCGTCTTAAGCTTGACGCCCTTGATCTAACCCTTGGGCTTCTCCACAGCTCGTGCTGTTTTGAGCTCCGTCGTCCTGTCTCCCTGAGCTGCGCGGATCTTGCCCCGCCGCTGGTTTGGTCCGGGTCGTCCGTCGACGCCCGTTCCCGGCAAGACAATCCACGCCGGCCTTTGCCCGCGACACACAGCCGCTACCGATCGGTCCGGCCCCAGTAGCCGGATCGCGACAGTACGCTGTCTGCGCGGCGCCAGTCGCGACGTCGTCTGCATGGGCCGTCCGTTTTACCAACGATGTTGGTTGCCACCGCTCTTGTCGAATCGGCTTTCGCCGCTCGACACGGTTGCTGGAGGACCCACGCAGACACGTCACCCTCAGTCTCCCCGCACACGCCCCGCCGCGGAACCGCCCGCGAACCTGCCGCTTCCACACCTTCCCGAAGGACGATGCATCTGCCACAGGACCGACGTGGTCCTCATGCGAAACGCTGCGTTGGGCTGAGACTGCCCACCGATCACCTTCATCACTGGCCACCCGCCCTAGTGCCGAAGCAATTAGGCCTCTTGCCGATGATTCCGATGTCCGGTCCTGGTTGAGATCCAACGCCTGCCATGCTTCCCAAGCCTGCTTGCACAGACCCTTTCCGCATACCACTCGCTGCATCCCTGCTCCACTCACGACGACTCTAACCTCCGGTGTGACTCGTTGGTTCGAGTTTGGCTCGTCGTCAGCGTCTCGGCCGGTCGTTGTTCGATTTCGCGTTCAATCGTCATTCCGGTGCCGAAGCACCTTCGTTCTGATCAACCGCGTCCTCTCCCCGCTTCCAAGCCGAGTGCCAGGCGGTCCCCACTTGCTTGTTCCACCGAGCACCGGGGTGCTCTGCTTCCCTCACAAGCCTGAACCGAAGCGCCCGCTCACCACCTTGGCCGAACCTTCTCGACCCGCTAAAGTCGATTCGGTCCTGCCTCGGCTCGATGGTCTTTCGGCCATCCGGTGCCGGGCTATCCGACGCGTGTGCCACCTTGTCAAAGAGCTTTGTCCCGCTAAGGACCGGCCCCGGCGTCAGTGCCAAAGGACGAGAGACAACAGTACCAAACATGATTTGCGTTGCAAGCCAAGCATAAAAAGGGTATTTCGCCCGTGGATTACGGTGGAAAAAGATGGGCAGCAATGCTTGCGCGTGGGTCTGCCTATTGTGTGTGCAAGCCGTATCTTTTTTTTGAACAATTGCTTGTGTCAGGATTTCTCCTCGCTCCCTCACTTTTGAGCGTTCTCGTTGCCTAGATTTGCAGCACCGTCAATCATTACGATCTTGGGGGATAACTTGACAGCAAGCACCTGATCTTGGGAAGGGAAGCAAAAAAATGATCCAACCAATGGCTCAGCCTGGAGGTTTTCGCAAGGTTTCGTTCAAATATTGGCCTCTGCAGCGTGCTCGGCTTCGTTTTGGAGGGTGCGTTTGGTATGATCAAAAGTTGTTTTGGTACCCCGTCGATCGGTACGTTGGGCGGTATCCGCCCGGGCGCATTCGCGCGTTGGAACATCAAGATGCTTAAAACAATCAAGTTTGTGTGTGGTACGTGCTTGCTTTTTGCATGTGCTGTATCGGTCCCGTGCTTTGCGCAGGATGCGGAAGCTAGCGCGGCTGCCGCCGAGGCGAAGGCGGCCGAAAAAGCGGCAAAAGACGCGTACCGTGAGGAGTTCGGCGTCGCCGAGCGCGACGTGCGGCGGACGCGGGTGACCAACGATGACGCGGAGTTCGCTCAGCGTTTGGTGCAGGAGGCCAATTCAGCCGAGCACGATGAAACGCTGACGCTTTACCTCTACGACCGGGCTTACTTCTACGGCCTGAGAGATGCACGCGGGTACCAGGCGGCGAGTGATGCGCTCGACAAGATGTTAGAGAAGGACGAGACGCGTAAGTTTGAGATCGGCGAGATGCGGCTGGTGCTCTGGGAGAAGTGGCACGAGGCCGAGCCTGACTCCCGGGTACTGAAGGATGACGGCTTTATTGACCTGTGCATATCGTTGGCAAGCGAGGCGGAGGCAGCGGGAGACACGGACTTGGCCCTGAAGTTCTTGAACCGTGGCAACCGCTTCGGCTCAAAGAACAAGTCGGCGCGGCTGGACGACGTGCGCGACTCGATCAAGGACCTGATCCGAAAACGCAAGCTTGAAGAAGAGATCGCCGGGCTCGAAGAAGCACTGGCCGCGGGGAAAGAACCGAGGGCGGCGGACCAGCTAGCCATGCTATACCTGACCGAACTCGACAAGCCGGACAAGGCCAAGGAATACGCCGAAAAGATGAACGACAAGGCGCTTGCCGGGAAGGTCACGCTGTCGGCAAAGGTGTTCAACGAAGCGACTACCGCGGAAGCGAACGAGAACGGGATGTTCTACTACAGCGTCTTCAGCGACAACAAGGGCGATGATGTCGCGATGCTCATCCGGTCGCGGGTCTGGCTGACGGAGTACCTCAGCCGAGAGCCCGGCGAAGACCAGGCGGCGCTGGTCAAGACCGCCGACGAGACACTCGGCGAGATCGATTCAGCGCTACTCAAACTCGGCATCGGGAAGAAACTGCGGCGTAAGATGTCAAGCCTCGTACGGGGTGAGGGCCAGTTCGACCGCCCGCCTCACATCCAGGCAGCAATCGACAAAGGTGTCGAGTGGCTCTACTCCGTGCGTAACGATCAGCGGCACTGGGAGCAGGACCAGCCCAACCACCGCAACTACGGCGGGTATACGGCGTTGGTGGTCTACGCGCTGCTCATGGCCGACGAAGAACCGAAGCTCAACGGTGACCTGTCGCGCTCGGTCTACTTCATGATGAACGCTGACATGACCGGCACCTACGGCAGGTGCTTCCGCATCCACGCATGGGAGGTCATGCCCCACCGCGAACGCTACCGCCAGACCCTGATGCAGGACGTCGCCTGGCTCCGTCAGGCGGGCACCCGGCATGGCTTCTGGGGCTACACGAAATCCGGCAACGACGTGCGGCCTGGCGAACGCGCCGATTTGTCCACGACCCTCGCCGGCGGGCTGGGCCTTTGGATCGGTGAGGCGGTCGGCGGCATCTCAGCGAAGAAGGTCTACTGGGAAAGGACCGCCCGCGCGTTGATCGATGTGCAACTCGAAGACGGCGGCTGGTCGTACAACCCGTACACCAATATGACCAGCACGGGTTCGATGACCGCCGCCGGCCTCACGCTGCTCTATGCCAGCTACCCCCACCTCGGAGAGGTGGCTCAGAAGCAGGCCGATGAAACGATCGCCCGAGGCATGGAGTGGATGGACAAGAACTTCAGCGAAACAACGAACGTCAACAAAGGCGGCCGTCACCAGTACTACTACGCCGCGGTTCAGCACGTCGGGCTCTTCTCGGGTCGGAAAGAATTCCGCGCAAAAGACTGGTATGACTCGATCGCGGAACACCTGGTCAAGACTCAGACCCAGGCCGGTTCATGGGGCACCGGCGCTTCTGATACCGCCTTCGCCATCGCGTTCCTCTGCCGCGGTGGGATCGTGTACGAACAGACCGACGGCGGTGTGACCGGCACTGAGCAAGATAGCGCTTCGGTCGCGGACGCATCCACTGAGGCAGAAGCTCCAGGCGAAGACGCCGCGGCGGAAGCGCTGCCAGAGAACCTTTTTGGCGAGCAGCCCGAATAAGCAATCCGCTGGGGTTCGTGGCACCACGACCACCGAGCGCTTGAGAGGTTTGTGCGCATCAATACGCCGGCCCAGCCATCGGTATGAGCCCACGCTGTCATACCACTGCGCCACCAAAGCTGCACACGCTGAACACGAAGCCAACTTGGCATAACCGGGCCGGGCGGGTCGATCGCTCGGCGTGCTTTGTCCTGACCGTCCGCCAGCACTGGCGAGGTATCCCGGAGGGTGAATGGAACTACAGGCTCGGCCTTCCGCCCAGCGGGGCCTGGCGGCTAAACAACCCAAGGCCCGCGCACGATATCCACGGACTCAAAGGCCTCTGTGACCGCTACGCCGAGGTCACGTTCTCGGCCCGCGACCTCTGGCTGCTGCACCGGCACGATCCGCCCTACCCGCTACAGGGCGACTTCCGCACCGCCAAGTCCAACGCATTGAGGACGGGCGAGCGCGCACAATGGATGCGCAAAGACCACATCCTTGGCGACGGACCCGTCAACCCGAACCGCGGCGCCGGCTTCAAGCAGTACAAGAGGCTCGGCCTGCCAGCCGAATGGCAGACTACTCTCCGCATCGAACGCGTCGTCCAGCACGCCAAGCTCAGGCAACACTTCTTTGTCTGCCCGTTGTGTTCGAGCCGAAGCACCAAACTTTTCCTCCCGTTGTGCACCCCGCGCGAAGGGGAAGACGCCCTGATCGCCCAGCTCTGGTTGAAATCCCACCTCGGGAATGTCACGAACCCCAACCGGCCGCTGTCGGCGGACGCGGCGAAGCTGATCGAGCGCTATGGCGCATTGTTCGAGCCGAGGCAGTTGCGGTGCCGGCAGTGCCTGGGGCTGCGGTATGGGGAGTTGAAGCCCTCGGGCAACGCCTACGCGGGCAAACTCGTGCCAACTATCCATCGCGGCGTTGTACAACGGCTCACCGATCAGGACCTGTTTCTATCGAATCTGCCGAAGCTACTCGCTAAGCCTTCTGCCTTGGCTCCTCTCCCCGCGGGAGAGGATACAGGTGAAGGGTCGGCTACAGGCCGAGTGGCGAGTGGGACCAAGCCAAGCATCGGCTCCGCCGAACCCTCACCCCGGCCCTCTCCCGTAGGGAGAGAGGGTAAGACCGTCGATGCGTTGTCGCGGGAGGAGAAGGAGAGGCTCTATATGCTCTTGGCCGCGTCACCGATGGTACGCAGGGCCTTGGGTGCTCGCATTGATTCGGAGTCGCCGTAGTAGCGAACGAGCGCTCGGCGAGCAAGATGAGTTCGATGCCGGGCGGGATCATCTGGAGGCTGGCACCGTTGAGATCGGGCCGGCGGTCTGCTGCGATGCCGTTTCGGATTAGGATGAGGAGCATAGATGGATTGTCTGACTGCCGGCACAAGGTGTCCAGCGATAAAAGACTCGCGCCCCTTATGTGCCTCATTTTCTCCCTTATCCTTTATTCAAATTCATAGTCCTTTAAATCGCTTCACCACCACCCATAAAAAGGAGTGCTGTTCTGAATCGCCCGGTGCCGGCTCATCTCCCTCGCCGGCCTGAACTGGACCGAACCATCCACGTATCCCAGATTACCGCCCTCCGAACCGATATCGTTTGGGGTCGTCGTGCCGCTGGTCGCTTCGCGGATGATGCCCTGCGGCCCGTGAACCGCGGAGATCACCGGTGGGAAACTCGATCCCTCAAAGTTCAGGTCCGCAACCAGCAGGCCCTCGTCTTCAAACTCACCCGATTCGGTAATCGTCCCCGGTTCGGGCTTGTCGATCGATAGTGTCGAACGCCACCCCAGTGCAACCGGGTTGGCCGTGTTGACTTGCGTATAGTCAGGCATCTCCCGTCGCCCCATCAGGATCATGTAGCTCACCCGCACGGATACGCCATCTCCGCCCTGACTAAAATATCTGACTCGCTTCCATTGTCCTTCCATGTTCGGGCAATGCATCTGCCCATATCGGATGGGGGCAACATCCGTGAGTGACCCGACATCCGAAGGGAGCACCTCGCCTTCAGACAGCGTTTCAAACGCCGGCTCAACCATCCACATCAGGTTGCCATCCCACCGCTGGATATTGGGCAGCATCCCGTCCTGGTCCGCCGCGTACGTATTGGCTGTGACCAGGATCTGATGCTGGTTGCTGGCGCATATGACGCGGCGGGTCGCTTCCTTACTCCGCGATAAAAAGGGCAGCAAGATCCCGATCAGAATCGCGATGATCGAGATCACGACGAGTAGCTCGATGAGGGTGAAGGCATGACGCATACAAAACTCCGATCTAGAAGCAGCCGGTGCAGGATGGGCACATCCATCTGGCGATAAACCGTTCATGGAACCCAGCACCAGATTGATAAAAGGTGTAACGCCCCGTTGGGAGCGCGCCACCGGTTGAAAATATCTGAAGGTGCAATGAGGCTATCCGCGCCGACGACGCAGCAAACATAGGCCACCAAAGCCAGCCAGTGCGAGCGAGCCTGGCTCAGGAACAATCTCGGTTACGCTGACGTTGTCGAAACTGACATTAAGGCCTTGAGTCGTTTCACCAGTTTGCGCTCCGAAACCGAGGTAAACCCCCAGGGTCTGTCCAGCCTGAGCCGAGGTCGCGGTGAACTGGGTCTGGAACGTACCCCATGTGCTGGACCCGTTCGGCCCGGGATCGATGTCCGTCAGCTCAGCAAAGCCTGTCCCCGTACCCAGCGCGCTGCCGTATAGGCCGATACGGCCCAGGTCATCGTCGGGCTGGTTGCTCTGCTCGCCGACATCAGCGGTCAGGATGTAGGTGTAGCCTTCGACGATCACGATGCCGGTGTCCTGAAACAACAAAGCCGAGTTACCCGCTCTGAATTGATTCATATAAACGAATTGATCACGTGTCGGATCGGCAAGCGGGCCGTTATCGCGGATACCGCTAATATCATTCGTGATAACGGGCTCCCCGGAATGCGACCAGCCGGATGGAACGAGGATATTCGCGATGCCGGTCACATTATCGGTTTGGAAGTCGCCGTTGACCAGCGCCGCGTTCGCGGGCGCCGCGGTGAGGCACAGTGCAGCGGGTACTGTAAATATCGTCTTGTTCATCAAGCTTCTCCTGTTGGGATCAAAAAGGCGCTTTTGTGTGTTACGAATCATCTCGTTCTCTCCGGTTAAGGGTTGTGGTTCAGAGGGATTGGCGTCCATGTGGTCCGGGCTGGCTACGGATCGGTATTGGCTTTGGTAGGTTCGGCCTCGACGAGGACACGCACCTGATCCATCAGGCCATCAACATTCAGGACGACCGTGATCGTGGTGCGGTCATCAGAAAGCGAAACAAAATCCAGGTTGTCGGCGCCCTCAACCCCGCGCGTGCGCCTGCCGGGTGGCTGGTTTTCATTGACAATGGTCCCGGGCAATGCAAATTGATCCTGTGTCTGATCGAGGTGGACGCTATTTGCCATGACCGCAACGACCGGTCGGTCAAACGTAATCGTTGCACGGCCGGTCATAAGCGAGCCGTGATCATGCCCGGGCTGGTCAAAGTGGATGAGGTAGGCATCGACCTGGGCGCCGGCCGGGAGCACCGCGCCGGTCGCGGGAAACTTCATGTACTCGCCGGGCTGTGTGAAGGTCGCCGTGATAGGCCGGTCGAGACGGACTCGGCGACGCTCGGGGAACAGCCGGATCATCTCGTCTTCAGACCGACGATTGCTCAGGTTGGTGGGCGGCGAAGGCTCGTACCGGATGTCGCCTTCCAGAACCGGCGTTCTGGCGATGCAGGACCAGTCTGCCACAAAGTGCCGGGACGGCGGATCAGCGGCCGTGACCTGCTGCGCCGCCGCGCCGACGGAGGCTGTTTGCTGAGCCGTAAGCCGCATCGGACGGTCGGTATGAATCGCGTTGGTGACCGAGGCTTGTACTTCACCCTCGATCACGTATGTCAGTGAGACATCAGGCTTGACCCATACACCAAACCGTGTGCCGATGTCGGTAATATCCATATGCGGCGTACGGACGAGCAAGCCCTTGGAGGATTCGGTCTCACAGATGCCGACAAGTCTGCCGGCATGCAGGCGGATCGCGTTATTGTTGTCGGTGAGTTCGATCGTAGTGGGGGCTTCAAGTAGGACCACTGCACCCCGCGCAGTGGTCACTTCTGCAAAGCCTTCGGTCAGCGTGAAGCGTTGACCAACTCGAAGGGGTGACCCGGGGGCTAAAGCGCTCTCCGCCCATAGGGCATCCTGCTCGGCAGTGAGTGTCGCCACAACCACAGGGGCAGGTGGCTTCGGCGGCTCAACGGGTTCATCAACTCTAGGTTCTAACAATGGTTCGTTGACGACTGCCGGCGGCTCGTTGATCACCACCTCAAGCTCAACCGGGTCATCATCCACCCCCTTGAATACAAACACCAGAACCAACGCGAGTACGAGTGCGGCGGCGATGCCGGACAGCGTGGCCGCGTGTTTACGGATCGCTTTGCCCGCTACGTAGCCGAGTAGCGTGAAGACGTGGCCCGCTCTGTGTTGGGGGCTTCTTCGCTGGGCCCGGGGTTCGAACTTGAACGGCTCTGGAAAGGATTCACAGGACGCTTCGCCTAATTGGGTTTGTGCATCGAACGATTCAAGCAGCTGCGATTCTGATTCGGTCGATTCAGAATAGGCTTCGATCCGGCCATGCCGGAACTCAAGCATGGCGTGCATCGTCACGTAGTCGATGTAGGCGGCACGGCAGGCGGCGGCGCCCTGCACCAGGTCTCGCAGCTCTCGGCGTTGGGCATCGTTCAGCCGGCCTTCGGAAAGGCCGATCAATAAGCGGGCCATCTGCTTTTCGTTTGGAGGTTCGCTCACGGGCGTCCCTCTTGCGGTGCGGCGTTTTCTACACAGAGGGCCAGGGCCTTGCGTACTCGGTAGAGCAGGACCGCCAGTGTGTTTGCTTTCTGCCCGACCTGCTCTGCGATATCCTGGACACCGATGCCCAGCACGTAGCGTTTGCGCACGATCTGCCGGTGGTGCTTGGGCAGGCGCTCGATACACAGGTCCAGTGCCCGGAGGCGGTCTTCGAGTTGTTCGTTTCGCCTGGCGATGTCCTGGGCGATGTCTTGCATGAACTCGTCATCGAAGATCAGGCGATCGCGCGATTGGCTCTTGCGGAAGGCCATGACCTGGAGGTATGCGATCTTGAACGCCCAGGGCTTGAACGGCCGGGAGCGATCGAACTGCGCGGACTTTTCCCAGATCAAGAGGTTGGTGTTTTGCAGGACGTCGCGTGCGTTCTCGCTGTTGCCCAGCAGAGAGCAGATGAATGCGTACAGCGAGCTTTGGGCGCCGGTAACCAAGGCCATGAACTGTGCGTTGGGCGGCTGCGTGCCCGGCTCTTGATTTTGTTGTGGTGCCGTTTCTGACATGGCTGGGCTGCGTCTGCAGCGGTTTTAAGGTGGGCACGGGTAGCAGGCCCGCCATATGTAGTTAGCCTAGAGCGGCTGGATATGACAAACGGTTCTGAATAAAAGTTTGATTTAGTTTAGGAATCGTCTTTGAGAATAGATGTAAGATTGTGATTTTGCTTGATTTATGGATCTATCATCGACCGCCGCTTTGTTTTTGAGCGCAAACAAAAAAACCCGCCTTGCTGGCGGGTTGGGTGTGTTCGATGCCGAGCGGGGTTAGCTAGCTATTGACGTCGAGGTCGGGCCGAAGGTCTTCTGCGATGCCGTTTCACCCTGCCTTCATCGTTTCTACTCGTTTACCGAGATGAAACCGGGCTAGTCAAATTCTCCGTCGTCAATCCAATCCCACGCCTGTTCGATGGCAGCGTAGTCGGTATGGTAACTCGCTCCCCCCGCGATCTGCTCGACCAGGACACGGTCACGATCTTGGTTGAAGGACACATGCCCATCGAGATAGAGCACGTTGTAGCCCGTTTGATGATGCGAATCGACGCCACGGCCGCTGACATGATTGGCAAAGAAGTCGGCGTAGACCGCCCAATCCGGCGGGTCTTCAAGCGTCGCAGGCCGGCGGGTATTTGCTTCGTCTGTCGGGATCGTGCTGCGGTAGATATAGTGTGTCTCGATGCTGGTCATGCCGGCTGGGAGGTTATTCGGGTCCTCAAACCAGCCGCCCGCGAGTTGGAATTGGGTTGATTGCGAACCATACTGCACATCAAACGTATTGCTTGGGCAATAAAGGGCTTGCGGATCGAAGTACCCGTGATCCGCAAGGATGCCTTCGCCCCGGTAGCGCCCGAATGTAGGCAGGTCCGTGTGACCAGCGTTCCAGATCGTGATGACACCGCTGCCTTGTATCGCAGGCTGGGCCGGGACAAGTGACCCGTCGTGATCCGTTGCCCAGGCGGTGTTGGCGGTCCCGACTTGGCGGCAATTAGAACTGCATACCGCACGATTCGCCGAGTCTCTGGCCGCTCCAAGCGCGGGCAGCAAGATCGCGATCAGCAAAGCGATGATCGAGACAACTACCAATAGTTCGATAAGTGTGAAGGCACGCCGCATAGGACTGGTCTCCAAAAATAAGTATCTGGTCGGGCAGAATGGCGCTGCGCCTGGCTACAGACGCAGCACCAGAAGGAGAAGCAAAAACACTTACGCCTTGCGACGACGGCGTGCCGCGATCAGCAAGCCGCCTAAGCCAAGCAGCGCCAGCGAGCCGGGCTCGGGCACCGCGGTCAGGGTGATGCGATCGATATCGAGTTCACCGCGGTTGAAGTCGGTGATATCGTCCGTGGGACCGGCGTCCTGGACATACGCGGCGACATGCACAGCCCCATCGGTACCAAAAGCTGTTGCAAAATCTGTTCCCAGGTTCGCCCATGTGTCAGAGATGTTGACTTGGTTGGTCGCGTCCAGCCCGGTCGTCGTGAAGCTGAAACTCGTCGCATCGAAGGTCAATGTCGCGGTGAATCCATCCGGGTCGTCGTCTAGGCTGCCCAGGTCAAAAAGATCTGTGAAAAAATTGGTATTGCTACTCGCGGAACGGTTCTGATATCGAAGAGAAGCGGTGTTGGATTCACCACTCCCGACGGTGTTATTCGCGGTGATCGCAAGAATGATCCTGCTCTCCTCGGCGTCTCCTGCAAACATCCAGCTATCGTTCGTCTGCAGTGTGAAAAAGACTCTCTCCGGGGTCTGACCGGTAGTCATATCCCAGCTACCCACTTCCCATGAAACGCTATAGGTCAGGCTCGAATCGGAGAGGTCAAATGCGTTGGTGCTGCGGATGCCGGCTGTATTATTAGCGCTGCCATCAGTAATTTGCGCCAGCGATCCGGCCTCAGTAGCCGACCCACCTGCACCGACACCGTTATCCTGGAAAACAAAGCCGCCACCGATATCAGGGTTTACTGCGAGGTTGCTGTTGTTGAAGTCATCGTCGAGTAGTGTGTCGGCAGTGCTGGGCTGGGCTGCAACGAGCAGCCCGACGCCAGCGGCGAGAAGTAATTTGTGATTCGTCATCATCTGATCTCCTTAAATGGGGAAAAATCTTTATTCGACAAGCGCCGACACACCTGAGGCCGACGCTGTGTAAACCGTCTCAATCCGGTGGCCCAATGGATGTCGTGACGCCCTGCCTGATCGCCCAATCCATGCGCAAAAACCACGTCGTCCCCCCGTCGCGCACTACGTCCAGCACATCAAACTCCGCCGAGTTTCCCTCCCCCAAGAGGGTCACGGGGATCGTCATCTCGGCAAGGCCGCTGTTCTCGTCACCGATAAAGTTCACGGGCGGCGTGTAGGCCTTGCCGTTGATCCGTACCTGCTTGAGCCGGTCATCGGCATCGAATCGCACCCGGAGCCAGGCAGCCCCAGGCTCAATCCCTTCCGGTAGATCGAACGAGTGCCCAACCGTATAGACATCCCCTTGCCCACTCGCTTGTGGGTAGACCTCGCTACTCCTGACCCACTGTGAGGATTGGGGGTCGTTGGGAATCAAACGATCCCGGAAATCACGGGGAACGTCGGACACCTTGAGTTGTCCCGGCGTTTCTAAACGCTGCCCATTCACCGAGACGACCTGCCAGGCCGGATCAACTTGATCGATTGCTAGATCTTTACCCGTCCCGGGCAGTGCCAACCATGCGCGCGGAGCCAGCGACTCGAACAAATCGTCACGGGCCACAAACCGTTCTTTCACGACTTGGTCGGCCCCGACACGGATCGCCTCGCCGCCCTTCAATTCAACGGGTTGACCAGCCCCGCCGCGGCTGATCTGTGATGCAACCGCGACCAGCCCATCAAAGACATGGACCTCGGTCACTGACGGGTCGCTCGCATCAACTCCAAAGCAGGTGCCCAGGTCCGTGATATCCGTGTGCGGGGTACGAACCAGGAATCCCTTTGAAGAATCGGTCTCGCAGAGCCCAACGAGCTTGCCCGCGTGCAGGCGGATAGCGTTGGGGCTATCGACGAATTCGACCGTCGTGGGTGCTTCAAGGATGGCGACCGCGCCGCGCTTGGTCGTGATCTCGGCAAAGCCTTGCGTCAGCGTCAATTTCTGGCCGGCGTAGAGGTCGATACCAGGCCTGCGGTCCCACACCGCGTTGCTTTCGGCTGTCAAGGTCGAAACGACAGTCGGCTGGGGGCGGGGCTGCGCTTCCGGCCCTTTTTGTTGTTCGCCCGGCCCTTGCGGCTCTTCTATCACGTCTACCGCGGGCGCTGGGGGCCCGGCAGGTGCGTCTTCGATCGCGATTGGCGGTGCGGGATCAGTACTCCGAAAGACGAACAATAAGACTAGCCCAGCGACTACGAAGACGGCTGATACTGAGAGGGAGAGCGCGTATTTGCGCAGGGTCTGACGCAGCAGATAGCCGGTAAGAGCCATGAGATCGCGTACAGAGATCGCTTGACTGCTGTCTTTGCGGCGATCGAGTTGAACCCTATCAGTTAGGGCCGCGAGGTTTAAGGCGTCTTGGTGGTTGCTTGTTTCTTCGGTCGCAAACAGATCGTTGAGCGTCGCGTCCACACTGTCGGGCTGCTGCATGATCTGGGCCAGGTCTTGCTGCTGCAGGTTCTCATAGATCCGGCGGTGGATGAACGTGAGGCGGGCGAACGCTTCGGCGTGTTGAGGCGAAGCCTTGATCCAGGCGTTGAGTTCGACGGCCGCTTCGTCGGTCAGCGTGCCATCGAGGTAGAGGTCGATCAGCTTGTTGGGCGGCTTCATTGTGGCCCCCAGGATCTGCCGAGCTTGTTCTTGACGCAGGTGGTCAGGGCGGCGCGGAGGCGGTGGAGCATGACGTAGACGGCGTTGTCCTTCATGCCCATCTTGTCGGCGATGACGGAGGGCTTCAGCTCACGGACATATCGCAGTTCAAGGACCTGCCGGGTCTTGCCCCGGACCTTCTTCATGCACTCGTCGAGCGCGGCGCGGGCCTCGGCCAGATCGGGCTCGATGCGTTGGAAGGCTTCGGCGATATCGCCTATCGCTTCGGAGTCGAAGACGTGTTTATCGCGGCCGGACGAACGGAGGTGGTTGTAGACCTTGTTCCTCGCGATACCGATGGCCCAGGCGACAAATGGGCGATCGGGGTCGTAGTCGTCGAATCGTTCGGCGGCCGCGGCGGCGACCTGCTGGAGAATATCCTCCGCGTCGTGGAAGTCACAGACGAGGGAAGAAACGAACGCGCTGACGTTGGGCTGGGCCTTGGTCCAGAGCACGGCGAGGTCTCGTCGCTTGCTGTCGAAGGGCTGGGGCATGGAGCGGTTGTTTTAAAAAAAAAAAGCGGCCTCTACCCGGGTATTTACCGGGGATGGGGTTTCCTTACGTGGATTTTTGATATTTTCAGATACAACGCTCTGGGGTATCGGGGTTGGGAGCGGTGGCGCGTGCGAAAACCCGGCTTGGCGGATGGGGTGAGCCGGCGGTTTTCTGCAATACCGTTCTGAGTGGGGGCATGTCACATGAGGGATTGCCTGTTTAGAACGTGTACGAGAGGTGTGAAATAGCCGGCGGCCTACGGACGCCGGACGCGAGAACACGGGGGCTGTTGCGGTAAGCAACCGTTTCCGCGTCCGGGGCCCGTAGGTCCCCGGCTGTGGTGCGTACGTCTCGTACACGTTCTTAGAGGCTGCTAGCACCAAGCCACTAGGACCCCCGACCCTCGTTCTGTCCCGTTCTGACCGGGGTGGTTGTCGATTTGCTACTGCGTGGGAACCATCGTAATATCGCAAACGCGTGGTTTTCTCGGTTCTGGCTCACAGTGTTCATTCTGGTGGCGGTCTAGCTCTGCTTTTTTCGGGTACCTAGCACGTTTTGTATCGGAGTCCATACCATGATTAGCCCCGAACTCGTTGTCTTTGCAATCAAGGCCGGCGTCAAGCTTGCAGAGGAAGCAAGGTATCAGTTTGTTCAGCGGACTAAGGACCGGGAACTGGTGCTGCCGCTGCCGGATATTGAACATGAGCCGACGGTTATCGCGGCGATCCTGTTCTTCGAGGAGCCGACCAGTGAGAAGTACCTCACGGAGTTTGAGGGCCTCAAACCCCTGCACGATAAGGCAACCGGAATGGGGCTCGAAGCGGAAGAGAAGGCCCGATACCTCAACCTCTATAAAGAGGCCTTCACCGTCTCGGCGACAGCCGCGTCCAACACCCCTGTGGAATTGGGCAGCCTATCGCTGCCCAGTGATGCGTACGACGCACTGGTCCGGTTCAAGCAGTGGGGCATGAGCGACCCGAACCGCCCGAAGCTCGAGCGCCGGCTGATCGGGCTGGTTGTCGAGATCGGGATCGATTATGTCGCCAGTATCCCCGGCACGATCAATACAAGCGGCCGATATGGGCAGGTGATCTCCGGTTTTGTCCAGGCAATCAACGACATCGATTTCCAAGCGCTCGCAGAGACAGACCGCCCGCTCGAGCAGCTATTCGGCCGGCTGGTTATCGCCGCCCTTGAAACGGTGGGCGAACACCCGGACCTGGTCACATCGGACAAGAACCTCAAAGAGCTTATCGGTATCGCCGCCAAGGGTCTAAGCCTGGATGTCTCAGAGAAGGTCAAGGAGGCGAGCACAACGAGTGCGAAAGCGAATCTCGAAGATTGGGCCGAACTGGTCTTCCGTAGCCTGATCTCCAGTGCGGGCCGTAAGGTCCTGTCGGAGCCCGCGAAGTTCCTGGGTGTCGAGGAAGAGCCGCAGGGTAAGCTGATCACCAATGTGGGCAACGCGGTGGTCGACCTGCTGATTAAAAACAATGAGCTCGATATCAAGCGGGTCTTCGGCCGCGAGGGGCTGAACACTCTGATCGATGCGGCGTTGGAGACGGTGGCCGAGCACCCTGAACTCATTACCGATGACAAAGACAAGGGTATCAACGGGCTGGTCGCCTCGATCGCAAAGGAGCTGGCCAAGCACGAGGACCTGCTTACGCCCGATGTGCTGCCCGAGGTCTCCCGCATGCTGTTGGAACAGACGGGCAAGCACTTAGACGAGATATTCCCGGGCCTGGACCCCGACCAGCACCTGCTACTGACCGCGACGGGTAAAACCCTCGAGCTATTGGGCAGGCCCGTGCCAACGGGCTCGAATTTGAAGTGGAAGCTGTCGTTCAGCAAGGACGATGCGTTGGTGGTACTGGAGACGGTCATCGACGAGATGGCCGCGAATCCGGCGTGGCTGGTCGAGGCGGCCGAGGATATCGACAAGAACCTCGCCGCCGCTTTAGATGCGGCGTTGGGGGTAATCCGCAAGCGTGGCAACAAGCGGCTGAGCTCGGAGATCGCGGCGCAGGTGCTGACCGCGTCGGTAAAGGCGGTCGCGCTGCGGCAAGAGTTCCTAAACGAGGTCGCAGACGCCAAGCCCCTGGTTGCTTCGGTCATCGATGTGGTCTTCTCTCAACTGTTCAAGGCCTCGCTACCAACCGAAGCGCAGTGGCAACTGCTGCGTGACGACGCGATCACCGCGGCGGTGGGCATCAGCCTCGACCGCATGGCTAGCTCGACAATGGACGCCGACGCGTTGGCGCAGCTGAAGAAGGAGGCCAAGAAGCAATTCAAGCTTGTCGCGGATGGTGGCCGGGTCGACTGGGAGGCCTTCGACAATTCACTCGCCAACGCCCTGCCCCAGCCTGTATAACCCGAGGCCAGACTATGACTATGAACAAAGCCGATCGTCGATTCTCTAGCACACACGCCGTGCGCTTCGCCCTGCTGATCGCTGTAGCGCTCCTGGCTAGCGGCTGCCAGGATATCCGGACCCTTCGCGAAGCGCAGGAGGTGTTCAACAAGGGCGCCACGCTCGACAACGCGCACCTGCACGGGCAGATCGCCTCGCGATACAGTTCGGGGGAACTCGACCGAGGCCCATTCCCCCCCAGCCCCAAGCTGTATTACGCCGAGACGCTTGAGATTCTCGCGGAGATTGATGATGAAGCGATCACGCAGGACGGGCTCATGGGAAGCAAGCTGGTGCTCCAGGCGCTGGCCCAATGGAAGATGGGGGAGTATGAACCGGACCAATACGAAGAGGCGTTGAAGAGCCGCACTCAAGCACTCGAATACGTCAAAGAAATCGATACGCGGGACCGCATCATGATGCTCGCGCTCCCCGGCCTGGTCCGAGCCGACGAGATGCACGACCTCGCGACTGGTGAAGAGCTGCCCAAGATGAGCGACATCAATGACCTCGCGAGCACCGGCAGCAACGGCGCGGTCAAACCCTTTAGCGACGCGATCCTGGCCGCCAAGAAACAGCCGATCGAGATCTATCTAAGGCGCGGCATACTTGCATTTCATGCAAACCATGTCCAAGCACTCGGCCGATTTATTGATCCGCCTCATCCCGACTATCAAGGCGACAAGAAATTAGAACTTATTCAATCAGCCAAAGCCGTCAAAGACAACGCTCAAACGCAAATTACCGAATTACTGAAGGCCATGCGGGCCATGCAAGAGAGCCTGTCGTTGCGCGAGGCATTATTCGAAGTCGAGCGCAATTTCTGGGCCATGAAATTTGGTATCGAGCCGGGCAACATCCCGATCCCGCAATGACCCCTGCCCTAAGCATTATTTAACGACGCATTGGAAACACATGGCAAAAAAGAAACACAAAAAAAAGTCTGCCGCACGTCGCAAGCGCCCGTTCCGCATCCTCTCCCTTGACGGGGGCGGGATCCGCGGGATCATCACCGCGCGCTGGCTTGGGGAGCTCGAGGACCAGCTCAAGACCAAGTCGCTTCGCGACCACTTCGATCTGATCGCCGGCACATCGACCGGCTCGATCCTCGCCTGCGCGGTCGCCTCCGGGCTCAGCGCCGAGGAGATCGAGAAGCTCTACAAAGAGTATGGCCGGGAGGTCTTCCCCGCCCCCGCCTCACGGCGGTGGAACCGCTTCACACGGCTGATCGATCAAGGCATCAGCGCCCCGAAGTACGACGACGCCGGGCTCGAACGCGTGCTCCGGCGACAGTTTGGCGATATGACAATCGGCGAACTGCCAGACGGCCCGCTGCTGCTCGTGCCGACCTACAACACCCTGACCCGCGAGGCGACGGTGATCAAGAGCAACGCCGAGAAGTACCAGAAGCTGCCGCTCTGGGAGCTGGCCAAGGCTTCGAACTCCGCGCCGACGTTCTTCCCCGCGCACGTGGTGGGCATTGACGGCGTCGCCTCCCCGCTGGTCGATGGCGGGGTCGCGGCGAACAACCCCACCGCCTGCGCGATCGCCGAAGCCATCCGCGTCACCGGCGAGCAGGGCAAACCGGTCAAGCTCGATGATGTGGTCGTCGCCTCCTTCGGCACCGGCTCACTGACCCGCCCTATCACGATTAAAGAAGCGACAGAATGGGGCGCAGTGGAGTGGGCCATCCCCGTGATCGATGTCCTGATGGACGGCGCCGCGGACACGACCCACTACGTCGCGAGCAAGCTGCTCAAGGACGGGAACTATTTCCGGTTCCAGACGAAGCTGAAGAAGGGCTTTGACGATATGGACGACGCGAGCGAGACCAACCTTAACGGCCTGCTGAGCACCGCCGACCAGTACCTCGACGAGGGGCCCGGTCAAGGTAGCAAGCCCGGCAAGACGCTGATCAAGGAACTGGTCAAAGAACTGGTCAAAGAACTTAAGGCATAGCACGCAGCCAACCAGCACGTCTTGATACTGGCGTCATCTATCCGCCGGTACGATCGCCGACCCACGCAAGCCTGTGTCTGAAAGTTCGCGCCCATTCATCCTGATTCGGCTGGTTCACGCCTACAACTTTTACAAACTAATACCCCCTTTCAACCACCTTTTCAGCCAAGGCACTGCTGCTTGACAAACCCTGACTGCCAAGGGGTAAGACATACACGGCCGGCATCTGAACCCATACTTGCGGTCCAATCCGCGAGCGGGCTACTTGCGTGCCTCGCCAACGTCTGAACGCATCGTGTTGCATCGCTGGCGTAATGATTCGATGAGGTCGGCATCGGCCGTCTTCATCAGGTTGCTACGCTGCAGCGGGTCCATCTCCAGATCAAACAACTGCTCGTAGGCCGGTGTCTCGCTGATGTAGCGAATATAACTGTAGCGCTCGGTACGGACGCCAATAGTGTTTGGGATCTTGCCCCGGTGTGTATAGGGGTGGTCGTAATAGAAGGCGTCACGCCAAGGGGTAGACGCGGGCTCTTTGATCAGGGGCAGGAGGCTGAGCCCGGTCATCTCATCGGGCTTTTCGATCCCGGCGAGCGCGAGCGCTGTAACCGTAAAATCGGTCGTGATCACGAGCTTGCGTGTCGTCGCCCCGCCGGCCTGGCGCGGGTCGTAGATGAACCCCGGCACGCGGAGCGAGGGCTCATACATCAGCCACTTACCCGCCAGGCCGTGCTCGCCCTTGAAGTGCCCGTTGTCGGAGGTAAACAAGATAACGGTGTCTTTGTCCAGGCCGCGTTCCTCGAGCGCTTTCACGATGCGCCCGACGCCGAGGTCAAGGCTGGAAACGAGCCGGTAATAATCGCGCAGGTGCTGCTGCAGAAAGTCCGGCTCCTTGAGAAAACGCATGCCCGTCGGCGAGCCAAGGGATTCACGTATGAATTCTGGCTGACGCTCGGCAACCGCTAATGTCGCACTGGGAGGAGTCGGCATCCTCAGGTCCCGCGTCGCGTCCTCGACAGCGGGGTCCCAGTCTGGAAACGGCGAATGGGGCCCTTTAAAAAAAAGCATCATGCAGAAGGGTTTGTCTTGATCACGGCCGTCGAGGAACCGCTCAGCATGCATCGGGATCACCGTCGAATCGCTGTGGAGCGGCTCAACGAGGTTGGCCTTGCCGATACGGTTGCGGTGGCCGGCAACGCCTCGGCTGTCGGCCGGGCAGTCGCACAGGTCATCGAGCGGCCGCTCAAAACCATTGAAGTTGACGAACCGGCAGTCGGACTCGTAGAAGAAGCTTGTCTGATGGGGCTGGCCGGCCCAGTAGTCGAAGACCGCGGCGCCTTGATGCGTATTCTTCGGGGAATCGCCGATCCCCCACTTGCCAAAAAAGGCGGTTTGGTAGCCGGCGCGTTGCAGCCTGGCGGGCATAGCCGCCTGCAGCTGATCGGGAGAGAAGGTCTTAAAAAAATCATTGATGCCATGCCTGCCGGGGTACTGCCCGGAGATGATGTTGGCCCGGCTGATTGCACAGATCGATGTGTTGACAAAGCAGTTCTCAAAGACCAGACCATGCTTCGCCAAGCGGTCGAGGTTGGGTGTTGAGACCGCGGTATTCCCGGCGTAACCAACGGCATCGGCGCGCTGATCGTCGGTGAAGATCAGGATGATATTGGGCCGCTCTGCATAGCTCGCATGGGCGGAAATAATGATTAATACAATAAAAAAAACAGACCGAAAATGGGATCGAAAGCTGTGCATATCGGGTACTTTAGCAGGTCAGCAATCAAGTATGGCCGAGGCGTTCAAGATCTCTCTGGACTAGTCCAAGGCTGCATCAAAACAGATGCTCGCATCAAGGGTAACTGGACTGATTGCCGGGTGAAGGCGAGAGTTTCTGTGCCACGAGCTACAGCCTGAAGGCCTCATGCTGGTGACTCAAAGCCTTCGAATAGCAACCCAATCGTCAATCGAACCTGTGCATACTTGGGCTTGTCGCAACGTCAAGCCTAAGTGGGGTCTGCCGCCTTTTCTTCTGCTTTCCCGGGACGATGCTTGCGCACGGACGCGGGTTTTCGCCCCTTGGTATGAGCACCCAATACCCGCTGCCGACACTGAGAACCCTGAACACCAAACCCTCCTGGCACAACCGCGCCTGGCGGGTCGACCGCTCCGCCTGCTTTGTCATGACCGCAAGCAAGCACTGGCGCGAGATTCCCGAGGAACGCTGGACCTACCGGCTGGGCCTGCCGCCGAGCGAGCATTGGCGGCTCAATAACCCTCGGCCCGCCTCCGACGTCCGCGGGATCAAGGGCGTGTGCGACCGCTACGCCGACCTCACCCTCTGGGCCCGCGACCTCTGGCTGCTGCACAAGGCCGAGCACCCCTACCCGCTGCGGGGCGACTTTCGCACCGGCAAGGCCAACGCCCTGCGGGCCCACCCCCGCCCCACCGGTCCGCGCCCCCATAACCGCCCCCCGCGCGCACAATGGGTGCGCGAAGACAGCATCCTCGGCCACGGCCCGGTCAACCCCAACCGAGGCCTGGGCTTCAACCAATACAAGATGCTCGGCCTGGACAGCATGTGGCACACCACCCTCCGCATCGAACGCATCGTCCAGCACGCCAACCTCCGCCAGCACTTCTTCGTCTGCCCGGTGTGCGGCCTGGCCTCTTCCCCCAACCCCCAACACCTAAAACCCAACACCCAAGCCCGCCTAAGCGGGCGCTGCACCAAGCTCTACCTCCCCCTCTGCACACCGCGTGAATGGGAAGACGCCCTGATCGCCCAGCTCTGGCTGACCTCCCACCCGCACTTCATCGCCCACCCCAACCGTCCGCTGCCCACGGAAGTCGTCCAGGTCCTCAACCGCTACGGCGAGCTGTTCGAGCCGAGGCAACTAAGGTGTCGGCAGTGCCTTGGGCTGCGGTACGGTGAGGCGAAGCCTCATCAGAGCACGAAGCGTCAGCGAGTGGCCTTCACGCACGAAGACCCGGGGCACTCGCTCACGCTTCGTGCTCTGACAAACCAACCCCCGCGCGTTGCGCGGCGGCTAACCGAGCAGTCGTTGTTCCTCACCAACCTGCCGAAGCTCTTAGAGACGCCGGTTGCCTTACCTCCTCCCCCCACGGGAGAGGACATAGGAGAGGGGTTGGCCGAAGGCCGAGCAACGGATGCATCAAACCCAACCTCCGGCTCCGCCGCCCCCTCACCCCAAGCCTCTCCCGCGGGGAGAGGGGGCAAGTCGGTCGATGCGTTGCCTGATGCGGCCAAGGAAAAGCTGATGCTACTCCTCGCCGGGAGGCTGCCCGCGTTTCAGAAAATCAAGGGTTTCAAAGAATCAGAGCACGACGCGTAAGCACGTGGCATACGGGTGCCCGGGGTCACGCCCAGCATGCCCCCGGAACGAATCATCAGCGAAATGGTGAACAACAGCCCCCGGGCAGGCTCTCCCTGACCACGGCCACCCGCCGCCGGTCCTGGAAAGATCAACCAAAAAGTCAATTATCGGGGACTGTCCCTTTTACTTCGCCCGGAACGATCAACCGTTGTACGTCCATCGCGACCCGTTCCAGACACTATGAAAGCCGGGTCTCCCGGTGGGCGGCACAGGCAGGTTCTATCCTGCGGGTTGTTGCTTGCTGATACCAGCGTGCGGTCGTTGCCGCGCGTGCTCACCTTTTGCCAGGAGACCCGACATGCACGATCTTACTCCCGCCCCCGGAAGCATCCAAGCCACCCGCGCCCGGCGCATCCTC
>JBCCYY010000007.1:0-97672 GCA_039188575.1 Planctomycetota bacterium | reverse complement strand
GGGCGCCGTGCCGCCCCCCTTCTCCCCGGGTGTTTTTTAAAAAATAAAAAAATATGTCCAACCCCCGGGCCCGCCCGGGGCCCCCCGCTACACCGCGTTGATACATCACTCCGTCGTTGTTGGTACGTCCGCGATCGCGTTGCCCGCGCCGATCAGCCGCGCATCCAGCAGGTCCGTCACCGCGATCTGGTTGCGGCCGAGTAGGTGGTTATGGGCCTTGTACGTCTGGTGGTCCTGCACGCGCATCTTGATCGACACCCCGTCGTCACCGACCTGCATCGCGAGGATGCGTGCCCGTCGGCGGTGCTCCAGTTCCAGCACCGGGCGGAACTCGAAACGCTCGAGGTTGTCCAGCCACTTGCCGAGGCGGTCGGCCGTCGCGTGCTCACTCTTGGGCAGCTTCATCCGGAGCATCTCGCCGACCGAAACGATCGAGACCGGCAGCGAGCCGGCGTAGAGGTCTTTCACCTGCCCGACCGCCATGCCGTTGGGTTGAAACGTTAGCGACACCTCGCCGGAGAACACCTGCTGCCAGTACGGCGTGTCGATCATGAACGCGAGGTACAGCCGGCCGTCACGCGCGACCACGGAGGGGTCATTGATCCCGCCTGGAACGATGTAGCCGCGCTGCTGGGTCCATTGCACGAAAAACTCGTTGACCATCGCGATCAGCTCGGTGTTCGTCAGCGTCAGCTCGGCGAACTCATCCAGCGCGGTCTCCGAGAGCTCAGGCGCGTCGGCGGGGACGGGATTCTTGGCCGGTGCACCGCCATAGAGGTCGATGCGTTGGAAATTACGACTCGAGGTCTGCGTGATCTCGGCGAGGTGCTCTTTGATTCTCGCGGTGATCTGCTCGCGCATCTGCGGAGACGACTGGTCGAGCACCGCCTGCACCTCACGCCAGGCGGCCGGCGGACGCTGCAGCAGGTATACCGTCAGCCCCGCGGCAAGGACAAATCCCAGCGCGCTAACGATCAGCCCCCGCTTGATCCACCGTTTGGTCTTCGCCTGCATCGCTCTGCCTCCAAGGCCCTGCAGGTGTTATCGACCCTTAGCAGGCGGGGCTCGGCCCGTGTCGCTGAACACGCGGACAAGCCTGTGAAGCTGCGCCGGCTGTAGCGGTCAGGGTGACGCCTTGTGCCTGACCGCATAAGCTGCCCTGCCATGCCGGCCGACCAACTCATCCTCGCCATCCTGAACCTCGGCCTGATCGCGCTGGCCCTGGGCGTGTTCCTAACGATGCTGTTCCGGGGCGCGTTCCACGAGAAAAGCCTCCGCCTCGGCCCGACCCGCGACCTGCACCAGCCCGCGTGGGTCTACGCGGTCGGCATCGGCGGGGTCGGGCTCTACAGCGCGTGCAAGCTCTTCGTCAGGGGCGAACAGCCCACCAGCGTCTTACTCGTGATCGAGCTGATCCCCTACGCGATGATAGGCCTGCTGCTCGGTCGGGCACGCGTGGCCGAGGCCGGCTTCCGCAAGCTGGGCATCCTCCCACGCTGGCCCATACGCGATACGGGGTGGGGACTGGCCGGCGGTATCGTCGGGCTCGGGCTCGCTGGCGCGGTCGGCCTGGTCGTCAACCTCATCAGCGAGGCACTCGGTCAACCGGTCGACCCGGTCGCGCACGAGGCGCTCAAAACCCTGCGCGAAGAGTTCAGCATGAACCTGCTCATCGCTTTGATTATCAGCGCGGTATTCCTCGCGCCGCTGGTCGAAGAGTTCGTGTTCCGTGGGATCTTCCAGACGAGCCTGCTGCGTCTGTTCAGGGGCATGCGCTGGCCCGGGCTGATCGTGGCGTCCGCCGTGTTCTCTGTGATCCACATCGCGGTCGTACCATGGCAGGGGCTGATCCCGCTCTTTGTGCTAGGGCTGGTGTGGGGCTACCTCTACGAACGCACCGGCTCGCTGCTGGTACCGATCCTTTCCCACGCCGTATTCAACGCCGCCAACATCGTGCTCGCGTTGCACCTGCCTGAGCAGCTACCGCAGTGATGCGCTGGCATCATCCAACTGCAACGCGCTGAGCCAGTCGGTAAACGCTTCGGTGCTGTCCCCGCCGGCATACTCCCCGAACGGGACACCATCCGGCGTCATCGCGAGCACCGTCGGGATGCCGCGCACGTTGTAGCGCGCCGCGACCTCCATGTTCGGGTTGCTCGCAGACTGATCGGTCAGGTCGATCTGCACCGGCACGAACCCGGCCTGCAACGCCTGCTGCACCCCGCCGTCTTTGAAAACATTCCGTTTCATTGCCTGGCAGGGCGGGCACCAGCCCGCGGTGAACAGTACGACCATCGGCTTGTCCGCTTCCTGAGCCAGCTGCTGCCCGGCCGACATCCCGTCCGCCCAGCCGGCCATGACCTCACCGCTCCCACCGCCGCCACGCAGCGCGTAGGCCCCGGCCCAAGCCAAGACCACGAGCAGCACCGCTACGACCCAGCCGAACGATGCAGAACCTTGGTTTGATCTCATGTTTCTGGAACTATCCATGTTTATTCAACCACCTTATGAAGCCGGATATTCCGGCTAAAGGAACTCTCGAAAGAAGGATAGGTCTCGCTCCTCACGACATCCAGCCCAACTACTCCTTGCGCTGATACAGCCGTGCCATCTCTGCCAACCCCGCCGCATGAGCCTCGCTAGACGAGATGTACACTCCCGTCTCGGCCGGCCTCACCAGTGTGATGCTTAGGGCATCATCCAATAATGCATCGATCGCTGTATCGACTGGCTCATTCTTCAGGGAGTCGTATACCACACAGGCGTTTCTTGTCCCGCTCGGCCCGACAAGCACCCAGTGATACGTGTTGCGGTAGACAAGCACCAGGGCGAGCTGTGAGCGTTCGATGTGCTGCAATAGTTCACGCCCAGCGTTATCGACTTCTAGATCCATCGGCTCAGCAATAAAGCCATCCTGAGCCAGCACACGGTAAAGATCAGGGTGGAGTGTGCCCGTAGACTCACTGTCTAATTGTGTCGCGGGTTGATCGGTACCTAACCGGAAGCGCAGCCTGAATACAGCAGGGTCCAAACCATATGCGGCATACATCGAACGCATCGCATGCAGACCACACGTATGCGGCTCGGTCTGTGTTTCAGCAATGGGTACATCAGCGCTCTTGCTAGGACGTTGCGAGGTGACCGTTGGATCGTATTTACCCGCTTTAGACTGACCGATGAAATCAGGGAGCAACATGCACGCCGTAAGGAAGAAGACGAAACCCAACAACACTCCAATGCGCAGACGTCGTAGGGTTTTGATCTTCATGCTTCTTCACTTTCATCGTCATGTTCCAGTGTGGGCGTGAGCGAGAGCTGCGCGGGGGCGTCTTCGCTGCTCGGCAGTTCCTGCACCTTGGACAGCTTTTTGGTGATCTGCCGGGTGCGGACCGCGGCCTTGTCCATCTCCTTGCTCGCGCTCGACAGCTTCTTCTGAACCGCCGCGATCCAGTCTTCAAACCTGCCGAACTCCGTCTTCACGCCACCCAGGAGCTTCCACACCTCGCCCGAACGCTTCTGGATCGCCAGCGTCCGGAAGCCCATCTGCAGGGAGTTCAACAGCGCTGCCAGCGTCGTCGGCCCCGCGAGGTTCACCCGGCAGTCCCGCTGCAGGCGATCGACCAGGCCCGGCCGACGCACAAGCTCCGCGTACAGGCCTTCCGTGGGTAAAAACAAAATCGCAAAGTCCGTCGTATACGGCGGGGCGATGTACTTCTCACGGATATCCCGGGCAAAGTTAAGCACCACGGCGTCGAGCTCTTTGTGTGCCGCTTCGAGCGCGGCCGGGTCCGCCGACTCCGACGCCTGCACCAGCCGCTCGTAGGACTCGCGTGGGAACTTCGCATCGATCGGCAGGTAGATATGCCCCCGCCCGTCTTCATCATCCGGCCCGGGCATCTTGATCGCGTACTCGACCTGCACGTCTGCCCTCGGCCGGACCTTGCAGTTCTTCTCGTACTGCTCGGGTGTCAACAGCTGCTCCAACAAACTGCCAAGCAAGACCTCACCCCACGTGCCGCGCGTCTTCACGTTCGTCATCACACGCTTCAGGTCGCTCACGCCCCCGGCCAGCTCCTGCATCTCGCCCAACCCCTGGTGCACCTTTTCCAAACGCTCGCTCACGAGCTTGAACGACTCGCCCAGGCGCGTCTCCAGTGTCTTGTGCAGCTTCTCGTCAACGGTCTGCCGCATCTTCTCGAGCTTCTGCTCATTGGATTGCTGCAGCTGGTCGAGCTTCTGCTCGACAGACTGACGCAGCGCGTCGGCTTTCTTCTCGCTCGCTTCAGTGAGCTTGCCGAGGTTATCGGAGAAGTCTTTGAGCTGGCCGCGCTGGTGCTTGCCGAGCATGTCCATGTCGGCCGCGACCTTTCGGCCGAAGCTGTCGAACTTGTTGGCGAGCTCATCGCGCGCGGACTTCGCTTGCGCCGCCTGCTCCTGCCGGTCGGCCTTGGACTGCTCGGCCCGCTCCTTGCGCGACGCGGTGGACTCCTCGCGCAGGTGCTCGGCGGTCGGTAGCTGCCGGACCGCCTGCTCGACACGCTCCAAGGTTTCAATCGTCTGCGAGCCGCCCGATTTATTGGGCCAACGGAGCAGGATGACCTGCAGGGCGATAGCGACAAGGACCAGAACGATGAGCGCGATGAGGAGGCCTGTGGTCATGTTGCGATTGTACTGCGATGAAGCGCCGCGAATTCCGCCGGGGTCTGTATAGTGTTCTCATTCCCGGAGTTATTGCTTGCGTCGCAGCCGAAAACCAATCGTGATCGCCTCGCGGAAAAGCCCACTTGCCCGCGTCCAGGCCGAGATGGTGGGGCGGGGACTATCTCGGCTGAACCCCACGCTCGAGGTCCGCTACGTCTGGGTCGAATCCGAGGGGGACAAGGTACTCGGACGACCGCTCGCGGACGTGGGCGGCAAGGGCCTTTTCACGAAAGCGGTCGAGCGGGTCGTGCTGTCGGGCGACGCCGACATGGCCGTGCACAGCATGAAGGACGTCCCCGCGGACGAGGTGACGCCGGGGCTGCAGATCGCGGCGGTACCCAAACGCGCAGATGTACGCGATGTGCTGATCGGCAAGGCTGGTCCAATCACGATCGACGAACTCGCCCAAGGTGCGAGCGTCGGCACGTCCAGCCCGCGCCGGGCCGCACAATTGCGACGGCACCGCCCCGACCTCAACGTCCACGCCATCCGCGGCAACGTCGGCACGCGCATCGACAAGGTGATGGGCGAGCACCCCCTTTACGACGCGACGATGCTCGCCGTCGCCGGGCTCAAGCGCCTTGGCATGACCGACCATATCGCCAAGCCGCTGTCGGTGGATGACATGCTCCCCGCGGCGTGCCAGGGCGCGTTGGGCATCCAGTGCCGACGGGATGACCACGTCTCGCTGACAAGGTTGCTGCCGCTGAACGACCCGGCGACGAGCACCGCGATCCACGCCGAGCGCGAGGTCGTCTCGGGTTTAAACGCCGACTGCCACAGCCCGATCGCGGTCCTCGCCGAGCAGGTCGACCCGGAGAAGACGCAGGCCAAGCGCAACGCCGACTCACACTGGTTCCGCATCCGCGTCCGTGTCTTGTCCGCAGATGGCTCAACCCAGGTCGAAGCCGACGAACAATGCAAGACCCGCGATCTGAGGCGGGTGGTCAAGCAACTGGTAAAGCGGCTGGAGGCGGATGGCGCAGCGGAGCTGCTGAGCCGGTCATAAATACAAGCCCAAAGGACCGGTCGAGCCTATCGCTGGAGTTGCCAAAGATAGCCGGGGCCGCCATCCGGCCTGGCGAGCCGGCGGATGCCCGGCTCGAGCTGGATCGCTCGGCCGAGGTTGATCGCCCCCATCTTCCCCGCGTACATCGCGGTCTCGATGTAGTCGTTTCGCGTTAAGAAGGAGGTATGCCCGTCGAGGAAGCTCGCATACAGGCCGCGCTCGCCGTGGTTGTTGCTCGCCTCGTCCGGCAGGTTGTTCCAGACCGTTGGGCCGTTGACCGGGTCCTGATCCGAGTCGAGGATGATGTAGCTGCGGTCGGGGCCGAACGTCGCTTCGAGCGACTGGAACGTTGTCAGCTGTTTGTCGTTCACGACCGCGCCGCCGAGCCAGATGCCGGTACTGGACCACGAAAACGTCTCGTAGCTGTGCCCACCCGATGCGTCCTGCGCGTTTTCTGCTGCGTCATTCAATTCCACATAAAACTCGGTCGTCTTACCGTCCACCGTTGTCGAAGGGTCGTTGGGGTTGGGCAGTGGCTTTTTCATCAGGCCCTTTGCATCCAAACTCACCGAGTTCTGCGTCCGCGGGCAGATGGTGACCTCTGGCGAGGTGATGTATCCCTGCGTGTAGTGGAATGAAAACCAGTCGTCGGAACCGGCCGAGGTATACGAGTAGTAGCCGTCGTTATCGCTGGCGTGCGCCGTAAACGCGATCGTGAGTTGCCGCTGGTTGGATGCACAGCCGATGTCCTGCATCGACTCACGCGCCGCACCCAAGGTAGGCAGCAGGATCGCGATCAAAACAGCAATGATTGAGATCACAACAAGCAGTTCGATCAATGTAAAAGCCTTGAGCATCATGTCCTGTCCTTGTAGTAAATTAGCTCGCGTAACGTAGCAACAAGATTCGCTCGGATGTGTTAGCGCGTTATTACTAACGCATTTTTCAAATCGGCTTACAACAAACAAATATCCAACAGGCATAGTGCCCGCATGATCGCTCGATAGAGCATCAGTGCTGTATCCGTTTACCAACCGAACCATGAGACCAATGGAGTGTGTTATGAAAAGTGCGACTTACCGCAACCAGCTACTTATCGCGGGCATGTTGCTCGCATCCCCACTAACCCATGCTGCCACGTCGGTGTCATTTACAGATAATGTCGGCGGCTATACCGGTGCGACAGACATCTATATCCCCCGCGTGACCGCGATCGGCGGCGGTGTCGCCACCGCGATCGCCACCGACAACATCTTTGTCGATCAGCTCTTTATCGATCACGACAGTGTCGGCGGGACCACCTATGCGGCAGTGATCTACCAGTTCGCTGATGTCTTCGGCTCGGGCGTTGGGCAAGTCGATCTTGGTTACGAGATCGTCTCCGCAAGCCTGAGCCTTACCACCGGCTCGTCCCCGAATTCCGGAGCCACCGGAGACCCGCGTGTCTACGGCGTTGCCGGGCCGGTCAGTGTCAACACGACCTATCAAGCGCTCTCGGGCTTCGATGCCACGCAGCAAGGCGCCGACACCAACTCGTACATCTACGCCGGCGGCTCGCCGCTGCTCACGCCCTGGCAGTCCTTCGTCGATAACCACGGCCCCGGCGTTGAAACCGCCCCGGGCTCGGGTTCGTTCACCGGCGAAACGATCCGCTACGACGTCAGCCAGTACATCCGCTCGGTGTCGGCGGGCGGCGTCTCGCCTGAGAACCTCGCGCTGCTCGCCTCCACCATGTCCACCAATGGTTGGCAGCTCAATACCAGCATCGCCGCCGACGCGTCCCGCCGACCCACCCTCGAGATCACGTATGACGCCAGCCGGGTCCAGAACTCGCTCGTGCTCGGCTCGGGCCAGGCGGTCATCGCCGAACTCGGCAACCAGGGCGACGACATCACCACGCCGAAGACCTCGGGCAGCCTGGGCATCGACTACGCGCTGGACCAGGCGGACGACCCCACCGGGGCGCTTGAGCAGCAGTTCGAGCAGGGGTTGGTCCGGTTCGACCTGGATGGGCTGCTGCCCAGCGGCGCGGTGCTGCAGCAGGCCCGGCTGGTCACGCCCACGGCGGTTGCGTCCAACGCACAGTCCGGGGACACCAACAACGACGACGGCGGCGTGACCGTTCGGCAGGTCCTCGTCGACTGGGACCTCGAAGCGAACGCCACCCTGCCCACGCTCCCCTCCGAGTTCGGCAACCAGTTCGGGATCCAGATCTCCGAGGGCGAGGCGAGCGCCGCGTTCGTGGATATGAACGGCAACTTCTTCGACGGCTCGTCGATTAGCAACGCAGGCTTCGACGGGCTGGGGCAGGGTGAAGAGTACGTCTTCGACGTGACCGGGATCGTTCAGAACTGGCTCGACGGCGATGAGAATTACGGCTTCGTGATCAGCAAGATCGATAACGACGGCTGGCAGATCGAAGCCTCCGGGATCGAACTACAGCTGGACTTCACGACGCCTGTCCCCGAGCCCGGCAGCATGGTTTTATTGGGGCTAGGCGCGGTGCTGATCTCGGCAAGACGGCGTCGCTGACCGTTTGGTCGCTATTGGAAAACATGTACAAGAAGGTGGGGTAGTCATCTTGCCTGCCCTTCGAGCGCAGCTCGAATCAGTGCTCTCTCACGACTTCGTCGTGACGGCAGGCTGGAAGCCTAGCCCACCCAAGGCACTGCTCATATACGTTCTGATACCTCCAGAATACCCAAGTCTACTGACGGCTGGGGCTTTTTATTGGGTTTCTAGAAGTTCGTGTGGCTAGTCCGCAATCGTTTTCCGCTATAATCCGCGATCCGCCGGGTTCAAGCCCGCACCCGTACAACCACAACTCCCCGGAGCTGACCTGTGAGTACCCGACGGCCGTTTATCGGTGGCAACTGGAAGATGAACCTGCACCAGAACGAGGCGATCGACCTCGCCCTCGAGCTGGCGGACAAGGTCACCAACGACGCCGTGCAGGTCGCGGTGTTCCCGGCGTTCCCGTACCTGCTGCCGGTCGCGACCGTGCTGCACGAAAAGGGTGCGCCGATCGCTGTCGGCGCGCAGGATGTCTATACCCAAGCCAACGGCGCATTTACCGGCGAGGTGTCGCTTTCGATGCTGCAGGACTGCGGCGTCACGACCGTGCTCGTAGGCCACTCCGAACGCCGACACGTCATCGGCGAGACCGACCCGCTGATCAACGACAAGGTCCTTGCGTCGCTGGAAGCGGGCATGGATGTCATCCTCGCGATCGGCGAGAAGATCGAGCAGCGCGAGGCGGGCAAGACCGACTACATCAACACCGGCCAGCTCGGTTACGGCCTGGCGGGCGTGACAGATGAACAGATGAAACGCGTCACCATCGCCTACGAGCCGGTCTGGGCGATCGGCACGGGCAAGACCGCGACGCCAGAAGACGCGCAGCGGGCCCACATGGTCGTCCGCCAGGCGATCGCGTTTATGTTCGATCAGGACATCGCCGACGGCGTTCGGATCCAGTACGGCGGGTCGATGAAGCCGGGCAACGCGGCGGAGCTGCTGGCCCAAGCAGACATCGACGGCGGGCTCATCGGCGGGGCGTCGCTTAAGGCCGACGACTTCGCTGCCATTATCGATGCGGCCGCGGTGCCCGCCTAAGCTACGAACAAGGAAGAACACACGATGCAACTGCTCGATACCACCTTTACCGCCTCTACCATCTTGGCCCGCGGCGAAGCACCCGGCGCGATGATCTGGCTCATGGCACTGGGCTTCACGTTCATCTGCCTGTTCATGATGGTCGTCATCCTGATCCAGAAGCCCAAGGGCGGCGGGCTCTCCGGCGCGTTCGGCGGCGGGGCAGGCGGCGGCTCGGCGGGCGACTTCATCGGCGGCGGCGTCGGCAACGTGCTCACCGCGGTCACCGTGGTTTGCTTCCTTGTCTTCCTCCTGCTCGCCGGCACAATGACCCTGGCGATCAACGCGGGCGACGACCCCGCCAAAGAACCCGAGCAGGCCGAGACGCTGGACGGAGCGGCCCCCTCGGATACCGACGATCCGGATACCGGCCCTGCAACCACCCCCGAGACGACGCCGGACGAGACGACCAAAGAAGAGACAACCGAAGAAGAACCCGCTGAAGAAGAACCAGCCGAAGACGAACCGGCCGAGGAAGCGGCGACCGAGGACGAAACGCCCGCACCTGATGACGAGCCGACCGACGCGGCCGAGTAAGCGCTCGCCATGCGGTATGATGCCGCCTTGCACGTCTATTTCTCGCAAGGCACCTGACGCATGATCCATTCGATGACAGGCTTCGGCGAAGCGGCCGCGGGGACCAACGGGATCGGCTTTTCTCTCGAGATACGCAGCCTGAACAACAAGTTTTTCAAGCTCTCCTGCCGGGTGCCGGATGAGTTGACCCTCCTTGAGGCCGAGCTCGAGCAGGCCCTGCGCAAAAGCGTCGCGCGGGGGTCGTTTGTGCTAACGATCAAGGTCAAGATCGACGAAGAGCAGGCCGCCTCGCGCATCAACGAGAGCGCGCTGCTGTCGTATCTCGGTCACCTCGAGACCGTTCGAAACAAAGTCCACGACCAGGCGGTGCAGATCGACCTGACGCAGCTGCTGGCTTTACCAGGCGTGCTGCAGCCGGCCCACAACGAGGAGCAGGTCGTCGAGCAGGCCCGCCCGGTCATACTGAACCTGCTCGACCAGGCGCTGGGCAAGCTCAAGCAGATGCGGACCGTCGAGGGCGTCTCGCTGGCGGAGGACCTGTCCAAACAGTTGGATGTCATCCTCGACCGCCTGTCGATCATCCGCGAGCGCTCGCCGCATGTGGTCAACGAGTACCACGATAAGCTGGCTAAGCGTGTCGAGGAGTTGCTGGCGAAGGCCGAGCTAAAGGTGAACGAGCCGGACCTCTTGAAGGAGGTCGCTATCTTCGCGGACCGCGCGGACATCAGCGAGGAGATCACCCGGCTGAGCGGGCACGTCGATCAGTTCAAGGAGGTCCTCGCGGCCGAGGCGGACGAGCCCGCCGGGCGCACTCTGGACTTTTTGGCCCAGGAAATGCTGCGTGAATCCAATACGATCGGCAGCAAGTGCAATGATGCGCAGATCAGCCGGTGCGTGGTCGAGTTGAAGAGCGCGATTGACCGCATCAAGGAACAGGTCCAGAATGTAGAGTAGTAGTGAGGGGGCCCGTTGACGCTTCAAGTGATTCCGGAGAGCCGACATGACGATCAAAGCACAGTGTTCGACGTGCGCCGCGAAGTTCAGCGTGCCTGACGCCGCGGCGGGCAAATCATTTATCTGCAAGCAATGCGGCGCAAAAGTGAGGGTGCCCGAGCTTGAGGCGGCCTCCCTGCCCGAGCCCGATATCGGCGCCGAGTTTGCCGTAGGCTTCAGCCACACACCGAAGAAGAAGCCGCTGCCGGTCTTGCCGATGGCGATCGGCGGTGGGGTGCTGTTGATCGTGATCATCGGTGTCCTCGTGGCCAGCATGCTGGGCGGCGGCGGCGCGACACCCAAGGAAGACAAACAGGAGGTTGCTTCCGCACCCGATGAACCACAGACCTATGCCCGGCCAAGCATGCCCGGCGACTGGCAAGCCCAAGCGAACGAGAGCGCGCCCGCTGGTGGTGAACGGCACGCCGCAACACACGATGCGGAACAATCGCATGTGGCGGGCTCGGTTGGTGCGCCTGAGCAACAGGTCGTGGACGAAGCAGAAGCCGAGCTAAGGGCAGCGCTGGCGGCACAAGCGGAAGGGCAGCGGCAGGCCAATCTGGATCGGGAAAATGCCGAACGAGCCGAGCGATCATCGCTGGAAGAGCTACGGAAGGCCTACCCCAAGTCGCCTGTCTCCGCGCCGATCCTCGCGCTCAAGCACGAGCCGGTCCCGCCGATCGGTACGTGGTCTGCCGTGCCCGATCCTTCGATGAAACGGTACAGGCCAAGCCCAAGCCTCGAGCTGAACATCAACGACCGGACGATAAAGGATATGGTCGTGCCCGCCACGCCAAGCCCATTCATCGCGATCGGCGACAACAACTCTAAAAAACGCAAGCGTCTGATCATCAATACCCAGACCGGTGAAGTGGTCTGGGACTTCACCGGCGATTATCCGACCGCGACGCACGCGGCGCTAAGCCCGGACGGCCTGCGCGTCGCTCTGCTGCTAGAACAGGACATCCTGAATAATCAGAAGCTGATCTTTGGTTTCCGCGGCACCAACCGCCGTGTCACCATTGATCTCGACAAGATGAATGGGGAACCGCCAAAGGTCGGCCGGCGCGTCCACTTCATCAACAGCACGCAGGCGGTTGTTGTCGAAGTGATCGATCAGAAGATGGATAAGCTGACCGCCTACGACACGCTCAAGGGCGATGTCTTGTGGCAGATCAGCGGGCTCAACGGCTCTTACCGGGTTGATACGTGCTTCGCGGTCTCACCGGACGGCAAGTACATCGCGGTCGCGGGTGACGGCGCGGCCGCGATCAACAGCATCACGCTGATCAACACAGAGACGGGCGAACTCGCCGGCAAGTTGCGCGCCCCGGACAAGGTCAAGCTGTTCAACGCGATCGGGTTCAGCCCGGGCGGCGGCCGGCTCCTCGCGCTGATGTCGAATCTCGAGCAGCTGGTCGCGTGGGACCTAACCAACGGCAGGACCGTGTCTAGCGTCGCGATCAGCCAGGAATCCGTGAATAGCTTTGGCGGGGCAGGAAAGCTCGCCGTCATGGGCAATGGCGAGTTTGCCTGCCTGCACGGGCGGGTCGTGATCGATGCCCAAACCGGGCTCACGTTCGAACGGTTCAAGAACGCGAGGTACGGCACACAGAGGAAGTCGGCTTACGCGCTCACCGGTACGGACTTCCTCGCGTTCTCCTACGAACGCGGCGGCAAGTACAACCGGTACGTCAACGTCATCCGCTCCGAAGCGTTCAACCTCAAGCAGATACAAACGGTTTTTGTCTCGCTCCGAGCCAACGGTGAATTCAGTGAGCTCGGGCTTCCCCCATTAGACGAGACGTACTACACGCAGAACACCCCTTTGTACAAACAGCGTTGCTTCCCCTTGGATATGGACGCGTTGGTTGCGTTCCC
The DNA here is from genome assembly GCA_039188575.1 of Planctomycetota bacterium. Taxonomy (GTDB): domain Bacteria; phylum Planctomycetota; class Phycisphaerae; order Phycisphaerales; family Phycisphaeraceae; genus JAHQVV01. Next base: position 84,897 of record JBCCYY010000007.1, on the reverse strand, counting down.
GCTAGCTTTCGAACCGCGGCCGCTGCCAGATCCCACGCCCGGTCCGATCACTATCCCGCTTCCGGATCGGAGTGGCAACCCGCTGGACCCGATCGTGACCTCGAGCGACCACCCCCGTACCGTCACGATGACCAATGTGAACAAGAAGGGCCAGGCCCTGATGTACCTGGGGCCGGACCGCGTCTACCGGTTCTCGCCGCACCACCCGCGCACGCCCCAACGCGTAGCGCTGCCCGGGCCAATGAAGCCGAAGTGGTATTCCGATGATGGATCGCGCGCGCTGGCGGTGTCAGGTCAGCACCGGGTCAATCTTGTCAACCTCCGCAACAACGCGGTCATGCAGAGCTGGCGTATCCGCAGGGGGAAAGTCAACGACAGCTGGCCAGGCCGAGACAGGATCGTGGACGCTGCGCTCGTTCATGGCAACCGGCTCTGGGTCCGCGATGAATTAGGCCAGCTCTCATTGATCGATACTGATACAGGCAAGATGCTTGTTTCCGATCGCTACTCCACGATTCGTTTGGACCAGATGACACCCGATAAGCGGTACCTGCTCGCGCTGAAATCGGGGTACAACACCCGCGGCGCGCTCAGGCTCGTGGACACACGCACGGGGGTGGCGGTCGCCGTCTATGACCTCGGCGGGTCTCAGGCAAGTACCGCATCGATATCGCCCGACGGGACGCGCGCAGCGGTCCTGCTCAGCAACAAGGCATACGACGAGCTGCTGGTGATTGATCTGCAAAAGAACCGCGTGCTCCACCGGAACCCGCTCGCGAACGTTCGCGACGACAAGGGCCGGCGGATCCGCAGCGCGTACCTCCGTTGGGTCGACCCGCGTTTCGTGATCGACGGCTCACACCTGATCGACACGACAACGGGTCGAGCGCTCTGGCGCTTCGCGGAGACGGCCGTAACCCCGTTCCGAGGCGTCATGGATGGGCAAACACTCTGGGGCAAACGCTTGGGTCAGGGCTACACCTCGCTGATCAGCACAACACTGCCGACAACGCAGCTGCTTGATCAGCTCGCGACAAACCCCGAGTTGCAGAGGCCGGTGCCTTCTATCATCGGCCCGGGCACGACGGTCCGACTGCAGCTAACCGGCGTTCGGCACAGCAAGGAGATCGGCGACAGCCTGGTCAGGCAGATCGACGGGGCCGGGCTCGTCCTTAGCGATCCCGCGCAGCTGACACTCGTCGTCTCGCAGCAGACCAGGAACACGAGAGAAGAGGTCGTGGTAAGCCGTGGGTTGGTCGCCAACCCGTTCGCAAGCGCGGATGGGACGATTACGGAGTACAGCGAAACTACGTTTATCAAGTGGCTGGATAGCAACGGCAATGTGATGTGGCAGGACCAGAAGGCCCGTCACATCGGGATGCATAGCGGGCGCGTCGAGGGTGAAGACGACCGCTCGGTCATCTCGGCCGCACAGCGTGACATCAACAAGCGGCTCGCCGAACAGGGCCCTCGCGAGTTGTCCATCGTGACACAGCTGCCCTGCTACGCTGACGACATCCTCGTGGCCGAGATGGTCGTGAGCGAGGCAGGGTTCGAGCCTTACCAGCCCCCGCCACCAACAAACCCATAAGCAGCGCGGTCAGCGTGCCACTATGCTGATCCCTTTGTTAAAGCGAGCAGGGCACATGCGTTGACCATACTGGACCGCGTATCCCAAACGATGGCTTTCACCGGCGCCCCGCCGGGTTATGTCGTGCTGGTAATGGCGATCGCCGCCGTGGCGACCCTGATCTGTGTGGGTGTCCACTACGAGACGATCCGGATGCTGATCGCGGTCCTGCACCGCAGGGAGGGCATCAAGTCCAGGCCGGTGCTGATCGTGACCGTGCTCGTGCTGCTCGCAGTGCACCTGATCGAGGCGGCGATTTTCGCACTGGCGTACAAGCTCATCTTCGCGATCCACCCAACCGAGGCAGGTCTGCTCACCGGGCCCTACGACGCGAGCTTCGGCGATACGCTGTACTTCTCGCTGTCGGTCTACACCACCGTGGGCTTCGGCGACATCGCGCCGCTCGGCCCGGTCCGCCTGCTCGTCGGGATCGAGGCGCTAGCTGGCCTGGTCCTAATCACCTGGTCAGCGTCGTTTACCTTCCTGATGATGCAGCGCATCTTCGCGCGCGATTTTTCGATAGAAGACAAACCGAACGCATGATTAAAACATGTGTTGGAACCCCTTGGATCCACCATCGCAAGGATTCTAAGGCCAAGAAGCGACCTGCTCGGATCATTCGCTGGATTTAAACGGTAAATTGAAACTGTTGTTTGGATCAGGCGCTAGCGTCCCTGCCGATCTCAGTATCCAGCATCGCCGCGAGGCAGGCGGGGTGCTGCGACGGGTTTTTCAGCAGTTCCGTTGCGCCCTCCGGATGAAGGGCCTTGGAGAAGAACCAGCCCTGTGCGTACTGGCAGGCGAGCGCCTGGAGTGTTGCGATCTGTTCCTGGGCGATGATGCCCTCGGCGATGACATTCAGCCGGAGGTGATCCGCCAGCTGCGTAATCGTAGAGATGATCGCGCTGCTGCGGTGGGTCTTGTCCATCTTCATAGCGATGCTGGCATCTTCGAGGAAGGCCCGGTCGATCTTGAGCGTATCGAACGGCAGCTTGTGCAGCACGCTCAGCGACGAGTACCCCGTACCGAAGTCGTCCAGGGCCAGGCTCAGGCCGAGGGCCTTGAGTTGGCTCAAGCGATCGGCCATGAAGTCCAGGTCGTTCATGACCGCCGTCTCGGTCAGCTCGATGTGCAGGCTCTCGGCGTCGAGCTCGTGGATCTCGATCTGATCCTTAAAAAGATCGACCAGGTCGGTCTCATACAGCTGGATGCGCGACAGGTTGATGTTTAGGAAGTGGCCTGTCAGCCCGATCGCCTTCCAGTCGGCCAGCTGCTGGCAGGCCTGCTTGATGACCCATCGGCCGATGTCGCCGATCAGGTTGATGCTCTCGGCGATCGGCACAAAGACCGACGGTGACACCTCGCCGTGCTGCGGGTGGTTCCACCGCAACAACGCTTCGAAGCCCGCCGGCTTGCCGGTCTGCAGGTCCATGATCGGTTCGTAGACCAAGGTCAGCTGGTCACGGCTGAGCGCGTGCTGCAGGTCCTGCTCCAGGCGGATGCGCTGGATGAGTTTGTCCTGCATATCCTGGTCAAACAGGACGTAGCGGGCCTTGCCGTTCTGCTTCGCGATGTACAGCGCGCTATCCGCGTCGCGGAGGATGTCGTCGGCCTGTTCGTACTCGCCATGGTTCACCGCGATGCCGATGCTGGCGGTCGAGGTGACCTCCTGCCCGGTAATCAGGTGCGGCTCCTTGAAGACCTTAAGCAGTCGCCGGGCGACCACCAACGCGTCTTCCTTGCCGTGGATCCCGTCGAGCAGGACCACGAACTCATCACCACCGAGCCTTGCAGGCAGGCACGAACCGGCGTTGCTGGTAAAGGCGTCACCATCACGAAGGTTCTCGTTCAATCGCTTGGCGATACTGATCAGGAGCTGGTCGCCCGCCTCGTGGCCGAGCGTGTCGTTGACCTGCTTGAAACGGTCGAAGTCGATGAACAGCAGCGCTGACTTGTGGCCCGGTGTGCGGCGGCAGCGCTGCAGCGATGAATCGACGTGCTCGATCAGCGCTTTGCGGTTGGGCAGGCCGGTCAGCTCATCGTGGTACGCGATGTGCTTGAGCTGTGCACGGTTCTTTTGCGACTCGGTGTTATCAAGGAACGTCACCGCGACACCGTCGGCCAACGGCACCATCGCGACCAGGTACCAGTGCCCGGACGAGCCCACCTGGTAGTTCTTCTGGATCGGCTGCTGGTCGATCGCGATCTTCTTGAGGTCCTCGTATAGCTCGTGGTCAATGAGCTGAGGCAGCGCTTCTTCTACGGGTTTGCCGACCAGTTCTTTCTCACCAATCCCGATGAGCTGCTCGCCCGCGGGGTTGATGAGCTGGATCTGGAAGCCCTGCCGCGTGGCGTCGTCGTCGCGCAGCGTTTGTAGGACGCAGACCCCGCCGAGCGAGCTCTCCAGGATGCCGTTGAGGATGTTCTGTGATCGGCGGACGGTATCGAGCTCGGCCTGCGCGTAGTGCCGGCGTTGTGACTCGACCCGGCTCTGAATCGGTGAGCTGCGCTGCGCGATCGAAAGCAGCCCACACCCACCGGCCGCGATGACCAGCAGCGCCCCAAACTCGGGCACGTGGTTAAGCAGGTCGTAGAGCCCGGGCGCATTCGCCTGCAACAGCGGGCTGTAGCTCTTCCAGATCAACGCCGCGCCGAGCAGTGCGAAGGCGACCGCGCCCATCCAGCCGCTGACCGCGTGCAAGCCAAAGAAGCCGTTTCGTTTGGGAGCCGGGGCGCCCTGCGCGAGCGCGAGCACCAGCGTTTCCAAGGCGTCGCGTTGTTCGCGGTTCATCCGCACAAAGTGCAGGCCGTGCACGTGCTCGGTCGCGCTGTGCTGGCGGTGCCAGAGCACGCGCGCCTTCAGGCGGATCTTCTGCTGGTCCATCCCCGTGAACACGACGACCTGCTCGCCGGTCAACCGCCGCCGGCTGAGCAGACGCACCCCGCTGGCCGACAAGTCGACCACCCGCCCGAGATTGCAGTCCATCCCGCGCGGCCGGAACCGGCTGCGATCACGTTGATCCGATAATTCGACCTGCAACTTCTGCCTCCAACCAACCGGCGCCCCGGTATTCTCCATATCGATATCGGCCTCTCAGATGTGCTTATCAAGCCAGAAAGGCCAACAAGCCGCCCGCACAATCCCTACAAACCATCCGGCTATCATCATGGGCCCCAATACGTTACGGAGAACGCCATGACCCACCCCGCCCGCCTCGCCCTCTGCCTTGCCCTGCTGGTCACGATGACCGCCTGCAAGAGCGCCTACTACAGCACGATGGAGACCCTCGGCTACGAGAAGCGCGACATCCTCGTCGACCGCGTCGAGGACGCCCGCGATGAACAGGAACAAGCCAAGGCCCAGTTCACCAGTGCGCTAGACCAGTTCAAGGAAGTCATCGACTTCGAGGGTGACGACCTCGAAGCCATGTACAAGGAGCTCGACGCGGGCTACAAGAAGTCCAAGCGCGCGGCGAAGGATGTCGGGGACAAGATCGACTCGGTCGAGTCCGTCGCGGCAGCGCTCTTCGAAGAGTGGGAAGAAGAGCTTAATTCTTACAGCAGCGAGGAGCTGCGCACGATCAGCGCACAGCGGCTAGAGAAGACGCGCACCAAGTACGAGCAGCTGATCGGCGCAATGGAACGGGCCGAGGCATCGATCCCGCCGGTGCTGACGGCGATGCAGGACCAAGTGCTTTTCCTGAAGCACAATCTGAATGCCCAGGCGATCGCCTCGATCCAGGGTACCGCCGAGGGGATCCAGAAGGATATCCGGTCACTGATTGACGAGATGGAGAAATCGATCAAAGAAGCGAACGCGTTCATCAACCAGATGGGCGGGGCGTAGGGTTATCGTGATTGAGCCTTTGGTGGGATAGGCGTCCCGCCTGTCGTCAGGTCGAAGACCTGAACAGGCCGCCGATTCAAGGCTATGCCTTGATGACAGGCGGGACGCCTATCCCACTGGATCAACTACAATCCCTCGCTTGCCTGCTTCCGAGATACAACCAGAACCGGCCATTGCGAAGCCACAGCGGTTCCACGGCTTCGATGCACTACGCGGCGGGGCGATGCTGCTGGGCATCGTGCTGCACGCGGCGATCACCTATATGGAGCGGCCCATGGACGGGCTGCTCTGGCCGCTGGGCAACCAGCCGACGCATGTGAGTTTTGATGTGCTGTTCTGGTGGATCCACGGCTGGCGGATCCCGCTGTTCTTTGTGATGGCTGGCTTCTTCGCGGCGATGCTCGCGCGCCGCCGTGGGCCGGCAGGGTTTCTAAAACACCGCGTCGACCGCATCCTCAAACCCGTCATCGTCGCGAGCTTCACGCTCCTGCCGATCATGTACTACCTCTGGGGGTGGGGCTGGCTTCTCGAAGGCCGGGCGACCGGCGAAGAGGTCTGGCAGTTCGACTTCGAGGACCCGGGCATCGAAGAGCACTTCATCGGCCCGGCCCACCTTTGGTTCCTCAACTACCTCATCGTCTTCTCGCTGGTGTACTGGGCCATCCTAAAGCTGCGGACGAGCAAACCGACAGGCGACGAGCCAACACTCGGGCCGGTCCGGGCGTGGTGCTTCATCTCTGCGTTTCGGCCGGTCGTGTTCGCCATCCCGACGGCGCTGTTTCTGCTCGCGGACCCCGGGTTCTACCTCGGCTACCACCACGTCATCCCGCTGTCGATTGAACAGTGGGGCTACGAGGCCGCGCAGATCGCTTACCAGGGCGTCTTCTTCGTCACAGGCGTGTACCTGTTCCGGCTGCACCGTGAGATGGATGCGATGAAGAAGTATGCGTGGGTGTACCTGGGCCTTGCACAAGTCGTTTTTGTAGTCGGAGGGATGATGATCTCGACGCTCGTCGCTGACCCGTACGCCGATTCAACAGAACCCGCGTACCGCATCGGGATCGCTGTCAGTATCGCCCTCTTCTGCTGGCTCATGATCTGGGGGCTCACCGGCATCGGGCTTACGCTGCTCGCCAAGCCGAGGTCTGTCGTCCGCTGGCTCAGCGACTCGGCGTACTGGGTTTATCTTGTGCACCTGCCCGTCGTCGCGCTGATGATGATCGTGATGAAGGACTGGCCGATCGGGCCCTGGCTCAAGTTCCTGATCATCGTCGGGGTGGCGTCGGTGCTGACTCTGGTGAGCTACCAGCAGCTCGTTCGGTACACGGCCATCGGCCGCTGGCTCAACGGGCCGCGCACCCGGCCAGCCACGCAAACCGATTCTTAACCAATGGGGCAGGCATTCCTGCCTGCCACGTAGCAAAGCCGTGAAGATCATTGATGTAAACTTGGCTTAGTCTGCAGCCATCTGCAGCCAAGAGAGCCTGCCACACTGTGCTTTTCCAACAATGTCACAGCTCGCGCACCAACCGATCCCCCGGCCGAAGCGCTCTCAGATCGTGATGATCGTCATCACGGCGGTGCTCTCCGTCGGCCTCTACTTTTTCCTGCCGCCGAGCATCAGCGAGCTGCAACGCCGGATGCTGTGCGTCTTCGTGGTCGCGGCGTTGTTCTGGGCCTTCGAAGTCCTGCCGCTCTACGCGACGTCGCTGCTGGTCATCGCGATGATGATCCTGTTCCTCGCGACCGAGGGAGGCCTGGCCGAGGTGCTGCCGGGGCTGCAGGCGATCCCAGAAGGTACATCCATCTCGTCCAAGGGCTTCCTCGCGGCATTCGGCAGCAACATCATCATCCTGTTCATGGGAGGGTTCCTGCTGTCCGCCGCGCTAACCAAGCACGAGATCGACCGCGCGATCGCGGCCAAGGTCATCCGGCCGTTCCTCCGCAACCCGATGATGCTGATGTACGGCGTGCTGCTGATCAGCGCGTTCTTCTCGATGTGGATGAGCAATACGGCGACGGCCGCGATGATGATCGCGATCCTCCGACCGATACTCAAGCAGCTTCCCGCCAACGACAAGTACCACCGCGGGCTGGTGCTGGCTGTGCCGTTCGGTGCGAACATCGGCGGGGTCGGCACGCCGATCGGCACCCCACCCAACGCCGTCGCCTACGCCGCGATCAACGCCGCGGGCGGCCCGGGCACGATCACGTTCCTGCAGTGGATGATGATGGGCGTGCCGCTCGCGCTGATGCTGCTGGTGCTAGTCGGGCAGCTGCTCTACCGCACACACCGGCCCGCAAGCGACCTGGCCCTGCCCAGCGTCGAAGGGCCGAAGCGTATCTCCTGGTACGGCAAGCTGACGCTGTCGATCCTGCTCGGGACGGTCGCGCTCTGGCTGACCGGGGAGTGGCACGGCATCGGCGCGGGCACGGTCGCGCTGCTCGCCGCGGTCGCGCTCACCGCGCTGTCGGTCCTCGATAAGTACGACGTCGACTCGATCGACTGGAACATCCTGATCCTGATGTGGGGCGGGCTCGCGATGGGCGTCGGCATCGATCAGTCGGGGTTGAGCGACCTGGTCGCGAGTGCAAACCTCGCTGGCCTGCCCGGCGGGCTGCTGGGGCTCGCGGCGGTGATCGTGGTCCTGTCCATCGTGCTCTCGACGTTCATGAGTAACACCGCGACGGCCAACCTGCTCGTGCCGATCGTGCTCGCGCTGTCGTTCACGCTCGAAGATAAGACCCAGCTCGCGGTACTCTGTGCGCTGGGCTGCTCGTTCGCGATGGCGATGCCCGTCAGCACCCCGCCCAACGCAATAGCATTCGCCACCGGCGAGGTCCGCGCGTTGACCCTCTTCAAGCTCGGCGGGCTCGTCTCGATCTTCAGCGGCATCGTGCTGATCCTTGGCTACAACATCGTCCTGCCGCTGGTCTTGGGGTAGCCCCTGCTGATCAATCACTTCTTTGGTACGATCCGGTCTCACCTGTGTCGGTCCGTTCCATGGCCAAACCGTCCGGGCAAAACAAGCACAAAGGTTCCATACAGACACATGATGCTCGCTCTTTATATTGTTCTTGGCCTGGTGGTTGCGGTCATCGCGCTGGTTTACCTTGGGCTCCCGCTGCTGATCCTCAAGACCACTACGATCCGCTGCAGGATTGAAGGCACGATCAACAATATCGATCCGGATCGTCTTTCAAAGGCCGACAGCCACTTCATGGACAAGGCCCAAGCGGCGCTGGAGCCCTTTGGCTTCCGCAGGATCGGGTACGCTCGGTCAGAAGGGTTTGTCGAAAAGGAGATCGAGTACTACCTCGTCATGGTCCACGAGCCGACCGCGACGTTCGTCACAGCCGAGTCGATTTACGATTCACCGGAAGACACGTCGCCGACGGAACAGGCGATCCATTTCAGCACCGACTACGAGAACGGTGTCCAACTACTCACCAACAACAGCGAATACATCACCACCCTCGACTGACCCAAAAGCGAGCACGCGATCGAGATGCCCGGCACGCAGGACCCAGCGACCCTCTGGCGGTACCATGAGGCACGCTTACAGAACGAGGGACGGGGCATGACCGCTGTCCCGATCAACCCGAACGACAGCGCCGCCGAGCTTTACACCAAGGACATGCGCCGGGGGATCAGCGAACGGGCCAAAACGCTGAGCTGGAAGAAGCTTGACGAGGGCGTCTACACCATCTCGTTCATCGGGTATTTTCTGACGACCTGGTCCCAGATCCCGCCTCTAAGGAACATCATGCTCGCCAAGCGACGCGCCGCAGAGAGGCGATTGGAAGACCAGCACCCGGCACTTACCTTCCCTGTAGAAGCCGATCCTTGGAAAAACAACGGCACGGCAGGCTGATTCCGATAGGCCGGCCCGGTGCTACAATCGCTTCAACAAACGGGACACCCGAGACAACACCTCCGGAAAGGCTACGCGATGCAACGGATTGCTCAGCACCTATAACTTCTCCTATCGCTCGCCTGCGTACTGCCCCTTCTTGCTGACGAGCAGGCAATCGACTGGCCGACGTTTCAAGGCAACAACGCCCGCACCGGCGCACGCGACTACCCCGCGATCACCACGCCCGAGATCGCCTGGTCGACCCGGCTGGGCATTATGGGCTACCTCAACTGCCCGGTGATCGACGGTGACTTCGTCTTCGTGACCTCGTCGGGCGACCGGCACAACGTTCCAGACGACCGCGACGGCGTGTACTGCCTGTCATTGAAAACCGGCGAAGTCCTCCGGCACTACAAGACACGCAAAGATGCCTGCGGGATCTCAATCGATGCGGAGCGGGTCTACGCCGGCGATGACTCGGGGCGGTTCTACGTCTTGAGCCGTGAGACTGGCAAGGTCGTATGGGCGACCCGCTTTGCTGAGAGCGTGTTCGCACAGCCGCTGGTGATGGCTGGGCGTGTGATCGTGGGCGATGGGCAAGGCACCATTGTCGCGATCGATGCCGCCTCGGGCGAGGTCAAGTGGAAGTACGAGGGCCCGGGGGCGATCCGTGGCGGGCTCAGCGGCCTGAACGACCGTGTCTACGCGGTGTTTCTTTTCGGCCGTGTTTGCTGCTTTGATTTGAATGGCAATTTGATTTGGCAAAACGAAACGTTCCTGCCCCAGCCCAACGGCTCGGTGATGGAACGGGTCTATCCCGCACCGACGCTCACGGAGGACCATGTTTACATCGCCTTCGCTCGCGATACGACGTATGACGTGCCTGCGTTGGCGGCCTTCACACTGGACGGCGGGCCGGTCTGGTTCAACAAGGCAAGGGACTTCCGTCGTGCCGACGGTAGAAGCTTCGGTAACCTCCGCAACAGCCCAGCGGTCTACAAAGACCGCCTTGTCTATGGCGAGCCCTACAGCAACGAGCTGGCCTGGGCCAAGCGAGACACGGGTGCGTTTGTGGGATCAACCGGCCTCGGTGTCAGCACGTTCCCGCACTGGCCCTCGGTCGTCATCGCGGGTGACACCGCGTACCTCGGTCGGCACGACGGGGGTCTCTACGCGATCGACCTGAAAAACGACTCACGCAAACAATGGATGGTCTACCTTGGCAAAAAGTCACTTGCGGGTGTTGATCGCATGCCCGAAGAGCTGCGGGGCGGATGGGACCCAAGCGTTGGCCGGCCGATCTACGCCACACCCGCCATCGCGAAAGACGGCGCGCTGGTAATCGGGACCGGCGAAGGCTGGTTGTACTGCATCAAAGAGAAGTGATCTGAAGCGTCGTCTTAAATCAGACTTAGCCCTGAGGAGTTCGTGATGGAACCCATCCTCTACATCACCGCCCTAATTGGTGTACTGGCCGTATTCTTCTTTCTATTTATGCCTCTCGTGGTTTACAACAACGCCGAGCTTCACGTTGCCGACGGAATCCATGAGATGCAGCTTTTTGAAATCGACGGCCAAGACCGCGCCTACATGGAACGTATGGCCAGCGGTATGGAGCCGATCGGGTTTCTTCCCGTCGGTGATCTCCACACACAGGGGATGAACAAGGACGCGCTCATGGTGATGCGTCTGTTTGTGAACCCCAAGACCCACACGCTGGCGATCGCCAATTCGGTCCACTTGCTGAACGCCTCGACTAACGGCGAGGTCAAGCGCTATGTTGAGTTTAGCACCGACTTCGACGATGGCACACAGTTCAATACGAGCCGAATGATCGACGGGGCAACCGCCGACAACGGGGCAAGCAAGAAGACGCTGATCCTCAAAAACCTGGATGACCCTGCCAGGCTGTACCGCTACCACGATTTCTGGATGGCCGAACAAGCGCTCAACGGCACGCGCACACCGATCCCGGTGGATAAGACGCCCAAAGCGATCCTGGTCCATGAGATGGAGCGGGAGCTACGCCGCAAGTCTGACCGCGGCTTGTGGCGCGAGCCGAGCCCGAGCGTATTCAAGCTGTCGCTGCGCGGCGCCTACCTCATGACCTGGGCCCAGCTGCCACCGGTCAAACAGATCCGCGAGGCGCTGGTCTATCGTGATGGGCAAAGCCTGATGCAGCGGGCTGACCGCCGGGCATAGGCTTAGGCTATCGCAGTATCCGATGACTTGTGGGCTGTGTGATCCGTCGGGATGCGGAAGCTTTCGAGGTCGACCGACTTGAAGTACTCGATCGTGCGGGCTAAGCCTTCATCCAGTTCGACCTTCGGCTCCCAACCGAGCTTTTCCTTGGCCAAGCTGATATCGGGCTTACGTTGGAGCGGGTCGTCGTTAGGCAGTGGTAGGTAGGTGAGCTGGCTGCTGCTTCCGGTCAGCTCGATGACTTTCTCGGCGAGCTGCTTGATCGTGAATTCGCCGGGGTTGCCGATGTTGACCGGCCCGACGAAATCGGGGTCGGGTGAGCCGTCGTTGTTCATCAACGCAATGATCACGTCGACCAGGTCGTCGCAGTAGCAGAACGAGCGGGTCTGGCTGCCGTCGCCATAGATGGTGATGTCCTGTCCCTTGAGGGCCTGGACGATGAAGTTGGTGACGACGCGCCCGTCGTAGGGGTGCATGCGTGGGCCGTAGGTATTAAAGATGCGGACGACGCGGATGTCGACGCCGTTGGACCGGTGGTAGTCGAAGAAGAGGGTCTCGGCGGCGCGTTTGCCCTCGTCGTAGCAGGCGCGGACGCCGATGGGGTTGACGTTGCCGCGGTAGTGCTCGGGCTGGGGGTGGAAGTCGGGGGTTGGATCGCCATAGACCTCGCTGGTGGAGGCCTGGAGGATGCGTGCGTTGGTGCGTTTGGCCATGCCGAGCATGTTGATCGCGCCCATGACCGAGACCTTCATGGTCTTGATCGGGTTGTACTGGTAGTGCACGGGGCTGGCGGGGCAGGCCATGTTGTAGATCTGGTCGACCTCGAGGGTGATCGGCTCGGTGATGTCGTGGCGGACGAACTCGAAGTTGGGCCTGGCCAGCAGGTGCTCAACGTTGTGCTTCTGGCTGGTGAACAGGTTGTCCAGGCAGATCACGTCGTGGCCTTGGTCGACCATGCGCTCGCAGATGTGGCTGCCGAGGAAGCCGGCCCCGCCGGTGACAAGGATGCGTTTGAGTTGAGGCACAACTGTTCTACCGTTTCAGAGGTTCGTTTCGATTAAGCGCTCTTCACGAAGTGCCGCCGGTTTCCACGGGCTAGGACCTTCTTGATCAGCCCTGCGGTGAAGCCCGAGGACGGCGCGGGGATAGTGTCCAGTTGGCGGGGCGGTTGTTGCTGCCCCGATTCGAAGAGCTGGTCGAGGTAGCCGGGCTCGTCCATCGCGTGGCGCAGCCGTGAAATGAAGTGTAGCACGATGCTCGACCGCGGCTGGCTGGGGTCTCTGGGCGGCATACTCACCTGATCAGGATTGAAGAAGCATCCCCCCGCACGCGCGGTGATCGCGGCCCAGGCGGTCTGCTCCATCATCCATCGGCTCCGCGACAGGTTCTTGTCGTCTGAAACAAAGTGTTCGATGAAATCCAGGTCGTAGACCTCAGGGGTCAGGTAGACAAAGCCGGCGTTGGCCCGGTCGACGAGTTGGACACGGCCCGGCCCGAAATGCCGGCGCCAATAAGTCATCGAGTACGCCTCGCCGTAGTCGATCATCATCGCGATCGGCTCGCCGCCGACCCCCCTCCGATCCAGCCCGGTGAAGGGGGAGATCGCGGTCACGTCTGAATCGACCATCGTGCTGTTCGCGACCATCGGCATATCCAGCAGCTTGCGCATCACTACGTGGTCCTCACGGAGGCGCTGGCACGAGGGGTACTTGGCGAGCGCTGGGACGACCAGGTCGTTGGCCTCTTCGAGGCTGATCACACGGTCGGGCGCGATGGTCGCATGGACACGCTCGAGGTCCGCTTCGGTGAAGGTCCCATCGTCAAAGACCCAAAGCTTGTGTTTGTCGCGCAGGTTGGCCTGGAACGGTGGGATCAGCCGCGCAGCCATATCAACGTGCTTGTGGCACAGCATCAGGGTCACAACCAGCGGCTGCTCAGTCGGCGGGGAGTCCTCTTGTTCCAATGAGCCCGATCCTTGTGGCGTGGTACGGTTCTGAAGGCAATCGTCAGAACCAGTCATCGGTTAATTCCAAGGATTTATGTAGTCGGCTCGATGCTCGCCCCGGCCTTTACATCGAAGCTGACCATCTGCCCGATCGCGAAATCGCTCGCGCGCTGCGGGGCCATGGGCGTCACCACGACGCTTGGCCCGGCCTTGACGTAGACCTCGTTGGCCGAGACGTTGCCGCCGATAATCCGGCCCTGCACACGGCGGGGGCGGCCCTGCACCGGCTCGATGTACCGGCCGCCCGCGGGGACCACGTCCATCCGCAAGGCCTGCGCCCGGATAATGCCCGCGACCTTGTCGCCCTTGGCAAACGGCAGGCCCTCGGCGGGGACCAGGCGCAGCCTGTAATCCGTGCTTGGCACGCGGACTTGGACCCAGTCGGCGTGGACCTCGTCGACCACGCCATGGACCACCGGCGGGGTCGTCGGGCTGCTGGGTGCGGCGGCTTCACTCATCGTGCGTCTCCATCGGCAATCAGGACGATCACAGGATACCGCGCTGATTTTGAGGTGGGGCAGGCTTGCAGACTGACATCGCGTACTATTTTAGTTTGTGATGACAGGCTGGAAGCCTGCCCCACCGTAAGCCACGAGCCCACCGGATGCCTGCTGTGACCGGCCCACCGATCAACACGACCTACGCGACCAAGAAACTCACGACCGGCTACCCGCACGTCGGCCTGCTGGAGGTCCAGACCCGGGAGATGTGGATCGCCAAGAACAAGCTGGGTCAGGACCCGTCCCGCTGCAGCCACGCCAAGCTACTCTCCGCGGGCGGCGGCAACACCGCCAACGCCGAGAAAGACCGCTTCGTCTGCTTCTGGTTCCACCACCCCGACAGCGCGCCGACCCAAGCGCTCGGCTCAGCTGCGACCGCGTCCATGTCCGTCCACGGCTACCCGATCGAGTGGCACGAGGCCCACCTGCTCATCCGCCTGGACCCGACCTGGGACATCGCCAACCAGTGCCTGGTCAAATCGACCGACACCCGCAAGGTCGACCGCAACATCGACCAGCAGTACAACTGGGGCGAGCACATCTTCAACACCTACCGTGAGCTCGGCAACAAACACCCGCTGAGCTGGCATCTCGTAGGCCCGCGGGCACAGGACTCGCTCTTCTACATCGAGCGTTGCGAGTAAACTGTCGCTTCTCAAAGGAGGAGGGACCCGCTGAAGACATGAACCAGTGTTCGCTGCGATACAGCCCGGACGACCAGGCCTACGTCACCGAATGCCTCGGCCGGACCCCGCAGGGTGTCGTCGGGGTCGCCGCGCGGCGAACGACCGGCGAGCCGACCGTGATCATCAACCTACCCCTGCAGCCGAAAGGTGAATCGTGGCAGCCTTTCCCGACGCTGTACTGGCTCGTCGACCCCAGACTCAACACCACCATCGCCGAGATCGAACGCAAGGGCGGGGTCCAAGCCATCGAAGAGGTCATTGCCAACGATAAAAAGCTGCTCGTCGTGCACCGCAAAGACAACGTGCTCTACGCGATGGCCAGGTGGGCTGTGCTCAATGAGAAAGAGAGAGAAGTCGCGAAAGAAATGGGTTTCGCGGACATGCTCGAGCACACCGGCGTCGGTGGGGTGGCCAACCACGACGCGATCAAGTGCCTGCAGGCCCAGTACGCGTTCCACCTCGCCCGACGCGACACCGGCACAGCGGTTGGCCAACTGATGCACGAGCACTATGGGCTTTGAGTTATTGCGAGGGGTGCCACACAACTTAAGTAGCAAATTGTGTACGAACGGCCTTAAGCAAATCGGTTAGGTGTCGCACGCATCTGCTTGCAGCAGTAGCAGGCACCACATACATGGCTTTCGATTACCTCAGTCGCGATTGTTTCCCACCTTCTCCTGTGGCCTTCGCCATCGTGCCCAGCGGCGCGACCTTCTGGTCCTTGAGCGTGAAGAAGCAGTCGCCGGTCCAGCCGCTGATCGGCCGGTCCTTCGGATTGGGCCTTCCCATGAACAAGCCGAACGACCAGGCGGCGCCCTCCGCGATGAAGGCCTGCGATTCCTCGGGTACCGTGTCGATGGCCACGTTGTGCCGGACCAGGTCCAGCGCGCCGAGCGGCTGCGGCGCCTTCCACTTCGCGCGCACGTAGTCCACCCAAGTGCCTGGGCGGTTGCGCCAGCCGATCGCATCGAGCACGTTCGCACTCTTTTTCAGGTCGATCGGCCTGTCGGTCAGCGTATACAGCGCCAGGGTAAAGTCGCCCTGCTGGCTGGAATACCGAAGCGGGTAGTAGGGGTACTCGGTCTCGAACCGCACCCGCAGCGGCGGCAAGGGCTGGCCGGCGGGGAGGGTGGCTTGGCCCGGCTCGGGCTTGACCTCGATGCAAAGGAACGTAAAGCCGTGTTCGACAAACCACGCCATGTGGTCCGGGTCCTCCGCCGGGAAGCCGCGCTGCTTGAGGTAAGCGTTGAGTCCGTTGAGCGCGTTCTGGCCCACACCACGCACCGGCTGGATGTCGTATGGGCCGACCGTCACCGCACGGCCGAGCTCGATCGAGTCTGGAAGCTCTTCCTCGGCTTCGGCTGTTTCCTCAGCCACGTCTTCGCCGGTGTAGCGCGGCGGCGGCAGACGCCTGATCAGCATCTCCATCGCCAGTAACTGAAGCTCATCAAACAGGCTCTCGTCAGCCAGCCCGTACCCGCCTTGCTCTATCGGCTCGCTGGGCAGGGCGATCAGCCACGTCAGTTTCTCGGGCAGATTGCCTCTCTCGTCTGGCTTGATCTTGTAGGTGATGCCAAGGATCAGGTCCTCGATCCCGTCCCGATGGATCATCAAGGCCCGCTGCTCCGCCTGGCCAACCGACCCCAGGAAGTCTTCCGGGACCATGCAGCAGGCATCCACCGCCCGAGGCGTCGGCAACCACAGCAGCACAGCAAACAGCACACACGTCAACGACAGGATCAGGCGGGTCGGCATGTCGGGGTCCTCAGAAAAGGGCGATGAACACAGGGTTCTAGACGCACCGTACCACCAAGGGTTCAATCGGCAAACCCTTTTGCGCCCATTCGCTACAATCTCTTACCCGGCTCCGATCAAAGCCCACACGACCCTGTTCAACGCCCAGCACCGCATGCGAATGCGGCGCCGATACGCGTTGACCGCTGTACCCATAGGAGCCCCCATGCTCGGCAACCTCTCCGATAAGTTTGAAAACGCCCTCCGTAAGCTCTCCGGCAAGGCCGAGATCTCAGAAGCCAACGTGCGCGAGTCGATGGATGATGTCCGCACCGCGCTGCTCGAGGCGGATGTGCACTACGAGGTCGCGGAAGCCTTCTGCGAGAAGGTGCTCGACGAATCGCTCGGCGAATCGGTCATGAAGGCCGTCGAGCCCGGCCAGCAGATGATTAAGATCGTCCACGACGAGTTGGTCCGATTGCTCGGGGGTGACGAAGCGGTCGAGGCCGCCGACCAGGGCGACGCGTACCAGCCCGGCACGATCGCGAGCGAGCAGGAGCTGCTGTTTGTCTCGCCTGGCCCGACGGTCGTGATGATGTGCGGGCTGCAGGGCTCGGGCAAGACGACGACCTGCGGCAAGCTGGCGGGCTACCTGAAGAAGAAGGGCAAGAAGGTCATGCTCTGTGCCGCGGACCTGCAACGCCCGGCCGCGGTAACGCAGCTGCAGGTGCTGTCGGAGCAGGTCGAAGCCGAGGTCGAAGGCGCCGGAGCGGTCAGCTTCTACGGCGAGCCCGACAAGTGTGCCGAGTACGGCCAGGCGGTCGGCGTCGCGGTCGACGTTTGCCGAAACGCTTTAAAACAAGCGAAATCCGATGGCGTCGATGTGCTCATCCTCGACACCGCGGGCCGCCTGCACATCAACGACGACCTTATGGGCGAGCTCCGCCGGGTCAACGCCGCGCTCATGCCGCAGAACATCCTGCTCGTCATCGACGCGATGACCGGGCAGGACGCGGTCAACTCCGCCAAGGCCTTCAACGAACAGCTCGAGCTCGACGGCGTCGTCCTCACCAAGTTCGACTCGGACACACGGGGCGGCGCCGCGCTCACCGTCCGCGAGGTCACCGGCAAGCCGATCAAGTTCATCGGCGTCGGCGAGAAGATGGACGCGCTCGAGCCGTTCCACCCCACGCGGATCGCCTCGCGAATCCTCGGCATGGGCGATATCGTCTCGCTCGTCGAAAAAGCCCAGGAGCAGGTCTCCGAAGAAGAGGCGGCGGCACTGCAGGCCAAGATGGAGCAGGGCAAGATGACCATGGACGACTTCCTTAAGCAGCTCAAGCGCATCCGCAAGATGGGCTCGATGAAGTCGCTGCTCGGGATGATGCCCGGCATCGGCAAGGCGCTCAAGGACCTGCCCATCGAAGAGAAACAGATCGACCGCACCGAGGCGATGATCCAATCAATGACCGGCGGGGAGCGCAAGGACGTGGACCTCTTGAACAACAGCCGACGCCGACGGATCGCGAAGGGCTCGGGCGTCGATCAGAAGGATGTGAGCCAGCTGGTCAAGGGCTTTGAGATGGTCAGCGCGATGGGCCAGCAGATGTCCGGCATGGGCGCGATCGGCAAGATGAAGGCCATGGCCGGGATGGGCGGGCCCGAGATGGCCGCGATGGCCCAGGGCGCAGGGATGCCGGGGCGCAAGGGCTCGACCAAGCAGCAGAAGAACAAGTACAAGCAGCGGAAGAAACGCAAGCGGTGATTGCTTACGTCTCTGGCGAGATCATCCATCTGCCGTCTTGCCAGACCCAGAACTCGGCAAAGTGGCTGTCCCCACCACGCTCAATAAAGTGAGCAACACGGCCATCCAAAAGCCAGGTCGGCTCGCTTTCTCGTGCTTTGCGGATGGATTCGAGCATTAACTTAGAGTGAAATTCGATGTCCTCGTTCGTCTTTTGGAAAAATTGTTCCCAACCCTCGTCGATGGTCATCCCCGCGTCCGCCACACCACGCGCCATCCAAAACGGGTCTACACACTCTTCGTAAAACCGCTTGTATTCCTTGGATTCCAAAATTACAAGAGCTTTGTCCATGGCCTCGTGAAGGAGGGCGAGCCTGTCGGACGGATCATCCGGTAAAGGTGCGGATAGGTCCTTCTGGATACCTGCGTGTTGGCAAGCACTTAAAATGAACAGAGCGGACAACCCAAGGCAGAGGTAGGGAACGTACATGCGTTGATTCCTTATGATATTTCCCGGTCGATCTTATTCACATCGACCACTTTATACCCACCCGCGTCATGACAAACAATAAACCCTACGAACTTGTCGCCTTCGACATGGACTCAACCCTCATCCAGGCCGAGTGCATCGATGAGATCGCGAAGGAAGCCGGCGTCGGCGACGAGGTCGCGGCGGTGACCGAGGCGGCGATGCGTGGCGAGCTCGACTTTGCAGGTTCGCTGGCCAGCCGCGTCGCGCTGCTCAAGGGGCTCGATGTCCACGTACTCGAGTCGGTCTACGAACGCATCAAGCTGATGCCCGGCGCGATTGAATTATTCGACGCATTGCAGACGAAGGGCGTCAAGACCGCGATCCTCTCCGGCGGGTTCGTCTTCTTCGCAGAGCGCTTCGCCGACCGGCTCGGCGCCGAAACCTACCACTGCAACGACCTTGAAGTCGTGGACGGCAAGCTGACCGGCAAGACCCAGGGCCCGATCGTCGATGCCCAGGCAAAGGCCGATCACCTGATTAACCTGGCCGAGCAGTGGGGCATCCCGCTGGAGCAGACCGCGTCCGTCGGCGACGGGGCCAACGACCTGAAGGTTATGGCCGCGGCGGGGCTGGGCGTCGCGTTCTGCGCGAAGCCGGCCGTGCAGGAGCAGGCGGACGTGGCGGTGAACGCGAAAGACCTCACCGAGCTGATCCCGCTGCTGGGTCTCGATTAAGCCGCTGCTGATACAATGCAAACCATGCGAAGCACCACGCTCTACACGCCGGCCCGCATCAGCGTCGCCGTTAGCTGAGGGGACGGCCCCCACCCGCCTGCCCGTTCGCGTCGATCGCTAGCCCGCGATCCGCGACCGACCCTTTGAGTTCAACCGCAACGAACGTGACCCGGCATTCAGCCCGACGCGCAAAAGCTCCCGCCATGACGACCGACACAAAGACCCAAGCCACCGAACTGCCGCCGATTTACGACCCGACTCAGGTCGAACCGGCGGTCCTCAAGCAGTACCTCGAATCCAAGGCCTACGCCGCCTCACCAGACAGCGACGGCGAGCCGTACAGCATCGTCATCCCCCCGCCGAACGTCACTGCGGCGCTGCACCTGGGCCACGCGCTGAACAACACGCTGCAGGATGTGCTGACGCGCGTGCACCGCATGCGCGGGTTCAACACCCTCTGGATGCCCGGCACCGACCACGCCGGCATCGCCACCCAGACCGTCGTCGACAAACGCTTGCAGCAGGAGGGCAAGCCCGCGCTCAAAGAGTACAAGCAGAAAGAACTCGAAGGCGAAGACGGCCGGGGCCAGTTCATCGCGAAGGTCGAGTCCTGGAAAGACGAGTACGAGGCCAAGATCACCCAGCAGCTCGAAGAGATGGGCTGCTCGTGCGACTGGGACCGCCAGCGGTTCACGATGGATGACCAGTGCGCCAAGGCGGTGCGCGAGGCTTTTTTCCAGCTCTTCAAGGACGGCCTGATCTACCGCGGCAAGCGCCTGGTCAACTGGGACCCGGTGAGCCAGACCGCGCTGGCGGATGACGAAGTCGAGATGCAGGACGTCGACGGGAACTTCTACTACATGAAGTACCCCGTTTGTGATGCCGACGGCAACGAAACCGGCGGGTTCGCGACCGTTGCGACGACGCGACCCGAAACAATGCTCGGCGACACCGCCGTCGCCGTGAATCCCGACGATGCGCCGCGAGCCAAGTACATCGGCCAGTTCGTCAAGCTGCCGATCGTCAACCGCGTGATCCCGATCATCGGCGACGACTACGTCGTCATCCCCGACCCCGACAGCAATGATAGCAAGGCCAAGATGGCGTCCGGCTTCCTCAAAGTCACCCCCGCACACGACCCGAACGACTACGAGATCGGCACACGCCACGACCTGGTGATCATCAACGTCATGGCCCCCGACGCGTCGATCAGCATCGATCACGGCTGGCCGGCGGAGGAAAACGCGAATGACAACGCCGAGCTCGCGCCGATCGTTGGTTTGTCGCGCCAAGAAGCACGCAAGGCAATCGTGAAGTGGTTCAAGGCCAACGACCTCATGTCGGAAGTAAAGCCGTACCGCCACGCGGTGGGGCACAGCTACCGCAGCCACGTGCCGATCGAGCCTTACTACACCGACCAGTGGTACGTGAAGGTGACGGACCCATCGCTCGCGGGCAGTGCGCTCGACGCGATGAATCCCGAGCAATACGTCGCAGACAGCGAGCCGCGTCGTGACGGCGCGGACCCGGGCCGACACGGCCCGGCTCGCAGTGAGACACCCGGCTCAGGTGGCCTGACCTTCACCCCCGAGCGCTACGCCAAGACCTTCCAGGCCTGGCACGAGAACATCCGCGACTGGTGCATCTCCCGGCAACTCTGGTGGGGGCACCGGATCCCGGTGTGGAGTTTCTACTGGGAACATGATGAGATAGATCCTGAGATGATCGGGAGAAACCCCAACGTCGAGGGGCAAAGAGTCCTCGACTATGCGTTTAAGAATCTGAGTGCGCTGATTGATCGGATTGGTCTTACATCAGAGATTGCCTTGACAGTTATCGAAGGCCAGCATCCAAAGGTTTATGCAGCTTCGCGCAGCATTGAAGGCGACCGTTTCCTGGAGGCTTTCAGCGGCTACCTTGCAGATGAAATCCGGCGTAGCCCCTTTGACAACGACCGTTTCTCGGGGCTTGGTGATTATCTCAATAAGAACCAGCCGGACCCCAACCTCGCGGATCGTGAATTGAACGCGTTCGGAGTAGTGTTCAATGCAGGTGGCCAAGACCCCGACGTCCTCGACACCTGGTTCTCCTCCGCGCTCTGGCCACTCTCCACGCTCGGTTGGCCCAACGATACCGCTGAACTGAAAACCTGGAACCCGACCTCGGTCCTCTGCACAGCCCGCGAGATCATCACCCTCTGGATCTCGCGGATGGTCATGTTCAACCGCTACTTCAAGGGCGGGGACCTGCCGTTCAGGGATGTGTTCATCCACGCGATGATCCAGGACGGGCACGGGCAGAAGATGTCCAAGTCCCTGGGCAACGGCGTGGACCCGATGGACATCATCCACAGCCACGGCGCCGACGCGATGCGCTACGTGCTCACCAAGATGACCACGCAGACGCAGGACGTGCGCCTGCCCGTCGATATGGTGGCACCCAAGAGCGGTGAAACCTTCACGCCCAAGTACGTGTCCGGCCCCAACGGCGTCAAGGTCGCGGCGCCGATCCAAGAGCACAACGGCGAGAAGATGGTCTCCAGCTACGGCGTCGCGTCGGGCAAAGAGAAACCAACCGATGAGATGCCGCTAGCGCGCAACACCTCGGAGAAATTCGACGAAGGGCAGAAGTTTGCGAACAAGCTCTGGAACGCGTTCCGCTTCGCGCTCGGCAGCCTCGGCACACTCGGCGAGACGACCGAGCACTTCTCGCTGGAGAACAGCAACGTGACGCTCGCGGACCGTTGGATCCTGCACCGGCTTGGCAGGACGATCGAGACGGTGGATAAGGCACTGGCCGAGTACCGGTTCAGCGACTACGCGACGGCCCTGTACGACTTCGTCTGGCGGGACCTTTGCGACTGGTACATCGAGATCGTGAAGCGCTCGCTGAGCGAAACGCCCAGCCAGCAGCGCGTGCTCGTAACGTGCTTGGACGCGTCGCTCCGGCTTATGCACCCGGTGATGCCGTTCATCACCGAGCGGCTGTGGCAGGCGCTGAACGATCAGGTACCGACCGAGTGGCGGGGGGTGACCGGGCTCGAGCTTGAGCCGAGCGAGATGCTGATCAAGGCGGACTGGCCGAAGGCGGGCGGTACGCTGATCGACGCGTCGGCAGAAGAGCACTTCGAGAAGCTGCGCTCGATCGTTGAGGCGGTCCGCAACGCGCGCAGCGCCTACAAGATCCCGCCTAAGCAAGAGGTAGAGGCGACGACCAAGGCCCCCGGCCCGATGTCCCAGCTCATCTTCGAGACCCGCTACCTCACCGGCCCTCTGACCAACTGCGTCGGACGGGGCGTCGGCCCGAATATCGACAAGCCGGCCGGCTCGGCGACCGTCATCGTCAGCGACGTCACCGTGTACCTGCACGATGTCATCGATATCGAAACCGAGAAGGCGAGACTTGAGAAGCTGCTCGCCGACAAGCAGAAACAGGTCAAGACCTTTGAGGGCCGGCTGAGTAACGAGAAGTACGTCAACAACGCCCCGGCCCACCTGGTGCAGGAAACAAAAGACCAGCACGCCGCGGCGGTCAAGGAACTCGAACAGGTGGAGCAGCAGCTCGCGGATCTGAGCTAAGCCCCTTCGGCTTAATACGGCGGCTTGCTATAGTGATTCGGTCCACGTTGTCTGCGTCGGCTTTCCACCTCTCTCCACGGGGTTCGATCATGAAACACCTCGCTTCCCATGCGATCTGCCTTGCCGTGCTGCTTGCCCATGCTCTGCCTACGCTCGCGGAAGAGAAGCCGCTTGCGCCCCTGGACCCGATCCGGCAGAAAGACCGGTCTACGCTCGTCCTGCCTGCTGAGGAATACCGGCTGATCCCCAACCCCGACGGCGGGCTGCTGCTGCTCTGCGGCGATCGGTTGGCCTGGCTCGAAGACGACGGCGTCACGATGCTGCGCGAGAAGAAGCTGCCCCGGCACTACACCGACCTCGCTCCGCGCGACGGCTACTTCGTCGCGGTCAGCCAGCACGATCAGGTCGTCGAGGTGCTGGACACCAGGAACTTTGATGCTCTGCAGAGCATCAAGCTCACTACCGAACGGCTGCACCGCGTGATCCCGCACCCCAAGCTCCCCGTCAGCTACATCACCACCAACGACGACGATGTGCCCTTCGTACGGTTCGATGAGCGCACCGGGGACATGCGGCAGGATGACAGCTGGTTGGCCCGCGAGATGGTCATCGACCCAACCGGCAGTTTTATGATCTCGGCCTACGTGAAGTGGATACAGATCGGCGAGAACCTGCATGTCAACGGCCCCAATGTCATCACAACACCCAAGTACGAGAGCGTCGAGGTGTTGATCCGCTACCACCTTGATGAGACGGGCATGCAGCATTATGCGGAGATGCGCGACGGTGTGGGTGGGGGGATGCGCGGCTTGGCCGCGTCGCACGACGCGAGGACCGTGACGTTCCTTTCCTTCGCGGGCATGTCGGGCCGGTCGCTCGGCAGGTTCGATGCGCTGGACTTCAAGAAGCTGCCGACGTCCTACGCCGTGAAAGACGGCGGCGACCCCAAGTCGCTGGACTACCACCCGGTGCTGCCGATAGTCGGTTCGCCGGGCAAGGGCGGCGCGGTGTTCTTCCACCGCGAAACGGGCCAGCCGGAGATCAGCCGGCTCGCCCGTGAAAACCGGCTCCCCGCGGAGACGGCCTTCGACAAGCTGCACTTCTCGCCGGACGGCATGAACGTGCTGCTGTTGCACAAGGTCGGCGAACCGAAGCAGGGCGAAAAGGTCGACGAAAAGAACAAGAAGCCGATCACCCGGGTGCTGACCGCGACGCCGCTGGTGCTCAGCCAGACCGAGCTGAAGCAGGTCGCGCAGGGCCCACCCAAGCCCGGGGCCATCGAACTGCCCGGCGGGGTCGGTGGCGGGGTCCAGACCAGCCTGTACGCCAAGATGCAGGGCAGCACCGAAGACTGGATCAAAGCGAACAACAAGTTCGGCCCCGATTCGCCGCTGGCGTCAGATGTGATCAAGGCTTCGGGCAAGTTCTTAGGCGAGGGCAAGGGCTTCTGGATGATGCTCGGTAGCGGACTCACCAAGTCGGGCAAGACCACCGTGTTCGCGGTGCACCAGGGCGCGTTCATGACGCAAGAGCTCACCGACGACCAGGTTAAGGCCTCGGGGATCGGGCCGATGCAGCTGGTGCAATCGGCCGGCGTCGCGTTCGAGAACCGACAGACGCGGCGCTTCCTACAGCTTGACACGCCGACCCTCGAAGCCACTGAAGACGGCTCGATCCGTGGCAACGTGACAGTCACCAAGCTCGGACAGGCCGAGCACGCCGACTTCGTGATGACATTCACCCACATCGGCAATCAGACCACGACCACGGGGATCCACCACATGGGCGACTGGCTGACCAAAGAACAAAGTGAACAAAAGTTCAAGTTCGGCAGCCCGGTCGATGACGACAAGCCGAAGCTGCTGATCGGCTTCCTGCAGATCGCCGCGCTCAAGTTCGGCCGAGGTAACAGCCAGCAGTTCCCGCTGAGCGACCCGGTCCTGCTGATCACGGTGCACGAACCAAAAGCGGACGAGTAATCACCTTGCCTTCGGGGTGTCGGGGCGGATCCCTGACCGCCCGCCGCGGAGGTGACGGCATAGACAAACCTGATCGAATGAGAACTTAGACATCGATCTCTTCCGCTTGGTCCGCGTGCTCCATGATGAAGCGGAACCTCGCAGACGGGTCCTTGCCCATCAGGTCGGACATGACCTGATCCGTCTGCAGCGGGTCAGCAATCTCGACGCGGAGTAATCGCCGTGTCTTCGGGTTCAGCGTCGTGTCCCAGAGGACCTTGGGCATCATCTCGCCCAGGCCCTTGAATCGCGTGATATCGACCTTGCTGTTGGCCTTCGCGTGATCCGAGAGGATGCGCTCCTTGTCGATCTCGTCCGCGGCCCAGTGGGTCTCTTTCGCGATATCGATGCGGTAGAGCGGGGGCAGCGCGATGAAGAGCCGGCCGTCACGGATCAGGTCCGGCAGATGCCGGTAGAAGAACGTCAGCAGCAGGGTGGTGATGTGGTGGCCATCGGAGTCGGCATCGGCAAGAAGAATCACGCGCTGGTAGCGGAGGTTGCCGAGGTTGAAGTTGGACCCGATGCCGCAGCCGAGCGCGGTGAGCAGGTCGCCGATCTCTTTGTTCTCAACAACTTTTTTCAGGCTCGCGTTCTCGGTGTTGAGCACCTTGCCGCGCAGGGGGAGGATGGCTTGGTGGCTACGGTCCCGGCCCTGCTTCGCGCTGCCGCCGGCCGAATCGCCCTCGACGATGAATAACTCGCTGTCTTCGCGGTTGTTGGAGTTGCAATCGCTGAGCTTGCCCGGCAGGGTGAGCTTGTTCGTCGCGCTCTTGCGGGATACGGCGGCGCTGGCGGCCCGGCTCGCGGCGCGGGCGCGGGCCGCGGCGAAGATGCGTGCGCAGATCGATTGTGCGACGGAGCTGTTCGAATTGAGCCACTGCTCCAGCGCGGGGCGGACCGCGTTGTCGACCATGCCGGTGCACTCGGGGTTGTTCAGGCGGTCCTTCGTTTGGCCCTGGAATTGCGGGTCCGCGATGAACACCGAGAGGATGCCGTGCATGCCTTCGCGGATGTCGCTGGTCTCGACCTTGACGCCTCGCGGGGTGAGCTTGTGGGTCTCGATGTAGTTTCGGATGGCCTTGTTGATACCCGCGCGCAGGCCGTTCTCGTGCGTGCCGCCCGAGCCGGTGGGGATGCCGTTGACGTAGCTCTTGAGGTACTCCTCGGTGTGTTCGGTCCACTGGAAGACGAGCTGGATTCGGCCTTCGGCCGTTTCTTTCTCGAACGTAAAGGGCGCGTCATGTGTCGGGCGGGCGCTCCGGTCTTTGAGGGTCTTGCTCAGGTAGTCGACGATCCCATTTTCATGCAGGTAGGTCGTCTTTTTAGTGCCGCCCTCCGCCGACTCATCGACGTAGTTGAAGCGCACACCCTTGTGGATGAAGCTGGCGATCTCGATCCGCTGGCCGATGGTCTCGGCGTTGAACTGCGTGCGGGCGAAGATGGTCGGGTCGGGCTCGAAGGTGATGGTCGTGCCGGTGCCGCGGACGGTGCCCTTCTTACGGAGCAGCTTGGTCTTGGGCTTGCCGCGCGAGAAGTCCATGCGGAACTCTTTGCCGTCGCGCCGGACAACGGCGACAAGCTTTTTAGAGAGCGCGTTGGTGACCGAAGCACCGACGCCGTGCAGCCCGCCGGACGTCTTGTAGTTCTGACCCTCGAACTTCCCGCCGGTGTGAAGCTCGGTGAGCACCATCTCCAGGCCCGACTTCTTGGTCTTCTTATCGATGTCGCAGGGGATGCCCCGGCCGTTGTCGGCGACGGTGACCGACTGGCTGTCCTTGTGCAGCGTGACGGTGACCTCGGACGCGTGCCCGTTCATGGCCTCGTCGACCGAGTTGTCGAAGATCTCCCAGACCAGGTGGTGCAGCCCAGCGCTGCCGACCCCGCCGATGTACATGCCCGGCCGTTTGCGGACGGGCTCGAGGCCTTCGAGGCGGAGGATTTTCTCGGTGGTGTAGGTGGTCATGGTTGAACCTTATGTCTATCACGCAAAGGCGCAGCAATGAAACCACAGATGCACATGGATGGACACCGATTCAAACCTTTTGGCTTGATCAGTGTGTATCCGTGTGCATCTGTGGTTACAGATTCGGATTTCTTGTTTTGGTTTACCCGCCGGTGAGGACGACCTTGCCGCGGCGGGTGATCGTCAGGGTGACCGGGCCGGTGTAGGTCGCGCTGAGCTCGGACCAGACGTTGACCGTGCCTTCCTTGCGGTTGCCGCGGGGGTCGCCCCAGTGCAGGGTCAGCGTCTCGGGCAGCTCGAGCTTCTTGTTCTTGACCATTCCCCGGCCGTCCTTCTCGATGTCGGCAAAGCCCATCGGGATATTCGCGCCGTCCAGGCCAACGCCCTTGATGTCTGCGCCCGAGTTGTTGACTACGACAAAGCTGAGTTCGCGTGGCACGTTGGCCGCCGCGGCGTCCGCCTCGCTCGGGCCACAGCCTGTCATGCTCGGCAGCAGGGCGAGGATCATCACCAGCAGCATGGCAATGCAAAGGTATTCGCGCATCGTGTTTTCCCCTGGTTCCTAATATTGGACTACTCCTTCTTATCGGGCAGGGGCGCGGGGGATATAACCGGGTCGGACACGATTTCCGCGATTCGGCCGTTCTTCTGGATCTCCCAACCCTTACCACCCCTACCGGTGACGCGGTATTTGGCGGTGGACACGGTCTTCTCCGCACCGCGGTTGGTTTTGACCCGCAAGAGGTCGCGCTCGCCTTCGCTGGTCTTGAAGCCGATCAGGCGGTCGCCCTTGCCGAGCTTGACGAGCATGACGCCCTTGCCCGGGCCGGACAGGTAGTTGACCTCTTCCGCCTTGCAGACCATGGCCCGACACTGCTCGGTCACCGCCAACAGGACCTCGTGCCCGGTGCAGAGATAGGCGTGGGTGATCGTCTGGCCTTTCTTCGGCCGGGCGTACTTCCGGCCGGCCTTGGTGCTCGCCTCAACGAACGGCTCGAGGCTGAAGCGCAGCGCGTAGCCGTCGGACGATGCCGCGATCGCGTGGTTGTACGGGCAGGCGTCCGGGTCCTTGGAGTCTTCCTTATAGTGCTTGAGCACGCGCGGGTCGGCCGAGTAGGCGGCGATGATCTTCTCGCCGTCCTTGAGCTTGAACAGTTTCTGGATCGGCTCGCCGTAGCCCGTGGTCGCGGGGATATCGATGATCCGCGCGGTGTAGCAGACGCCGAGCGAGCTAAAGAACATCACTGTCGATCGCGTTGAGCCGGCGACGCAGGCGAGAACGCGGTCGCCTTCGCGGATGCGCGTGGACATCGGGTCCTTGATCTCTTTTTGCCGCTTGACCCAGCCGTCGGCGGTGATGAGGACGTGCGCATCCTCCGCGACGATGAAGTCCTCCGCGCTGAATTCAGGTTCTTCGCCCACGGACTCGATCTTCGTGCGTCGGTTGCCGGGGTCTTCTTTTTTGCGCGCGTGTCCGCCGTAACGCTCAAGCAGGTCTTTGACCTCGTCGCGGACGATGCCCCACCGGCCGGAGTTGAGGTCTTCCTCATCGTCGGCAAGCAGCTTCTTGATCGCGCGCTGACGCTTCTTTTTGTCCTTGAGCTCATCTAACACAAGGTTGATCTCGAGCTTAGCCAGGCGGTAGAGCTTGAGCTCGAGGATCGCGTCGGTCTGCTCGACATCAAGCTGCTTAAACTTCTTCATGATCTTCTCGGCGGCGTCAGCCTTGCCGTCACTCCGCCGAATGATCTTGATGATCTCGTCGAGCGCATCGAAGATCAGCGCGAAGCCCTCAAGGATGTGGATGCGCTTCTCGAGTGACGCGAGCTCGTGCTCCAGCCGACGCGTGACGACATCGTGCCGGAAAATCAGGAAATACCTCAGGATCTCGACGATGCTGCACCGCTGCGGCGCGCCGACCTCAGGGTTCTCCGTCGGCACGAGCATCGTCAGGTTCACGCTGAAGTTCGTCTGCAGCGAGGTGTGCTTGTACAGGTACGCGAGCACCTTCTGCTCGTCCGCATCCTTCTTCAACTCCAGCTCGATGCGGACATCATCCGTCGACAGGTCTTTTACATCGACAACCAGCGGCATCTTGCGCGAGAGCACGACCTGGGCAATCTGCTCGACGAGGTTGGCCTTGACGACGTTGTACGGGATCGAGTCGACGATCAGCGTCTTGGTCGAGCGCGACTTGCTGGGGCCTGCCTTGGTCGTGCCGCGGACCTTGAGGGTGCCGGATCCGGTCTTGTAGACATCGCGGACTTCTTGCTGGCTGTTGATGACCTGCCCGCCGGTGGGGAAGTCGGGGCCTTGGATCGCGTCGCCCGAGATGAGCTGATAGTCCTTGATCTCCCAGTTGTCGAGGACCTTTAGGAGGGCCTTACAGACCTCGCCGAGGTTGTGCGGGGGGATGTTGGTCGCCATGCCGACGGCGATACCCGCGCTGCCGTTGACCAGCAGGTTCGGCACTTTCGAGGGCAGCACGACCGGCTCGGACTTGGTGCCGTCGTAGTTGGGCCGGAAGTGGACGGTGCCGCGGCTGATGTCGCCGAGCATGTCGCCGGCTAGGGCGTCGAGGCGGCACTCGGTGTAGCGCATGGCGGCGGGCTTGTCGCCGTCGATCGAGCCGAAGTTGCCGCTGCCTTCGACGAGGCGTTGCCGCATGACCCAGGGCTGAGCCTGCCGGGCGAGCGCGTCGTAGATGGCCGAGTCGCCGTGCGGGTGGTAGTTACCCATGACATCGCCGACGACCTTCGCGCATTTTCGGTGCTTGGCGTCGGCCTTGATCCCCTGCTGCCACATGGTGTATAGGATGCGGCGCTGCACGGGCTTGAGCCCGTCGCGCACATCCGGCAGGGCACGGCTGGTGATCACCGACAGCGAATAGTTCAGGTAGCGCGTCTGCGCGGCTTCGTGCAACGAGACCGGCAAGATCCCGAGCGAGGCCTCGTCATCGAGACCGCCACCGCCGCTGCCGCCGTCGCCATCGAACAGCCCGGCGTCCTCTTGGGCCTTCTTCTTGCGTCGGGTCGTCTTCTTTTTCGTGCTCTTCTTTCGAGCCAAGCGTCAGCCCTCCGTGGCTGGCGAGAGATGCGGGTATGGTGTGGTCAACTAGCTTGAGATTGATCACTGGATTCGTTGCTGTATTGCATCCCTGTGACGTGCAGCAGGTCGATGACCTCCACCGTCTTCATTTCGGGTTCCGAGACAACAACCATCCTGCCAGTGCCAGAGCGCATGATGAATTCCGGGTGCATCACACGAAAGCTCCGCCCATCACTCAGAAAAAGCGTAAAGGCCTGGAACGGCGTGGCATTCATCGCTTTGGTGAGCTCTTCAATCGTCATACTCCAATTGTACCATCCACAAGACCCCCCGCCATCAACCGATACACTACAAGCATGCGTATCCTCGGCATCGACCCCGGCCTGCGGCTCACCGGCTTCGGCGTGGTCGAGGTGCGATCCAACACCATCGAACCCGCGCTGATCGAAGCTGGTGTCATCAAGCTCGACGCCAAGACCAGTGTCGCCGACCGGCTCGCGCAACTCGCCGACGATCTGGCCGGCATCATCGATCAGGCGCAGCCCGACCGGCTCGCGGTGGAGCAGGTCTACTCGCACTACGCCCACCCGAATACAGCGGTGATCATGGCCCACGCGCGCGGGGTCATCCTGCTGTGCGCGAAGCAGGCGGGCCTCGTCATCGAAGAACTCGCCGCGACCGAGGTAAAGAAGGCGATCACGGGCAACGGCCACGCGTCCAAAGAGCAGATGCAGCAGGCGGTGCAGGCCCAGTTCCGCCTGCCCGAGCCGCCGAGCCCGCCGGATGTCGCCGACGCCATCGCCATCGCCACCTGCCACGCCCGACGGATCGCGGTGGATGCGCTCTCTTAATGAAATAAACAGCCTGCCCGTGCTGGTTGCGATACCATAGGCCGTCTTACTCTCACCCGATCGGGATGCCCCCATGAGCCTGAAAGTCGTGTCGATTGAAGAAGATGGCGTTGCGTCGCTGGACTGCGCCGATGACATGAACGCGTTGGCGATGTGCGAGGAGTTCACCGAGCTCAAAGACCTGGTCGGCGACGACTGGGCCGGCCGAAAGATCGCGCTAGGCTTTGCCGAGGCGAGCTACATCGACTCCGCCGCGATCGGCTGGCTGCTGTCGCTGCACAAGACGATGAGCGAGGCTGACGGCCGGCTCGTGCTGCACTCGATGTCCCCGAGCGTGAAGCGGGTGATCACGATGATGCGGCTGGAGAACGTGCTGACCATGGCCGACGACCTCGACCACGCGCTCAGCGCGCTGAAGGAGAAAGCTTGATGCCGACCAAGACCCAGACGACCATGCAGATGATCGACCTGACGGACCTGCCCTCTGAGAAGGCGGTGAATAAAGCGATCGCCCACGCGGTCGAGAACGGCGCGAGCGACCTGATGCTGCTGGCGCACGAAGACTTCTACGCGCTGAACATCCGGCAGCTCGGCGTGATCCGCCCGCTCAGCATCGTTAGCCGGGATATGGGCAGGCGCTTCTCGCAGTACATCAAGGCCCAGGCCGGCATGGACGTCGCCGAGCACCGGCACCCGCACGACGGGCGGTGGATCTACGAGGACCTCATCGACGAGGCCGCCGATGATGAAGACACGGAAGACCGAACCGTCGACCTGCGCATCAGCTCCATCCCGACGCTACACGGTGAGGACACCGTGATCCGCCTGCTCTCGCGGGGCACCGGCCTCTTCGACCTCCAGGACATCGGGCTTTCCAAAAAAGAGCTCGCCTCCGTCAGGCTCATGCTCGACTCGCCGGGCGGCCTAATCCTGTGCTGCGGGCCGACCGGCTCGGGCAAAACCGCCACGCTCTACGCCGCGCTGGATTATCTCAACGACGGCACACGCAAGATCAACACCATCGAGGACCCGATCGAGTTCGCGATCGATGGCCTGCGTCAATCGCAGATCAATCACACCGTTGGGATCCACTTCGCCGAGCTGTTGCGTGGCGTGCTGCGGCAGTCGCCGGACATCATCATGATCGGCGAGATCAGGGATAAAGAAACCGCGACCACCGCCGTGCATGCCGCGAACTCCGGGCACATCGTGCTGTCCACGATCCACGCGCCCGTCGCCGCCGCCGCAGTCGAGTCGATGCGGTCGCTCGGCGTCAACAACCACTTCCTCGCGACCGCGTTGCGTGGTGTCATCAGCCAGCGGCTGGTCCGCACCCTCGACCCCGAGCGACGCGTCGAGTACGACATCAGCCACGCCCCGCAGATGTTCGAGTCTATCAAGCCGCTGCTCGATGAGGACGCCAAGTTCTACGCCCCCGGCGCCAGCGACGACCACTCCGGCTACGACGGGCAGACCGGCGTCTTCGAGGTGATGAACATGAACAACGAGCTGCGCAACATGGTGAGCAACGGCGCCGACACCAACCACCTCCGCAAGCAGGCCCACGCCGACGGAATGCTCGACTTCAAGTCCAACGCGCTCTTGAAAGTCGCGCAGGGCAAGACCTCGGTCGAAGAAGTCTTCCGCGTGATCCCGGGCGAGTACTTAGAAGACTGATCCATGCGGCGTAGCGGGTGACAATGCTTCAAAGAATCCTTGAACCCGAAGTCATGGACGACACCGCCGAGGCCGCCGCCTACGACGCGATGGACCATACGCAGCCCAACACCGCGTTCGTGCAGCGCTTGATCGACCTCGGCATCGACCGCTGCAAAAACGCCCTGGACCTCGGCACCGGCCCAGGCGATATCCCGATCCTGCTCTGCCAAGCCGTCTCAACTGTCGGGTGGCCGGGGATGAGCCAAAGCGAACCCCCGGAACAAACTGGCGTTGATATCTCGCAGGCCCTGCGTTCCGGGGGGTCGCCGAGCCTCCACCCCGGCCACCCAAAAATGATTGCCGTTGATTTAGCCCAATCGATGATCAACCTCGCACAAAACAAGATCGCGGAAGCCGGCCTGAACAACCGCATCACCCTCGCCAAGATGGATGTGAAGAAGCTCGATCTCCCGGACGATTCGTTCGACGCGCTCTTCAGCAACACGATCCTGCACCACATCCCCGAGCCTGGGGCGATGCTTACCGAGGCGGCGCGCGTGCTCAAGCCCGGCGGCCTGCTACTCATCCGTGACCTCTACCGGCCTAAGTCCATCGAACAGCTCAACGCACTGGTCGACCAGCACGCCGGCGGCTGCGATGGCGACCAACGCAAGCTCTTCGCCGAGTCCCTGCACGCCGCGCTCACCCCCGACGAGCTGCGCGAACTGGCCCAAGCCAACGGCCTCGCCGACGCCGACGTCGTCATCGACACCGACCGGCACATGTCGCTGCAGCGGGTGCCGCGCGATTGATCTTTTAGAGAAACAGATCAAGCCAGAGCACCCCAACAGATTAATCTTCGACTTGGTCGGTACCACTGTTTTCACAGGCGATTTGTTTATGGAGAAGCAGGTTAATCTGCTGGTTGCTGGCCTAAATGTTCGTTAAAAAACCATGTCTTACCGGATTCAGCGCGGGGGGGGGTCCGTATCGATCTACGATCGTTCTAGAGTTAATTCATCTCGATGAAAGATCGATATACATTTTTAAGAGTTAATGGGGGCAGGCCACAATCGAGCCACTCTATGCCCGCAGCGCCTCTTCCTAAAGACGA
Organism: Planctomycetota bacterium; assembly: GCA_039188575.1. Classification (GTDB taxonomy): domain Bacteria; phylum Planctomycetota; class Phycisphaerae; order Phycisphaerales; family Phycisphaeraceae; genus JAHQVV01. Next base: position 51,255 of record JBCCYY010000007.1, on the reverse strand, counting down.
AAGCTCACGGATTGCATCGCTCATCTCGTGCCAGGTCCTGGATACCGAGCCCGAAGACCGGTTTGATGATCTGACCACGCTGGCGAGCCGGCTCTGTGAGGTGCCGGTTGCGCTTGTCTCACTTGTTGATGAAGACCGCCAGTGGTTCAAAAGCCACTACGGCATTGATGTCGAACAAACCCCGCGAGACCACGCGTTCTGCGGCTACGTGATCCTGCAGGATGAACCACTGATTATCAATGATGCGACGAAGGACCCGCGCACCGCGGACAACCCATTGGTCACCGGGGAACCGGGGATCCGTTTCTACGCGGGCGTCCCGCTGCGACTGTCCAACAACGCCGCGGTTGGCACGCTCTGCGTGATCGATACCCAGCCAAGAGAGATTTCATCCACACAGGTCAAAGACCTCGAAGCGATCGCTAAGCAGGTGGTGACCCAGCTTGAGCTGAATAGGGTCAACGGCCAGCTCGCCGCGTCATTGGTCGCAACGCGGAAGGCAAACGAATCCAAATCGCTCTTCCTCGCCAACATGAGCCACGAGATACGGACGCCGATGACCGCGATCCTTGGCTTCTCCGACCTCCTGCTCGACCCGGCCTCGAGCGAGTCGGACAAGCGCAGCGCCGCCCAGACCATCAAGCGCAACGGCCAGCACCTGCTCGCGCTGATCAACGACATCCTGGATGTCTCCAAGATCGAAGCGGGCAGGCTTGAGATCGAGTCGGTCCAGACGCCGCTGGGTCGCCTGCTCAGCGATGTCGCCGAGCTCCTCGGGCAGCGTGCCCGAGACAAATCCCTCGCTTTTGATGTCGGGATCGATGGCTCGATCCCGAGCTCGATTATGACCGACCCGACCCGTTTGAAGCAGGCGCTGGTCAACCTCGCTGGCAACGCCATCAAGTTCACCGAGGTCGGCGGCGTGGCCATCACCGCACGATACCTGCCCGAGCAGCAGCAGCTCGTCTTCGAGGTCAAGGACACGGGGATCGGCATGACCCCGCAGCAGATGGGCAAGCTGTTCAAGCCCTTCAGCCAGGCCGACGCCTCAACGACCCGGCGATTCGGCGGGACCGGGCTCGGCCTGACCATTACCAGCCAGATCGCCAGGATCCTAGGCGGCCAGGTGGACGTCTCCAGCGAGCCCGGGCAAGGCAGCACGTTCACCATGACCATCCAGACCGGCGAACTCGACGGCGTGGCGATGATCGATACGATCCGTCCCAGCGGGGCCATCACACCGAGTGACGCCTGCCTGCCTAAGATCACGGGCCATGTATTGGTCGTTGAGGACGGCCTGGACAATCAACGCCTGATCCAGCACGTTCTAAAGAAAGCCGGTGCCGAAGTCACCCTCTGCGAAAACGGGTTGGATGGCATGAACGCGGCGCTATCAGCGGACGCAGCGGGTCGGCCATACGGCCTGGTGCTGATGGATATGCATATGCCGGTGATGAACGGCTACACCGCGGCGTCCGAACTGCGTGAACACGGCTACAAGGGACAGATCGTCGCCCTGACGGCCAACGCGATGAGTGACGAGATGGATAAGTGCATCGCCGCGGGCTGCGACTTCTACCTGACCAAGCCGATCGACCGCCCGGTGTTGATCCGTGAGGTCGCGCGTCGGATGGGAACACGATCAAGCGTGACGGCACGGTCTGATGCGGCGTGACCGCGAGGCAGGCGTGTGTCAACCGCGGCACGCAACGGTACCCAGGCACTGCCAGTCCTTATACAATCGATGGCGTTTGCGATCAAGTACTTGAAAGAGTGCTGTCTTTTTCTTCTTGCCTTCTTCGTGATCAATCAAAGCAAGCCGATGATAGACACCCCTTGATAGGTGGGGGTGGCTCGGGTATGGCAAGAATTAGGCCGGGATTAAAAACAAGGGATGACTGTGGTCAGGTGTAGCCCGACCACGGAGCGCATTATTTAAGTCCAAACTCCCGTGAATCTCTGGGCAAGCTTGCTGGGCCAGGGCCACCCGGCGTTGGTGCTTAAGGTGTAACATAAAATGATGAAAGAGAAAAACCTAGGATCTTACGGCGGGGAAACCAGCCCGGAAGAGTGGGAGATTCCTGGTTATGGTGGTCAACCCATTCTCGCTCACACTCAATATCCTACAGATTCAGAACAGCCGGTATGTCAAGCAATTATCTGCCATGGCTTTAAAGGCTATATGGATTACAGCTTCATGCCAAGATTAGCTCATACGCTAGCGGAATCGCGCATTTTGACACATCGCTTTAACTTCAGTCATTCGGGTATGACTCGTGAGATTGAAACCTTTGCGAAACCGGAGCTGTTTGAACTAGACACTTGGAATCGTCAAATATTCGATCTTACCGAAGTGATTAAACATGTCCGCCAACTTCATCCAGATTTACCCGTATGTCTGATAGGACACAGCCGTGGTGGGGTTACTGCGCTCTTATGCGCCTCCAAGCTTGGTGCCGATATGATTAAGTTTGTAATCACACTTGCTGCTCCAGCTGATGCACTTCGCCTTGACCCTCTGTCTCAGCAGACGTTACTGCGAGAAGGCCGGATTCCTTCGATATCAAACCGAACAGGTCAAACGCTCTACGTTGGTCGGGACTGGCTTGCTGAGATTCAGTCCAACCCAGATAGTCATGATCCGCTGGCAGCATCGGCAAAGTTAGAGAATCGCGCAGTTCATATTCATGGTGATGCTGACGAAACTGTCTCTGTTGATGACCTTTCTCGATACAGCACAGCGAACCCATCTGCACAAACCTATATCGTGCCTGGCGCAAATCATGTTTTTAATGCACCCAATCCCCTCCCGATCAAATCGGAAGTACCTGCTCAAACCGCTTCTATGATGAAGAAAGTCTTACAGATACTGTCTGTAGAAATAGGTCATTAAAGCAGTATCCATTGATCCTTACAGATCACTACATACTTTAGAATCCCAAGAATTTTGATGCTTCAGGCCATTCACCATATCCTTCTTCACCATTAAGATGACCGCATTTTTGATACCATATCGCATCAATCCCAAGGTGTTCCTCTATGTACTGGCCTTCTGATTCACTCCTGTATGGATCATCTTGACTGCGTGTCCTTCGGAACTACGGCCGTTCTGATGCTGGATCGCCCGATCGATATGACAGGAAGGGTCGCGATCCGATCGCTGTGGGCAGCAACCTAGCGGCTTGCCGCAGCTACCCGCCGGGCTGAAGCACGCGATCACAACTAGGTGTTGTGGTTGTTTGCCGTCGTGGCGTTGGATAGTTTTGATCGTGCCTTGATATGGCCGATGAGTGCTGTTGTCTTCTCGCCACGCATAGCGAGGTCGATGGTCCACTGCATGCGCTGGCGTTGGCCGAGCATGATGATGTCTGCCAGCAGCGGCTGGCCGCCGTTGTCGGGTGGAACCACCTGCTGGAAGTCCCAGACCCGCTCGTCGGGGTCCTCCGGGCAGCCACACTTCATGCAGCCGCATGCGCCGTTTGGTTTGAGGCTCAGGCCAAGCCCGTCCCAGAGTTGCGTCGGCAACTCGATCCGCAGGTGGTCGCCCTTCTGGCATTGGGAGCGCGTCTCAATGAAGCCCGTCGCGGCGATGGGCTCGTGGCCCGCGACGATCACGAAGTTGTCCCCGTCCCGCGGTGTGCCGGCGTGCATCGACTCGCCCAGCGGGGTGCAGTCGAGTAAGACCTGATCGGGCTCGTGCCACCACGACAGGGCCTGGGCGAGGTACACGCCGGCCTCCGCGTCGGCGTGTACCTCAAACAGCCCGCCCTTGCCGGGCAGGACGTTGCCCAGGCGTGGCAGCGCCAGGCGGATCGTCCCGTCGATGCCCAGGCGGTTCTCCATCGCCATGATCCGGCAGAGCCTCTCACCATCGATCGCGTACCAACAACTCATCGCTCGTCCCCTATCGCGTTTGCAGGCGCGGTCGTTTGCTCGTGCGTGACCGGGACGACAGGCATCCCCGGCGTGCCTGCCGTCTCGATCGCCGTGGTGCGCATCACTGCCCAGACCGCGACAATGATGACCACGACCACACAGAGAACCGTGAGGAAGAGCCTGAAGGTGTCGGCGATCTGGGTGGCGGTGTACTGCATGGGATGCGTCCTTTTGGGGCTTGCTTCACGCACGAGTGAAGGCGCATGGTCTGGGTTAATGGAGTGCAACGGACTCCGATTTGTAAATGATACCAAGTCTCAATTTCATGTCAAGCGCCTTTTCTGTGCTCTTAAGGCCATTTATCACAACAAGTGGCTAGCCATAAGTGTGACTTGTGGACAGGTTTGCATCTAACTATCCTTCTTGTTTATGAGAATGAGTGTCAACTTTCGGCAAGTGGCGCCCCCTGCCGACACGGAGGACTTACCCGGCGGAGTCGGATTTTTGACAATCGATGACGCCTACTCAGTGGATCAGGGACAGCCAGACCCGGCTTGTGCAAAATTCCAGATGAGCCGACAAACGACCTTACTGTCCACTTTTACAAACCCCTTCCAGGAGTCTTGAGATGAAGAAGCAGATGACTTTTGCCACGCTTGTTGCAACGGCGTTTATGACACAACAGGCCTATGCGGGATCGGTTGATCTTGCCAGCGTGATGGATGGCGATGGATTGATATCTGAAAATGCAGTAGTCGGTACATTCGCGCAAATAAACCTGGACCCCGATGGCCTCTATAACCTCGCAAACCCATCGCAGCAGTTTGGTACAGCCGATGTGTTTCCGAACGAAACGAGCTTCGGCATCGGCACACTCGATTACGACGATACTGGCCTGACAGGCGTCGGGCTCGAGGTGGCAGCGATCACGGGTCTTGACACAAGCGATCTGTGGGCAGACGGTTCTTCGACCAGCGACATCAGCGACACCGCATTAGACATCTGGTTCTTCGGCACGGGTAACAGCGTTGTCATCGACAACGCCAACGGCACGGTGACCCTTCAAGACGGGCAAGTTGTTGGGATCAGCCTGGCTGCAGACGCGACCATCACGGTGGACCACGGCTTCGCAATCCCCTCTGGCCCTACCACCGTGGAACACGAAGGCAGCTTCACGATCAATGGCAACCAGGTTTCGCTTCAAGTTAATGATGCGGTCCTGATTAATACGGTGTTCGGTTCTGCTGAATCGACTGTTTTCGCCGATCTGACCGGCACGGTGACCGCAGTCGTCCCCGAGCCGAGTTCGTTGAGCCTGCTCGTTTTAGGTGGATTGGCGATGGCTCGGCGGCGCCGCAAGTAAGCGTTGTTGCTGTTTTTTCACGCTGGGCGGCGGCTTAACGGCTCGCCCAACTTTTTACTTCGACTGATGGAGTGGCCCGTATGACGATTTGTCGTATCAAGCAGACCGGTTGCAAACTCCTCGCTGTTGTGGCATTTGCCGGAATCACCCATAGCGGGGTCGCGGACGACTATATCGACCTGGGTGGGCCCGCGACCGGCTTCCTTGCTGTGTCGGACTGGAAAAACGACACGACGCAAAACGGGATAGAAGGCAAGGACATCAACGGGAATTTACGGTCGGGCCACAACGGGCTGCCGGACTACGCGAACTACGTCATCCCATCGGGCAGCAACTCGGGCAGGTACTCCGCGATCATCGCCTCGCCGGCCTCGACATCGAACGATTACGCCGCATTCCTGGACGCGTTTTACCCCAACCAAACGATCGCTGTGAACAACGTGATCACTACTCAACCGGATGCGGCGACGATGAGTGCCGGCCGTATCGATTATGACAACGGCCTGGTCGCCAGCAGCGGTTCAAGCCAGATCGGCGTGAATGACCTGGCGTTTAATTTCAACACGTTTGCATGGGACGGGAATATCAACGGGGATGGCGGTGACGCGACGGACCCCGACGCCGACAACCCTTGGGTTGTCACGGGCGGCACGCGGATGATCTCGCCGTTCTCGCCGGTCTATACCCCGTATAACGATGGCACCGGTGCGGGCAACGCGGCGCTGTTCTACGAGATTTCTTTGTCGAACATCACCGGGACGGGGCTGACTTTTTTTGATGGCGAGTTGACCTCGATGGATATTGCAGCCGATGTGTCAATTGATGCTCAGTCTGGAAACACACCAGGCTTAACCACGACGTTCACCGGTACGTTCTCTGCTAGCGGCCTGGATTATTCGTTCAACGTCGCGGATTCGCAATTCGCGATCCTAGTCGGCCAAGTCAACCTGTTCATGAACCGCGCAGGCACCGCTTCGGTGATCAGTGACGTGCTGCTGGGTGACCTCAACGGCGACGGAACATTCGATAGCTCCGATATCCCTGCGTTCGTACAGGCCCTCACCGACGAAGCCGGCTACGCGACGCTGTACCCATCGCTCGACCCCGATGTACTCGGTGATTTCGATAGCAGCGGCACATTAAACAACCTGGACATCTTCGGCTTTGTGCAGGCGTTGAGTACGCCAAGCTCGGAGCTTTCACCAGAACTTATCGAACAACTCAGCGCGTTGGCCGTGCCCGAACCGGGGTCTGGCCTTGTGCTGTTGATCGGCGGCGCGCTGCTGAGCCGACGCCGACGCGCTTAAGCCATGGAATCCGTCGTTACAATAGTGCCCCCCAATGATGGCCGAGGCTGTCTGAGCCGGCCTTTACCCTTATGAGTTCCGCCTTGCGTCGAGATCATGCCTTTACCTTGATCGAGTTGCTTGTGGTGATCAGCATCATCGCGTTGCTGATCGCGATCCTGCTCCCAGTGCTAGGCGCGGCCCGAGAATCGGCGCGACAAGCGCAGTGCCTCTCGAACTTGAAGCAGATCGGCCTCGCATCGCACGCGTACGCTGCGGAAAACGATGAGCGGATTCCGCCGCATACCCAGGTGCACCCCCGGCTCGGATTCAATGGGCCGCTGCCGCCGGGCTCGCCGGCCATCGCGGGTGCGAAGACCTCCTGGTGTGTCGTCGAGACGCAAGGTGATGTAGACACGGTGTTCTCCAACAGCCTGCTTGGCCCCTACCTCAGCGATGCAAGCCAGGTCGGTGGCTGCCCGACTTTCGACGTTGACCGGAACTACCTCGCGACACTCGGTGCGACTGGGATCGAGTTCCCATCGATCGACTACGCCTACAACGGGCGGATGCTAGGCGTACCGGGGCCGGTCCTCGGGAATGCCAGCTGGTTGGGCTTCCGACTCTCGGCCATCCAGAACCTGACAGGAACGCTGATGTTCGCTGACGCGGGTACGTATGCCCCTGGCTTTAGTGAAAACGTCGTCTTCTCACTCGAGTACGAACTCGAACAACCCGTCCCCTACACCACCCCGCCCTACACCACGATCGGCCGAGGCACGACCTCCGGCTCACCCACCGTCCACGGCCGACACAAGGGCAAGACCGCCAACGCCGTCTGGGCCGATGGCCACGCGGGCAGCGAAGCCGTCCGCTTCGACGTGCACACCGAAGACCGCTACCTTCAGACCAACCTAGGCGACCTCTACGAAGGCGACACCCCCAACAACGACTGGTGGGACGGCGGCATCAACTAACGGACCCCCACATGCAACACAGACTCACCGCGTTCCTGATACTCCCGCTGCTCATGCTCGGCCTGATCGGCTGCAACTTCTCCAACGAGGGCGAGAGCAGCAGCAACCCGCCGATCTTCGCCGAGGGGATGACGCTCGATCAGAAGATCAGCCAGACGCGCGAGCACCTCTTCCTACCCGGCGCCGTCGTCGCGGTCCACGAGAGCGACAAGGTGCTCATCGACAAGGCCTACGGGGTCGCGTCGCTCGAGACCAACGCTGCGCTGACCAAGGGCCACCACTTCCGCATCGCCAGCATGACCAAGCCGTTCCTCGCGGTCGTCATGCTGCAACTCGCCGAGGAGGGCAAGCTCAAGATCGACAACCCGGTCAGCAAGTACCTCGACGGCGTCCCGGCCGGCGACAAAATCACACTCCGTATGCTCGCCCAGCACACCAGCGGGCTGATGAACTACATTGCCCAGCCCCACGTCAAAGAGGCTTTCGCCAACGAGCCGCAGCGTGCTTGGAAGAAAGAAGAGCTGCTCAAGTTCGCCTTCGATGCCGGGGCGTACTTCGACCCGGAAGAAGGCGGCTTCATGTACTCGAACACGAACTACATCCTGCTGCAGCAGGTGCTCGAGAAGGTCGAGGGTAAGCCGATCAACGACAGCATCCAGGCGCGCATCTGCAAGCCCCTGCAGATGAAGAACACGTTCTACAGCACCGACCCGAAGATGCCCGAGCCCTTCGCCAGCGGCTACCAGTACGGCGACGAGAACGGCCCGATCTTCTGGAAGGGCATCGGCAACATCCCCTACGACCAGACCTACGCTTCGCCCACCATGTGGCACGGCGCCGGCGCGATGGTCTCGACGCTTGGCGACATGACGACCTTCATCAAGGATATCTGTGACCCCAACAGCAAGTTGCTCAAAGAGGACAGCCAGCGCGAGGTGTTTGCGTGGCACGACACCGGCTACCCCGTGCCGTACTGGTACGGGCTTGGCCTGATGAAGTACCACGACGGCATCGGCCACAGCGGCTACATCCCCGGCTACCAGTGCACCATGATGCACGACCCCACCGCCGATCGGACCGTCGTCATCCTGACGAACTGCTACTCCAGCCCGAACTGGGAAGGCCCGGCCAATGCGCTCTACTACGTCATCCACCGCCACCTCACCGGCGAGTCCATCGCCCCGCCGGGGTGGGACGGGTGGTGAGCCAAAGCAGCGGTCCTGCATGATGCCGGGTAGCGCTAAAAACCAGAGGTTCAGTGCATACCTCGTCTTGGTGTAGTTGGTACGCTAAAACTATGGCGCTGCCGGTTGATCTTTGGCTGATCCATCCTGACCCAGACATGTGCGAGGCTTTCCGAGAACGGTTCTCCGGGCTGCCGCGTGTCACCGTGTTGCAGAGCGTGTTCGAGGAGCTGCCGCCGCACGACTGTTTTGTCACGGCGGCGAACGCGTACGGGATCATGAACGCGGGGATCGACGCCGCGCTCTGCCGGTTCCACGGCGAGGAGCTGATGCGGCGGGTCCAGGAACGCATCCGTGACGAGTACCTCGGCGAGCAGCCGATCGGCACCTGCTTCATCGAGCCGACCGGGACCGAGGGCTACCCCTACATCGGCCACGCCCCAACGATGCGGACGCCTGGCTCGATCAACGGTACGGACAAAGTCTACGCCGCGACGTGGGCGGCGATGCTCGCGGTGTACCGCGCCAAGGCGGTGGACAAGCTGCCGATCGAGACCGTCGTATTCCCAGCGATGGGTGCGGGCTTCGGCAGCGTCCCTTACACCGAAGTCGCCCGCCAGATGGCGATCGCATACGACCATTACTTGAATCCCCCGCACCACGCGGACTGGGACATGGTGGCGATGCGGCAGAAGGCGATCTCTTACGACGGGGAAAAGCGCGTGGTGCGATGAAGAAGTAAACAGGGAAAGAAGTGAACAGGGGATGTCCCTTCTTTCACCCCTGTATTAGTCGGAAAGCATCTGCTCGATCGCATCCATCGCTTCTTTAAGCCCAACCTCTTCGCGCGTGCGGTAAAGACGGACCGCTGAGATTCGGTTCCCCTCGCGGAACAACGTCAGGATCTGGTCGTCAGTGATCTGCTCTTGTGGAAGCCGCTCTTGGTTCGTCAGACCTCGAACCGTCATCACCCAGCCTTCATCTTGCTTGATCCATTCGCAAAAGCAATAGTCATGCATCGATGCGACATGTGCGATGTAGTAAATCGATGAATCTGAGGCTGTGAGTTCGCGCAGAGCCTGCTCGTTCGCGAAAGCGAGGGCTTGCCCATACGTGAAGTACTCGATGCCGTCATCTGCAGAAGAATCCTGGCTATCGTCAGTAGATGAGCCAAATAGCTTCTTAAGGAATCTAGGCATAACGGCTCCCTGTCTCGTCAAAGTGCATGATCACACCAGCAACCCCACCGGGTTCTCGAGCAGGCTGCGGAGAGTGGTGAGGTACTCGGCGGCGGAGGCGCCGTCGGTGACGCGGTGGTCGCCGGAGAGGGTGGCGTTCATCTCGTGGCCGATGACGATCTTCTTCTCGCCGTAGACATCGCGGACGACGGGTTTTTCGATGGCGGCGCCGACGGCGATGATCGCGGCGTTGGGGGGGTTGACGATGGCGCTGAACTGGGTCACGCCGTACTGCGGCATGCCGAGGTTGGAGATCGTGATCGTCGAGTCGGACATCTGCTCGGGGGAGAGGCCCCGGCCGCGGGCGGCGGCGGCGAGTTCTTTGACCTCGCCACTGATCTGCATCATGGACTTGTTCTGCACGTCGCGGCAGACGGCGACGACAAGCCCGCCGCCACGCTCTTCGGGCAGGCTGATCGCGGTGCCGACGTTGACCGTGCCGTGCTGGACGATGGTGTCGCCCATCCAGGAACTGTTGATGACGGGGTGCTGCATGGCAGCGACGGCGACGGCGCGAGTGATGAAGTCGTTGACCGAGAGCTTGATGCCCTGGCTGGCGAGCCGCTGGTTGAGGGTGGCCCGCATCTCCATGAGCGGGTCCATGTTGATGGCGACGGAGACCTGAAAGTGCGGGACGGTGGTCTTGGACTCGACCAGGCGCTTGGCGATGGTCTTCCGCATACCTGGGACGGCGGTGGTTTTGGATTCGAGGGCGATGGCGGCTGGACCAGCCATCGGTGCGCCGGCACCTCCTGCCGAGGGTCTTGCGGTGCCTTGCTCAGCGGCTTTGAGGACGTCGCGTTTGATGATCCGGCCGTCGGGCCCGGTGCCTGCGATCTTATTGACGTCCAGGCCGTGCTCCTCGGCGAGCTTGCGGGCGAGCGGGCTGATCTTGACCTTGGCGCCGGGCGGCGGTGGGGGCGGAGCAACTGCTGCGGGGGCTGCTGACGCGGCGGGTGCGATCGGGGCAGCGGCAGGCGTGGCTGGGGCCGGCGGGGCGGGATCTGGGGTAGGGGTTGTTTCGGGCTCGTCGGACACAGGTGCTGAAGCAGCCTCTGCCGGTGCAGGGCCGGGGATTTCGGTGTTGGCGGCGTCTTCGACGGACTCGCCGTCTTCAGCGAGGATGAGGATGGCCTGGCCGACGGGGACGGTGGCGCTCTCGTCGAGGACTAATTTGGCGACCGTGCCGTCGTCGAAGGCCTGGAGTTCCATGGTCGCTTTGTCGGTCTCGACGTCGGCGAGGTGGTCGCCTGCGGAGACGGTGTCGCCGACCTTGACGACCCACTTGATCAGTGTGCCTTCTTCCATCGTGTCAGAGAGCTTGGGCATTTCAACAATCACGGGCATGGGTCGGGTCTCCTAGGTCTAGCTGGAGCATAGAGGGGGTTGCGTCATCCCGACGGGGTGCCGGCGGGTGCGAGCGTTGACGGGCGTCGCGACGCGGAAGAGGAAATTGTAGGTCGGTTAGCCGTGGCATGCTGTTGACACATAAGAAAACAAGCCCAGCCTTTGGGGCTGAGCTTGTTCAGAAACGATTGCGTTGGATCCCGTCTTAGTTGCGACGGCGGCGGCGGAGGCCGGCGATACCCGCGATGGCCAGGCCGGCCAGTGCAGCGGTCGGGGAAGGGGCCGAGGTCACTTCGACCTGCTCGTTGACGACCGGTGCCTGGGTGCCCGGTGTTTCATCGCCCGGCGAAGTGGCGGTTTCGATCTGCTCGACAACGCCCCAGCCTTCTTCCAGTTCGTCGGAGGTGAGGCCCTGCAGACGGATGGCGACGCCGTAGCCATCGGTGCCCAGCAGGTCTTCAAGTTCTTCAAGCGTCAGGCCGGAGGTGAAGGAGAAGGTCTGCGATTCACCTTCCTCGATCCCTTGACCGACATTGTAGGTGGTGGTTGTCTTGAGGCCACGGCCGACTCTCACTGTCTCGGTGGTGGGCTCGACTGTGTACGAGGCCGCTGAGCCGCCCCAGCCATCGACGCTGGCGGTATCCGTGCCGTCCGACAGGATGGCCGGGCCGGAGTTGACGCCGGCACCGAGGACGCTGTTCCAGTCCATTTCGAAGTAGACGCCGGTCACGATGCCCATGAGCGAACTGTTGCTGACGACAAAATCGTAGCCGTCCGTGGTTTGCTGCAGGCTGAGGCTCACGCTGGCATCGGAAGTCGGGCCCGACACCATGTTGAAGGGTGCGTTACCCGCGGTGGCGGCGGTCGCTGTGGCCAAGAGTGCGGCGGCGGTCAGGGTTTTGATTGCTTTGAGGTCCATGATCGTTTCCTTTGTTCGCGATAGATTGCGAGTCACGCCCAACGGGGGCATCGCTGCTGTACGAGCAGCATCCAAAGAATGCCACGGGCCCAATAAAGGGCAAGTAAATGATAAAGGAAAATGAACAAAATTCGAGGGATTCTACGTCCCGATAACGCAAGCCAAGTTAATTCCAGAACTTACGTCCAATAAACGTGTATAACGATAGACCTGTTAGGCCCTCAAATCTGCGCTGTTTCAGGCCTATGAACACCCTCCGCGCATTCGCCAGAAGACCCATCCTGTAGAGGACTTACAGGCGGTATAAACGGACCGGTTCGGTATCGGTCGGCTTAGGCGTTGTAGGTCACACCGCGGACCGCCTCGATGATCTTCTTGGCGTTGGGGAGCATATCCTGCTCCCGCTGGCGGTTGTACGGCGCGGGGATGTCGTCGTTGTGGACGCGGATGACCTTGTTGTCCATGTCGTCGTAGCAGTGGTCGTAGATCTGAGCCGCGACCTCTGCACCGACCGACGCAAACGGCCAGGACTGATCCACCACAACCGCGTACCCGGTCCGTCGGACGCTGCCCGCAATGGTCTCGATGTCCAGCGGGCGGTAGGTCCGGACGTCGACCACCTCGATATCGATGCCCTCTTCTTCCAGGGCTTCGGCCGCTTCGAGCGCGAAGTGCACCGGCCGGCCAGCGGCGATGACGGTGCAATCCGTGCCGGGCTTCTTGATGTCGGCCTTCCCGAGTTCGATGATGAAGTCGCTGTCGTTCTCCGGCGGGGCCCACTTGTTGCCATGCAGATACCGGGAGTAGTCCTTGTCGCCGTGCAGGCCCATGCCGAGCATCCGTTCGGACTCTAGGTTGAAGAACGGGTCGGGGTCGCGGATGCCGGCCTTCAAGAGGCCCTTCGCATCACGCGGGGTCGAGGGCACGGCCAGCTTCAAGCCGGGCACATGGCTGAACAGCGACTCGACAACCCAGGAGTGCGTCGAGCCGAGCTGGCCGCCAGCGCCGTTGTTGCCGCGGAAGACCGCAGGGCAGCCGAACTGGCCGCCGGACATGTACAGCATCTTGGGTGCGTTGTTGATGATCTGGTCCGCCGCGACCAGGCAGAAAGACCAGCTCATAAACTCGATGATCGGCCGCAGGCCATACATCGCCGCACCGACGCCGAGCCCCGCGAAGCCGGTCTCGCTGATCGGCGAGTCGACGATCCGCTTTGGCCCGAACTCGTCGAGCATACCCTGGCTGACCTTGTAGGCGCCGTTGTACTCGCCGACCTCTTCGCCCATGAGGAAGATGCGTTCGTCGATACGCATCTCTTCCTCCATGGCTTCACGGAGTGCTTCGCGGTATTGGATCGATCGGCCTGTTGTTGCGACCATGGTCTTGCTTACTCGCCTGAGTTTTCGTTAGTAATGATGTTCGGCAGCCCACCCTTGATGTAGGGGCCAAAGGGGTTGGCGTAGACGTCGGTGAACATCTCTTCGACCGGCATCTCTGGTGCTTCCTCCGCGTGCTTGACCGCTTCCTTGCTGATCTGCTTGGCCTTGTTATCCAGCTCGGTGCACTGCTCCTGCGTGGCCTTTCCCTGCTCGATCAGCTTATTAACCAAGATGTTGATGGGGTCGCGTTCCTTGTACTCGCCGACCTCGTCCTTGGTGCGGTACTTCTGCGGGTCGGACATCGAGTGGCCCTGGTAGCGGTAGGTCTTGACGTTCACAAACGCCGGGCCGGGGTTGGAGCCCTCCCGGCTGTAGGTGATGTCTTCCCAGTTGCCGCGGGTCCACTGCGGGTTCTTCGCGCCCCGGGCCATCGCGGCCTGCTCGCTGAAGCAGTCGTACACGTCGAGCACGTCGAGCCCGTCGCACTCAGCGTAGCGCATGCCGAAGGCCTCGGCCTTGGCGGCGAGGTCGTTGGCCATCGCCGTGCCGCGGGCGATGTGCGTGCCCATCGAGTAGTTGTTGTTCTCGAGCACGAAGATGACCGGCAGGTTCCAGATCGCGGCCAAGTTCATCGACTCGAAGAACCCGCCCTGGTTCAGCGCGCCGTCGCCGAGGTAGCATAGCGCGACGTTGTCCTTCTCTTCGTACTGGATGGCGAAGCCCAGGCCAGCACCGAGGGGGCACTGCCCGCCGACGATGGCGTGGCCGCCGTACATGTGGCGGTCGCGGTCGAACATGTGCATGGACCCGCCCTTGCCCTTGGCGCAGCCGGTGATCTTGCCGTACATCTCGGCCATGCAGTAATTGGGGTGCATGCCCCGGGCCAGTGCAAAGCCGTGGTCGCGGTAGGCCCCGACGATGGGGTCGTCGTCCTTGAGCGCGTTGATCGAGCCGACGGCCGAGGCCTCTTGGCCGATGTAGATGTGGCAGAACCCGCCGATCTTGGCCTGCTGGTACGCCTGCATCGTCTTTTCTTCGAACCGGCGGATCAGCATCATGTCGTAGAGCATCTGGACGAGCTTCTCGTCGGAGAGGCTGTCGGAGGGGCGGCCGCCCTTGGCAACGTCGGGGTCGGACGGGCTGGCGTTGGTGGTGGTCATAGGGTCACCTCGGGGTCGCGGTGTCGTCGCGGCACCGGCGGTCGCCGGGGGCTGCATGGTCCTTCAGAGGCGAGATCGATCCGAAGGATCGGGCCAAGCACACAGCGGCTGCCACGGGCTCGGCACAGGCATCACCGCCCATCCAGAGCACTTTAGTGTAGATCGGCCACGGAGGGCCAGCAAGTAAGTTGCAGCAGGGGGCAGGGCAATCAAATCGGTGTCTCGTGTGGCCGTCAAGGCTTGCCAAAGAAAGGTTGGTAGCCTTGACGCTGTGCGCGCGCCACAACCGACCCGCCTGGCAGACTGAAAATACCCGTATCAAATCCCGGTTAGATCGCCTAAACAGGATGCCAACCCGCTTTTCGATCCGTTGCGATCGCCCTGCAGCGGGCCGCCGTATCGAGCGGCAGGGCCAAGGATCAAGCGGTTGCAACACGGTTTAACGCCCATCGCTCGGTACTCCTGCGCTCCCTCGATCCTCATCCATCCGGTAAACTCCTCGCTTACCATCAGGAGCTCTTGCTTGCCTGCGGCCTGCCAAGCCCTTATCCGGCTGAATATCCCGATCCTGTGCCTGCTCATCGCCTCCGCAGCGATGACCACCGCACGTGCACAGGCCATCGACCCGGAGGGCCGGCTCATCCGCGAGGTCCGGATCGAGGGGCTGGACAAGACGCCCGAGCAGCTCGTCAAGAACAACGTCCGGACCGAGATCGGTAAGCCCTACCGGCAGGAAACCATCAACGACGACATCCGCCGGCTCACCTTCCTCGGGCGGTTTGACACCGTTGTCGCAAAAGTCGAGGACAACGGCGACGGATCGATCGATGTCGTGTTCTCCGTCACCGAACAGGCCAACCTGCTGGCGATGCGCTTCGTCGGGGCCAAGCGGTTCAGCAATGAGGAACTGCTGACGCTTGTGCTGCTCCGGCCGGGCGACCCGATCGATAAGTCGCTGATCGATCGGGGCACGCGCGCGATCGAGTTGGCTTATGCCGAGAAAGGCCACTTCGCCGCGTCGGTCACGTACGACGAGAAGGCGCTCAAAGAGAAACGCGAGCTGGTCTACCAGATCACCGAGGGCCCGCGTGTCCGGGTGACCGAGCTGCGTTATGAGGGCAACCAGGTCTTCGATGACGGCCGCCTGGCCAGCCGGGTCGGGCAGGAGACGTACATCTGGCCGTTCCTCGCCGGTTTTATGGACCGCACGCAGCTGGACATCGACGTCGCGGCGATCCGCGAGTACTACCGCGACCGCGGCTACCTCAACGCACAGGTCGGCCGACGCATCGACCTCTCGCCGAGGCGCAACCGAGCGATCGTCACTTTCGAGATCAACGAGGGCCTGCAGCACACGGTCCGCGACATCAAGGTGCGCTTCACCAAGGACGGCGCCCCGTTCGATGACCAGCTCATGTCCGAAGAGCAGATCCGCATGGTGATGAGCCTCATCGAGGGCGGGGTCTACAGCGACGACCGGCTGGAAGACTCAGTGGAAGCGCTCCGCTACTGGTACGGCGAGATCGGCTTCATCAATACGCGCATCGCGATCAACCAGGTCTTCGACACCAACCAACCGAAGGTCGACGTCGTTGTCGAGATCGACGAGGGCATCGGCCCGACGATCGTAGACGACGTGATCATCATCGGCCTGTCGCGCACGGATCAGAAGGTGCTGCTGCGGCGGGTCCGCGGGCTGGAGCCCGGCCGGCCCGTCAACCTGCGTGGCCTGGACCAGACCCGCCGGCTGGTGCGCGAGAGCACCTGGTTTAACAACGGCACGATCACGGCGCTGGGCGACGAAGACGAGCTCTACCGCTCGTTCCTGATCGAAGCAGAAGAAAAGAATACGGGCTCCTTCAGCATCGGCGCGGGGATCAGCTCGGACTCCGGTGTCTTCGGTGCGATCTCGCTAGAACAACGCAACTTCGACATCGCCGACTGGCCCGAGAGCCTTGACGAGTTCCTGGCCCAGCGTGCCTTCCTCGGGGCGGGGCAGACCTTTAATATCACCCTTGCGCCCGGCAACGACATCAGCAACTACTCGGTCTCCTTCCGCGAGCCCTACCTGTTTGAGACCGATTACTTCTTCGACATCTCGCTGTTCTCTTTCGACGCGGTCCGCGAAGACTTCGATGAGGGGCGTCTGGGCTTCCGCACCGGCGTGGGTCGGCGGCTCGGCGATGTTTGGACCGGCTCGCTGCGTTTCCGCTTCGAGCAGATCGACATCAGTGACATCGAAACCGATGCGCCGGTCGATGTCTTCGACGTCGCGGGGGACAGCGACCTCAGCGCGCTGGGCATCAACCTGACAAGGTCCACAACCGACTCCAACATCACCCCCAGCCGGGGCTCGCGGGTCCGCCTGGGGATCAACCAGTTCGGGGCGCTAGGCGGCGACTTCGACTTCACCCGGCTCACCGCGGGTTACAACCAGTTCTGGACCGTCGATGAAGACTTCCTCGGCCGGAAGACGATCGTGTCACTCCAGGTCGATGCCGGCTTTATCCCGCAGGACACGGACGACGTGCCGCTCTTTGAGCGTTTCTACTCCGGCGGGCGCGACTTCCGCGGCTTCGCCTTCCGCGGCGTCGGCCCACGCGGCATCCGCAACGACAACATGCTCGTTGGTGATGACCCGGTTGGTGGACGCTTCCAGTTCCTGACGCGGCTGCAGTACGAGTTCCCGGTCTACTCCCAGTTTATCCGATGGGCCGTCTTCACCGACCAGGGCACCATCCAGGAGGACTTCGGCTTCGACGAATGGCGCGTCACGGTGGGAACGGGCATCCGCCTGCGTATCCCGTTCTTCGGGCAGGCGCCGATCGCGATCGATTTCGGCTTCCCCATCCTGGAAGAAGAGGGTGATGAGACGCAGATCCTCAGCTTCAGCGTCGAGCTCCCTTTCAACTAAATACCGCTTTGGCCCGGCAGCGTGAGGCGTATTGCAGATGTTAAAAATCGCCCGAGGAGGCCCGGATCTTGCACCGGAACGCTATCCTTGCTCACCGGATTTTAATGATTGAGATGGCCATCCCGCCGTATGAGCACCCTCCGCCGACAAGAGCCCGCCGCCGCTGGCCTCAAACGCATCGCCTGTTCACAGGTTGAAGCCGCCATCAGGAGCCTGACCCGGCAAGCCGGCCAAGCCGCGAATGCTGCGCAGGCGATCGAACACGCCCACGCCGTCCTCACGCTGATCGAACCGGACCTGCCCCGGCCGACGGTCCGCCGGGACCGCGCGATCCTGACTAAACTCAGCCGCGGGCTTGCGGCGATGACCGAGCCCGCTGTGCTTACCTCGGTCCTGAACAGCCGGTACAAGAAAACGCCCTCCGACGCGGCGCTCACGTCGGCGGTCAAGTCGCTACGCAAACGCTGGGGTTCGGGCGGACGGTCCAAAGCCGCGCTAAGCTCCAAGGCCGGCAGCTTCAACCCGGCGATCTACCGCCTCGTCGCCGATATGGCCGAACTCCGCGGCCATATGGGCAACTGGCCGACCGAGGACCTGGCTCCGGGCCAGCCGCCACGCGGGCTGCGAAGAACCTACATGAAGGCCCGCCGGCTCGCCAACGAACCGCTCACCGTGGACGCCATCAACCCACTGCACAACAGCTTGTCTGAGCTCGCGATCCAGCTCGGCGTCATCAGCAAGGCCTGCCCGACCATGATCAAGGCCCAGCGCAAGCTCCTGTCCCGCGCCTCTGATGAGCTGCTGGAGCTGTATCACAACGAAGTAATCGATAAGGCACTGCGGGCCGAGCTCGGCAAAGCCTCGAGTAAGTCGTTGCCACGGAAAAAAGCCATTGCACAACGCATCTCTGGCGACTTGACACAAGACCTGGAAGCCGCGCTCGCCGAGACCCCTGCCGGTTTTATGAAAAGGATGCAGGCCTACTGGTCCGCGTGGCGGGGCCAGTCAGACGCCAAGTAAGCCTCAGCGGGCCCGGCGGTACTGCTCACGCTCGGGGTACACCAAGTCGAAGTCGTGGCTGCCCGTGATCGGCCAGAGCACCAGGAAGTGGTGTACCAGGTCCGACTTGATCAGCGCGAGCCCGAGGATCGTGATCCACGCCGCCGC
This sequence comes from Planctomycetota bacterium, assembly GCA_039188575.1. Classification (GTDB taxonomy): domain Bacteria; phylum Planctomycetota; class Phycisphaerae; order Phycisphaerales; family Phycisphaeraceae; genus JAHQVV01. Next base: position 32,445 of record JBCCYY010000007.1, on the reverse strand, counting down.
CATCATCGGGCCGATCGACGTGCCCAGCAGCGCGACGCCGAGGGCCAAGAGCGGCACACCCCAGTAGCCGTGATGGACCCGGAACCCGCGCGTCCAGCGGGCGAAATACTTCGCGGTGTCCCGCGTCGCCTGCAGCTTAAACCCAAACCGGAAGAGCACGGTGATCGCCTCGAACAGCACCGTCAACACGATCGCCCAGGGCATAATGTAGGCAAAAAACAAGGCGAGCAACTTAATTCATTTCTTCGGGGAAGATGTACTTCTCAGGCGGCAGCCGCAGCGCGTTAGCGACCTGGCGCAGTGTACGCCGGGAGACCGGCTCATGTATGTCAGGGATGTGGACCGCAAGATAGATAGGCACGCCATCGATCCATCGAACCAGGCATTGCTTGCTTCGCCGCTCTCCACTTTCGGATATGCCTTCCAGATCAATCTGTTCCAGTGAAACACCGTCTGCTTCAAGCATCTGGATGTACTGTTCCCACCGGATCATCGTGTTCAGGCTGCGGCCTGCACAGGGACGGCAAACTCAACACTGCGGAACCGCCTGACGCAACCCTTGCGCTCTTTCATTGCTGGTATGACCCTGGTAAAGACCTCTTCACGATGGATCGATTCGCGCCAGAGATCAAAATAACACCGAGGCGCGGGGGGGATGTGCTGCAAAGGTTCGACGCCGAACTTCGCAGCGATCGAGATGTAATCGAAATAGAGCTGGATAAACGCATCAATCGCAGCATCCACCGATCCGGCCTCAGCCGAGATGTCGTAGTCGACGCATTGCGCTACATATCTTCCATCCTCTATCTCGATGTACACGCGTAAGGATGGAGATGCAGTCGTATTCATCAGACTTCCTGTAGCCGTATTCTACAGGCTCAAAATACTTCGACAAAGCGGACGCGTTCAGAATCACCATGAACATGTTTCGGCGGTAAACGAAGCATCCTGGCCCTCACCAGTACCGCTCAAAATGCAGGTTGCCGTCCTTTTCCCGCGGGCTCTTCACGACAAAGCCGTCGCGGTCGACCAGCTCGGCCTCGAGCTGATCGATCATCGCGGGGTTGCCGCAGAGGAAGACATGGTCCGTATCGGGGTTCAGCGGCCGACCCATCGCCTCGGTGTACGTGCCGTCGCTGAACATCGTCGTCACCCGGCCGCGGTAGCCGACGTACTGACTGTCCTCCGGCGCCCGGCTGACCGCGGGCAGATACACGACGCGCGGGTCGTCCTTCGCTGCCTGCTCGAGGTAGTCCCGGTAGCCGAGGTCTTCCTCGACGCGCACACCGTGGATGAAAACAAACTGATTGAACCGCCCAGGGGTGTTCCTATAGAACTCGTACATCGACAGGAAAGGGGCGAGCCCCGTGCCCGTCGCGACGGTGACAAGGTTCTTGCCATCGGGCACATCCTCTAGCGTGAAGTGGCCCTTGAACTTGGTGTCCATGAACAGCCGGTCGCCAATCTCGAGGTCGAAAAGCCTCGGCGTCAGCGCGCCCTCATCCACCGCGACGATGTAGAACTCAAGCCAGCGTTTCTCGCTCGGCGGCGAGGCGATCGAGTACGCCCGGCGGACCATCTTGATGCGCCCCGGCCGACGCCGCACCGGTGCTTCACCGTTCGCCGCTGCTTGGGCTTCGGCCTTGGCCTGAGCTTCGAGCGCCTCGGGTGGGGGCATCAGCGCGAGGTTGGCGAACTGGCCGGGCTCAAAGTCTTTCTTTGGCCCATCGTCTTCGTATGCGATTCGGAAGATACCAAGCGTGTCGTGGAAGAGCTCCTTCTCAACGACCTTGGCGTTCAGCGGGTCTTGGTCTGCAGGCATGACGGTGGATACTAACGCATCAATGCCCGTATCCGGAAGGATGTTTCCACGAAAATCATTCTTGATTTTGAGTAGCAACAAGCCTCGCTTCGATCGAGCGCTAGTCAACAAACTCCACTTGATCCATCGATAGGATCCGGATCTGTGGCCGGCCGCGGTGGTCCTCGACAGTCCCCTTCACACGGACGGTCTTGTTGCGGAACGTCTCGTCCACGCTCTTGGGCAGCGCCTCGGCCAGGTCGTCAAAGAGCACCATGTAGAACTTGCCGCGCCAGTCTTCGTGGAAGTTCAGGAACTTGACCCCGCCGTCGCGTGATTGGCCGGTGCTGACGATCTTCCCCTGGACCGTGATCTCGTAGTCGACGTAATTGTTTGCCTTGTGCCAGGGCACGACCGCCGGAATGTTGTCCGGATCAAATTCATCGCTGAACGGGTCGATATCGCTCAAGCGCTTCGCGGTGATCATCACTTCGATGGTCTCGCCCCGGTCCGGGAACGCGCTGCGGCCTGCGTTGGGGTGCACCGCGCTGGCGACCGAGGTGTCCAACTCGACTTCGACGACAGGCTCGGGCTGTGGCTCGGTCTCAGGCTGTGGTTGTGGCTCCGGCTCGGGCAACGCTGCGGCCGGTTCCGGGATCGTTGCCGGCTTGTCCGATTCCTGCTCCGGCAGCATCTCCAGGGGGGAGACCTGCTCCGGTGCAGCAGCCTCATCGGCTTCTGCAACACCCGACCCGTCCGCCTCGCCCGCCGTGTCTCCCGACCCGCCGCATCCGAACTGGAACACAAGCCCCAGGGCCAACATCCAAACCAACAAGCACTGACGCATCTATTGAACTCCTTAACCGGGCCAAACACCCGTTGCACTACAATCCAACGCATGGACCGTATCCTCGGCCAACCCGCTGCGCTCGAAGCGCTCCGCGCCCAGCTCGCAACCGACCGCGTCCACCACGCCCAGATCTTCCACGGGCCGGCGGGTGTAGGCAAGTTTACCACCGCGGTCGCCTTTGCCCGAGAACTACTCTGCCATGACCCCGTAACTGACCTGCACGGCAACCAGTCCGCCTGCGGCAACTGCACGTCCTGCAAGCTGTTTGATACGATCCAGGACGCGACGCCCCAAGGCAGCGACGACCCGACCGCCGCGCTCGCCTCGGCCCACCCGGACCTGCACATCATCACCAAGGAGCTGGCGCTCTTTTCCGATGACGCCAACGAGCGGGCCCGCAAGCTCACCTCGATCCCCGTCGGCGTGATCCGCGAGCACCTGCTCGGGCCCGCATCACTCGCGCCCGCGCTCAACCACGGCAAGGTCTTCATCGTCGACGAGGCCGAGTTGCTCAACCCGACCGGGCAGAACGCGCTCCTGAAAACACTCGAAGAGCCGACGCCTGGCACATACCTGATCCTCGTGACCTCGAGCGAGCACCGCCTGCTACCGACAATCCGCAGCCGGTGCCAACGAGTCGCTTTCAGCGCGCTCGACGATGCTGCGGTCGCGCGTTGGCTCAGCGAACACCACGCCGACTTGGATGAGCAGACCGCCAAGTGGGTCGTTGGCTTTGCGCAGGGCAGCCTCGGCAGGGCGGCGTTGGCCGTGCGTTTTGACCTGGTCGAGTGGGGCACGGCCGTGCTCAGCCCGATCCAGCGCCTCGCCAAGCCCGGCCGAGTCGAGCCGACGCTGGGTGCCTCGATCGGCGAGTGCGTCGATGGGTTCGCCGCGGCCTGGGTCGGCGCCCACAAGAACGCGAGCAAGGAGGCCGCCAACCGACGCGCTGCCGCGCTGATGGGCTCGATGATCAGCAACTACGCCAGACGCCGCATGGCCAGTGTCGCCGAGCAGTGCGACCCCGAAACGCCAGGCTACAGCGAACAACAACTCGCCCCCTGGCTCGGCGTCATCGAAGCGGTCACCGAGTTCGAACGCCAACTCAGCAGCAACGTCAACCTCAAACTCTGCTGCGAGGGCCTGGGCATGGCGATCCACGGGGCGCTGCTTGGCGTGGCTGAATCGGCGTGAGTTTCAAATTCAGCTGAATCTGCATCGCCCGGCGAAACGAAAGAACTACGGAAGCAGCCTTGGTATTTGCTGCCCGTATTCTGCTATCCGTCACTAAGGATCGTCCACCATGCATATGAAAACCGCTGTCGTAGCCGTGCTTGTCGCCGCCTTCTCTCTACCCGTGTTCGCTCAGAACCAGCACTGCCAGCCGGTCTCGAACCATGAGCGTGCGGTCGAAGCCGAAAACCCCTTCGCCTCCTCCGATCAGGCAAGGCTGATCGCGGCCTTGAACGAGGCGACCATCGACCCGATTGAAGCGATCCGACAGCAAGTCCTCAGTGACCGTCGGCAGGCGAACGCACAACTCCAAGCCGTACTCGCGATCGCCGAGGCGAAGGAGCGCGAGCAGGCCAAGCTTGTCGTGATCGAGTCGAAGTCCGCCCGCGTCCACTCGCACGGCCGGGAGTACTGGGTCGCCATCGGGCTCGTCAGCAACGGCGAGATGCAGGCCCAGGTCGCCATCGCGACCTGCAATGGCCACGGCTACGACCTGCACCAAGTCAATAACATCCACGACACCCCGCACGCGGTGCAGCGTCAGGTCCGGCACCTTAATCACCAGCTGATCTCGACCTTCCCGAACCACTCGCCCGAGCTCGCCGCGACGAGCTGGCGTGTCCGCAACGCTGTCACGCAGCAACGCGGTGAGACCAACGAGCAGTTTGCGGCTCTCGTTGAGGTGATGTCGGACCAACAAACCGTCCAGACCAGCTCCAACGAAATAAACTAAGCCACACCCAACAACACCCAGTCATGAGCAGCCTAGCCTTTTGGCTGGGCTGTTTTTGTTTGTATCCAAGAAGCTTTGCCTACGAACTTTTTTTCGTATTGGCATCGTAAAACACTGAAGGTCGTGCGTGTATCCCATAGACAGCCGAGCGAATGGGACCGGTTCTTGGTGAATGACTGGCTTGAAAACATCTACCGGGACCACCGCCGCGGCCTGTTTGGGCTGGCCCTTTCGATCGTGCGGGAGTCGGCTACCGCCGAGGACGCGGTGCACGAGGCTTTCGTGCGGCTGGCCAAACAGAAGGGCCCGCCGGATGGTGACGCGACGGCCTACGTGTACAAAGCCGTACGCAACGCCGCGCTCGATCAGTATCGGCGAAGGAAGGCCCGGCCAGCACCGACCAACAACCCTGTGTCCCTGTTTCAGACGCCAAGCCAAGACGACCCAGGCCACGCCGCCGAGACGAACGAGACCCAAGCCATGCTGATGCAAGCCATCGATAACCTGCCCGAGGATGAGCGCGAGGCCGTGATCATGCGCAGCTTCGGCGGGCTGACGTACCAGCAGATCGCCGAGGCAACCGGTCGGCCGCTGACCACCGTTTCCTCGCAGTACCAGCGGGCGCTGGTCAAGCTGAAACAACACTTGGAGGCTGCGCATGTCAACGCCTGAAGGCTTCAACGAACTCGAAAACATGCTGGTCGACCTGCCGGTGCGCGAGCCGTCTCAGATACTCGATGCGCGGGTGGCATCGACGCTCGATGCTGCCAAGCCACCAGCATCAAGGCTGCCCTGGTTGGCGACCGCCGCGGCGATACTGCTGGTTGGGTCGGTCACCGTCTTGCTTTCGACATTAACCAGCACTGAAGACGGCATCGATCTTGGCACCGGCACCAGACTCGAGTTTGATGTACCAGAACAATCTAACCAAGCCAACGACAGCCCGACCATCCAGCTTGCAAACAACCAGCCCGAGACGGTCAACCTGACCTGGTCACGCGACGTCGCGGAAGTGGTCCGCTACGCACCCTCGGGCAGGCCCTACCGCGCGGTAGTCGAGCAGACACTCGATCACCGCATCTGGATTGATCCGGAGACCGGCACAACTCTGCAACAAACCACGCCAAGCGAAACGCTCTACATCGCCGAACAACCCGTGTACTAACAAGCAAACATTGAACCCCCGAGGAACCAAGATGAAATCTAAACCCTTCCTGACCGCCACCCTGCTCGCCGCGCTGAGCCTGCCGACGCTGGCCGAAGACCCCGAGCGCGTCCTCGCGGGCGTCGATGGCGCTGAAGGCCCCAACGCGGTCACCCTAAAAGCAGCGGGGCAGGGCCAGATCAAGGTGATCATCAACGGCGAAGAAGTCGAGATGATCGACCTGGACGGCGGGGCCTTGCCTTTCGAGATCGGCCTCGAGGCACCTCAGGCGTTTGATCAAGCCCTGCCCGTGGCACCTCTAGTCGACGCAACCTACCTCGGCGTCTCGGCCGAAGCCATCGATCAGAAGATGGCCGAGAAACTCGGCCTTGAGCAGACGACCGGGCTTTCACTCTCCTTTATCGCGCCGGACAGCCCCGCGGCCAAGGCCGGTCTGAAGGCAGGCGACGTGCTGCTCAAGCTCAACGACCAGCACCTGATCAACCCCGAGCAGCTCGCGGTCCTGATCCGTATGCACGAACCCGGCGAGAAGGTCACGCTGCAGGTACACCGCGAGGGTGAAGCCATGGAACTCACCGCCGAGCTGAGCCGGGCCGAGGTCCCACAGATCGGACCGGGCGGCGCCAGGCTGGATCAGCCGCGCTGGCGCGTGCAACGCAACGGCATACGGGACAACATGGCGATCCCGCTGGAAGGCCTGATGATCCCCGAGGGGCTTGAAGGCCCCGATATCCAAGCCATTCCCCGGACGAAAGCGGGCGATCGTGAGGCCATCCAACAGCTGATCCGCGACATGAAGCAGCGGCACGCCGATCAGATCAAGCGCATGCAGCAGCTACGGCAGCGGCTGGACCTCGACATCGATGGGATCCGCGGCGAGCTCAAGGGCGGAGCCGCGATGAAGTCCAAGGTCATGCTCAACGACGGCACGCATACCATTGCACTAAGCACCGACGAAGACGGCAGACAACTGACCGTCAAAGACAAACAAGGCGACGTCATCTACGAAGGCAGTTTGCCGGAAGACAATGCCGAGCAGCACCTGATCAATGCGGGCCTGACGAAAGACATCATTGACAAGGTCAAGCCGCTGCTGGATCAGAATAAGAACCGTTTTGAGTTCAAGCTTGAAGGCTTGCCCGCACCCAACACAGAGCCCGAAAAGAAAGCGGCCCCCGAGGTGGCCTGACAAGCCGCTTTGATCGATTTCTCCACCGCCTCGGCCGAGCACGCCCAGCTCGTTCGAGGCGTTTTCACTCTTTCAACAACGTCAAGACGCGCAGCACCTCTGCGATCGACCATGCCTGTGCCGGGCAGCCGCGTGGGGCATAGGGCGGGACCGGCTCGTGGATCTCGTGCAGCGTTCCAAGCGCCCCCGGCAGGTCCGTTCCGACCATACGAGTGATGAGCGGCGATAGAGCCTGACGGACTTCTTGCTTTGCTTCTTCGCTGAATCCACCAGCGCGCAACACGCTCTCGCAGTACGGCCCCATCAGCCACGGCCAGACCATCCCGCGGTGGTAGGTGCCGTCGCGCTCGAACGGGCCGCCCTGGTAGTGGCCGTGGAACGCCGCGTCGTCGACCGGCAGTGTCCTCGGGCCGACCGGCGTCAGCAAACGCTCTCGGCAGGCGGCGACCGCGCGTTGGCGGTGCTGCGGCTCGGCGGGGCTGTGCTCTAGCGCGCAGGCGATAAGTTGGTTGGGCCGCAGCGAGGTGTCGGCGATCCAGCCCTCGGCGGTGGGTGCGAGGTGATCCACAAAGTAGCCAAGCGTTTCGGACCAGAACACCTTCGTGAAGCTTGCGCGTGCCTGCTCGGCAAGCCCGGCATAACGGTCGCGCTCTGTTGCGAACGCATCAGGCAAGGATTCACTCAACCACGCCAACGCGCTGTGCCACAGCCCGTTGATCTCGACACACTTACCGGGACGGGGCGTGAAGATGTGGAACTTGCCGTCGGGGCCCCAGCAGGCGGCGTCCATCCAGGTCAGCTGGCTGTGATCGGTGCCCGCCGCGATCAGGCCGTCGTCCTCCATCGCGATGGGGATCTTCGTCTGCCCGTCGTGGGCCATGGCGTAGGTGCCGTTGCGGTAGGCCTCGACAATCTTGATGCAGGCCTGAGCCAACCACGCCTGCCAGGCGTCGTCGTCGCCGCTTGCCTCGATGTACTGCAGCGCGCTGTGCACGAACCACATCGATCCGTCGACGGTGTTGTAGTGGGCGAGCGTCGGGTCGTTGTCATCGAACCGGTTCGGCACCAGCCCGTTCTCGATCGCCTCGGCGAAAGCGGCAAGCGTATCGCGCGCCTCGCCCAGGCGGCCGGTACACAGCAGCAGGCCGGGCAGTGCGATGAACGTATCGCGCCCCCAGTCGGCGAACCATGGGTAGCCGGCGATGATCGTCGACAGCGGCTTGCCGCCAATCGTACGCGAGACCACAAAGTCGTCGCTGGCCTGCGCTAAGACCGTTGGCAGTTTCTTGGAACGCTCGCCCAGCGCATCCGTATCGATCGCTTTCGCAAGGGTTACACGGATCGGGTCTAGCCGGTTGTTGCGGGCCTGCGCCTTCGCTACAGGGTCAACGGGTTGGTCCCCAAGCGTCGCGGTGAAGCTTGCGCTGGCGTCATCACGCGAGCCGAGCTCGACCGCCAACTGACCTGGCACGAACACATCCTCGAAACAGTCCATCCCCCTGCGCGCCTCGACCGTGTGGTGCACGTTGTACCACCAGTTGTTTTCCGTCTGCGCAATCGCGCCTGGCGCATGGAAGCACGCACGCAACCCGCCCCTTGCGACACGCAGGGTCTGATCGATCGCGTCGGTGATGAAGCGGTCGTTGGCGTGTGCCTCGAGCTGGTGGAAATCACGCAGCGTGACCATCGGCCTAATCCGCAGCGTCGCGGATGAGCACACGGCGCTCAGGCCCGTCAGGTCGTAGTGCACCGTGCAGCTCGGCTCGCCGTCGTGGAGCACCAGCCGGCGGGTCAGCGTCAGCGCACCCCACTGGTAGGACCAAACCGCGTCGAGCCCGTGGTCGTACCGCCTGAGCATCGATGTAGAGTCGGGCGCGAAGACGGGCTTGCCGCTATCGAGGAACAGGCTGCCGCCGAACTCGAGCGTGTGGGCGACGCCATCGCGTTGCAGCTCGAGCTGCTCAAACAGTTGATTGAGAACAACGACGCGGCCGACCGGCGGTTGCGACGCGGCGACGAGCAGGCCGTGGTACCGCCGGGTGTTGACGCCGAGTGCCGTACCGAAGGAGAACCCCCCCGCGCCGTTGGTCAGCAGCCACTCGCGTTCGAGCAGGCCCTGCGTATTGACTTCCGGTTCGTGCAGGACGGTGTGGGTCGGGCTGGTATGCATCAGTCGGTCAGGCCAAGAGTCGCGATCGCTTGAAGTGTATCGGTCCAAATGAAAAACGGGGCGGACATTTCAGCCCGCCCCGCGCATCGATCACTGCCGTCTATCAATCCACGGTCGTAAACGGCACCGCGGGGAAGCCATCCTTGTTGTAGAAGTTCACCTTCGGCAGCGAATCATACGCGTACCGCACCGCGGTGGGCTTGGCGACCTTGTCGCTGGTCAGCACCACGGTGTCGCCGTCGATCGTCGCGGTCGCCCAGTGCCAGTTACCCCGGTCGTCACGGATCGAGAAGGACTCGAGCGACTTGCTATCACTGAACTTCACCGGGTCCATCAGGTGTGTGCCGCCCTTGGTCCCAACGGCCAACCCACTGCCGACGTAGTCGAATTGGACGACAACGGTATTACCCTTAACCTCGTGAGACTTGTACGTTGGGCCGGAGTACACGACGTCCTTGCCGTAGTTCTTGGCCAGCGCCCACTGGGCGAGGCGGTAGCCGATGTCCTGCTTGTTCTTGGGGTGGATGTCGGAGGGGTGGCCGATGTCGGTGGTGACCGCCATGCCGGTGTTGGGGATGCGGAGCGCCCTGCGTTGGCCTTCACGGACCGGGCCCCAGCCGCCGCCATGTGGCTGGTTAGTCTGCCCACGGCCGAAACCGGCGAGACCGACCCAGTAGAACGACAGGTCCTCGTTCTGGAAGACCTCGCGCCAGCCCTTGACCAAGGCTTCCTTGAGGTGGTCGTAACGCAGGCCGTCGCCGGCGTTGGACTCGCCCTGGTACCAGATGACGCCGCGGGCACTGAGCGGGGTGAGGCCGGCGACCATGCCGTTGTAGATCTGCGTCGCGCCGCCGGGCGGGTTGAGGTTCAGCTGCGGGGCGCTGCCGATCTCTTTACCCGAGGCCATTTTCTGCTCCGCACGCTCGGCCCAGGCCTGGACCTGCGTCAGGTAAGTCGCACGCGCGGCCCTGCCTGCTTCACTCGTCGGGTCGAGCTTTGCGATCGCGTTGCTGATGTTCTCGAGCTTGGGCACCTGCTGAAAACCAACCGGCGGGGTCCACGGCTCGATCCGCGTCCCACCCCAGTTCGTGCCCACCAAACCAATTGGGACACCCAACTGCTTACTCAGCTCCCGGCCGAAGTAGTAGCCACACGCACTAAACCCCGCGACCGTCTGCGGCGAACACACCTGCCACTTCGCGGCCTGCGCATCGGTCTGCGGCGTGTTCTGCTTGATGTGCTGCGGCACGTTGAACATGCGGATCGTCGGGTGGTTCGCGTTCTTGATCTCTTCCTGCGGGTTCGCGCACTGGCGTACCGACCACTCCATATTCGATTGGCCTGAGCAGATCCAGACCTCGCCGTACAGAACGTCCTTGAACTCGATCTTCTCGTCACCGTTCGTCACGCGGATCGTCAAGGGCTCGCCGTTGGCCGAAGTCGGCGGGAGCTTGACCAGCCACCTGCCGTCCTCGTCGGCATCGGCCTGGCGGTAATACGCGCGGTCTTCTTGCATGATCACCCAGACCCACACGTTGTCGCCCGGTGTTGCCCAGCCCCACACATTCACGACCTGCTTCTGCTGCAGCACCATGTGGTCACTAAAGACATTGGAGACCGTGAGCTTCGCCTGTGCGATCGGCGCGAGCAGGAATAACAAGGCAAGCAAAACAGGCAATCGTTTCATCACAGGCTCCATCAATCAAGAAAGGGTTTACTAATCAGCGACGCATACGATAACGCCCTGTTACCCATTGGGCATCTTGTGCGCAATGACCGGGCATAAAACGCTGAACAGCCCAGGCAGGCGTTGCATACTGGCGGACCTGATTCTCAACTCTCAAACAACTGCGCATCCTCGCGCAGCAGGATGTTGCAGCTCTCTTCGTCTTCATCAAAGGCAATCACTGCTTTGCCCTGCTCCAAGAGCTTGCGGACCTGCTCGATCGAACGCGGGGCGTCCGTGAGGTCCGTGCCGTTGCGGGTCACAAACTCCTCGATCAGGCCGTCGAGGGTGTCCGTGCTCAGCTGCTGGTGCGGGATACGTATGGGCATAAAACAACTGCCTCCTCAGAACGGCCAAGACGTGGCCATCAGAAGGGTCTGCATATTAACAAACCCCACGCCTTGAATGCACGGGGCTGTTGTGTGAGCAATATTTGCAGAATTAGGTGTATGGCCACGGTCTGATTCTTGGCTAAAAATCCTGCGTCAGACCCGTTTTACACCACAATTGCCGGTCACGGCGCTGCAACGAGGTCCAGCGGGTCGAGCTGAAGGTTGTCGGCCTGGCCAAGGATCGTGCCGGGAACGACCGCCTGGATCGTGCCGTCGCCCGAGGTGTACTGCCAAGCCGCGCTGTCATCTGCCGCGACGACGCTCGAATCCATGAACGCGTTGAAGGGGGGCTTGGTGAAGTAGGGCCCGTAGTCCGAACCGGACGTGTTGCCGTCGATGTCCGTCGAGTTCGTCAGCACCTGCCACTGGTTGGTGATCAGCTGCGCATCGGTCGGGTACACATCGTTGTGGTCGGTCTTGTAGAGGATCAGCGCCTTCTTGACCGTGTTGATCTGCGACGACAGCGCGCCGGCCTTGGCGGTCTCGTTCGCGTTGGAGAACGTCGGGAGGACGATCGCCGCAAGGACCCCGATGATGCTGACAATGATCAGCAGTTCGATCAGGCTAAGGCCTCGTGGTTTGGTGTTACGGTGTTGCATCATTTACCTCATGATTGAAAAGCATCGGCCCCCTGGCGCATTCGATTTCTAGAACGGCAGCTCGTCGTCATCGTGGTCAAACGGGTCCGCCTCTTGGTCGTAGCCGTCCCACTGCGAGGGCGGCAGGTACGTGTCATCGGTCTTTGGTTCGTCAAACGCCGGCATCGCCCGGTGGTGGACACGGATGATCCGGCCGAGCAGCTCACCCATCTGGTCCGCGATCGACGACATCGCATCGATCGCTGGCTCGGTGAACGGCTGCTCGTTGTCACGGAACAGCGTGATCACGGCTAAGGCTTCGCCATCGTGATTCACCGGCAGGGCGAGCAGGTCGCAGTCGGCCAGGTAGTTCCAATCATCGCCCAGCAGATCATCGAGCGTCCGGTTGTCTGTGACGTGCATGATCTCTTCGCCCTTCTCGGCTACGGCGGGGGCGAGCACGTCGGCCAGGTGCTGCAGCAGCATGTCGGCCGACTCCTTGGTGCAGTCGTAGTTCACGTAGCCGCCCAGCGAGAACTCGTCGGCCGAGGACGGCAGGAACACCGCCGCGTTGCACGGCCCGGCCTGCTGGATGATGTACTCCAGCGTCTTGCGGAGCACCGCTTCCAGGTCCAGCTCCTGCCCGACCGCCTCGCGGTAGCCGGCGGACTGCGTGGCGTTCTGCACCTGCACGGCCAGCTCCTGGTAGGCCGTGACCAGGTCGTTGCACAGCACATCGACCTGCTCGGTGACTTCCAGGCGGGCCTGGTTCAGCTTCCGGCAGAGCCGCCTGAGCTTGCGGACGCGTATCGTGCGGGCGCGCTCGGCCCACTGGCGGTCCAATACCTTGGTGACGCGCTCCACAACGCTGGCGTACCAGGCGTCGTCCGCCTGCGCGTCGGTGGGCTGGATGATCAGGTCCGCTGCGCCGATCTGCATCGCCCGCTGTGCCAGCGCGAAGTCCGGCGCCGGGGCGAGCATCACGATCGCGGTCGCGGGGTCCTTGGCTTTCAGTTCGGTCGCAAGCTGCAACCCGCTGCCATCGCTCGCCTGCGGGATCAGCGCCAGGTCGAGCCTGCCGGCGTCCTTGACCTGCTGGCTTGCTTCGGCGACGCTTTGAGCGCTGACGATGGCGACCCGGCCTTGGGCCGCGCCACACCGCTGCACCGCCGAGCCCAACTCGGGGCTGGCGCCGATCAGCAGGACGCGGCGGGCCCGCTTGGTTCGGGTGGGCTTGGTGGGCTTGTCCACACCATCAGCCGGGGTGCTCTCTAACGGATCGGGCACACGAATCTCCTCTCGCTCTCCACCCGGCCTCCGCCGAGCGTCCTCTCCTCAAAAACATCGGAGGGTGGTCCCGGAGAATCGAGCTTACGGCGCAAGAATCGCAGTTAAGCGGGTGATGTGTAGCGGCTGCGCTGCCTGACACGTTATGGGAGTTAACCTGCGCGTTAAGCCATGCCGTTTGTAGCGGGTCATAGAGGTTGACTGGCAGCAAGTTGTGGTGACAGGCCGATTGCGTATAATCATTTATATCCGGAATGAGTAAAAACTAACCCAAGCAGAAAGGCAACTATGTATTTACGTATTATTCGGATACTATCATTTATTGGGATGATTGGTCTGTTCACAGGGTGTAAAACAGTGGAGGGCGTTGGTGAAGACATCAGCAATCTTTTTCGCGGAAGCGAAGAAGATTCGGAGACGGCCAGGCTCTTCGGGTCCTTGCGAAATGAAAGTGATGATGCGAAATCTGAGCTCCAATCCAGCTACAACGAGCTTGCTGCGATACTTAATACCCCTTCGGATGAGCTAGACAAGCAGTACGCGAGCTATCGTCAATCAGTCACGGAACTTAAGCAGCAGGCTTCTGTGCTGGACGCGGAAATCGATGCCACGGAGGACGAGCTTAGTCAATACCTGGATGAAATGGTGGATAAGGCTCGAACTGAGTCCGAATACGCAGGCCGTGTCGCTACGAGGATGCGCGAACAAAATCAAGAAAAGTTCAGCAATATCTTTGACCAAGCCCGGTCGGCTCACGCAAGGCTGTTGCCACTAATCGATAAAATGGATGCTAAAGCGACGGAGCTCAAAATCAAGATCGAGGCCCAAGCCGGTCAAGCCACCAAGCTAGCCAAGACCGAGCTATCAGATGTGAAAGCCGAAGTCGATGCAGTTGTTTCAAAGATGGACGAAACAATTAATGAGATCGAGACTAAGACGAATGAAAACCTTGAAGGTTCAGAGTAGAGTTTAGCGCCAGCCGAATTACATAGGGTTCCCCTTGGGTAAAGTTTGATAATACGCTCAGCCGATCACTCGAACGCACAAGCACATGCAACTCTTTACTTTTCGGCGTGCATCCCGCGGATCGGCAGCACAAGCGTCGCGGTCGTGCCCTCGTTGATGCGTGAGTCCAGGTCGATCCGCCCGCCGTGCGCCAGCACCAGCTGCTGCGCCCGGGCAAGCCCCATCCCGACCTGGCGGCCGGCGGGCTTGGCGCTGAAGAACGGGTCAAAGGCGTGGTTCAGCGTTCTGCCGTCCATCCCGTCGCCATCATCCACCACCGTCATCACGACCGACTCGCTCTGCGAATCGGCAAACGCGGACAGGTGGACCTCGCCCCTGGGGTTGGCCTGCAGCGCATTGAGCAGGAGTTCGGTCAGTGCCCTAGCGATCATCGCAGGGTCGCAGTGGATGATCGGCAGCTCGCCCTTGACGCCCATCGTGATCTCCGTGCTGCGCTCGCGCTTCGAGCGCGACTGCCGAGCGGCCCGCACCACGTCGTCGAGCAAACCCAGCAGCTCCACCGGCCGGCACTGCGGGGTCGGCGGGGTCGCAAACATGTGCAGCGCGGTGATCAGGTCGCTGAGCTTGTGCGATTCCTGAAAGACCAGCTGCGCCGCCTGCTGCTCGCGTGTCCCTTGCGCAAGCGACTTCGACAACAACTGCGACCGCCCCGCGATGACGGCCAACGGGTTATTCATCTCGTGAGCTGCGCCGGCCGCCATCTCGCCCAGGCGGGCAAGCGACTGCTGCTTGAGCAGGGCGTCTTGAGCGACCGCCAACTCGGTATTCGCTTCGTTGAGCGCCTCGCCCATGCGTTTGACGCCTTCGTGCTGAGCGGCGGCGGCGATCGATCCGCCCCACGTCGCGAGCAGCGGCTGCAACACGTACCAGGCCGGCAGCTGCGGGCGGTCATGGATCAGCAGCGCAGCGGTCCCCCACCCGGAGCTCAAGGGCAGCAGCCGCACGTCTCGGACATCCTCAGCACTGCTCAGGTAATCGCTGATCCAGGGCAGCAGCCCCATCAGGTTCATGGCGGCAGGCTCGTGCGCATCCATCTCCGCCAGCGCCGGCGCGCTGGGCGGTGGGTCGATCGTTCCGTACACCGCACTGCCGTCGGGTGTCTGCTGGCCAATCAGCCATTCCTCACGGTGGTCCGCGGCCGCGGTCGGGTACAGCACGGCGTAGAAGCCCTCGCCAAACAACGATCGCGCCGAGCCCATCACCGCTTCGAGCAGGTCCTGCACGCTCCGGCCCGGGGTTGCCTGGCTGTGGAAGCTGGCAATCGTCTCCAGCACCCGGCCCTGGCCCGCGGCCTGCCTGCTGCTCACATCGAGCTGCTGGTTCAGCCGTCCGAGCGCCTCGTTCGCACGCTGGATCGACTGCATCAACAGCTCTTGTGACGGCGCTTCGCTCAGACCAAGCTCCTGGCCGCGGCGTTGCAGCTCGTCGTACAGCCGGGTCGTCGCGGACTCGATCGAGGCGTGCGACAGGCCGAGCCGTTCGATCAGCTTGTCTGTGTCCGTCACCACGCCCTGGTTACCCGAGAAGCCCAGCATCTGCCGGCGGACGATCGCGTCGCTCAGCGCGATCAGCCCGACCATACGGCGGTGCGGCAGGTCGGGCAGCGCCTCGTACGGGCTGCCGTGCAGCCAGATACAGTCCTGTATCGCGTGCGGCAGGCCCCAGTGCTCGGCTAAGCGCTTGCCCGCGGTGTGGTGATCGATGCCGACAATCGACCGCTCGACCTCCGCGATATTGCTCCGTTTATTTTTGCAAAGCTCGACCACCCGCGCGTAGCTGCGCGGCAGCACCTGATCCAGCGCCAGCTTGCCGATGTCGTGCAGCAGCCCACACACAAACGCCTGGTCGGCGGGCAGGTCTTGCTGGCCCGGGTGCGACTTAGCGATCAACTCGGCCAGGATGCCCACCGCCAGCGCGTGCGTCCAGAGCCCGCTGCGATCGAACGGCTCGGGCTCGTTCTCGCCCGCTGGCTGCCCGGCCGGCTCATCCCGCTGAAAAACTTCGAGCACCTTCAGCGACAGCACCGTGTTCCGCACCGTGCTGAAGCCCAGCAGCTTGACCGCCTTGTCGATCGTGATGATGTCGCTGCGAACGCCCTTATCGGCGCTGGTGCACTGCGAGATGATCTTCGCGGTCAGCGCCGGGTCCGACGCGACCAGCTCGATGACCTCGTCGGTCTTGGCGAGGTCGTCGGAAGTTAGCTGGAGCAACCGCGCCGCCACCGCCGGCAACGTCGGCAGCGTGTCCAGTTGTCGCAGGATCAGTTCGATCCGCTGGGGCTTGGGCACTTGCGAGGTGACCATCCGCGATCCTCTTTCTCAAACCTGAGGTTTACGCTTCGATCAACGACTCGACCCGGGCCATCAGCTCTTCCAGATCGAACGGCTTCTTGATGAAGTCGTCCGCGCCGCTGCTAAGCAGGTCGTCGATCTCCTCGCGGTTCACGACGCCCGAGACGATCAGGATCTTCATCGAGCCGAGCTTCGGGTTCTCACGTACCGTCTTACACACCATGTTGCCGTTGATGTCCGGGAGCATATAGTCGAGGATCATCAGGTCGGGCTTGAACTCGGTCGTAAGCAAACCAGCCTCGTAGCCGGTCCCCGCGGACTGCAGCTCATAACGATCGTTGCTGCCCAGCACGTCCTTGAAGAGGTCAACGATCTGTGGGTCGTCGTCGACGACGAGGATCTTCTTCTTGCCCTGATTAAACGCGTCCGTAGGGATCTCGTTGGCCTTCATAAACCGGATCAGCTCTTCGCGCGGGATGCGTCGGAAGCGCGACCCCGGCACGCGGAAGCCCTTGAGCCGGCCCGCGTCGAAGCAGCGGATGATGGTTTGCTGCGAGACCTTGCAGACCTCCGCCGCCTCGCCGGTCGTGAAGACCTGCTTGTCGTGGAGGTCCTCGGCGGGCTCTGCCGCCTTGCCGTTCTTGTGCCCGTTGGTGCCGTTATTACCGCTCATGGTCTGGCCCTCGATCGTGTGTTGGCCGGGCAAGCAGTGGAGGCGCGCCACGCAACAACACGCATCCATGCGTCGGCGGCCCGGGCTTACCCAGGTTGTCCAACTTGACAATCGGAGGTTTAAGCGCGCGACTTAATGCGGGATGTAACGGTTAGGTGCCTGGGGCAACAGACAAGCCGGTACCTGCCCAAGCGTTATCGGCAACAGACGGCATAACCATAATCACCCGCAAGACCGGCACACAGGCCGGCTCCTGAATCAATCTCGGCCAAACACAGGCCAAGTGTTATAGTGGCAATACACAGCACGGGGTTGCCAAGATGCGTTACATCGCGACCAAGCCATTCGCCGCAGGACTGCTTAGCTTGATCTGTTCTGCTGTCTCTGCGGCCCCGACCACCGAGATCCTGATCCTGAATACCGACCCGTTGCCTGGGGGCAACGGCAGCACCTTCCGGGTGTTTACGCCGTTGATCAACGACTCGGGCCAGATCCTGACGGAGCTACAATTCAGCGGGACCAGCGGCGGGGCGGTGGATGACACGGGTTTATACCTCTACGACCGCTCGGCGGGCCTGACCCCAGTCATGCGGGAAGGCCAGACCGAGGTTGGTACCACCTCGCGTTACCGCGAGATCATCGTTGGCTCCTTCAACAACGCCGGCCAGGCCTACTTCAGCAGCCAACTCGACAACAACGATAACCCACTGCAGACCTCGGGGATCTACTTCGTCGATGCGGACGGCACAACGACCAAGGTGGCAAGGACCGGCGACGCCGCCCCCGACAACAACGGTGTATTCGGAAGCTTGCAGCGCTTCCGCCGGGCGTTGAATGACAACGGCCGGGTTGTATTCGATGCCTTCCTATCCGACACCGCCAGTGTGTCTTTGGATGATCGCAGCGGCCTGTTCTACAAAGACCCCGGCGGTCCTCTGGTCCAACTCGCTCGCGGCGGAGACCCTTCACCCGATGGCAACGGCGTCATCTTCATCCCAGGCTCGAACAGCGTGGTAAACAATCACGGGCAGGTCGCCTTCACTGCACGGCTAGCAAACACCAACAACGGATCGGCCGACGACGAGGCCGTTTACCTATCCGATGGCGGGACAGGCCTGTCCACGATCGCACGCAAAGGGGCGGATGCACCCGACGGCAACGGCGCGTTTGATGACTTCTTCTCGCTTACCCTCAACAACGCAGGGCAAGCCGTCTTCAGGGCGGACCTGAGCGGGACCAGCGGCGGCTCTGCGGACGATAACGCGGCGTATTACTACGACCCCTCCACCGGCACACAGTTGCTGCTGCGAGAAGGCGAAGCGGCACCTGACGGCAACGGCACCCTTAACGGCGTCGGCACGTACAGCCTGAACGACTCGGGGCGGATCGCGTTTACCAGCGTTGTTTCAAATACCGCCGGTACGCCAGGCGACAACGTCGGCGTGTTCATGACAGAGATCGGCGGGGCCACGACGCAGATCTTCCGAGGCGGCACCGCGGCAATCGATGGCAACGGTACGGTTGAAAACTTCACCGCCGGCGCTTCGATCAACAACGCAGGGCAAATCATCTTCACCGCGAGGCTGACCGGGACCACCGGCGGGACCGACGACGACCAGGCCATCTACTTTTACGACCCCGACGATGGGATCACCGAAATCATCCAGAAGGGTGACGCCTTGCTCGGCAGCACGATCACCGGCTTTAGCATTGCTCTGATGGAATCCAACCAGCGCAGCGGTCTGAACGAGTCGGGGCAGGTTGCCTATGGCTTCACGCTCGCCGACGGGCGGTCAGGCATCGCCTTGTGGTCCCCGTTCCTGATCGGCGACCTCAACGACGACGGCTCGCTCGACAACTTAGACATCGACCCGTTCGTCATGGCGCTGATCGATGCGGAGGGTTATGCCGCGGCATACCCTTATCGCAACCCAGATTTGATCGGCGACTTCAACCGGGACGGTGTTCTGAATAATCTTGACATCTATGGGCTTGTCAGCGCACTCGACAGCCCGCCGAGTTCGCTGCTCGCGCTCGTGCCCGAGCCCGCCTCGCTTAGCTTCATCGCGCTAGGCGGGCTTATTCTGGTTCGACGCCGACCGGGCCAGCATCGCTAACGGGCTCGTCCGCTCCGCCCGTTGACGTCATCCGTGCCAGCGCCCGCTTCGCCGCCCAGCTCATCACGATCAACGCCAGCAGCGTCGCCGCGAGACCGATGCCAAGGAACCAGGGCGACACACTCGCATCGCTGTCCAAGCGCTCCAGGCCCGCGCCCAGCAGCACCACCGCCGCAGCCCGCGGGGCCAGGCCCACGAACGTGCCCAGCAGGTAAGGCAGCATCGGCACGCTGAACACCGCGGCGAGCACGTTCGTCGAGCCGTAGGGCACGATCGGGGACAAACGCAGCAGCCCGATCAACACGAAGGCGCGGGGTTTCGAACCGCGCACGACCGCCTCGCACACCGCCGCGCCTTTGGGGTTCCGCTCGATCACCTGCGTCAGACCCGGCCCGGCCAAGAGCCTGCCGACCGCGTACCCGAGCGGCGAACCCAGCGTCGCGGCCGACAGCGCAACCGCCAACCCCACCGGCAGCCCAAAGGCCCAGCCGCACAGCAGCGACAACACATTCGTCGGCAGCAGCAAACAGCCGACCGCCAATGCCCCGCCCACCAATAACAACGCGCCGGACCCAAGCCCGCCTTCGCGCAGCGCGTCGGCGTGGGTATAGGCCAGCGTCAACACGACAAGGCTCCCGAGCGCCGGGATCAAGGCCGAGAGCAGCACGACGCCCGCCGGGCGGGCTACTTGTTTCATCGTCTGAGCGCGGAGCATGCGACAAGTCTAGCCCGTCGTATGCGGCCAGACACCACGCAAGCCCGGCCCATGTTCGACTGCCGTACCGTGCCTGATCGGCACGCCATTGACCTCGCACGCTCCCTTCGAAGCGGGCGGAACATCCACAAGCATCCTCCGACCGGGCGTGGCCCGACGGCTGCCGCCTGTCGGTTTGAAAGGTGTGGTGCGTCCAAGGCTGCCAAGGGTTTAGCAGCCTTGACCGGCTTGGGGGCGTATGGCGTCGTTTCGACCATCCGGATGGACTACAAAAGCCGCTGAAACACCGGTTTGATGCGCACGAAACAGGTTTTTTGCGCACGGTTTCAAGTGTGCCACACGGGCGTTGGCGCTCTTGACCCGGGTGTCGGTGTGAGGGCTTACGTCAATCGCGCATAAAGGCCTTTTAGGGAGAAGGACCCGAGCCGTGCCACAAATAACGGCACTCACTCTAAGCGGCGGTTACCCCTCGATCTTGATCTCTTTGATGAGCTCGTTGACGTCTGCCTGCTCTTGATCGCTGCCGGCGGTCGAGCTGAAGACAAGCATGTAGTCCCCGATCCGGGCCGAGTAGAGCTCGACCATGACTTTCCCGCGGGGTGCACGGAAAGTCATCGGCTGGACGCTAAACTCGACCCCGCTGATCGTCTGGTCACGGCTGCTGCCCGAGGTGACCCGCATGCCGATGTCCTTGTACATCTTCATGATCGTGTCGTTGTACGCCTTGCCTGTCTCGATCCCGGAGCCTTTGACGCGCTCGGTCATAGCGTTGAACCCGCAGTCCGTGCCGTTCTCGAAGGAGAAGCCGCCCTTGGTGACCATGAACATCGCGATGGTGTTGTTCTTGGATGCCTCCGCGGCACGCTTGTCGACCCCGCTGTCGGTCAGGGCATCGGTGCCGACGTTCATCACCTTCTCGAACTGCGATCGCTCCATAATGTCCCACTCTTCGGGGAACGTGATGGACAACCCGAAGTGTTCGTGGTTGTAGGTCCGGTCGGTCATTTCACCCTTGCCAATCGCCTCGGACGCAGGGGCGTCGTTGCAGGCGGCCAGGTGCAGGCAGGTCAGGGCGAGAACGAAGAGGGTGGCGTATCGCATGGTGGTTCTCCGGAAGCGCGGGGTGATTGGGTCTGTTTCAACGAAACAGCATAAAGAAAAACCCGGCCGCGTGGGCCGGGCTTCAAATCAATCTGTCATGAACAGGCTGGGTGATCACGCCTTGAGCGTCGGCAAACCGAACCCGTCGCGGTACTTGCGACGCACGACCGTGTCGGTCGCCTCCTGGCTGTTCGTAAACGTCAGCGTCTTCTTGTCCCACTTCAGCTCCCGGCCGGGGAACCGGCTGGCCTTTGTAGGGAGGATCGCGCACTCGGTCATGCGGAGGCCCGCTTCAAACGGCGTCCAGACCTTCACCTCGGTATCGCCCAGCGCCTGGTCCACCCAGCTGCCCCAGTGCGCGTAGTTGCCGACATCGGTGTTTGCACCGAGGTCCTTAGCTGTCACCAGCTTGTTGTCGACATAGATCTGGAAGTTGCCGCCGCCCGCATCGATGTATAGCGTGCCCTTCTCGCAGACCACGATCGTGCTGTTCGGCTTCATGTTGTCTTGAGGGATGCCAAGCGAGCGGTAATCGAAGCCGGCACCCGCGTCGTTGTAGTAGACCGGGAAGGTGTCGTTCTTGAAACGGTCGCCGCTGACCGCATAGGTCATCACAGACTTGCACTGCGTGCAGTGGTACCAGTCGGCCTTGCGCGGGCTCTCGCACTTGACCGACACCGGGCTGGTCAGCTCGGGGTAGGCGTACATGATGATATCCAACAGGTGCACGCCCCAGTCGCCCAGGCCAGCGGTGCCGAAGTCCCACCACGCACGCCACTTGTTGGGGTGGATACCATCGCGATGCGGCTGCTCCTCGGCCGGACCGAGGAAGAGGTCCCAGTCCACGTTTGGTGGGACCGGCTTCACGGCGGGGAGTTCGAGGTCGGTCGCGCTGCCACGCCGGGTGGTTGTCCAGCAGTAGCCCGCGATCGCCTTGCCCAGCAGGCCTTGCTCGAGGATACCCACCGCGATGCGGCGGTTCGCGTTCGACATCCGCTGGTTGCCGGTGTTCGTCGCGAGGTAGGGCTTGGCCTTGATCGCTTCCTCGAGCATCGCGACTTCTTCGAGCTGCTGCACCAGCGGCTTCTGGCCGTAGACGTGCTTGTCGTTCGTCAACGCCAGCAGCATCGGCGCGGCGTGCGTGTGGTCGGGCGTGCAGACGTTGACCGCGTCGAACTTGTCGAGGTGGTCGGTAAAGCACTTGCGGTAGTCGGTCTCGCGGAACGCCTCGGGGAACTGCTGGCCGACCTTCTCAAGCGGGTTGGTATCGATATCACATAGGCCGACGATCTTCGCCTTTGGGTGGCGGTTGATGTTATTGCGGTCCATCCCGCCGATCCCGCCGACACCGATCTGAAGCACACGGAGCACGTCCTTCCCGGCCGTAGGGTTCGCCGCCGAGGCGATGCTCGGCAGGGTCGGGACCGCCGCGGCACCAAGCAGCGCGGCAGTGGTCTTCACGAAATCACGTCGGGACAGGTCTTGCATGGCAGGCTCCGTTAAGAAAGGTCTTCCCAAACGATGCGTCTGGGGCCCGCCATGTTACAGGGCAGGTTCAATCCTGCCGGAGCTGCTGCCTGTACTCGCGGATCAGGGCCCAGTCCTGGCCGTTGCCCTCGTTGACCCACTCCTCGATCTGGGACTCGCGCTTGGCCCGGCGCTCGGCCTTTTCTTCCTCGGTGGGCTCGGGCCGATCACCTCGTTCGCCACCTTCACCGCCCCGGCCTTCGCCGCCTGGCCTGCCCGCGGGACCACCCGGCCCGCCGCGCCCGCCCATCTGCTCCATGCGGGCGCGGTCCTCGGTGATCATCTGCCGGCGCGTCGCCTCGTCCGCCAGCGCGAACTGCTTCGCCCGATCGACCATCATCTGCTTGAACATGTCCCGCATCGCGTCGCGCGACGCGTCGTTGCTCATGACTTCCCGCCGCTGCTCACGGTCCGCCGACTTCATCAGCTGCTGCACGCGCATGACATACTCCCGTCGGAGCTCGGGCGACAAATTCTTGTACGCCTCGGATTCCAGCAAGGCCGGCACGTCCTCCATCGTCTCCGGCATCGGGGGCGTGCCCGCCGGCCAGTACGTGTACGCCATGCCGGAACTCAGCACGACCGCCGCGAAGACAACAAACGCCAGGGCCTTGGGGTGTTCTTTCAGGCTGCTCATGGTTAAAACTCTAGCTTCCCGACGTGGCCGTCGGCAAAGAGGATATTGCGGCCGATGTGCCGCATCGGCACGCTGATGGTGGACCCGTCGTTCAGCAAGAACTCGCCGTTGTCGAAATCCCGCATCACCATCATCTTGCTCGCGTCGACGTTCATCCGCCTGAGCCGGCCGCTGTTGAGGAACTCCTCAAGCGTCTTGCCGTTCAATGAGAAGTTGTACTCGTAGCTGATGCCCGCGAGGTCGTAGACCTGGTCGTCGTCCGGGCACTTATAGACCTTGGCCTCCTCGGAGTCGAGATCGATATAGCCGTCCAGCACCTCGGTGATCGGTGGGTTCGTCGAGGTCGAGACGAACGGGTCGGGCATGTACTTTGCGACCGGGTACTTCTCCTTGTGCTCAATCGTGTACGACTCGATCACCAGCCCGATCTGGCGGAGGCACGAGCTGCAGGTCACCTTCTCCGCAGCGCCGCGTGCCTTCGAGACCACCGGGACCACGATCCCGATGAGCAGCCCGATGATCGAGATCACCACGAGGAGCTCCACAAGCGTAAACCCACGCCGTCCGGCGGGGCGGCGGTCAGATCGCGCTGGGGGCTGGATCGGCTTCATCCCACTCCAACGCATCAACCATTTGGCTGATTGCATCGGCCTTTCAGGATCGAGGAAAAGGCCGTTTATTGCCTCAGAAACCGGCTTCTTGGCGGAGTTTCTCATATACCGGCACCAGGGCGTCGATCTCGGCCTGTTTGCTCTTGATCTTGTCCGAGCCTGTTTCTGCGACGGCAAGCATCTGATCAAGCTCCTTCTTGAGCGCATCGATCTTCAGCCGGACCTCCGCTGCACGCCACTTCGCGGTCTCGCGCTGGGCTTGGGCCAGGTCTTGCTCGGCAAGCCCAACCTTTGTGACCGATTCCGCAGCGACGGCTTTTGCCTTGGCCTCTGCTTCGGTCGCCTTCTTGAGCCTGTCCTCGGCCGGGCGGACGCCTCGGCGGGCCTCGTCCAGTTTTTGACGTGCCGCGTTGTGGTCCTTGGTCGCTTCGTCCACCTCGCGGGTCCGCTCGGTCGCCATCTCCTGGGCCTGGTCCATCGCCAAACGCTTGGCCGACTCGTCTTTCTTTGCGGCCTCGACCTTTTCCTCGGCGGCCGATCGCTCGGACGCACGCTTGTCGCGCTGGGTGGTCTTCTGCTCCTGCTCCACACGGAGCTGATCCGTGCGCTTCTTTAGGTCCCCAGCCTTGCGCACCTGTGCCTGTGTCTTTCGATCCAAATCGGAAGCTGCCCGTGACAGGTCCTGTGCACGCTTGTGCTGATCCGCGGCCTGCTTCGCCAGAGCGTCGGCTTTCTTTTTGAGGTCTTCAGCCTTGGCGACAAGCTCCTTCGCCTGTTGGGCGAGCTCATCCGCTTTGTCTTTGAGCGCTTGGTCGTCCGGGTTCTGGTCCGATTGACGCTTGGCCTGGTCGGCTTGCTGCTTGGCCTTGGCCGCTTCGCCCTTGGCGGCGTCGGCGTCACGCTTGGCCTGGTCCGCCTGCTGCTTGGTCTGCTCGGCCTGGGTCTTGGCTGCCGCGGCTTCGGCCTGCTTGGCTTCGAGCTGGGCCTTAAGGGTGTCGGCCTGCTGCTTCGCCTCGTTGGCCTGGGCGGTGTATTTATTCAGCTCGGCCGTCTTCTTCTCAAGGTCCTGCACCGCGCGGTCGTGGTTCTGCCGGGCGCGGTTGGACTCGCCGACCTTGGCTTTGAGTTGGTTCGAGGCCTGGCCGTGCCTGTTCCTTGCGTCACGCAGCGCGGCGTTTGCTTGGTCGCGATTCTTGTAAGCGTCCTGGCGGGCCTGTTCGGTCTTCGGCGTGTCGCCGTTGGCCTTGACGAACTGCTGCAGCTGCTTGAGGTGCTGGTCCACCTCGGCGAGCGCCTGTTGGGCCTGCTTCAACTCGGTGTCACGCCGCGTGCGTGCCGCCTGGGCCTGCTTAAGCGCATCCGCTGTCGCGCTGACACGCTCGACACTCGCCGCGACCGCCTGCTTCACCGGCAGGGGGTTGCTCGACCACTCGGCGACCTGCTTCGCGTCGCCTTCGAGCGACCACCGGACGAGCCTGCCCGTCAGATCGCCCGCGACGACGGTGTTGGAGGCGGTATCGAATGATGCGCTGAGGCCGATCGACGTGAGCGCTTTATTCTCGAACTTCTTCGCGCCGCTGCCGTCCCAGACGCGGAGCACCTGGTCCCGGCCGGTCGTGACCAGCCGGCCGTCCTCGGCGAAGGCGATCGACATCGCGCCGCCGCCGTGCGCGTTCCAGTTCTTGACCTGCTTGCCGTCCTTCATCTCCCATAGGCGGGCCTGGCCGTCCTCGCCCGAGGAAGCGAGCACCTTGCCGTCGTAGCGCCAACTCAGCGCGGTGACGGATTTGCCGTGGCCGTCGAGGCGGTAGACATGCAGGCCGGTGTCGGCCTCCCAGACGTGCAGCCCGCCGTTGCGGTCGCCGCTGGCGAGATACTCGCCGGTCGGGCTGAATGCGAGGGCGGTGACCCACTCGGTGTGCTTATCGAGGTTGTAGAGCAGCTCGCCGGTGGCGACATCGAACCCCTTCACGCGTTTGCTTGGGCCCCCTAGCGCGACAAAGCGCTGCGACGCGTCGATGTCGGCCGCGAGGACCTCGTCCACCTCATCGCCGATGCGTGCGACCTCGTCGCCGGTCTTCAGGTCGTAGAGCACGACGGTGCCGCTCGCTCCCGCGACGCCGCCACCGACCATGAGCAGGCCGCCGTTCCAGCTGAACCGAACGGTCTGGGGCTGGCCGTACGCGAACGGGATGATGCCTAATAGCTCGCCCGTCTGAGTGTGGTGGACGAGGACCTGCCGCTGCCCGGTCGTCGCGACGATCGGCGACCAGGGGTGGCCAGCCACATCGCTGATCGCGCCGGCCCGGGGCGTGTGGTGGATCGGGCCCAGCGGCAGGTCCTCGGGCATGATCGGCGGGCCGGCGGGCCGACCGACCGCGGCCTGGCCGACCGACAGGTCCATGCGCGGCTTGTCCTTCTTCTTCGCCGAGCTGGTCGCCGACTCGCGCAGGCCCTGCTTGATCCACTGGCGGATCAGCTCGAGCTTCGGCTCCGCGACCTTGTCGCCCCTGGGCGGCATCTTCGGCTCCATCGAGTGGTCCATCACCCCCAGCAGGACGGAGTCCTCCAGGCTGTCTGCAAAAATGATCTCGCCGCTGCTGCCCCCGAGCATCGTCGCGCGGTAGCTGGTCAGGTCTACACCGCCCTTGGCGTTGTCCGCGTTGTGGCAGTTGAAGCAGCTCTGCTGGAAGATCGGACGGATGTGGTCCTGGTAGTTGATCACGTCCTTCGCGGAGGCAGGCGCGACAGATAGCGCGAGCAGACCGGCAGACAGAATGGTCGTTGGGATATGTCGCATGTTTTCTCTACATCTTCTCTGATTCGAAGCCCACGCCGTCACGGCGTGGGCTTCTGGCACGCTTGATATTCACTCAGTGGTTAAAGATGAACTCTTTGCTGTTCAGCAGCGCCCAGAACACGTCCTCTAGCGCTTCGTTCTGCTTCTCGCTGCCCTCGACCAGCTTCATCACCCGCTCGAGCTCCGCCTGCGTGGGCTGGCGCGAGAACGCGACGCGGTAGAGGTGGTCGATTACCTGCGCGGGGGTCTTGCCCTCTTCGAGAAGGTCTCGGACCAGCCGGCCCTGCTTGATCTTGTTGTTGGTGGTCGTGCCGTTGATCAGGTGCAAGGCCTGGCTGAGGTTCGGCTCCATGACGACCTCGCAGGAGCACACCGTCTCGCGCGAGGCCCGGCCGAACGTCGTCAGGAAGTACGTGCTCGTGTTGCCATCAATAATCTGCACCGCCCGCGCGCCAGGCGGCAGGCCGCGGAAGTCGTCCACCGTCTGCGTGGCCTGCGTGATGCAGTCCAGCAAGACCTCCGCGCGGATCCGCCTGGGGTGGGCCCGGCTGAAATTAGTCAGGTCGGTCGCGTTTGTCTCGTTCGCACGGGTCGACCGCTGGTACGTATGCGAGGCACAGATATCGCGTACCAGCTGCTTGATATCGTAGCCTGTCTCGACCAGCCGGTCGGCCAACGCGTCCAGCAGCGCGGGGTTCACCGGCGGGTTTGAGATGCGTACGTCGTCGATCGGGTGGGTGATGCCCCGGCCGAGGAAGTGCTCCCAGACAAAGTTGGCGAGGTTCTGGTTGAAAGGCCTGTTCTGCGGCGAGGTCATCCACCGCGCGAGCACGGTGCGGCGGTCCGTGCCCTTGGGGATCTCCGCCACGTCGCCGCCGAGGTAGGTCGGCTGCATCTCCCGCCCGTCGAGCGGGTGCTTCACTTCGCCGCTGTTGCGGTTGAAGATGATGCGTTCGCGCGGGTCCTCGCCAGGCTTGCGGGCGACCTGCGCGAAGAACGCGGTGAAGCCGTAGTAGTCGTCCATCGTCCAGCGGTCGAACGGGTGGTTGTGGCACTGGGCGCACTGCATGCGGGCACCAATGAAGGTCTGCACGGCGTTCTCGGAGAGCAGCAGGGTGTTGCGCTCCAGCTCGTAATAGTTGGTCTGCGGCTGCTCGAACGTCCCACCGCTCGATGCGAGCAGGTCGAAGACGACCTTATTCATCGGACGTTCTTCAACAATCTGATCGCGGAGCCACTCGTAATACAGCACCGCCGACTTCTGGCTGATCCCGTTGTTGTTCCCGCTGCTGCGGATCTGCAAACGCTCGGCCCACTTCATCGCCCAGATATCCGCGAACGACTCTTCATCCAGCAATCGATCCACCAGCTTGGCGCGCTTATTGGGGTCCTCGTTAGCGACGAACCGGTTGAGCACCTCGATCGTGGGCAGCTGGCCGACGATGTCGATGTGCACTCGTCGGGCGAAGGTCTCGTCGTCGCAGACCTCGGCCGGGACGATGCGCATCTTCTTGAGCTTGGTGTTGATGTGCTGATCGATGTAGTTGGCGGTGGGGAGGGTGTCGGGGTAGCCGTTGGCAGAGCCCTTGGGCACGACGATGACGGGTGTGCCGACGGTGAACGCGTCGAAGCGCGCCATGACAAACGCCTCGCCGCGCTGGCCGGCGTGGATGACGCCGTCGTCGCCGATCTTGGCGGACGCCTCGTTGCTGGTCATCAGCACCGCGAGATCGGTGATATCGCGGTCGCTGCCATCGGAGTAATGCGCCCGGACGGTGATCTGCTGCTGAGCGCCCTCGCCTTCGAGCACGATGTCCTGCGGGAAGACCTCGATACCCGTGACGCTGGCGACGTCCTCGGGGTCATCCGGCGCGCCGGCGTCGAGCCAGCCCTTGAGCGTGTGGTAGAAGGCGTGGTCTGCGCTGAAGAGCTTGCCGCCGGTGTGTGGCACGGTGCCGATCGACTTGGTGAGCAGGAGCGACCGCTCGGTGTCGGCGAGGTTGATGCGTCGGCCGGGCTGCTCGGTGGTGATCCGCCGATGGTCGCCGACCGGGTCGAACCCGAAGAGCGACAGGCCGAAGCCGTCCTGCCCGCGGGCCGAGCCGTGGCACCCGCCGCTGTTGCACCCGGCCTTGGCGAAGACGGGCAGCACATCGAGCCGGAAGCTGATCGGTCGGCCCTTGGTCGCGTGTTTCACAGTGACAGGGATCGTGACGCGTTGGCCGGCGTGCTCGACGATGAGCTGCGTTTCGCCGTCGGAGCTCGGCCGAAGCACCCCGTGCTTCACGGTCGCGACCGACGGGTTCGCCATCGAGTACTTCGCCTGGCG
This sequence comes from Planctomycetota bacterium, assembly GCA_039188575.1. GTDB lineage: Bacteria > Planctomycetota > Phycisphaerae > Phycisphaerales > Phycisphaeraceae > JAHQVV01. The sequence continues at coordinate 3,497 of JBCCYY010000007.1, read as the reverse complement.
GGTGAGGTCTTCGGTGACGCCGTCGGCCCGGCGGACGCGCACAACCATGGCCTGCTCGTCCTCGCGCGTGCTCAACTCAATGCGCTTCGGAAACACCTCGATCTGCCCGGCCGGCACAGCCGGGGCGTTGGCCTTGGCGGGCCTTGGCGTCGGAGCCGGGTCCGCATCCGCGGGCAGGTTGGTCCAGAGCAGGGCACCCGCGCCGGCAAACAGCAGCAGGGCGGGCAGCAGCCGAGCAATCCAAGCGATCCTGGTCATACGTCGCACCATCATCGGTCAGTCCTTGTTCGCCTGGGCGTTGTCCTTGTTCGGCCGATCGACACGCAGCCTGCCCCCATGCCCGAACCGGTGGATCACCGGTTCGCCGTTGACCGTGATTGTCAGCTCGCAGACCAGCGACTTGTGCGTGCCTGGCGGTGTGTTCTCCGCGACGCTGATGTTAAAGGCCGCCTGCTCCTGGCCGGGCTTGATCGTGATCGGGTCGGCCTTCGCGTGGGCGGGCAGGCCCAACAGCTTCAGCTCACCCTGACCCTGCCACTGCCGCGGGTGCTCGAGGTTGATCGTGAGAGCCGTCGGCTGGCCCTGCTTGCACTTCGCGCCCTCGATGCCGCCGGCCACGAAGGGCGGTTCCACCTTGACCTTGAAGAGCTGGCTGGACGCCCAGACGCCGCCGCCCTGCTGGTTGCCGTAGCCGACGATGACCATCGGCCAGTCGCGTGTCGGCGTGCTGGTGTTCGCGTCGATCTCGTACACGCCCTCCGTGTCGGACTTGTTCAGCGCGATCTGACCCGGTGCGCCCATCCCCGGCGGGCGGTAGAGCATGTACATCCGCACCTGCTCGGTGTAGCCCTCATCGCGGTGCAGGCGGACCCGCAGCTTCTTCTTGCCGTTGTGGACCAGCGGCGACTTGGGCTGGATCACATCGATCTTGAACGGGATCCGCTCGGTGACCGCGACGGGGATGGTGTCGAGCGTCGTGTGGTGGTACTCGGTCCGGTTCGGGTTGCCAACGACCAGCGGTGTCTGCTGGCTGAAGCTGCCACGGACCTCGTCGCTGCTGTCTTTGAGCGGGACCACGGCTTGAAGGTCGACCAGTGCCGCGTCGACCGCCGCTTCGGGCGCCGACTCGAACACGACGGGCATCAGGTTCGCCTGCTCGGCCGGGCCCAGGCCCTGGTAGCTCACACCGCCGGGCAGGCCCTCGATCGAAGGCTTCGCGTCGCCGGGTGCCTGCGATCGACGGACGGTCACCAGCGCCGCGGTGCGGTTGCCCTGCGGCACCGCGATGGCCTGCCTGCTCTGCGGGCGGTTGCGGTCGTATCGTGTGATCGCGGTCGACAGGCTTCTGCCCGTGACCACGGCTTCAAGCCGGTATACGAAGTCCGCGCCGCCACGGTTACGGTGGTCCTTGACCCGGACGAGGTACTCGCCGTCCTGCGGGGCCCGGAAGTCCAGGATGCTGTCGGAGCCGCCCTGGTCATCGTTGCCCTGGATGTGCTTCTTGTCGGCCCCGTTGAAGATGTTGATCACCGAGTCCAGCGGGCTGCCCATCGAGCGGGCGAAGCAGTGGAACCGGACCTGCTGGCCCTTCTTCAGTTGGACTTTGTAGTAGTCGAGATCGCCCTGCCTCTCGATGATGCCGTTGAATGCGACGGGCACCGGCTGGGCGGGCGCCTGCTCGATTTCCTTCATTGTGTTGTTTTTGGCGGCCATGTCCTCCATGACATTGGGCAGCCCGTTGACACGCAGGGGCAGGCCCGACAACGCGCGCATGCCATCATGCTCCGCGACAAGGTTGTAGTGGTTGTTGGGCTGCGCAGGGAGGGTGACCTCCTGCGTGAAGTTGCCGCGGACATCGCCGAGCAGGCTCAGCTTCAGCTTCTGGCCGGGCTGCCCACCGAGCGGGTAGGGCAGCTTCGGACTGATCGTGCTGTCAACATTGAGCAGGTACCAATTGTTGGTCGTGCCGAGGTAGCCCGAGTCGCGGAGCGAGATCACGTACCGCCCGTCGTGCGGCGCGATGAAAGATACCGCCGGGTCCTGCTTATGCAGGAGCGTGTCGTCGTTGGCCGCGACCTCCCGCCCCTTGTTGTCGTACACCGCCAGCGCCGAGTCGGTGAAGCCCCGGCCCAAACGCATGCCGATGACCTCGGCGGCGAAGGGCTGGCCCTTCTTGAGCGTGACCGCAAAGAAGTCCACGTCCTCGGGCTCGGTCCGGCCCAGCACCATCGTGCCCAGCTCGATCAGCTGCGGGTCCTCAAAGCTCGTACTCTGCTTGAACCTCTTGTTGTTCTTGGTCGCCTCGTCGCGCCGCTCGTTTACGATCGGCCGATCGACGACGTAGAAGGTCAGCATCTCGGTGACGCCGGTCTTGGTGACCAGCCGGAGCTGCTGCTCGCCCAGCGGCGCGTCCGGCGCGATCGTGAAAGCCGTGTGGACCTTGTTGTTCTCGAATTCCAGTTCGCCGGCCGTGATGCCTTTCGTGTGGAACAGGACGCCGGTGACATCGTGCAGCCGTTCGCCGTGCAGCGTGACCTTCACGGTCTCGCCGCGTTGACCGGCGGCAGGGAAAGCGTTACGCAGGGTGGGTGAGCCGGCGACCGCGCTGTGCGAAAGCAAGAAGACAAGAACTAAAAACCAGCCAACCCTCATCATTCGTCCTTCCATGACGAGCCATCAAAAAAAACCGGGAGGGCGGGGCTCCCAGAACGATGTACGCCTACGCCTCACGCTCGAGCGTGTCGCTGAGCACGTTGCCGCCGTCCACGATCTCGATCGGCCGATCGCCCGGGGCCATCAGCTCCTTGTCCGCGACGATGCCGAGCTGGTTGTAGACCGTCGTCGCGAGGTCGGCGTGGCTTACGGGCTTGTCCCCGACCGCGGTCGAGGTCGCGTCCGATGCGCCGTACACCATGCCCCGCTTGAAGCCGCCCCCGGCCATCGCCACCGAGAACACGCGCGGGAAGTGGTCGCGCCCGCTGTCGTTGTTGATCTTTGGCGTTCGGCCGAACTCCGTGGTCATCATCACCATCGTCCGGTCCAGCATGCCGCGCTCGTCCAGGTCGCTGATCAGCGCCGCGTACGCCTGGTCCAGCTCGGGCACCTTGGACTGCATCGCCTGCTGGATGTTCTGGTGGTGGTCCCACCCACCGAGCGTCGTGGAGACGAACCGCACACCCGCCTCTGCCAACCGGCGGGCAAGCAGCATCCGCATCCCTGCCGCGTTTTTACCGTACTTGTTGCGCACCGCCTCGGGCTCGGCCCGGAGGTTGAAGGCCTCGCGTGCCTTCGTCGATGAGATCATCGTGTACGCCCGGCTGTAGAACTCGTCCATCGCGTCCAGCGCATCGGACTCTTCCAGCGAGCGGAAGTGGTTGTCCACCGCGTCGAGCATCGCCTGCCGGCGGGCAAACCGCTTGTGGTCGATGTCGTTGGGCAGCGAGAGGTCGCGCACCTGGAAGTTCTCGTTCGACGGGTTCGCGCCGATCGAGAACGGG